>JBMNLI010000017.1:0-403525 GCA_050952645.1 Bdellovibrionota bacterium | reverse complement strand
AAAGACCTTGGCCTGGCTTTAAATTACAAAAACAATTCGGGCTAGATAATTGCTCATCAGAGTGGGTGTTAAATCTAGATGCAGATGAAGCAGTATCTGAAGAATTAAAAAATGAAATTTTAAATAAAATTAATGATAAGAAAACTACTGAAAAAAAACATTACGGGCTTTGAACTCTTAAGAGTAGTGTATTATATGAATAAATGGTGGCAAAGAGGGGGTTGGTATCCAGAATATAGGTTAAGACTTTTAAAAAGAAGCGAAACCGTTTGGAGTGGAGATGAGCCACATGAACACGCTATCGTTAAATCGGGAAAAATTGGAAGATTAAAGAAAGAGTTAGAACATTATACTTATGATAATATAACTCATCATATACAAACGCTAAATAAATTTTCAAATATTTCTGCTGAGGTGTTATTTAAAAAGGGCAAAAAATTTAAATGGCACAATTTAGTCTTTAATCCAATTTTTAGATTTATTAAATTTTATATTTTTAAAAAAGGATATCGTGAAGGCTTCTCTGGCTTTGCAGTTGCTATTATAGAAAGCTATTACGTGTTTTTAAAATATCTTAAACTATGGGAAAAACAAGGATACTCGACTAAAGATAATAAGAAAGATTAGAAATGGGGTTTCTATTTAAACTATACGAGAAAGATTTAAAAGCATACAAAAATTTAAGCAAATTCTTTCCCTATCTACCTTAAATCTTTGTAAAATCACGCAAAGCTAAATGTCTATTTAAGTTTTTTCTAAACGCTTTCCGACATTACTATCATAATAATAAAAAGAAAAATACAAAGACTGTGTGCGTTGTATAAAATTTCTAAAGTTTTTTTTACGTTTTAAAGCAAGGCTAACACTCTTTGCTTAATTTAAGGCTCTAGTTTTTTAAAAGCCACAAAAAAACGTTTTAAAAGACTTAAGATTTCTAAAGGAGGAAATCGCAAATGGAAGATATTACTAATAATCAAACTCAAATAGATTTTTCTAATACTATTCAATTTAGCGATGAAGAATCTATTAAATCATACGAGAAAATGCTTAATCGTGCTAGACGAACGGCATTTATAGCTAGGTTTATCATCTTAAGAGAATCTAAAAGAACTAAGGCACACAGAGTTATAGAAAAAATGAGCTGGAATGATGACACCACGGCCGAAGAACTAGCGATGATGTTTAGACAAGTTTTTATTAAAAATGGTGATAACCTAGAACGTGTCGATAAAGATATAAGACGTGCTTTAGGACACGCTGCTAAACGCCCTCTTAATTTCTTCGTTTCCGAATATTCCGACCGTGGAACATTAAATTTTGTCGACGCTCTTATAGATTATGAAAAATCTGTAAAACTACTTTTCGGAGAAGATGAAAATCCTAAAACTGGCGGTTGGCGCTTGCCATCAGATATAAAATAAAAAACAAATATAAAACTCTATCTCGCTACATTTTTAGCAAAATAAAGCAAAGCAAAGCGAGCGAGGCACACTAAAAGCTAGGCGAGTGCTCTAAAATGTAAACTTTTCTTTATTTTACTTATAAAATTTAATTTTAACTTCATAACCTGTCAAAATAATTTTTAAAAAGTTTAAGTTATAGCTAAATTTTTTTAGCTTAACTTCTTACACTAAATTTGCGGATAATATTTTCTACTATATTTAAAACTTCCTGCTTTTCTAAATTAGAATTAGCATTTAAACATTTTGCTATAAACTCAGTGTGAAGCCTTTCTTTAGATAATATCTCCCTATCATCTATTAAAGATTCCCTTTCAAAAGCCTCCTTTAATTTTTCATACTGTTGCTTAAATCTTGGGATCTTAGCAGACCCATCGGGAGATATCTCATACAAAAACTTAGAACTCATCCAATCGACACTATCTGCTATCTCATAAAGCCTTGCTTTAAACGTATCAGTCGCATGCTCTTCTAATAGCTCTTTAGAAAATTTACTCCCCCTACCTATCGACCAAAGATTAGAATATATCTCTAACGCTTTAACTTTAGCATTAATTTTATCCATAGCTTCTTTAGAAATTATGCTATCCTTCTCTCTAACTTTTTCATAAAGATTTTTAAGTTGCCCAAAAGACGTAATGTTTAAATTTAAAAGTCTCTCTACAATATCTACATTCTCTTCAAGATATGCTATATGTAAATTATAAACATTTATGGGAAGTAAAATAGGTGGCACATTTAAAAGCTTCAACCTTTCATTTATATTTACATTTCTTAAATTAGGTATCTTTTTTACATTAGCTACTCCATAATCTATCTTACTTAAATCTTTATCAAGATAAGATATCTCCTTAATCGCAACCCGAATATTCTCCTTCTTTGCTAAATAATTTATTTGCGCAATAACGCTTTTTTGTGATGTTAAATAGATTATTTGATATCCATCTTTTGCTAACTTGAAAAAAGAACTCATAATTGCCTCAAAGCGCACATCATCCGTCGTAGCAAGCACTTCATCTATTAAAAGAGGGATGCTCTTATCTTTAGAAAAAGACAAAACGTAGCTACATCTTAAAGCTAAAACGAGCTGTGCTTTCGTTCCTGTGGAAAGTTCACTTAAATTTAATAATTTTGAATTTTCTTCATCTAGAGCAAAAAAACTAAAATCCTTATCTTCCTTAAATTTTAATGAGTATTTTCCATTTGTAAAAAGTGAAAAAAGCCTATTTGCTTCCATTAAAATCTCAGGTTCTTTCTCTCTCTTATATTCACTTTCTACAAAATCTAAGATATAACCACCTGCAATATTTACTAGCGACTTATCTATAAAATCTTTAAGGTTCTCTTCCTTTTCTTTTTCTTCTTGTTTTGCACTTAAAAACACGTTGCTCTTATTAAAAGTATCTATTCTCGTTAAAATTTCCACCTCTTTTTTATCTATCCCAGATAATGCGCTTAACTCCTCTCCTATTTCTTCACGTTTTGCCTCTAGCTCCATAAGCGACATATCTTGAAACTCGACATTTCCTACTAGCTTTGATTCTATATTTTTTAACTCGTGACTAGAAATCGCTAAGTTTTCTTTTAACTTTAAATAAGTTTTTCTATCTTCAAAAATTATGTATATATCATTTTTATTCTCTTTAGTAATACCTACCCTTGAACAAATATCATCTATATCACTCTTGTATTGCGATTGATTCTTTTTATGCGTCGCTATTTCTTTTTCAACCGTCTCTATAGATTTTAAAAGTAAATTATACTCATCTCTTTTATTTCTTTCTTTAGAAAGTTTACGATTTATAAATACTATATTATTTTCAAAATCATCATTAAAAAATACTTTTATTTTTTCTATATATTCTTGAAGTTTTGCATTTATCTCTCTAACTTCCTCTCGTAAAGCTGATAGCTCATCATCATTTAATTTTATCGCATTCCATATATTTATAATCGATGGAACGTTTGCTATTGCCTCTAATGAAGTATCAAAATATGCCGCATTAGAAGCTTTTAGTTTAGAGATTTTCTCATCTATTTCACTAATTTTTTGTTGTGTTTCGTAATAATTATCTTTATTAGAAACTTTTCTTTGAAGTGAACTACTTCTTCTATCTCTTAAATCTTGTAATAACTCTTTTACTTCCCTTTTGCTTTTTAAATTTACTTTATACTCGCTATTATCGAACTCATTTTCTTTTTGTGAAGCTTTATATTTAAAGAAAGCAAAAACTCCAATTGAAAGTAGCCCTAAAATTATTGCTACTAATCTCCCAGTCGGGTAGTAAATAAAACTTAAAACTATAAGCACTACAAAAATTATTAAACTAGCTAAAGCGATATTTGATTTAACGTGATAACTGTGTAATTCTTCGATAATAGAGGAATCTTTTCTAAGTCTATTTAATATTTCCTCATTATCCGTAGACATAAAATCTAAAAACTTTTCTAAGTCTTCTTTTTTACTATTTAATCCTTTATAAGCTTCTAAAAACTGCGCTAGTTTTTCAATTCTATGCTTATTATAGGCACGAATCTTATAATATATCTCTTGGCTAGATAATGATTTTACTAACTCATCTTTTTTAGTCTTTATATTTTTTTCATATTCTTTAATCTTATCTAATGAGTTTTGTGTTTTTTCTAGCTCTATTTTAATTACTTCAAAATCTTCTAACTCTTCTTTAGTTAATATTTTCTCTTCTTCTAGAGTAGCTTTTTGCGATCTTAATTTTTCTAACTCTACTTCTTTTAAATTTATATCATCTGCAATAGTTTTTGTTCTTTTTTCGTATAGCTCTATATTATCTATATCACTATCTTTCATAGAAAGTGCGCCTTGGTTTAAGTTCGCTATCTCCTCATTATAATCTGAAATAAGTTTTTCTAATTGTGCCTTTCTTATTAAACTCAAAATCGTTTCAGACTGTTTTTGCAATTTCTGCTCTATGGCTATTTTTGCTCTTATAGCTGGAAGACTATCTTTTTCATTTTTTAATCCAAGTATAATTTGCTCTACTTGTTTTCCTTTTCTTTTCGCTTCTTCTAGTTCATTACTTAATTTTTTAAAAACCCTAGGTTTAAATTCTAGTTCTTTAGAAGCTCTTATGTTTTGAAAATTTATTCCGCCAGATAATTCTTTAGATATTAAATCTGAAATGCTTTTATCAGTATCATCGTTAGCAAAATCAAAAGTATCCGTCGATATTACAAAGCATGAAGAAAACTCATTAGGAATTAGTATATTACTACTTTTCGATGCATTAGAAGATTCCCATAAGGCGGTAGCATCTTGCAAGGCACAAAAAACCTCTTCATTATCTTTATTTTTCCAAACGCTATAAACTTTTGCTGAAAAATCTTTAAAATTTGCCGGCCATAGTAAAGCTTTTATAGCTTTACAAATAGTGGTTTTACCTGCACCATTTTCACCGTAAATAATATTTACGCCGCTTTCTAAATCTTTTACTTTCGGGCCTCCATTTGAAAAGCCTCTAAATCGCTCTATATTTAGTGATTTAATCATTATACAACCCTAGCTCCTCTATAAACTTTGATAATAAAATCTCACCACTTCTTAAAAGGCTTTCTCTTATTTTTTCTTCGTCATCGCTTAAGCAATTTAAAAGTGCGAAACTACTTTGATTTAAATTTTGAAAAATAGTTTTTGAAGCCTTTTGAATGTGTTCATCATATTCATCTTTCGGGGCTTTAGTTTGTAGCACCGTTAAATAATTTGCTAAAATACCTAGTGGGTCTTTTCTTTTTGAAAGTGTTTCTAAATCCAGAAAGCAATCGCTTCTAAGACTTATTTTCTCAACGATTACGTTTCCGAAAATTATAGGATTCTTATCTGGCATATCATCTATACGTTTTTGAAACTCTTTTAGCAATCTAAAAGGAACGTTTATTTCTGCTCTTAAACTTAGCACATAATTAAACGAAACTTCTTCTTTATATTTAGCATTTATTTCTTGCAATCGTTTTCTAATCTCTTCTTCAAAATCGGACACTTTTTCAATTTTTACAGAAATATTATCGTAATAAACGAAAGCTAAAGGAATTTTTTCAACATTTTTTATATAATTTCCCGAGCATTCAATTAAGAAGCCACCACGAATGCCTTGTTCAGACGGGTCTAGACCTTGAAGCGACCCAGGGACTATTATTTTTTTATTTTCCTCGTAGTATCTTGGAATATGGGTATGACCACAAATCCAAATATCCTCGAAAGTTTTATCGAACTCATCTAATCCTGTCGGAGCGTATTGGCTCCCGGGGGCCCCTATTTCACAATGCATCAACCCAACAAAAGGGATATCATTAGGAAGCGTGCTAGGTCTACTTTTAAGCTCATAGCTAGAAAGATGCGACTCTTCTTGGTGTTTTTTTGTAAAAGAGCGAGCGGATAGAAAAATTTTTTTACCATCTCTTAAATCGAAAATCTCGTGTACCCACTCGCCGTTTTCTCCTAAAAGTTTAAAATTATCTTCTTTAAGCGATAATTTTTTTATTACACTTGCATCATGATTCCCACTTACTACGAAAACCATTACATTATTTTTTTGTATAGTTTCTAAAAAGCGTTCTAAACTAAAATAAGTTTCAAAATAAGCGCTATCTGTATCTGCAATATCTCCTGCTATTAAAACGGCATCGACATCATTATCTAAAATATAGTTCGCAAGATTATGCATCGCTAACATTTGAAGAGAAGATTGTTTTAAAGAATATTTTTCAAAAATATTTTGTTTACTAGTCGGGTCGCTTAGTGCTACAGACGGCACAGCTCCGAAATGAATATCTGAAATGGCTATCATTTTTATATTTTGCATACAATTAAGTATGCAATTATATTAAGAATTTTGCTAGTGATTTTTTAAATTTAATCTAGAATATCCTAAAAGTTTTTTGATTAGTTAGGAGCAATGTCTGATAATATGCAGATAGTACTTTTATATGGTAATACTTATATGGTAATACTTATATAGTAATACACTTCCTAAAAATACATCACTTAAAAAATCCTAATGAACTAGAAAGGAAAATAAAAATGCAGGATTTTTGGGAATATTTCGCTTGTAATTGGCAAGCTATTTTTATCATTGGTTTACTTACTTGTTATCATATTATTTTTGACAAGAAAGAAACTAGTGAGCAGAGGAGAATTTTAATCATTAGAGTGGTCTTTTTAAACTTGGTTTTTTGGACCATTTACTTTAAATTTCTCTAAAAGAGCAAGCAAAGGTTTTTATCTTTTACTAAACTAAAAGATAGCAGAAAAAGGGAACGTATATATGGAACAAGCTTTATGGCATTTTTTACTGCCGCTTTCCTATATCTTGGTTTTTTTTACGCTTCTTTACTTTTACAAACGTGAAAAAGCTAAGGGAATTGGGCTGACCACGACGAGAATTTTTCTTTTCGTATTTATGGTCATCGTATTTATTGGGTTTATTTGGAATTTTGCATTTAATTGTGGAAGAGATTTCCTCTAATTAAAAAAATACCCCCCCCTAAAAATACGCCCCCCCCGATCCGATAAGGACACAACACATATAAGTAGCGAAGCTTTCTTAGCGTCGCTACTTTTTTTTATTTTCTTAAAGTGGTAAACTCTGCCTTACAACTCTGCATTACAACAGTTAGACACTCTACGCTTTACGCAAGCAAAAGCATTTTTTTATTTTGCTAAATGCAGGGGACTTTTAAAAACCTACCTATAACAATTTGAAATTAGCACTTAATTATATTATAATGACCATAGTCGTTAGAACATAAATATTTCACAAACAAATCCAAGTAGAAAAGGGGAAGCTAATGGAAATTGTTTTACGAATGTTCACGTATGGCTTGCTAATTCTCATTATTTTTATCTCTCTAATAATAAATGAGAAAAAGCGAGCAGGTTATTATTACAATAGAGAGGATAAGGGAAAGACTCCTTTAGTTGGACGCACACCTAGTGATCCTAAAGGAGACCCTAAAGATAGAGGGCTTGCATACGAAGAGCCTAAGAAAGGATATCGACTTATCAGCATTAGCCTTTTTATCTTACTTGCCGTCGTTCTCGTCATCTTCTTGTTAGATTTTTTCTATTTTAATATGAACTACTAATTAAAAAGAAGATAACGCAAGATGACCGTCTGCATGGTTTTATATTAGTCGCTACATTTTTTTGCAAGCGACTTGTGTTCTCTGCTATAGCTCTTATGCTTTTGCTAAAAACGGGTTCTTCACGTTTTAGGTGGGTTAGAAAAATTGTTTTTGGGGGTTGGCTTAAAAGAAAATTGGCTTTTATAGAAAACTATCTATAGTTTAAAGAAAAATTACAACTATATTTAAAATAATTTATTTTATGCAAATTTCTTTAAAGCCAATTTTCTTTTGGGCTTCGTCGAGGTGAGTGATACTAATTTTAAGGTCTTTAACCCACTCAAAACGTGAAGAGCCTAAAAACGGAAAGTTCTAAACTTTCCTGTGAATTGCAAAACTAGAAACGCTAACGCTTTAGGGAGACACTGATTAATGTCTAAAATTTCTAAAAACAGATATAAAAAGCTAATTTTTTCAAGATGTTTAAAAAAAACTCTTAGAATTATGCTGTTAATCAGTGTTTCTTTAGCTACACAAAAGCGCACAAAATAAGCGAGACTTTTTAAGTCTCGCTATTTTTTTTACTTCCTACCAACTTCCACTTCCTCCTCCACCGCAACCTCCTCCAGAGCTTCCACCCCCAGAGCTTCCGCCATTTGATGGGCTAGAATAGCTATAACTAAAACTACGAACACTAGTTTTTACGACTTTATTGAAAGACTTATAACCATCTACGCCCTCATAACAGCTAGGAAGAGCAACTAACAAACTTTGCATCTTTTTTATAAATTTATTTTCTATACCTATTGCGATAGCATAAGGTAAAATTTTATTACAATAATCAATCTCATCACGCATTAAAGTCTCTATTTGAGGATTTTCTACTTTTTTTAAGAACTCTTCAAAGCCTTTTGCCTGTGCGTATAGCCTATTTCCATAAGGAGTTTTTTTATACATATAAATACTAAACAAACTAGAGAAAACCATGATAACTAATATTACAAGAAAATAACTTAATCCTATTATTTTTAACATTATAAGGACGAAAATAGGTAGACAAACAAAGACAGATAATAACATCACTTTTAACATTAAATTTTTAGAGCTTTCTGTATAAACACCCATTTTTTTAGCATCGTCTAACACGTAAGAATATAGCTTTCTAAATTCAGTCCGAAAATCTCCATAACCATTTCCTAAATTTAATCCTTCTCTATCTGCGGATAAGCTACCTGCATATAAACTTTGAAGCTCTTTTAGTCCTACTTTATCGCTATTTTTAAATAGGGCATTAAAAACTTTTTGTTCATAATCTTTTTCTTTATCCTTATCTATATCTCTTAATTTAATTAAATATATTTCATCGTTATTTTTATCTTGGGAAATTTTAAGATACCCTTTAGAGGCCCAATAAAAAATTATCGAAGAGGCTCCGAAGCTATTTAAATAATCGCTTAATATATACCTAAACATTACCGGACTCATATTGTCTGGCGGATAATACCTTACGGCCACTGGAACGTAATCATCTTTTCCGTATATATACCAAACTAATAATAGAACAAAAATAAAACTAAATAATAAAGTAAGCTCGCCTGAAAAACGTTTAATGAAACTTAAAAGTTTTTCTGGTAATGTTTTTTCTTTAAATATCCCCTTATCAAAATCTATAAATATCGATATACCAGTATGAGGCAAAAGAGTATTAGGATATAAAAACATTAACTCATTATTAGTAACATAAAAACTTTCATACCTATCTTGGCTCCCTATTGGCCTACAAAAATTCTAGGATTATTCGTGTTAGGATCGTTTATAAAAACATCTTTAGGAAATCTTATAAAAAAACTTGTGTTATAAATATTTACAGGGTGATTATTCCCTGTAATATTCCACATAAATATATCTTTTTCTTTAGCAAACTTAAATGCACAAGAAGCACTATATTTTATAGTGTATGTTTGCTTGCCATTTACGTATTTTTGACGATGCCCTATTTTTATAAATATATTTCCATCTTCATAACTAGTAATGAAACGCGTCTTTTCTCCATTTCTTTTAACGTCAATATTATAAATACTAAGAGATAAAGTTTTGCCATTATCATCTTTTACCTTTAGCGGAATAAACCTAAAAATACCGTGCCTTGGAGATGTAAACCTAATATCAAACCTTTCTTCTACATCTATAGAACCATCTTTCTTTACATCTATCGCGACGCTTAAATTATCTATCTCATAATATTCAGCCGACGCAGTTATCGGTAAAGCTACTGCAAAGAAAGCCCCTATTAGCAAAACTACTAAAGGCCTAACTAAAGGCATAGCTCGAGGCCTAACTAAAGGCATAGCTAAAGACCTAAAAAGAAAGGATATAGATATAAAAAGCTTTTTCATAAGAATTCCTCTATTATAGAATTTGAGATTAATATTTTATCTTTTTTTATTTTGATACCATTAGATGAGATATCTATTAAATTTTCTTTTTCTAAGTTTAATAAAACTTTTTGATAAGTTTCCTTAAAATCGACGCCAAACTTTTCAAAAAAATCTTTAAAAGATATTCCAGTATCTACTTTTCTAAGTCCCATCATAATATATTCAAATTTCGTAGTTTTTAAATCGTTCTCTTCATAAAAAGAAACTAGTTCTTTAAAATTATTATTCTTTACAAAATCGATATACTTAGAAAAAGACCTTAAATTAGCGCACCTAACGCTTCCTGCCACTTTATCTTTTTTGCATTCATCTTTTCTGCATTTATCTTTTCTGCATTTATCTTTTTCATATTTTGTAAAACCACTATAAGCATTTGCACCTAGCCCTAAAAAATCATCGCTATTCCAATATGCTAAATTGTGTTTACACATGCTTTTATTTTTTGCATAGCCACTTATCTCATATCGGCAAAAATTATCGTTTTCTAAAACATCACAAATCTCTTTATCCATTTTTAAAAACGTTTCATCATCGCACTCAAAAATTTCTTTTTTCTCTTTCATTTTACCAAAAGCCGTTTTAGGCTCTATTATAAGCGAGTAAAATGAGATATGTGGGACATCTAGTTTTATTATTTCTTTTAAATTATTTTGAACATCTACGAGCGTTTCAAAAGGCACGCCATAAATCAGATCTAAATTTATATTTTTAAACCCTGCCTCTTTAATAGTATTTACGCTTTCTACCGCATCTTTTGCAGTGTGCGTTCTTCCTAAAAATTTTAAAATCTTATCATTGAAACTTTGAACGCCTAAACTTATTCTATTTACATTAAGCGAAAGATACCCTAAAAGACTCTCCTTACTTAACGTTTTTGGATTAGCTTCTAAAGTAATTTCAATATCTTTTTCTAAATTAAAATTATCCTTTAAAACATCTAAAAATTTTTTATAAAAACTTGGCTCAATTAAAGATGGAGTTCCTCCTCCAAAATAAATACTTTGAATGCTTCTATCTTTCCAAGTATCTTGCTTACTTTGAAACGAGGCTTCTTTTTCTAAAGCATCAAAATATTCTTTTTTAGGAATGCTACTTGAAACTACTGAATAAAAATCGCAATACTTGCATTTTGATAAACAGAATGGCAAATGAACGTATAGAGCAAACGCTTTATTTATTATCATTTATTATCATCTATTATTTTTCATTATTTAATTTATTATTTATATTATCAATCATTACTTTTTATTTTTTCTTCTTTTCTTTCTTAGCTCATCTCTTCTAGCTTTGCTAAGTTTTAAGGGATTAATGGCTTCTTCTTCAACACTTTCGTTTTCTTTGTCTTGCCTACTTAACTTCATTGCTTCTTCTATCTTTTCTCTTCTTCTTTTTTCTGCCTCCATTTCCGCTACTAATATGGAAGCATCAGGCACATCATAAATGTAAAGTCTTCTAATTAAATTCTCTTTTAAACTACTTATCAAATCTTTAAATAATAAAAATCCCTCTTTTTGATATTCGTGAAGCGGGTTTAATTGACCATAACCACGAAGCCCTATACCCTCTCTTAAATCATCCATAGCTTGGAGATGTTGGTTCCAGAAATGATCTAAAAGTTCTAAAAGAGTATCTTGTTCTACGGTTTCAAATGATAATTCTTTATCTTCAGCCTCTGAAATTCTTATCGTTAGCAAACTTCCATCCGATGCTTTTAAATTCTCAAGCTTTTTAAATTTTTCATTTATTTCATCTGCTTTTTTCAAATATAAATCTTTTACCTCTTTTCTTATTTCATCGAATAACATTTGCAAGTTTATATTTTCATCTAGCTTTATATCTTCATTAAATAAAAATTTTAATCTTTTGCTTAGTGCTTTATAATCTACATTTGGAGATTTTTTATTTATATCATCTAGACTTGATGAGATAGCATCTTCTACTAAATCATCGATCATACTAAATATTTCTTCTCTTATATCATCATTAAATAATATTTTAGAACGCAAATTATATATAACTTGTCTTTGCTTATTCATTACATCATCATATTCGGTAATGTGTTTTCTAGCATCGAAGTGTATTCTCTCTACTTTTTGTTGAGTAGTTTCTATTTGCTTACTAAGAATTCTACCATCCATCGCAAGCCCTTCAGTCCAACCTAGCCTTTGCATTATAGTTTGTATTTTTTCTCCACCGAAACGCTTCATTAAGTCGTCTGAAAGTGAGATATAAAATCTGCTTATCCCTGGGTCTCCCTGTCTACCTGCACGTCCTCTTAGTTGATTGTCTATTCTTCTTGACTCATGGCGTTCGGTTCCCATGATAAACAAGCCACCAACTTTTATAACTTCTTCTTTTTCTTTTTCACAAATCTTAGTAAATTTTTCCAACGCTTCTTTAAATATAGGGGATGATTGATCTTTCATTCGAGTTTCTTGCATTGCTAAAAACTCTGGATTACCTCCGAGCATAATGTCCGTTCCACGTCCTGCCATATTAGTAGAAATAGTAACTGCTCCTAAGCGTCCTGCTTGGGCTACTATTTCAGCTTCTTTTTCATGATGTTTAGCGTTTAAAACTTTATGTTCTATACCTCTATCTTTTAATTTTTTAGAAACTATTTCACTTTGTTCGATAGTTATAGTTCCTACTAAAATTGGTTGCCCAGTTTTATGAATTTCTTCGATATCATCTATTGCGGCATTATATTTTTCATCTCTAGCTCTAAATATAACATCACTCTGGTCATCACGAATAAGCGGTTTATTGGTAGGGATCGTTATAACGTTTAATTTATAAATTTCCTTAAACTCCATAGCTTCCGTATCTGCCGTGCCAGTCATTCCAGCTAATTTTTCATACATACGAAATAAATTTTGGAAAGTGATCGTTGCTAGAGTTTGGTTTTCTCGCCTAACGTGGACTCCCTCTTTTGCCTCTATTGCTTGGTGGAGACCATTAGACCAACGACGCCCTGGCATTAAGCGCCCTGTAAACTCATCTACTATTATAATCTCTCCATCTTTTACGACGTAATCGCTATCTCGTTTCATTGTAAGATGTGCCCTAAGAGCTTGGTTGACGTGATGGAGTATATCTATATTATTAGGGTCGTATAAGTTATCTATAGATAGAAGTTCTTCAACGTGACGTATTCCCTCTTCTGTAAGTGTTGGAGATTTAGATTGCAAGTCTATTTTGTAATCTTTTTCTTCTTCTCCATTTAATAGGGGGATAATTTTATTTATTTTAACGTAAAGTTCCGTTGAGTCTTCTGCTGGGCCTGAAATAATTAGTGGAGTTCTAGCCTCATCTATTAAGATGGAGTCCACCTCGTCGACTATGGCGTAAAAATGGCCTCTTTGTAGGAGTTCATTTTTACTATATTTCATATTATCTCTTAAGTAATCGAAACCGAACTCGTTATTTTGTCCATAAGTGATATCGCATTTATAAGCTTCACGCTTTGCATCTTCCTGCATACCGCTATAAACGCAACCAACTGTCAAGCCTAGAAATTTATATATTCTTCCCATCCATTCAGTATCACGACGAGCTAAATAATCGTTAACGGTTACTATATGGACACCTTTTTCAGCTAAGGCGTTAAGGTATGCTGCAAGGGTAGCTACTAAGGTTTTACCCTCACCAGTTTTCATCTCGGCTATTGCGCCACTATGAAGCACTGCACCACCGATAATTTGCACATCGAAATGTCTAAGACCGATAGTTCTTTTTGAGGCTTCTCTTACTACTGCAAAAGCCTCGGCTTCGATATCATCTAATGTTTCGCCTGCTTTTAATCTTTCTTTAAAAAGCAAAGTTTGATTTCTTAACTCTTCTTCCGTCATCGCCTCATATTTTGGCTCTAATGAGTTTACTTTATCTACTAGTGGTGCGTAAGATTTTAATATCCTATCGTTTTTTGTGCCAAATATCGATCTTAAAATTCCTAATGACATATCTTTAAAAATACCTTAAAAAATTTGCAGTCGTCTAAATTTACTAATTTTTCACGTTTTAAAATGGTAAAGAAAATTTTTGCTTTAAGTTTTAGCTTAAAAAATATTAGGTTTAGTGAAAAACTAAAATTAACTCTGTAAGTTTAACAAAAATATATAAATATAACAATAAAATATAAATAATCGCCCCCCCACGATTAAAGTTAAATACTAACTTTAATATTAACTTAAACATAAGTAATTTTTTTAGGCTTATAAATATAATTCGTTATAGCTTAAAGTCATAGCCTAAAATTTATAAAAAAATATATATAAACAGGAAATATTTCCATATAAAAAGAGTTATTTTTCGTATGGTTAGGAAAAGTTATAAATTTTTTAGCAATTTCTTAGAAGCACTTTTAAGAGTTGTAAAAATATATATACATCCTTAATGGAATTTAGTTGCACGAGGTGAGTGATACTAATTTTAAGGTCTAAAACCCACTTAAAACGTGAAGAACTAATTTCTTTCTAATACCCTAAAAAACAATCAGAAATACATTCTTTAAAATAAATCTTATCTATAAAACAAATCTTATCTTTTTTAAAAAAAGTAAATTTAAAAATTACCTATATAAATATTTTTTATTTATTATAAACTAATTACATAAAAGTAAATTATTTAAAGGCTAGAAAATGAAAGTTATCAACTTTACTAAAATGCATGGGCTAGGCAACGATTACGTTTATATTAACGATATTAGCGAAAACATTTTAGAACCTAATAAACTCGCAATAAAAATAAGCGATAGACATTTTGGCGTAGGAAGCGACGGTCTAATTTTAATAAAAAAATCGAAAAAAGCAGACTTTAAAATGTCGATGTTTAATAAAGACGGAAGCGAAGCACAAATGTGCGGAAACGGTATAAGATGCGTAGCTAAATACGTTTACGACAATAGATTAACTAATAAAAAAGAAATAACGATCGAAACATTAGCTGGAATAAAAACGATAACGGTAAATGTAAACGATAATAATTTAGTCGCCGAAGCTACCGTTGATATGGGAGAGCCTATCTTAGATGCTGAAAAAATCCCTGTTTCAACTAAAGATAAAGAATTTATAAATGAAAAAGTAAGAGTAAAAAATCACACCTTTAACATTACGGCAGTTTCTTTTGGAAATCCTCACGCCGTAATATTCGTAAATAACGTTGATAATTTTAAAGTTAAAGAAATAGGAGAAGCGATAGAAAATAACACTAAACTTTTCAGAGAGAAAACTAACGTCGAATTTGTACAAATTTTAGATAAAAAAAATTTAAAAATGAGAGTATGGGAGCGAGGCTCTGGGGAAACTCTCGCTTGTGGCACTGGCGCTTGTGCCTCACTAGTTGCGGCACATATAAACGGACTATGTAAATCTGAAGCATTTATATATTTAAAAGGCGGCATGTTAAGTATAAAATGGGATAAAGAAACTAACCGTGTATTTTTAACTGGAAGTGCTACAAAAGTTTTTGATGGGCAAATTAGCGTAGCACTCTAACTCATTGCTCTCCCTCTTAAAGTTTATTGCTTAATATTTAGCTAATAGTTATTAGTTATAACCGTATAAAAGGAGAAAAAGTTTATGTTACTAGCAAATGAAAATCACACAATGTTGCAATCTAATTATCTTTTTGCTCAAATCGCAGACAAGGTAAAAGCTTTTAAAAAAGCAAACCCTCAAAAAAATGTTATAAGCTTAGGCATTGGAGACGTAACGATGCCTCTTTGCAAGTCTTGCATAACTGCGATGCATAAAGCCGTAGACGATATGGCAGATGAAAGCACTTTCAAAGGCTACCCTGAATACGAAGGATATGATTTTCTTATTGAAAAAATAGTAAATTACGATTACAAAAATCGTGGCATCGATATAACTAGCAAAGAAGTGTTCGTTTCAGACGGTGCAAAATCGGATACTGCAAATATTCAAGAACTTTTCTCGAAAGATTTAAAAATAGCGGTTCTAGACCCTGTGTATCCCGTATATGTAGATAGCAACGTTATGGCTGGAAGAGCTAACGAGTTTAAAGGCGGCAGATGGTCTAATATAGTATATTTAGAATGCTTAGAAGAAAATTCCTTTATACCTAATCTCCCAAAAGAAAAAGTAGATTTAATCTACTTATGTTTTCCAAATAATCCGACTGGTATGTGCTTAAATAAAGCGGAGCTAAAAAAGTTTGTCGATTACGCAATAGAAAATAATTGCATTATCTTATTTGATGCTGCATACGAGGCTTTTATTACCAAGGATGATATTCCACATAGTATTTATGAAATAGAAAATGCTAAGAAAGTTGCCATAGAATTTAAGAGCTTCTCTAAAACTGCAGGATTTACAGGCGTTCGATGTGCATATACCGTTATTCCAAATGAAATCACCATATTTGATAAAGTTTCAAATAGCAAAGTAAGCGTAAATAGACTATGGTATAGACGCCAAGCAACTAAGTTTAACGGCGTATCTTATATTACTCAAAGAGGCGCAGAGGCTATATATTCAAAAGATGGCCAAAAGGAGATAAAAGCCACTATAAACTACTATCTTGAAAATGCAAAAATTATAAAGGAAGCTTTAACTAAAGCTAATTTAACGGTTTATGGAGGTGAAAACTCCCCTTACTTATGGGTAAAAACTATAGATGGTATGTCCTCATGGGATTTTTTCGATTATATGTTAAGCAATTTTTGCGTTGTAGGAACTCCAGGAAGTGGCTTTGGAAAATCTGGTGAACATTTTTTTAGATTTACCTCTTTTGCTAGTAGAGAAAATACGATAGAAGCTAGCAAAAGACTAGAAAATATCTAAAGAATTTCTATAAATTACCCGATAATCTCTTTATGGTAAATTTTGCTACGAATCGCATTTCGTCTATTGCTGTAAACTCTACTAGCAAAACTCTAGAAAAAGCTCTTAATTATGCTCAAAATATTTCAAAATTATCTAATGTTAGCGATGATGCGCTAGTAAATGATATTATAGGATTAAAAGATTGTGAACTTCAAATAAAAGCTAACGCAAAACTTATAAAGATAGAAGAGAAAATGCATCGATGTATTTTAGATATATTCGCTTAAAAAAAAGGCTAAAAAACTACCCTTAATAACTATCAACAATAACTACCAACAATACGCAAAAATAAATAAAGTAAAAATAAAAAAAATACACTTGGCAGGAGTCGAACCTGCGACCCTCTGATTAGAAGTCAGATGCTCTATCCTACTGAGCTACAAGTGCTTAAGGTTTATAAATGACTTTGGTTAGTTTACTATAAAAGAGAAAATTTTTAAAGGCTTTTAAGCAAAAAATTTTCTCGGGTACAATCTACCATACTAGACTAGACTAGCCCTTAAAAAAATAGCTCACTCTTTGAATCTAAAGAGAAAAATTTTTATTTTTATAAACTACATATTAGAAACTAATTTTACGGCATCTAACCCTCTTTTAGTTACATACCAAGTTGTCGAGGTGAAATCTCCTTCAGGAGATGGAGAAACTAATTTTTGGCCTTCTAGAATAAAAAGATATCTTTGAGTTTCTCTCTCATCATTTAAACCACAAATAGCATTTATTTCTTCTATCTCATACTTTCTACTTTCCTTACCACTCTCAACGACATCTTTCGACATAGCCTTTAAAAGATTTATTTGCTTTATATGTGAATCAGTTAATTTTTTTTGCATATTTGAATCTTTACTCATTTTTTGCGGCTCTCCTTAGCAAAATATATTTATACAATTTGTGGCACAAACACAAAAAATATCTTATACGAAAAAATATTTATACACAAAAATATTTTTACGCCTTACCTAAAACATCTTATCTTAATTTAATATTAATAATTGTGAAATTTTGAATACAACACTATAGAATATATAACAAAAAGCTACGCTAATCAAAAAATCCATCGTAAGCTTCTTACGATACAGCAAACTACGTGAAAATGCAAGGAATTTTAAAATTTAAAGAACAGGCTTTCTAAAGCTTATAAGAAAAAAGTTTATTCTCTTAGTTTCCCTTCTACTAAATTAGTATACTCTACCTCTAAATCTGATAATTGTTGTTTTAAGGCTATAATCCTTTCCATCATCTGTTCATACTCTGTAATCACATTTCTTAAGTTCCCCCCAGACTCTTCTAACGTTTCATTTAAAGCATTAAAAAAATCTCTATGAATATTTTCTATATTTTGATCTTTTGAATATTCATCGAGCACTTTCATTTGCTCTGCTAAAACCTTTTCTAACTCTCTTGAATCTTTTGAATTTTTCTCATAATTATCTATCGATGCTTGAAGCTCCTTTTCATCTTCTTCTTTGCTCGTTTTTAGCTCTTGTTGTAAAATCTCTTTTTCGTCCATACGTTTTTTTACGACACCAAGCTCTTTATCGACAGTTTCTAACTTTGCTTTTTCATCTTTTATTTGCGCTTCCGTCTCATCGCATTGAATAGAGACCGTGTGGAGTTGCAATTTAGATACTTGTTCGCCTTTTTTCTCTAAAGCCTCTTTTAGTTCTTTTACAGATTCTTTTGATTTTTCTATTAATTCACTATTTTCTTTTTCTATCGAACCACTAAAAATTTTTTTAAAGAGAACTTGAGTAAGAAAAACTAAAATTACCGTAAATGTTATTAGTAAAATAACTATTAGCCAACTCATACTTTATTTACTTTTCTTTCAATACTATTTACCTCTATTACAACCGTAAAATTACCATACGCTTTTTTTATACTAAGTTCGGAAATTAAATATTTTCTTTCTTCACTTTCTAATTTTTTTATAAAATTCATTATGGTAGCTAAAGATGTAGCCTTAAAATTTATCTTAAATGAAACTTGATTAAAATCTTTTCCAAACTCTTTTTCTTGTTGCGTTCCTATCGCAAAATCAAACATATCTTGCGACTTTAAGGAGTCTACATAACTTAAATGCCCTTCTTTTATCTCGTTTTTTTCAAACTTTTTTTCAATCTCTTTTTGCTTCATTTTAAGCACTAAGTACTTATGAACGGTTCTTTGAGAATCTTCTATATCCCTATTGGCCTTTTTTAATCTTTCACTTTGCTCGGAAAATACACTAACTATTTCTCCTACTTTAGGTATAAGCAATTTTATTCCGATAGCTAAAAAAACTACTACCATTAAAACGAAAAGCTTTCTTTCCCTTTGGCTTAGCTTATTATAATAATTTTTAAAACTATCATTTACTTTTAATTTATTCATATAAAACTAATCTTCTAAACTAATAGTCACCGTAAAATTTAATAATTTTCCTCTACCAGCACTTTGCGTGGCATTTACTGCTTTAAAAATATTTCTTCTTCTCGATAAAATTTTTTCTAATTTTTCAAAATCACTATAACTTGGAACCGTTCCAAAAATTTTAACATTGTTAGCTTTAAAATCGAAACTATTAAGCTCTAAACCATTAATGGTAGAAAGGTCTAGAGATAATATTTCTATAATTTTAGATGGCGATACGGTATAACTAGAAGCTATTTGCGACAAATCTGCCTCTAGCGCATTTCTTGCCCTTTTAAGTTCTGCTACTATATCTTCTAAATCCCCATTTTCACTAATCGCCACTTTATCTTTAGTAGCTTCCCTTATGCCTGTATATATCTGTTTAATTCTTGCTTCCCTAATAAAATAAGACGATATTATTCCTACAAAAATACATAATATAAAAACTATAGTTATAGGCAAAAGTTTTTTTAAAATTTTAAATACTTCTTTAGGCGAAACGGTGCAATCAAATTTTCCCATTCTAAAATTTGATAAAGTAAACGGCATCGCATCTTGAACTAAGAAAGACGATAATGCTGAAAATATTAATCTTTCTTTTTTGTTTTCATTATCACAATTTATAAATTGCCCGATATCTAATAGTTCCGATTCTTTGCCTATGCCTTTTGCTATCTGTGCATCGATATTTTTCCCATAATACACGAACTCTATCTTTCCATCTATATCTTTTTCAAACGCTCGAAGCACTATTCTTAATTGTGATATTAAATTTTCAGGTGCTACGGGTTGATTATTTAGCACAGTAGGCAAACTTCGCTCATGCACTTGCACGCCATCTTGAATATATAGAATGTGAATAAAATCTCCCCACTTTTCTACGATTGCGGAGTCTACCTTGAAGAAATCTTTCGCTAAATGGTTTACAACGCCTAACACTGCAGCAGGAGTAGTAAAAACAAAAGGATCTATCCCTACTTTTTTTAACACGTTTAATATATTTTTAAATATATTTTCCGATAAAAGGCTTACATGCACGGGCAAGCTTCCTATGCTTTTAGTTTTCTTTAAAAATTGGTATTGAACGTGCAACTCTTCACTAGAAAGAGGCATCATATCCTGAACTTCATTTTTTATAATTTTATCTAAATGTTTTGGTGGTGCAGAAAAAGGCAAGTCTAAATTTATCGATATCTGCTCTATTGGTGGAACTATAACTATAGTATTTTCATTATGCGCATTAGTTTTTTCTATAAATAATGAAAGCTTTTCTACAAGACTACTTTCAATTTCTTCATCTAATTTATCTTGCAATAATGTATCGTAAAATATCGTCTTATCGATATTTAGGCTATCACTAGCTAAAACTGTAATATCTTTATTTGATACGGCGTTTTAAACTAAAAACTACGGGAATGTTACTAAAATCAATACTAAAAATTTTTTGCATAAAACATACTTTGCTTAAATTTTTTAAAAAAAAAGTTCCGTTAAAATTCTTTTTAAATTTTTTTTCTAAGATAAGCTAATAATTATTTTGTATAAGCTACTATAATCAATAAAATATAATCAATAAAAATTAAATTAAAAATAAAAAAATAAAATCTATAAAAACTATAAAAATATTCCTTACACAACCTAAATATAGAACTTTTTTATTATATACTCTAAAAAATATTTTCGGCAAGTAAAAATCTTTAATCTAGCACTAAATTAAGCTTTTTGCTAAACTACACGACTATGAATAAATATCTTTTAAAGATTATAAAAACGGCTGTCGGGCTTTTGCTCCTTATAGGCTTAATATACTGTGTTAAATTAGATAAACTTATAGAAACTTTCAAAAATTTATCTTTGTTTTACATTATCTTACTTCTCGCTATCTCCTTTGTCCTTATTCTTATTAGCACTATAAAATGGCAAATTTTAATAGAAAAGCTTGGTGAAAAAATTCCTCTTTTAAAATTATTCTCATTATATTTTATAGGATATTTCGTAAACTTATTTCTCCCCTCTTTCCTAGGTGGAGATTTAGCAAGAAGCATAACGATAGGCAAAAAAATAGGACAACACAAAGCCTTGACCGCAACATTTTTAGAAAGATACACGGGTTTTTTTGCAATGTTGTTCCTAAGTTTTATTTTTATGTTTTTTGTAGACTATATTCCGATTAGAACTAAAACGGTCGTAGCAATTCTATTTTTTGCTAGCATTATTATTACTATACTATCTCTTTCAGAAAAATTATTAAAAAAGTTTTCTTTTTTACCTTATTCAGAAAAATTTTTACCACATTTTCAAAAGATTCAAGAATCGCTACTAGTTTTTAAGGATGATAAAAAGCTTATCTTTCAGACGCTATTTTTATCTATCGTGTTTCACTGTATAACAGTTTTAAACACTGCGGTAGCAGGTTATGCTATAGGCTGGGAAGACCTCCCTTTGTTTAGTTTATTTATAGTGCTTCCCCTGATATTTTTAATAAGCTGTATTCCTATATCGCCAAATGGATTAGGAGTGCAAGAGGGTGCTTTTACGTTTTTTTTAATGGCTGTAGGTGCTACTAAAGAACAAGCACTAGCGGTAGCTTTGATTTTAAGATTAAAAGGTTATATCCTAGGCTTAGTAGGCGGCGTTTTGTATTGGGGAAATTCTACAATCTCCTCTACTAAAGCATCAGCTACTAAAACATCAGCTACTAAAGCATCAGCTACTAAAACATCAGCTACTAAAGCATCAGCTACTAAAACATCAACTAAGAAAACATCCTCTACAAAAAATGGGAAATAAAATGTAAAATAAAAGATAAGTAATAGAAAATAAATAATAGAATAATAAGTAATAGAATAATAAATAATAGAATAATAAATAATAGAACAATAAATAATAGAATAATAAACAATAAACAATAAACAACGAAGAACTAGCTAAATTTAGGCTAAATACTAAATCAAGGAGAAATAATTTATGAAAAAAACTATTTTAGTAACTGGTGGCGGAGGGTTCGTAGGAAAGGCTTTAGTTAAAGAGCTTTTAAAGAAAGGCTATGAGGTTCGTTCTCTTTCTAGGAAACGTTATGAAGAGTTAGAAAAGTTAGGCGTTATTTCTTGTCAGGGCAATATTGGTGATGAATACGAAAAGATAAAAGATTTTTTCTTAGATGTTTATGCGGTTTTTCATGTAGCTTCAAAGGTTGATATGTGGGGACGATATAACGATTTTTATAAGACTAACATTTTAGGAACTAAAAATATTATCAAGGCTTGCAAAGAGCATAATATTAAATACTTAATTTACACTAGTTCTCCATCCGTAATAACTACCGATGAGGGGCTAGAAAACGTTAAGGAAGATTATCCGTATCCCAACAAATACGATGCGTATTATCCACAAACTAAAGCTGAGGCGGAAAAGCTTATCGTTAGCGTAGGAAAGGAAAAATCACCTCTTACCATAGTGCTTAGACCCCACTTAATTTGGGGGCCTGGGGACACTAACCTTATTCCTACAATTTTAAAAAAGGCTAGAGGCGGAAAAGTTAGGAAAGTTGGCGATGGAGAAAATATTGTAGATTGTTCTTATATAGATGATTGCGTAGATGCTCATATATTAGCACTTGAGGCTTTAGAGAAAAACGAAAATTTAAGTTCTAATATTTATTTCGTAACTCAAGATGAGCCTATAAAACTTTGGGATTTTGTAAATAAGATTTTAGCTACTTTCGGGGAAAAGCCTATCACTAAAAAAGTTTCTAAGAAATTAGCTTTAAGTGTAGCGAGCGTTTTAGAGATATTTTCAAAAATAATTCCATCTTCTAAACCATTATTTACAAGATTTTTAATAGTTGAGATGACTACTCATCACTACTTTGATATTACTAACACGAAAAAAGATTTAGGCTATAAACCTAAAGTAAGCATCAATGAGGGACTAAAAAGAGTAAAAGCGTCTATCGAAAATTAAAAAAACACTTAATATAAATTATTAAATCAAAAATTTATTAAATCATATAGTTTATTAAAATAGCATACGTAAATACGCACTCTCTAACCCAAACTTCTCCTTGTTTTACGTCCGCTATTTTTGATAATTTATGTGAGTGTTTCTTAATTTTTTAAATTATTTTGAGTAGATTATAAAGTTAAAATTAAATTTTATACGTAAAACCAAGGAACGCTTAAGTTAAATCCCATTTAAATACGCCTCGCCACGCCTACAAATCTCTCTAGCGTAATCGGTCCAAGTGCCTTGTCCCCAATATCTAAAACAACTAGTTTGGGAGCACATTAGTAAAAACAAAGCGTTTGCAAATCTTTCATCTCTCGTAGGAATATTATTATTTATAATTTTTTCATTAAATAACACGCTCACTTTCTCCATTGGACCTAAAACATTTTCATATCCTCTAACCCATGAAATGTCGTTAGTCCAACTTCCCCCTTCCATATTAAATAAATGATCATGCCTTGAAATCTCACTTATAACGCTTTCTAATTTCTCTCTACCATCTCCTACATTAAAATTATCCCAAAGCTTTTTTTGATGCATAGGCTGCACGGCTGGCAAATCTTCTTCCTTAATCCCTGTGTTAAAAAAATGCTCTAAATATTCACTTCCATTCATAAGCACTACATCGGAATCTCTAGTAAGCTGCCTAGAAACCTCTTTAAACTTAGGTGGGAACTCGTTCATCATAACTCCCCCATTTTCACCGTCGGCTATTTGCGTTGCGCACATAGGAATGTTTTTCCTAGCGAAATCTAAACGTTCAAAACTTTGAGCCTCGTAAAACGGCTGCATTTGAGCTACAAGCTTAGTGTCGCTTCCTTGCGTCTTTATTAAGACTACTATACTTTCTTCTTTACCATCAGAATTTTTACAAACTAGTCTATGCGGAATATGCTTTAACTTAACGCCCTCTCCATTTAATAGCTCAATCGTGTGCTCTTGAACTAGTAACCACTTAAAACCACACTCTTTTAGAACTTTTACGTATTCATAGGCGGTGTCTGGATGATTTGGAAGAGCCATCTCAGATGGAGAAAACCCTCTAACTCTAGCTAGTGCTTCTAACCCGAAGATTGAAGCAAAATATTGTTGCCAAGCTTTCACATGGAGCTTAAAGTCTTGCATTGGCGTCGAAGGGGCTACTGCATGTCCCCAAGGGCAACCTAACCACTCGATATAGCGATTATAACGGCTATCGCAAGTTATGGATTTAAGCGAGTCTATCACATCGTGGGCACCCATATTACGAAGCCCATATAAAAGCTCCCCTGTATACTCGAGCATACATCTTGGCTCTTTTCCCTCAGCTGAAAGCTCGGGGATAAACTCTCCGATACGCTTATAACACCAAAGGAACACTGGCGCGTTGTGATTATCTCCAATCCCTTGATTGTCCATCATATATTTTAAATTACTTATAAAACTTGCAGTCTCTAAATTATCCCCTCCTCCCGCAGGAATAAGTGGTTGATGACAATGAAGCGCAATGCTTGCTACTCCTCTAATTTTAGAAAAATCATAAGGCGAGCTTTCTAAATAAAAATTCCTATCTTTATTTTGTAAAATCACTTCTTCTACTTCTTTTTCATAACCTGAAATAGTTGGAAGGTCAAATTGATATTCTGGTATTTGTGTCATAATGATTTTTCCCTTAATATTTTATATATTATGCATAATTATAATCACTTATAACTAGCCATTATAATCTAATATTTATAATATGGTAAGATAGTAAAACGTAAAATAAAAAACGAAAGATAAAAACAAAGATAAAAAAACAAAGATTAAAGATAAAAAAAATAATTAGGAGTTTAAAAAACTGATGAATACTTTGCTATTTGCTTGTGATTGCTTAAAAGGCACTAAAGATTTTGCACAAGCCGAGATATTAAAACTTGGCAAAAATACTCAAATTTTCGATACTAACGATGATGAGCTTATTATTTTTAGTGCTAATGAAGATTATGGTAAATTAAAAACCTTAAAAAAAATCGTTAATATATATTACTTATTATGCTACAAAGTGAAAGGCCCAGGGAGTTTGCTAAATATAAAATATCTATCAGATATTTGTTTGCATATTCAAAAGGCTTCGGAAAACTCTTTAGATTTTAAACCCTCTAGTTTCAGAATAAGTGCAGCTGGGAGTGCTTCCGAAACTTTTAAAACTATCGCAGAAAAAATCACTCACTTTACAGGGCTTACGTGCGACAATCAAAACGGCGATATGCTTATAAGATTTAGAAGAACCCCTAATAAAAATTTTTTGGCTTGGGAAGTTTTAATCAGAGTTTCTTCTAGACCGCTAAGTTATAGGTCTTGGCGAACTAAAAATTTTCGTGGGGCTTTAAACCCTATAATAGCAAATGTTTTATACGATTTAATTAAACCTAAAAAAGGCGATAAATTACTAAATGCAATGTGCGGCTCGGGAACTATTTTAATAGAAGCAGGAAACAGAAATAAACTTAGCAAAATTGTAGGTGTGGATAATAACGAGGAAGTGTTAAAAATTTGCGATGCTCATATTTTAAATTCAAAGTTAAAAAATATTGAAGTTTATAATATGGATGCTAGAAAATTAAATTTTTCGGACAGCGAGTTCGATATAGCACTTTCAGATCTTCCTTGGGGAGAAAATATAGGAAATATTAAAGACAACTTTAAATTATACGAAGATGTTTTAAAAGAACTCTCTAGAGTAGTAGTAAAAAACGGGAACATTGGCGTTATTACGCAAGATATAAAAAATTTAGAGCTAGCAATAAAATCTTGTAATTTAAAAATTATAGAAAAAGGGCGAGTATATCAAGGAGGATTTACCCCTTATATGGTTGTGATTAAAAACTTAAAAGTATAAAACATAAAAATATAAAAGTGTAAAACTTTAAAACTTTAAAAGCATAAAAATATATAAATAGAATAAACAACAAAAAAGCACTATCTTTATATGAAAGTGCTTTCTTACTATTTATCCTTTTATTTATCCTTTTTACTTAAAGTAGGGAGTTTTTTTTATTTTTACTTTCAAAAGTTTTCCTATTTGCGAGTGGGGACGGACAACTTTTTATTTTAATAACTTTTTATTTTAAAATCTTAATTTATTTCATGCTCTTCTTGTTTTCCAAAAACTACGGTATTGCATTTTACTTGTATACCGCTTTGTTCTTTCGATAAAACCTCAGAGATAAAAATCCCTGGCTCAAAAGAGCGTTTCTTTAAAATCTCTACATTATCGCTATCTGGAACTACCATTTGTGCTTTGATAGAAAAATTAATTTCAACTTCTAAGCAATCATCTTTTTGATCTAAAAATTTAGTTATCATTCCGTAAATTGGATACGTTCCACCTACCTCAACTTCTTGATTTTCTATTTCAATGTTGTCTTCACTAAATGTGTTTCTTAATGTTGATAAATCTTTTAAAGCCATTTTCATTTTCCCCTTTTACTTTTTTCATCCCATTTGCGTTTTGTAAAAGACTAATCAAGACTTTTAAAGATTTATTTCAAACAAAGTTTGTTTATTTTTTAACTATTTGTATTTATTAGACTATTTTTTATCTTTTAGTATTGACTTTTTTGTTTTTGTTACAGCGAAGCCCTCTAGCTTAAGGAAGCAATCTTTTTGGTGTGCGTTTATAACCCCAATGGCTGCAAGAAACGAGTAGACTGTAGTAGAACCTACGAACTTCATACCTCTTTTTTTAAGATCTTTTGAAATCGCATCTGAAAGGCTAGAAGTGGTTTCTATGCCATTTGCTACAATGGTTTTACCATTAGTAAAATGCCAAATGTAATTATTAAAACTTTTATATTCTTTAGCTACATCTAAAAAAACTTGTGCATTGTTTATGGTTGCTTTTATCTTTCCTGCGTGGCGGATAATTAACTTATTTTCTACTAGTTCTTTGATTTTTTTCTCATCGTATTTTGATACTTTTAAAGCATCGAAGTTATCAAATGCCACTTTAAAAGCCTTTCTTTTGTTTAAGACGCATTCCCAAGACAAGCCTGAAACGAAACATTCTAAAGAAAGTGTTTCAAACAAAAGCCTATCATCGTGCACGGGGACGCCCCATTCTTCGTCGTGGTATTTAACGTAATCTTTATTATTTAAATTTACCCAAGAGCAACGTTTTTTTGTATTTTCATTATCTAAAATTTTATGCATAAAACTAGTATTTTAAAATTTATTTAATTATTGAAAAACCAGAATACTTAGTGGCTTTTTTAGAAAATTTTTTCTTTTTAGTTTGTGCTTTGTTTTCTTCTTTGTTTTCTTTTTTATCTTCTTTGTTATTTTCTTTGTTATTTTCTTCTTTGTTTTCTTTATAACTTTCATTATTATCGTTTACGCTTAAGATTTCCTTAATTTCAGTTCCAAGTTCTAAGATTGTATCTTTTATTTCCTTAGGCATACTTTCGAGCCATAAATTAGTATTACTATCTTCTTCTCCTTTAGCTCCCCATATAGCGCTCCAAGGAATAAAGCATTCTTCGTAATCACTTTCAAAAATCAAACTTACCTTTATACCTTCATCTAACAAGAACATATTTCCTTGGAAAAGCAAGCTTATTTGTAAAGTAGTTGAGGGGGCATCTTTTAAATAATCTGGGATTTCTAATTTTTTATTACTAGTATTTAAAAAAATTAGAACGCATTCATTATCGTCTAAAAGTTTCTTTATAAGTTTAACTTTATCTTTTTCGCTAACTAAAAAATCCATAAGCTCTCCTTTGTTTTTATTAACAAAATTTTATATAAAAAAAATAATAAGGACAACCTAACTTTTTGCTTGACTTTTGCATCATAATTGTACGATATTCTAACCATTAAGATTTTAATATAAAATTTTGTATATAAGTTTTGTATATAAATTTTTTTGTAGTATTATATAAAAAGCATGGGGATGCTTTGGTTTCGACAGAATTGAAATAGTCTATAGTAAGCACGTCTAGGGACGGTTGGCCTAGTAAAAAAGCCGTAAAAAATTAAATGCAAATAAAAAAGACTTTGCTCCTAAAGCACTTGCTGCTTAATGTGGGCGCTTTTTTAATTAGCCTTACTGAAATTTCACTAGGGCGGCTGATATAAAAATCTTAAAGCTTTCGCGTTTTTATATTGGCTTATAATTTAGCGAAGCTAGCTTATAAAATCGACTTTGCGTTTTATAAGTGAAAATTTAGCAAAGTTAATTTTTCTATTTTTAGTTTTCGGAAAATAGGAAAATGAAAAACTTTTTAGGCAACTAAAAAACTTGACGAAAACTAAACGTTGTAGAAAGCTATAGTGCGAAACTTTTCTGGACGGGGGTTCGAATCCCCTCATCTCCACCAAAACTAAATAATCATCGAAGCAATCTAGGTTTTAAACTAACTTAAAAAAAACAGATGTTTTCTTTTTTATTATTAGTTAATCTCATTTTATCTTAGGACGTTTTAGTATCTTAATATAATCACAATATAATCGATATGACAAAGCCATATCTACCTATTATTGCACCATATCGCACCACTCTCTAACCTGTTCAACACAACTTTGTAAATCATCACGGATTTGATATACCCAAAATCGCCTTACATCCCAACCGAGCTCAAATAATCGCTGATTGCGAAGCTGATCCCTGTAGCTCAACTCTCCATTCCAGTCCCTATGATACATTTCACCATCAATTTCAATATCAAGCATTCGGTCTTCTTTAATAATTGCAAAATCTAACTTATATTTATCTACAGGATACTGAGGAATAGTCTGAATACCTTGATCGAATAAAGCTGTATAAAAAAGACGTTCCCAATCTGAAACTTGTTCAGGATTTGCTACTTGTGGATACTTTCGTTCAGAAAGATATTGATTATTGATAGCTATCTGTTCATGCACTTCACGTGATTTAATCTCATTAACGTGGGCTACAAAACGCTCCATATATGGGATACCACATTTTGCACAAAAATAAAAATTACCAACTACAACCAAAACTGCTCGGGCTCTAGTAATAGCAACATTAAAGAGATTTCCAGTGTTTTTTAAGAAAGCTAACGCACCTTGGTTCATTCCTTCAGAAATCACTGGAGAAAAGAATATTAAATCTCTTTCATCGCCTTGAAACTTATGAACAGTATCAACAAGAAAATTGTTTTTTATTAAAGCATTTCTTAGCTCTGGATTTTTACTAACGGCTCTCTCAATTTTTTCTGCCTGCGCTTTAAATGGCGTGACAACACCTATCGTGCCTTTATAGTCATCATCTATCACTAAACGCTCAATTTCCTCGACTATTTTTGCTACTTCTAAATCATTGTATGCACTTCCATTATGTGGACGAATAGTCTGCCCTACGACATCTATCCATCGAATACCAAGCTCAATATTTTTTGGGCGATTAAGCGTATCATAATTAGTTGCAACACGTAACTTCCCTTCATAAAATTCTTTATTTGAAAACTCAATAATATCACTAAAGCTCCTGTGATGATCTCTAAGCTTAACGATTTGTTCTGGAGAAGACCTACTACTTGCTATCATATACAACGAATTTGCAGAATACGACCATCCCATATCTACATTATATTTCTGAAGCAGACTTAAATCTTGCACTTTTGAAATTGTGCTAATATGACTTAGTTGTCTAGGGTCGCCTATAATAACGGCACGTTTTGCTCGGTATAGCATAGGAAGGGCAGATGCAATATCGCACTGACTTGCTTCATCAATAACGACTAAATCAAATATCCCTGGTTTAAACGGCACTTTACTTTTAGCAGACAAAGATGTTACTGCCCAGCAAGGTAAAAAGGTGGTCATCTTACGTTGAAGATGATAAAATTTCTTTTTTATATCTGGATAATCGGCAAGATCTACATCTCCAATTAAGTCCATTACAGATACATATTCATTCATTTCACTGCGACAGGATGCATCTATACACAAAGGACGAGTCATTAGCCATTTATTCCATAGTTTACCAGCAATATTAGCTAAATCAGATTTTATTGCCAGAAGTTCACGGTCAATATCTTCTAATTGTGGTGCTTTTAATAAATCGTTAAGTGATTCCTTGTATTCACCAAGCGTTTGTAAGGAATATATGATATACTGTCCCCTATCATAAATTTTCTTATGTGATTTAGAATCTAGCAAAACGCTACTAGATGACACTATTTGTTGCTCATACTTTTCAAAGTATTCATTAAGTAGGGAAAGTTTAGTGTCGAGTTCAGTCGTTTTACTCTTTCCAATTATAAACCAGAACAACTTACCAAAAAATGAATTTTTAGATTTTTTCCATTCATCGTAAGCAGAGCAGTACTCTTTAAAGGTTAATTCAAAAGCATCGGCTTCTAAACTAGAAATAACATTAAACCATTTTCCCCACTCATTACGCAACTCACAAAACTTTTGCTCCATACGATCAGCATGATTTCGTAGAGCAATAGTATTTTCCTTTTTCTTCTTTAAATTTTGATACGTGGTCAATTTATTTTGATAAAGAAAATAATATCTTTCATGTTCTTGTTGATCATTTTGATCGGCTAAACACGTAAGTAAATCAGATATTAACTCAGCTAAACGATACCCATATCGATTTCCACCAATACGAAGCATGATAGGACGTCGACTAAGCGAATTGACCCTTGCCTCAACTACATCAACAGCTTTATTATTCCTACTCGTAAATATGGCACTTTTTCCAGCTAAAGATACGTTGGCAATGAGATTAACGACAACTTGCGATTTACCAGTCCCTGGCGGCCCAGTTACTACCGTTAATTTACTATTCATAGCTTGACGAATAGCCTGTTCCTGTTCTAAGTTCATTGGTAAAACTTCAAACAATGGATCGTTATCAGACACTGTCTCATCAGAAGCTATACTATTAGAATCTAAAATAGCATCATGGTTTAACCAATCATACAACGCCGTTCCACGATAAGAAGCTCTATCTAGTTTAGCTAATTTAGATAATTCTGATTCTAGACCTATCGTGTATGGTGATCTTTGTGCAACAATAAAAACGGCTTTATTGTAAATTCCTTCTTCGGTAATCGTATTAATCGGAGGCTCATTACTTATATTTGAAGGATCTAATTTGTCTTTCCATTGCCAAACACGAATCGACTGTAAGCGAGCTACTATTTCATCTAGACTAATATCGGTATCAGCATTATTTAAACCAAGCTCTTTCTCTAAATCAATCAGGTCGTATACTTGACTGTCTATATCTCGCGAGGAATACTGCTTTATAATTTCCATATTTACATGTGGGATTAAAGTAACTGAGACGGCACCCGCTACAATATCAACAGGAAATAAAAATACAGGTACTACATGCAAATAACTCTCTTTTTTTTCGTGCACATAAATCTTTATTATTGCAACTGGATATCCAATATAAGCAGATAAATTTCTATCTTTAGATACTTTGCAAATTAGTTCTTCAATATTTTTATCAGAACTATCAATAGCCATTGAAGAAAGCTCAGAATAATCTAAGGAAGATTCAGATTTTAAAAATGCAGAGATACCGTTATGCTCTTCAAGGCTTAGACAATTTAAATAATATTTGCATATATTCTCTAGTCGTTCATCTGCTGGTATAGTAGGTTCTTCAACCTTGTTTATATCTCTTTGAGAATTTAAATACCACTTATATGCAGAATCTTGATAACATTGTTTTTTAAGAACCCCATAAAGGATAGAATTTACATCTTTACGAGTATATCCTATCTTCAGGGCTATATCACTAGCCTTAATTCCTGGTTGCTCTTCTATAATTTTTAATATTTTATCTTCTAACTCTTCAAATTCATTCATAAATATATTTCCATTTAAAGCAATAAGCAAAAAACAATTTTTTAATTAAAAATATCATATCAAACAATCATTTTCTATAGAAATGCTTAAGCAAAACTATATTGAAACTTAAAGTCCTTTTTTACTTTATATTCTTTAATTATCAATTTGTAAAAATTCTTAATTATTCTATACACAATATAAAACTAACACAAAAAAAGCTTATTGTCCTTTATCTCCATAGCAAGTAAAATATGAAATGTAGCTTAGACGCTAAAGAAAAAATTTTAAGCTTAAGGAAACTTAAAGTTATTCGACAAAGAACTTTTAAAAAATATTCCCTAAAAAGATTTTTATCGAATATCTTTTTTACATTTTTAAAGCTTAAAAATTTATTTAGTAAAATTTATTTAATTTCAATTTTTTTATTTTATAAGGATAATTATTATGAGAAAACGAATTACACTATTTTTGCTAGCATTCTTTTGTATTGCAAATGCTAGTTTTGCAGTATTAGAAATGCACGTATCACCAAACTTTGATGGCAAAAATACCGAGCTTTACTTATACGCTAACTCAGGGAAAAAAGTTTTAGTTTCAAATTTTTCAACAGACGGCCCTCTAAGCAGAGATTTAATAGGGACGGCAAAAGTATCTCGACCTATAAACGCTACGTTTATGTACGAAGAGGAAAACGATAGATACCCTCGCTCAAATAAAGCATTCGTTCAAATAGATAAGAAAAAGATAAAGTGGTTTTATAATAATACTCATACGAATACTATATTTGGAAATAGCGTTGCATACGTTTTAACGGGTTGCGATTTTGATGGCGATGGAATAACAGAACTAGCAGTCGTAAATACAGACAGAAATCGAGTTACGTATAGAAATACTATAAACAATGTAAATACGAGAATTAGGCTTCCTAGAAAAGGTTATAACTCTATTATCTGTGCAGACGTATTAGGCAATGGAGAAATGCAAATAGTCGCTAAAAAACAATTAAATAAAAAACCGTTCTTTATAGATGTAGTCGATAAAAATTCAAGCGTTAAATATAGAGGCGTTAGATTCGGCGGTAAAAGCACGACCCAAGGTAGCATTATAGCTTTAGATATAAACAATGATGGTAAAGACGAGATAGGTTTCGTAAGAAAAGCTGCTAAAAATAATAAAACTCAAGTAATATTCTTAAAAAATATAAATAACCTAAAAGAAGGCACTGCACGATATAATCTTCCTAGAGCCGTAGTAATAACTGATAATATGTATAGCATCACTCCTTCTTATGCTAACAACGCCCTAGGTTTTAACTACAAAAGTAGAGGTAAATTTTATAATTATAATATAACTACGAAGAAAAATGTGCAATTTAATGCGGTTTCAAACGTTTTTGGAAATATAAAACCTAAAAATATCAATTTAGTAAAAAAATCTGAAATGTTTAAATTAGCTAAAACTAGCACTAGCACTAATTCTAAAGCCGTTCAATGTGATACTAATCGAGGCAAAGGAAATGGCTTTTTATGGAAAGGAGTTGGCGAAGCCTATGGACACGTTTCGGTAGCGATACTTCCAATTTATAACAAGGCTTCAACTTGCCAAGTTGTAGCTAGCGATAATTCAAAATCTGAAGATATGTGGTGTAGCTCACAAGGTGCAAACCCTTGGGGAGGCGTTAAAAGACAACATTGGAGAGCACGCTCGACTTGTCGTTCTTTTAAAACTCCATCTATATTGCGTTGTAAAATCGGGAATAAATGGAATTGCTGGACTATTTCTAGCCCGTGCGCACGTATTGAATAATTAAAAATAAAAAAAATAAAAAAAGAAGCCACTTTGTGTTTTAAAAAACCTATAAAGTACAAAGTGGCTTCTTTTTTGTTTACGTTTTTTGCTTAATTTTTTGCTTAAGCTTTAAAGAAAGAAAACTAAATCGAAAAAATCGACTTAGGAGTCTTTAGGAACAATAAACCCAAAAGCCTTTCTAAATACCGTTTTTAGATGTTAAAAACGCTTGAAGCCCGCCTTTAAAGGACTCTTGGTTGTTTTGGTTATCAGACATTTAACTTCTCCTAAACTTAAGTTTCCTTAAGCGTTAGGATGGTGAAAACTAACCTTGATTTAAAAACACTATAAAAAACACAAAGTGTGCTTTTCTCCCCATATTTACAAATACGTTAATAGATTATTTTAAAAGATAATAAAATTATAATCAAAAAAATAATTTTTTACATTTACATTAGTTTACATCAACATTTACATCTACGATTATTTTTAAGAGAAAGCCTTTACTTTTATTTTTACTTTTACTTTTATTTTCTTTGGTTGGCTCCTCTTTTTTCTTTTCCCCTTTTTTTTCTTTGCCTTCTCTTTCTCTTTTCTTTATCTTCTCTTTATCTTCTCTTTACCCTTTTTTACCTAGCTACCATAACTACGTAATTATCAAAAAGTTTTTTTTCGATAAATTTTATTTTTTGCGAGTCTAGCTTAAAATTATAATTTTCTAATAAAGAATTTAATTTATATAAGGCCTCTTTTTTAGTCCAACCCTTATAAAAAAGCTCCATTTGCATTTTAGGGGTTTTAGCGTTCTTAATTTTCAAAAACTCTTCTCTTTCATTAAACGCATACTTAGCTAGTTTTAAAAAATCTTTCCGCTCTTTCTTATATTCTACATCTACACCTAGTGGAAAATTATCTAACGCTACGATAACCTTACTTTCACTATGAGAAATACTAGCAAAAATTTTACTATCGTTATAAATCTCATGCACTAAAATTGCACCGTTTTTTGCTACACTTATATTTATCTCACTGCTAGGCTTACTTAATTTTTTACTTAAATAACTTCTTAAAAGCCCCCTTGCTACAATATATTGCATCTTTCTTTTTTAGATTTTATACCATCTGCTTTACAAATTTCCTCCTTAGATAATAACTTAAGAAAGCTCTCTACTCTCTCTATAGTATCACCTGTTTTCTTATCTACATTTTTATCTAAATCAAAATAAAGAAATTTCATATAAATATTTTTTAAAAAGAAATACTTTTACTAAATTATGCACTAGAAAAACTTATACTAGAAAAAACTTATACTGTAAAATTAGTGCTATAAAATAATATATTTTTTAAAATACCATATCAAGAGATTTGCCTTTAACCAAAAAAGAGAGTTAAATACTTATATATCAATTATATATCTTTATAAACTAAAAAAAAGCTTGTAAAATTAAGCTTTAAAAAATAAAATTCTAATACAATTAAACTTGTAAACTAGGTAAAAAAAATATGACAAATAAAAATATTAGTAAAGAACGAAACATTCCGAAATTTTTTGATTTTAAAACTGAAGAAGAAAAAATATACAACCTTTGGCAAAAAGAAAAATTATTTGAAGGAGTAGTAGATAAAACGAAAGAACCTTTCTGCGTAGTAATTCCACCACCAAACGTTACGGGCATTCTCCATATGGGACACGTTTTAGATAATACTGCACAAGATATCACGGTTAGATGGCATAGAATGCGAGGGTTTGCCACGGTTTGGATCCCAGGGACCGACCATGCAGGTATCGCTACACAAAATGTTGTAGAAAGAGAGTTAAAAAAAGAGGGACTAACTAAACACGATTTAGGAAGAGAAAAATTTATAGAAAAAATATGGGGATGGAAACAAGAAAAAGGCGAGATTATCATAAATCAATTAAAAAGATTAGGCGTTTCATGCGATTGGTCTCGCCTTAGATTCACTATGGACGAAGGGCTTTATAAGGCCGTAAGAAAAGCTTTCGTTATTTACTACAATAAAGGGCTAATTTATCGTGGAAAGAAAATGATAAACTGGTGCCCAAGATGTAAAACTGCTCTAGCAAACGATGAGGTAGAACATTACGAAAGAAAAGGAAATCTTTGGTATTTAAAATATCCTATAGCAGACGATAACGGAAACCAAACAAAAGAATATATCACAATAGCTACTACTAGACCTGAAACGATGTTAGGCGATATGGCTATAGCGGTTAACCCTAAAGATGAAAGATACACTTTTCTTCACGGTAAAAAAGTGATAGTTCCAATAGTAAATAGGCTTATCCCAATTTTAAAAGATGATTTTGTAGATAAAGAGTTTGGAACGGGACTCGTAAAAGTAACTCCTGCTCATGACCCTAACGATTACGAAATGGGATTAAAACATAATTTAGAAATTCTCAAAGTTATAGGCGAAGATGGAAAAATGACTAAGGCCGCAGGAGAGGAGTTTAAAGGGAAAACGAGAGAAGAAGCTAGAAAATTAGTAATAGAAAAAATGGAAAGCTTAAACCTTCTAAAAGAAACTAAAGACTACAAACATTCCGTAGGTGAATGCTACAGATGCCACACTCTTATAGAGCCTTACGTTTCTCTTCAATGGTTTCTCGATATGAAAGATTTAACTAAAGAGGTAATCAAAGTTATAGAAGATGGCAAAATTCAAATCATTCCCGATACTGAAAAAAACGATCTTTACACTTGGCTTAACAATATAAAAGACTGGTGCATTAGTCGTCAAATTTGGTGGGGACACAGAATTCCCGTTTTTTATTGTAAAGATTGTGGCGAGATTATGTGCGAAGAGAAAGACCCTACGGAATGCACAAAATGTAAAAGCAAAAATATTACACAAGATGAAGACGTGCTCGACACTTGGTTTTCATCTCAACTTTGGCCATTTAGCACTCTAGGTTGGCCAGATAATACTCAAGACCTTAACTTTTGGTTTCCTACAAGCTTTCTTCTTTGTGGAAGAGATATAATCTTTTTCTGGGCTACTAGAATGATGACGGCTAGTCTTTCTCTTATGAAAGATATCCCATTTAAAACTCTCGTTCTCCACGGATTAGTAAGAGATAGCCAAGGAAGAAAAATGTCTAAATCTTTAGGAAACTCAGAAGACCCTATAAAACTTTTCGATGAATACGGAGCAGATGCTATAAGAGCTAGCATGCTTCCAAGGTATCCTCTAGGAAGACAAGATTGCAAAATCGGACAAAGAAATTATGAAGAGGGGCGCTCGCTTATTACAAAACTTTGGAATGCTACAAAGCTCGTTTTGATGAATTTAAATAAAGATAAGTTTTCTTATAATTCTAAAGAAATTAAGTTCAAAGAACCTGAGGATAGATGGATAGCCTCAAGACTAAAAGAGACTATTCTCGAACATGATAAAGCGTTATCTGAATCAAATTTTGCTAGAGCATTTAATATTATCAACTCATTTTTTTGGCTAGATTACTGCGATTGGTATTTAGAAATAATAAAACAAAGATTAAAAAATAGCGACAATAAAGACACGCTCGCAATAGTGTTTTATATAAAGAAAAATATTTTAAAATTATTTCATCCATACATACCATTTATCACTGAAAGTTTATGGCAAAATTTAATAGAGCTAGGCATTTGTGATAAAGCTACCACGGGAAATAAAGAGCAGTTTTTAGCAACCGCTTCTTGGCCAAAAGCAGATGCCCTAGAAGATGATAAAGAGGCTCTAGATATTATAAATATTATAAAAGGCACTACAACATCATTAAAAAATTTTAAACAAACTTTAAATTTACCGCTAAATTTAGAGCTAAATATCGCTTTGAAAATTTTAGATAAAAACTTAGAAAAATATTATTGTGATATAGAAGATAAAGTTAGAGCATTAGTAAATATTTTTAACGTATCTTTAATAAAAGATGATAAGGTAAATTCAAACTATATTCCACTAGCATTTAACGGTGGGATTTGTTATGTAGAAAAACCTAGCACACTTTCAATAGAAGATGTTAAACCAAAACTTAGTCTTAAAATAGAAAAACTACGAAAAACGTTAAACGATTTAGAGGCTAAACTAAGTAATAAAAATTTTGTAAAAAATGCTCCTAGCGAATTAGTCCACAAGGAACAGAAAAATTTACTAGAAATAAAAGAAAGTATTGAAAAACTAGAAACGGTTTTTAAGGCTTTATAAAAAATATTTATAAAAGATATATTTATAAAATTAAAACCACAAAACCTAAACTTTTTCTTGTTTTACGTATGCTATGTTTTTAAGAGCTAAAACTTAGCCTAAAACTAGTATTTGCCTTTTTTTAACGAATACGTATTTACGTATGCTATACGCTTAGTAATTGTTTAATAATTATTTAATAGTTATTTAGTAATTTATATAACTGTTTTTAGACTTTTAAATTATCTTAAGTTAAATAACTAAACTTACTATCTTATTTTTAACGTAAACAAATTTTTTAGGTTCTTTTCCCTCTAAATATTTTTGAACTTTTAAAGAGGCAAAAACTTTTTCCTTTATCTCTTCTTCTGGCAAATCAAAATCGACACTTATCACATCTCTTAATTTACCGTTTATTTGCACGGGAAGTTCTAGCAAGTCTTCTTTTGCAAGTTCTTCATCGTATTTTGGAAAAAGCTCATAAAAGATAGATGAACTATTGCCTAATTTTTCATGCCATAATTCTTCTGCTACGTATGGGGCATATGGAGAAAGAGTTATTAAAAAAGCTTCTATAAGATCTTTAGAAAACTCTTGCTTTATAGTTGATGCCTCATTTATAAATTCCATAAAAGCACTTATCGCAGTATTTAATTTAAAAGCCTCCATTCTTTCTAAAACTTTTTTTATAAGTTTATGAGTTAATTTCTTTGCTTGCATCGAACTTTCTTTTGCATAATCATTGTCACAAACAAAACTCCAAACTCTCTTTAAAAACGCATAACAACCTTTTATACCATCATCATTCCACAAAGAATCTAGTGCTGGGTCTCCCATAAATAACTCGTAAAGCCTTAGAGAATCTACTCCATATTCCGTTTTTAAATCATCTGGGGAAACACCGTTAAGCTTAGACTTGCTCATTTTCTCCATAGTTTTACTAACTTTTTCATTACAGGTAGGACAAGTTTCCTCTTTTCCTAGCTCAGATACATCGAGCCATTTATTACACTTATCACAATGGTAAGCATAACGAAGCACCATGCCTTGATTAAATAATTTAGTAAACGGCTCATTAAAATCGATTAACCCTTCATCATATAAAAACTTAGTCCAAAATCTTGCGTATAATAAATGTAGCACGGCGTGTTCTATACCACCTACGTACATATCTACAGGAAGCCACTCTTTAGCATCTTTAGGATTTACGAAAGCCTCTTCATATCTAGGAGAAACGTATCTTAAAAAATACCAACAAGACCCGGCCCATTGAGGCATAGTGTCGGTCTCTCTTTTTGCAGCTCCTCCACATTTAGGGCAAGTAGTATTAACCCAATCTGTAGCTTTTGCTAGTGGCGATGAAAGTGTGCCAGTCGGTTTATAATCTTCAATGTAAGGCAACGTTATAGGCAAGTCTTTTTCATCTACGGCTACTATTCCACATTTTTCACAATACACGACAGGGATCGGCTCTCCCCAATATCTTTGACGCGCAAAAATCCAATCTCTTAAATGGTAATTAACTTTTTTTTCTGCTAGACCTTTTTTTGAAAGCTCACTAACCATTTTTTCTTTTGCATCTTCTACATTTAGCCCGTCGATATAGGAAGAATTTATATGCTCTCCTTGTCCCGTGTAAGCTTCTTTTAAACTTTCATCTTCATTTCTAATAGCATTTTTAGAATATATTACCTCTTTAATGGGAATATTAAATTTTTTTGCGAATGCAAAATCTCGTTCATCATGCGCTGGAACTGCCATAATAATTCCAGTTCCATAGTCCATAAGCACGTAATCAGCTACCCAAATAGGGATTGCTTCATCGTTGCAAGGGTTTATCGCATAGGCACCAGTGAACACTCCAGTTTTTTCTTTATCTTCTTTATTTCTTTCTACATTAGAAGTGGTTTTCACGCTTTTTATATAATCTTGAACCTCTTTTCCACGTTCTTTAGAAACTATATCTTTTAATAAAGGGTGTTCGGGAGCTATAGCTATATAAGTTGCACCAAAAAGCGTATCTATTCTAGTAGTAAAAACCTCAAAATCTATATTTACATCTTTTAGTTTAAATTTTATAGTTGCACCATACGAGCGTCCTATCCAATTTCTTTGCATCTCTTTAACTTTCTCTGGCCAATCGAGACTATCTAAATCATCTATAAGCCTATCGGCATACTTTGTAATACGAAGCATCCATTGGTTTATAGTTCTTGTTTCTATTTGATTAGTGCCACAACGTTCGCATTTTCCGCCCTCTACTTCCTCATTAGCTAAAACTGCTTTACAATTATTGCACCAATTTACGGGATACTCTTCTTTGTAAGCTAGACCCTTTTTCAACATTTGTAAGAATATCCATTGTGTCCAACGATAGTAATCTTTATGAGAGGTTGCAATCTCGTGATCCCAATCGTAGATGCAGCCTATTTCTTTAAGCTGTCTTTTCATATTAGCTATATTTTGTTTAGTGCTTTCTTGTGGCTGAACGCCAGTTTTTATGGCGTAATTTTCCGCTGGAAGTCCAAAACTATCCCAACCCATCGGGTGGAGCACTTTGTAGCCTTGAAGCATTTTATATCTAGCTATAACATCGCTTAACACGTAGCCCCTCCAGTGGCCTACGTGAAGCCCTGCACCAGATGGATATGGGAACATATCTAGACAATAGTAAGGAGGTCTATCCTTTAGTTCTTTAGAAGCAACCGAATACGTTTTGTTTTTTTCCCAATTTTCTTGCCATTTTTTTTCAAAATCTATCGCTTGGTATGGGGTTTTTTTATCCATTTTTTATTACCTTGAATTAAAATAATGTTTATTTAGTATATTAATCTCTTAAAAATAAAAGAGAAAATCCCTTAAAGAATATCTTAAAGAAAATATAATACGTTAATATATCTATGCTAATTATAAGTTTTAGGTTACATCAAAAAAGACTAATTTTAAAGGTAAATTTATAGAAAAAGAAAATAAAACAAAGAAAAAAGAAAAGCTCCCCCCCTAAAAGCTACGCTCGTTAATAGCCTTTAGCTTCGGGGGGGGGGCGTTTTTAGTCGCTTGAAAAAGTTTTCAATAATTTTACTTTAATAGTGATTTATTTTTCACTAGAATGAGAGTGGCACCCGCATTTAAGAAAGATAAGCTAGAATCACCGTGAAGCCCAAAATAGCTACCTATAAATATAGGAATTTCGCTAACAACACGTCTTTCATTCGTTCTTTTAAGAAAAACAATGTCACCTTTTTGCATAATATGCTCTATTGTAGAAATTCGCACTTTACTTCCAATTTTGATGCAAAATAAACTAGTAGGATCATTTTTTACATATTTTTTATCACCTTCAACTTGAGATTTTGCAATTTGAAAATTTTTGAAAAAGTCTTTCTTTCTATAGCATAATTGCTTATAGGGATCATCGTCTCTTATAACGAATACCCAATCACCATCCTTTGAAATTATAGTATGCCGTGTATTATCATAATAAGCTTCTGGCTCGCCACAACATTCGATAAGGTGCTTTATATTTAAAATATTAAGTATGATTTTCCCACCTTTTTAGCAGACATTAAAGTCTTCCTTTCTTTTCTTTATGGTAAAATTTATAAAAAAACTTTTAAAAAAAATATCGATAATCGTTTTAGAAAAAAAGATTTACCCTTAAGGCTTAAGAACTTTTTTTAAAAGCCTTTGGTGAAAACATTTATGGCTCTTCTTATCAGTGCAACCATTTTCTTCCTTTCACTGCTTAGTGGAAATATTGCATTTTTAAAACCTAGGATAAGGCTCTAATGACCTAAGTAAAAAACAAATTAAGACCATTAGATCAGTATAATATTTAATTGAGTGTATTGTCAAATTAGTTCTTTACCCCCTAACCCCTACACTCTATAACACCATATTCTAACAGCTTTTCTCGAAGCAAGTTCATATCTAGCCCTATAACGCTAGAATAAGAGCCATTGACCGAACTTATAAACGCACTACTAATGCCTTGAAGCGCATAAGCCCCAGCCTTATCATAACACTCATGCGTATTTATATACGCCTTAATAATATCATCTGATAAAGAAGCAAACGTAATATCACTGCTAGTTAAAAACACTTCCTTTACTCTTAACTTTTCATTTATAAGCGAAAAAGCACTAAACACTTGATGCGTTTTCCCCTCTAATGTTTTTAATATCCTAAAGGCATCACTAGAATTTTTAGGCTTCCCTAAAGATTTATCTCCTAAAGATACATCCGTATCGGCACCTATAAACCAAATATCTAAATCTTCTGTAAGCTTTTCTTTACCATTTTTTTTTCTAAACTCTTTCTTGTATTCTTTAAGTGCGGCTTTCGCCTTTTCTAATGAAAGCTTCTCTACCATTTTGCTAGGGATCATATCTCTATATTTATCTTCATCTACATTTCCTACACATATCTCAAACTCTATTCCTAACATTCTTAAAAAATCGATGCGCCTTTTAGACCTCGATGCTAATACTATTTTAGAATTATTCTTAAACATAAAATTATTCTTTCTGATATGAACTTATACAAACTTACACAAAATATTGTTTAGCAAAAGATAATCTTTCTTCTAAAGTATTAAGATTATCTTTGTGCTTATCTATTAACTCTAGCCTATGACGAATACCTTTTTGATTTGCGATTTGAATATTTAAACCAGGACGTGCATTTAACTCTAAAATAAGAGGGCCTAAATCCTTATCTATTACGATATCCACGCCTTGATAAACTAGATTAGTCACCTCATAGCTTCTAGATGCTAGCTCTAAAATCTTATCCCAATACGGAATTTGAATCCCTTGAATATCTACAAAAGTATCTGGATGTATAGTAATTATTTGATTTCTAAACACTGCTTTCATCGATTTTCCAGTGCTTATATTTATTCCAACTCCAATACCGTCTTGATGCAAATTAGCTTTCCCGTTCGAGTAGCTAGTAGGAAGCCTAAGCATAGACATCGCAGGAACTCCCCTATAAGTTATAACTCTTATATCTGGCACTCCCCTAAACGTTATATCATCAAACACAGGATCAAACTTAATTCTATACTCTACTAACACTTGGTCTAGTTGCCCACCTAAACTAAAAACTCCGCTCATTATCGTAGAGAGTGCATAAATCATATCCTCTTTAGTCATTCTCGTGCCGTCTATAAGTTTGTAGTGCTCATTTACTACATCCGATACTATTATAATTCCCTCGCCACATTGCCCATGAGCTGGCTTTATTGCAAACTCTTTATACGGTCTTATAGCATTAAAAAAATCCGTCTTTATTTCACGAGGACTCCTTACTACGTAATACATCTCTGGCACAGGAATATTATTAGCCATCGCTAGTTCTTTAGTTTTCACTTTATCATCTACTAAAGGGTAAAGCCTCCTTTCGTTTTGAGGCAAGATAATCTCAGCATTCCTTGCATTTAATCCAAGAACGCCTCTTTCCTTTAACAACTTCATTCTATTTAAAATATTTGCTTTATTAAAAATATCCATCTATTTAAACTCTACATTCTTACTATATCTTAAATCTTAATCTAATAAACTTGCAAACCTAAAACACTCTGAAAGCCTATATCCAGTGTAGCGCCCTAAACTTAATGCGATAGCTATAAAGCATAGCGAAAGTTCTGGGAAAACGAATACTAAATGCGATGCTATTGGGTTTGTGATAATTACGTATATAACCGTAGCAATAAGTAGCGTAGAAATGCAAAGCTTGATAGCTTTTGTAGACCCTTGCTCTTCCCAAATAATAGATAGTCTTTCAATAACCATGGTTAAAATAATTATAGGAAATAATGCTACCGATACATTTCTTTCATAACCTAAATTATGCATCAGCATGCTAGTTAATAAAATAAAAACTATAATGCTAGATAATACAACCGTTAGCCTTGGGACTAATAATAATTTTAACCTATCTAAAAAGAATCTAACCGATAAGCCAAAAAATATGATTACAGAAAATAAAAGTATTCCATTTATAAGCCTAGTTTCCCTAAATGATATAGCTATAAGCACTGGAATGAACGTTCCTAAACTATTTAATCCTACTATATTTCTCATAATCACCACCACTATCGCACCTAATGGAAATAATAGTAAAATTTGAAACACACGTTGCATATCTAATGGCAAATTAAATAATGAAAACTTATATAACGTCGGACGCTTTATTCTCTCTTCAGATACTACATTAGAAATTTCACTTTCTACATTTTTTCTTATCGAAATACTTATATGCATATTAGTTCCACCTGAAATATATGCTAACGAGTTTTTACCCCTATACCAAGGAAAATAATTGTAAGGCACTTTATACTCTTTACTATTCATACGATAATTAGAAACTCTATTTTTACTAAATACCTCAAACCAATGCTGTAATTTCACATCACGAGCCTCAGATTTTAACTCTACCCCATGGACTACCCTTGCTGGGATTTTTACCATATTAAGAAGCGAAACTGCAAGTTCTACTTTTTTTAACTCTGAATGGTCGCCCTCTAAAAGATGGTTTAACTCTTGCTCATAAGAGTTTCCTAAAATTACTTTTATTAGCTCATAAATAAAAGACTCTTCGTCTGCCGAGCGAGCTTTCGCATGTTCTATTAAGGCATTAGCAGCTAAAACTTGAGAGCCTATAAACTCGTTTACAGCAAAAGACGGCTTTTTTATTTCTTTACTATCTGAATAAGAAGAACTTTCTTGAACTACGGCGCGGTAAAAAAAATATTGCTCTCCGCTAGCTTCGCTCTTAGTCCAGTTTATCATCCTATTATCCCCTACTTTATTTATAGCCTCCCCGTAAGCCCCTTTTTTAAGAAAGTTTTCATCTACTATTACAAAGGAATCTTTAGACTGTGGTAGATACATTTTTATTCTTATTGGAGTTTTATATCGAGGCTTAAAAGATAATCTAGCTTCTATCGTATAAGATACGGCATCTTTATTCGGCACTAATGGAAATTTTAAAAAAATAACCTTATATAAAAAAAATAAGAAGCTTGGAATAAATATAATAAGCGCTATTTTATAATGTTGATATGCATTCATTTTCATTCTTTTATATTCCTGATTTTATATTTCTCTAAAATACTTACTTTTTTTAATTACTCTTTTCTTCTTTTTCTATATTACAATTAGGGTCTACCGTATACGTTATCGCAGGGTCTACTATAAAATCACCAGATAAGTATCTTCTGCCTATAAGCATTTCATAATTAAAAGCACCTCTATCTACTAAGGACACCTCTGCTATCTTATAAACATCGCCTAGACATAAACCGATATTTATCATTTTTCTAATTTGCGATTTATTATTTAATCTTTTTATCCTAACGTGCCTAACTATCTCTTTAATTACTGTTCTTTTTTTTCCATATCTATCGACTATGGTAAATTTAACGAATTTCTTTCCTTCTTTTTCAAACTCTTTTATGTCATCAGCGTGTAAAGAACAAGAATCGGCCCCAGTATCTAACTTTGCATCGACTACTAAATTTTCAGGTAGTATCAAGGCTTTTTCAATAAGACCTAAAGTTTGCTTTTTAGCAAAGGCATTTTCAGTAAAAAATATTTGCGCTAAACATAGCGTTATAAAAAACAAGAAACTATTTGCACTTTTACGTTTTAACATAAAATATCAAACTCCCCAAAAAAAGTAGACAAAATATATTCTAACATAATAAAGCATAACTCTTTTAAAATATATAGGAATATATAGAAAAATAATTTAAAAAATAATTTAAAAAATAAAGATAAGGGAATAAATAGAAGAAATTAAATAGAAGAAATTAAATAAAAAAGATAAAATAGAAGAGATAAAGAAGAAATAAAAAAAGCTAAAGCGTAATTATATAACTTATACACTACACTTTAGCTTATAAATTAAATAACTAAAAAAGTTTAATTATTTTAAAAACTTTTTTAAAAGTTATTATTATGATTTTGTGCAACCAGTTAAGCCACCAGCATCGCTATCCCAATTACAAGTAACGCCAGTTCCTTTATCGTGAGTAGCAGTTCCTGTAAAAGTTTTTCCGTCTGAACTAGCAGTAATTGTTAAAGTTACTCCTGAAGATAGTGATTTAATTCCTGGTAATATTGTATGACAATCATCTTGAGAACAAGAAACATATTTTTCATTATCTACAAAGTAAGCTTCTTCAGCTGTAGCAACATTTCTTAAATCACTTTTAGCACGAGAGTCAAAACCTCTAGCACGATATTCTGCAAATTGAGGGATTGCGATTGCTGCTAAGATACCGATAATAGCAACTACTACTAATAGCTCAATTAGCGTAAAACCTTTCTGTTTCATAATTACGATCTCCTTTATATAAAAAATTATATTTAAAAATAAAGAATAAATTTATTCTCTTTTAGTTTTGATGCTAACTTAAAAAAAATAGTATCAAAATTTATTCACAATTTTATATGTCGGAAACTTTAATTTTTTTCATTAACGCCTTTCTTAATTTTTTTTAAATTTTTAAAGGTTTTTTACTTGCATTTATACCACTATTTGATTTCTAGCATGTTTTTCATTTAACCTTTCTAAAATAGAGTTTTTTTATAAGAAAAATAAATACTTAAAAAGAAACTATTAGTAAAAAAATAACATCGAATATAAAAGTAGAAATTATTACAAATATTATAAAAAGTTTAAAAAAAGTTTAAAAAAGAGTTAATTTTTAAGGTTTATATTTTTTTAAGGCTAAGTATATTTAAGGTTAAATTATGAGTAGTAAATTACCAAAATACGATTTAAGAAATCCTGAGTTTAGAAACGCACTAGAAAGGCTAGGCTTACTCAATGATATGAAAGAACATAACGCTTGTGCTAAAAATATTCAAGAGTTAAAGCTACTAATTAGCTACATGAAAGAGATTATCGTAAACTTAAGTAGAAAAAATTTAACGCTATCAGACAGAATGTTTCTCCAAAAAGAGTATGATAATTTAAAAGAAAGATACCAAGTTTTACTAGAAACTACTAATTTCAAAATCTTAAAACAAGTTCAAAACAAGCTAGAGGTTATAGCTGACAATAAAATTAAATTAGTAAATTAAAAATAAAAATAAATGGAAGATAATTTAAGTATCACTAAATACCAATTTATAGAGAAATTAAAAAAAGCACTCCAAACTAGCGGAGACTTTCCAGCTTGCACTAAAACTATAAACGAGCTTGTCGGGTTGACTAACAATCCTAACGCACCATCTAGTAAATTAACTGAATACATTTTAAAAGACCCAACTCTTTCTACTAAAATTTTAAATTTCGTAAATAGCGCTTTTTTCCAGCGTGGCGTTCCTATAACTACCATTAGCCAAGCTATTATCCACATGGGACTTAAACAACTCGCCGAGCTTTGCTCAAGTTTTACGCTAATACAAAAATTTTTACCAGAAAGCAAAAAAAACGAAAACTTTGCTTTGACATTAGAAAAGCTTATCACCACATCGCTTTTTACTAGCATTTTAAACTCGGCAAATGTAAGAAGTAAATCTAAAGATGAAGAAACTGGCTATCTTCTTGGCACTTTTTCAGAGCTAGGCTTAATGTTAACTGCTTATTACTTTCCAAAGCTTTTTGAAAACGCTTTGCAAAAAAGCTTAAATTTAAATATCCCATTAGATGATGCGATAAAAGAACTAACAGGCTTTGAGCCTCTAGAGATAAGTTTAGAAGTACTCGACTCTTTAAAAATCCCAGCAATTTACACTTCTTCGATAACCGTGGCTATGAACTTTAAAAACAATACTCTTAGTTTAAAGGCTTTAGGTGGAGAACAAAAATTGATTAAAAACTTACTTGCAGCGCAAGATATATCTAGCACCATTATGGGACAACCTCTAGACGATAATTTCGAGACTATCATTAAAAATGTTTCTAAAAAATATGAAATACCAGAAAATACTCTTCAAAACTCTTTTAAAATATTTACAAAAGAATTTCCTGAGTATTGTAGTTCTATGAAAATCGATTTACCTAAAATAAATACTAAGCTACCAAAAATTAGCACCAAAGAAGATTTAAATATAAATTTAACGCCTCAGCCTACATCAATTTTAACTATTGATAATTTAACTATTGCAGATTTAACTAATAATAAATTAACTAATAATGATTCAACTAATAATGATTTAACTAATAATGATTTAAACGACTTAACCGTTGATGATTATTTAAAACAAATCGATGAAAGCATTCATAGCGATGAACCGATTACTTCAATAATAACTAAAATTATGGAAACTTTAGTATTTAGTCTTAACTTTGAAAGAGCTTTACTACTGGTAGCTAATGCAGATAAAACTAAGTTTCAAGGGCATGCGATTATAGGAGATAATGTAGCTGATATCAACCCTGCGGATATTACTATTCCTATCAATATAACGTCGCCTAATGTTGCTTCTAAGTGTTATTTTAATGGTCAAATCACGACTTATGGAACTTTAATATTGCCTAAGGACACCTCTTGCTTAGCAGTGCCAATTGGTATTCGTAATTATTGCACTGGCGTAATTTACGCCTCTTTTACAGACCCAAACAATAATACTATTTCTCTTTCTACTATTAAAATCGCTAAGGACATACTAAAAGAACTAATAAAAATTACCTCTGGCGATTACTTATAAATTCCTATACTACACTTCCCTATTTCCATATTTCATAGCACTTTTTAGAGCGATGTTTTTTGTGGGAGCTTTTAAACGTCAATTGTTAAAGTGCTATGATATATTTTTAAAACAATCTCGTTATTATAGCTAGCTTATTTTATAGTGAGTTTATTAGAAGCTTATTTTCTATAAAGATAAGTCTCATATCGATTGGAATATTAGATTTTATATTTTGGTCTATAAAAAAATTTTTCTTAAATAAAGCATTGGCGGTCTTTTTATGTTTTATTTTCGCAGTATTTAAATATTTTACGTAGTAACTAACCATTAAATTATTTACTAATGCAAAATATATTTGCTCATTATCTTTTACTCTTATAAAACTTAAGGCTTTTTCATAATGCTTTATAGCATGCCTTAAATAATATTTGTTATTACTTTTTATGTAATCTTTTAAATAATGGTTTCCTAAGAGAAGTAAAGGGTAAGCCGTATGAGAATTATTTTGCCATTTAAATTTTTGTTTCCCTACTAGCTTTAACTTAAAATTATCATTTTTTAATTTATATAAAATATTAGTTATATACGCTACTGTAGCTTTTACGGGCTCGTAAGGAATTCTTACATTTTGCACATCTTCTATTATAATTAAATCGCTATTTTGGTAATCTATATTTAAGAGACCTAAGCTAAAGTTATTTTTTTTTCTAAAGGAAAGATTAACAAACTTATCATCGCCCCATATTAAAATTTCTTTGCCATTTTTTTTAAGCCAATCTGAAATATTATTTTTTTCTATAAAAAATGGGTATCTCTTTACTCTTAAAGTGCTATCTGAAATCCTTTGATTGATGGCTTCTCTTAGAACTCTAGATTTTATCTCAAAAGAATCATTTAAAAAACGGGCTTGAACAATTTTTGTGTCGATAAAGTTTGTAAAATAGAACTCTGTCAGTAAAAATACGCATAAAACTACCGTTATTAGCCTTAGTGCAAACTTTGAAAAAATTTCTTTCTTTTTTATATAACTACTATTTAAGAATATTAAAAGCAAAAAGGCTAGAGCGTATTGAAGTATTGAAATTGTGATAGATGTATCGAAAGGACTTAAGTTTTTTAATATAAAAAAAACGACTATTATTAAAATATAAATTAAAACAGAAATAAGAATAAATTTTCTACTATTACTCATCTAATTACTCATAATCTTATTGCTCATAATCTTTTAGGCTTGCAATTTAAAGTTTTAAAAGAACTATTTAAATTAACAAAAATTTTATTTATAAACTCGTAAAGTTATAGTATAATGTATTTGTTTGTTAAGTAAATTATAAAAAAGGAAATTAAATTTTTAAAATGGCGAAAACTTTAAAATTGTATACATACCCAGACCCTTTATTAAATGAAATTTCGGAAACCGTAGTAGATTTTTCTAATGACCTTAAAAAGTTTACTGAAGATATGTTAAAAACGATGTATGAAAATAATGGTATAGGACTAGCTGCTCCTCAAGTTGGAATTCTTAAACGAGTAATCGTAATAGATTTACAAGAAGATGGAAAAAGAGAGCCTTTTGTTTTTATAAATCCTGAAATAATAGAAAAATCTGGAACTATAACTTTTGAGGAGGGCTGTTTAAGCGTCCCACAGTATCGCGAGATTGTAAAAAGAAGCGAAAATATAACGGTTAAATATCAAGACTTAAGTGGAGAAGAAAAAGTTATAAATGCGACTAAACTTTTTGCTATATGCTTGCAACATGAAATAGATCATTTAAATGGAATTCTATTTGTAGACAAAATTAGCCAATTAAAGAAAAGTTTTTTAAAAAATGGTTTAAAAAGAATTGTAAAAATACGTAAAGCTCCGCCCATTCCCCAGAATTTAGTGTATTAGAATTTTTACCCATTTACGACCTTACGAAAACTCTGTTCACTCTCATAACAATTTACACATTTATCTAAATAATCGATTATATTATTAGCAACGGCTTCTACTGCTCGAATAGCTACAGAATTTCCAAGTTGTTTCATTGCTTGAACCTTAAGAAACAGGAAAAATAAAATCATCAGGAAAACCCTACTCCCTTCGCTCGCAGGCTTTTCCCTTAAGCCTTCTTCTGCCCTAACTCTTCCTTAGCCTGCTCTTTTATAATCTGCTCTACTCTACTATTAACCAATTTGAAACGCCCAAGGGAAAACCCTACTCCCTTCGCTCGCAGGCTTTTCCCTTAAGCCTTCTTCTGCCCTAACTCTTCTTTAGCCTGCTCTTCTATAATCTGCTCTACTCTCTATTAACCAATTTGAAAAGACCCAAGGGAAAACCCTGCTCCATTCGCTCGCAGTGTTTTCCCTTAAGCCTTCTTCTGCCCTAACTCTTCCTTAGCCTGCTGCTCTATAATCTGCTCTACTTCCTCTATTAACCAATTTGAAAGGCCCAAGGGAAAACCCTGCTCCATTCGCTCGCAGTGTTTTCCCTTAAGCCTTCTTCTGCCCTAACTCTTCCTTAGCCTGCTGTTCTATAATCTGCTCTACTTCCTCTATTAACGACCCTATAGCGTAGGCCCAAACGTATTGACCTGCTTTTTCGCCAGTTAGGACTTCAGCGATTTGACCTTTGTCCTCTATTCTATGCTTTATAAAAAGCTCTTTACCATCGGTTAATAAAACCATATCTCTAGGATTCTCATATAAGGAAGGAATTTTTTTTCTTAAATAATCGATACCACTTCTAAACCTATGGACTGGTAGCCCCTCATCTTTCATTCTAAAAAGCCAACAAAGTAATATTAAATCTGAATGCGAATACTTTCTTCTTTGCCTAATAACCCCCTGCCCCGTTGGCGCAACTAAATCCGTCCTAGCATAGTAATTAAGAAGCGCTAAACCTATCTTCTCTTTTCCTTTAGATAGTTTTCTTAAAATAGCTTGCACTTCTTTAGCAGTAAAATCTTTATTCAATTTATAAACAGACATAAATTATCCAATTTAAAAATCTTTTTAAAAACATATACCTTTAAGTTGAAACTAAAAATTTTTTTTATATTTTTACACGAGAAAAAAACACTTACCATTTTGTATCACTTACAGTTATATGTCAATCACATTTTTTATCGGGATTTTTAAAAAAATGCTAAACCGCTTTTGCACTTTTTCTTTCCTGAAGCCATTCATCAAAATCTGCTAATGCAAAAAGAGAAGCAATCTTATCATTTACCTTGTCAATTATAGCCTTTTCAAAATGCTTAGAAGATATAACCCCCTTTCATATTACTTAAAGATTCTCTAGCCCTCTTTTTCTATGGACTGTAAAACACTATTCTCCATCTCAGTTCTAATTTCTTCTATTTGATTATTTCTTTCGGCAAGATATATGCTTTTTAATTTTTCAATATCTTCGCTTTTTGTTTTCTTGATATTTTTGCTTTCTTTAGTTTCTTGATTCTTCTTTTTCCCTTTCTCTTGAGTATATTCTTTAGGTAAATAAAACTGCTCTTCCTTTTCAACCGCTCTATATAAAAACCCTACTGGGCTCCTACTTACTAAGACACTCTTTCTAGCTAGTAAATCATCAAAATATAAAATTATATTCGATATCTTTACTAAATTTTTATGAGATTTGCCACGTAATAATTTTTTTATTTGCCCCTCTTTTATCCCCCTTAAAAGAAGCCTTTGCGTTATATCCGAATTAAATTATCTCCCTCAAAAGAGTTTGCATCATAAGGCGTAATATCGATTACTCTTGCCTCTACCTCTTGCAATTGCGAATCGTTAGATTGCAAATTGTTTAACGCTGAAGAAGCCCCCACTTAAACAAGTCTGCCCTAAACAAGTTTGTGTAGTGCCAGTCTTGTAAAATATAACTTTCGAAAAGGGCCCCCTTTCCTGTAAACTCAAATTTTTTATAAAATTCTTTTCTTGCAATTCCATTATGGCAGGCTCTAATTGTTGCTTTAAGGAACTTGCATACTTAAAATTTCTACTAATCCCTATTTTTTCGTACGCTAACCTAAATAAATCTATTTCTATTCTATTTGTTTGCCAAAAATGTTTATCTAAATATCGATACAATCTTTTTGAGATAGCACTTTTAAAACTTAAATAAAAATCTAAGTCTAATCTTTTTATATTTCCTTTTTGAAATGAATCGAAAATAGTTTCTCCCCAAATAAAATAACTAGGTTGAGTTTGATCTCCTCTCCCACTGTTTATTTCATAAGCATCGATTATCCAAAAAGCTTTGTGCAGTTCTCTTTAGTTTTATTATCAAAAAATGCATTAGCCGCTTTTATTTTACACCACTTAGCCTATCTAGCGATTTTTGTAATCTTGTGTAGCTTCTTCCCTCAGTCGTCCAATTTAAAACTTTCAAAAGTTCATATCTAGTAAACTCTATTTTTGACTTTTAAAATCTTGATCGGCAGTAAGTTTTAAAAGTCCATTAAAACCTCATCGTCTGAAGATGTAGGAAGTCCAAATTTATCTGCTCCAGTTATTATCCATTTTCTAGTAATAGGTTTTTTATCTTTCGTGTATATGGTATCCTGAAACTCTAAAGTTTTAATATTAGGATTAACTCTCGTTGAAAGAACTGCTAATGGAAATTCTGCTAAGTTCATTTCATCTCTAGAGATCGTAATTGTTTTAGGTCTGCTTTTTTTCTTTCATAAAAAAAATTATAAATTAAATCTTTAATAAACATACTAACTTTTTGTAAGTTTATCAAGTTTATTATAGTTTACTAGTTATTTAGTAAGCGAAAATTTTTTGCAATATATTCAATAGGTTAATTAAGATTATTTATTTCAGTTCACTATAAAATTTCTTTCGATTCACGTTATTTTTATGTTGAATTCACGATTTTTGTTATTTCAATTCACTAACATTCTTATTTCAAATCCCGAATAAACTTATTTCAAATCACGCATCTAACTTCTTTCAAAACACGATTGTTTATTTGAGATCACAATAAGATGTAATTTTAGCTAGATTTTCTTTCAATTCACGATACAATCTTTATGTCAATGCACGATAATTTAAGTTTGATAAAATTATAATTAAAGTATATTATGCGGGGATATTTCAAGTTTAAATAACTTATTTTGTTGTTTTTTTATCGTGTTTTGATATATAATATAAGACGTGCATTGACATAAATATTAAATTAAATATTAAAGTAAATATTAGCACAAGTTTTTTATATATAAATTATATATAACTAGCTAAAATCTTTAGTTATTTTATTTTATTCACTCGATAATTAGCTTTAATATTAGTGTGAATATTAGTGATAAATATTAGTAATATATCAAAAATATTGCTTACTAATACTAGCTTAATTTCATTTCCCTTTAGGAGGATAATAGTGACTACGACTATCGCAATAATCAATCAAAAAGGTGGGGTTGGAAAGACTACAACTACCGTAAATTTAGGTGCAGCTTTAGCAGAAAAAGGCAGAAAAGTATTGCTTTTTGATATGGACGCACAAAGTAATATGACGACGCATTTAGGTGTTGGGGTGCAAGAGGGCGACTTTCAAGAGGGCATAGAGGATATAGAATACCTTCAAGCTACGATATATTAAGGGGGACTAAGGACTGTAGAAGATGTGTCGTTCATAGGTCTCAAAACTTAGATGTTATCCCCTCTAGTTTATCATTAAGTGCGGCAGACTTAGAACTTGGGGGCATCGTAGGTAGAGAGCTTATTTTAAGAAGAGCATTAGAAAAAATTAAAAGTAATTACGATTACGTTATTATAGATTGTCCGCCAGCTTTAGGGCTTTTATCGCTTAACGCTTTAGCATCAGCAGATAGCGTTATAATACCAGTTCAAAGCGAATATTTAGCACTTCACGGCGTTCGCCAGCTTTTAGATACTATAGACCAAGTAAGAAGCGTGTTTAATCCAGTGCTTAAGGTTAGAGGGGTGCTTATTTGCTTACACGATAATAGAAGAAAATTAGCTAGAGCCATTTCAGATACTATTAGATCGTATTTTGGAGATTTGGTTTTTTGAAACTGTAATAAAAACTAATGTTGCACTCGCTGAAGCGCCATCTAATGGACAAACGATCTTTGAATATGCTCCAAAAGAAAGAGGGGCAGACGATTATAGAGATTTAGCTAACGAAGTTGATAGCGATAATAATAATAATTAATAATAATGATAATAAATAAATTGATAATAAATAATTGATGATAACTAATTGATAATAGGAGTAAAATTTAATGGCAGCAAAGAAAATTAATCTAGCAAATAATCCTCTTTTTGCAGGACCAGCGTTAAAAGAAAGGCAAGAGATTTCAACACCTTACAAGGAAATTCTAGTCGATTTAATACAATTAGATAAAACTCAACCTAGAAAAGATTTCGATGAAGAAAAAGTTAAATGAAACTGTGCAGAATCTATAAAATCATTATGGAATTTTACAAACCTTTAACCGTTAGAGAAGCAAAAAACGGTTTCGTGTTAGTAGCAGGAGAAAGAAGATTAAGGGCGGCAAAATTAGCAGGTCTTGCAAAAGTTCCAGTAGTCGTAGTACCAATCAACAGATAATGAAGAAATCTTGCAAGTTCAACTAGTTGAGAACTTACAGAGAGTAGATTTAAATTCTTATGAAAAAGCTATTGCTATAGCATCTCTTCGAGATGCTTACAATTTAAAGCGTTCGTGATATCGCTAGTAAGCTAAGTATCTCTAAGAGTTCCGTTCAAAGATCTTTAGATATATTAAATTTACCAGATGACCTTATAGAAGCATTAAGAAAAAGGTCATTCAGAGTCTAAAGTGTTGCTTTTAGCTAATATTCCAACTAAAGAAGAGAGGAGCAGTTTACTTAAGCGAAATAAACACAATTTCAAGAGATTCACTTAGAACCAGGCTATACTAAAAACGGCTATAATGGGCAAAAAAGAGTAAAAGAAGTAAGGCATTTAGAGCAGAAGCACGCAAAGATTAGAAAACGAACTTCGCTCTGCACTAGGATTAAAGGTAAAAGTAAACCGCACGCCTAATAGTGATAGTGGAAAGCTAGTCGTAGAGTTCTATACGGACCGATGATCTTCAAATAGTTTACAGAAAGCTTATGTCTGAAGTGTAATGCCTCACTAATATAAACACCAAAATGCGAGTTATTTTTACGCTGCTAGGTGTTTCTAGGTGCATAAGATTCGTTTTTTTCTTCTAATATTTTCTCTAACTAAAAGAAAATCGCCAAAAAATCGCCATAAAAAATGGTTTTTAAACCTTTAAAAGTAGTTTTAGCTCTTAAAATTAGCATTATCTGCTATAAGGTAGCAAATAATAAGCAATAAAGAATAAATAATAAAGAACAAGCAATAAAGGACAAACAATAAAGGACAAACAATAAAGAACAAACAATAAAAAGGTAGTAAAGAAAATTGATCTTTAAAAGGTTTTGCTAAATATAAAATACTTTAATATAACCATAATTTTAAGCAATTCTTTTAATCTTAAGCTAATTTCTTTTTAATTTCATCTTTAAAAAAAACATTTCTTGCTATTTTAATTAGCTATTTTAAAAGTGAAGATTCATGGAGTTTTATTTATTTACTTTCGCTTGCTTGTCCCACGGGGGGACGTCTGCGCATTGCCAAACGGGTTTTAAAGGACTAACTAGAGGATTTTTATGGGGTTTTTGACTTAGGTTTTTCTTCTATTATTAAGCTAGTTTTGTAGCTCTAGTTTGCTAGAAACTAGTGCGAGATTTTTAAAGTTAATTTTACTAAAAACAGGCGTCTTTTTAGCGTCTTTCTAGTATTTTTATAAACACCTTTGGTTGTAAAAAGCTAAATTTATATGGAATATTAGCAAGGTTTTTCATGTCGTTTTTAGTTTCGTTTTTAGTTTATGTAAAGACAAGATATCTACTTAAGCTAATTTTTAAGGTAATCGTGCTAGTTAGTAGCATTTAGTCTAATAATGCTAAGTAGGCATTTTTTCTTTAGTGGCTGCTTAATTTTTTTAAATAAAACATCTCTTTTGTTTTTAAAATAAAGAAAAGGCTCTCTTTGATCATTAAGCAAGGAAAGTAGGGTAAAGATCTTCCCCTTTGCAGGTTGTCCCGCCGTGGGACAGTCGGCATAATGCCTTGATTTTGTTATGTATTTTTTTTCTTTAATATGTCCCATTCCTTATTTTCTTTGTCCCTAAATCGTTTTCCTTTTGTGCAGTTTAGAGTTTAGTCTTTTATTTTTTGTACATATATATATTGATATATTTAAATAAAAAGTAGAATATGCTTTGATAAGAAATTTAAAAAAAATATCGATATTTTTTTAACGACATTTTTTTAAAGACATAGTTTTTAAAGACATGGTTTTTTTTGTACAAACTTTAAGTAAAATATTTGTAAGATAAGAGCTTATAATTTTATATATTCTTTTATCTCATTTCACGTTAGTCTATTTTTAATTTTTATCTCATTTCACGATAGTTGGTTTTAGGTTTTTAAGTATTATTCTTATGTCGTTTCACGTTAGTTTTTAATGGCGATATTTTATAGTGAAATGAGATAAGTAATGCTCGTGAAACGACATAAATTATTATCGTGAAATGATATAAAATAAACTTTGCTTTATTTTACGCTTGCTAATACGCACGTTATTTTAATCATTGTAAAAAAATTAAGTATTATGTAATATAGTTTATATGTTTAACAATAATTTTTATTTAGAAAAAATTGAAGAAGAGTTAAAAAGCGTCTTAGATGCGCAAGCAATAGAAGAACCTATGAAAGGCGCCGTTTATTACTCTATATTTCCTGCTGGTAAAAGAATAAGGCCTTTAATGGTGTTAGCACTAATGGAAGATTTAAAAAAAGACCCTAATATAGCGTTAAGAGCTAGTATTGCGATAGAGTTTTTACATTGCGCTTCGCTTATTCATGATGATTTACCAGCTTTTGACGATGATGATTTTAGGAGAGGGAGCCCGTCTTGTCATAAAGCTTATGGGGAAGCTTCTGCAATATTAGCAGGAGATTTTTTGCCTATGTTTGCGCTTAAAACTATTGCTAAAAGCTCTTATAGTGATGATATTAAAGTTAAGTTAAGTGCCGTTTTATCTAACGCCTTTTTAGAGCTATGCAACGGTCAACAATTAGATATTTTAGAAAATGAGCAAAAAAAAGCTTCACTGTTAAAGATTTATGAGTTAAAGACTGGGGGGCTTTTCAAAGCCATTCTCGGGTTTGCTAGTATAATAGGAGAAAAAAACGAAGATTTTACTCAAATCGCATTAAAATTAGGTGCTAAGATAGGTGTATATTTTCAAATAATAGATGATTATATAGATATTTTTGGAACTAAAGAAAGTAGGGGAAAACCGCAAAGTAGCGATGAAAAAAATGAAAAATTTACTATCTTTAATGTTGCAAGCAAAGAAAAGGGGTTAGAGGCTTTAAAAAATAGTGAAAATAAGATTTATAGTTTAATAGAAAAGTTGAGGTCTCTAGATAACTTGCTAACTTTCGATAATTTAAAATATTTTATAGGTATAATGAAAAATAGAATGTGAAAAACCTTTTCTTGCCTCGTTTGCTGTGATTTTTAATTTTAATTTTAAGAGCTTAAGCTCCATAAAACGTTTAGAACTAAAAAAAATTTTTCACATTTTTAGGTGTGGCAGGAAAATTTGTTTTTTTTAAAAGCCACGTTTTAAGTGCAAAGAGCTAAAAAAAGAGCTAAAAAAAAGTAGTAAAACCATCAAATAAGAACTAAAAAACTTAAACTAAAAAGCTTCAAATTATAAAGTAAATTCGTTAAGTTCCGAAATTCTATCTCGTGAAAGGTCGCATCTTTTTTAAAAAAAATAATTCTTTTGGTTTTACTTTTCTAGAACTTCTCGTAGTAATGCTCTTGGCTACGATTGTAGCTAGCATAGGTGCAGTTAATTTTAAAGAGTTTGATGACCCATTAAAAAACGATGTAGCAAGCCTTAAAGGTTTTATAGGTAAGATAAAATTAAAGTCTATGTCGCATACGAAATCGTACAAAGTAGTTTGTGATTCTTCAAAGGAATTAAAAGTATATTCTGCTAAAAATTGTGAAAGCACTGTATGGAATTTAGAACCTAGTGAAGGCTTTAAATTATCTAAAGAAGTCGAGTTTTTAAAAACTGGTTTTAACACTTGTTTTAATTCACGTGGGTTTCTTAGTGATGTAATAGATTTTGAGCTTGGTGATAATAAAGGAAAGGTGAGAAAAATTAGTGTAATGTTAGGAGGGGCTATATATGAAGAAAAGCTCTAGTAGGGGATTTACACTAATAGAGGTGGTTATAGCACTATTTATTTTTCTTACGGTATGTGCTTCTACGGCTCCTGCATTTATGAACCAAGCAAAGTTTAATGCGGCTTCGGAAACTAAAACGGTTGCGATTAATTTAGCAGATAAGATTTTAAATCATATAAGAAAAGAGGATATAACGTCGTATCCTAAAAGTGGTTCTGAAACTAAGGAATATAATATAGGTTCTAGAAAATTACTTTCAACTATCTCTTTTTGTAAAAAGAATGAATATTGCAAGACGGCAAGTCGCCATATTACTATAGATATAGCCCATAATAATGAAATAGTTTATAGTGTTGAAACGGTTTATACACAGTTAAAATAAAAAATATAAATATAAATATAAATATAAATATAAAAGTATAAAAAATATTTTTTAATTTATGAGAAAAATTAAAAATTTAAATCAAAAAGGTTTTACGCTAGTTGAGCTATTAGTATGCTTGTTTTTAAGCATGCTGATAGTAGCGCTTCTTTGTCAAACGATAATCGTAAATAATAATCTTTATAGTGCAGATATAGTTAGAACTAGTTTAAATCAAGACCTAAAAAATGCTATGGCCATAATATCGGCAGATGTAAAAGAGGCTGGTGAAAATTTAGCAAAAAATTTTCCAGCCGTTGAGTTAAGGCAAGATGCCACTTTAGGCACATCAATATTAACTATAAGAAGAAATATGTTAGATGAAATATTAAAAGTATGTGAGCCTATAGCTAAGGGAAGCACGGTTTCTGAAATTAAATTTTCATTAGCAGGCACTACCTCTGGATGTATATATTCAGACAATATTTATAACTTCGATGTTTGGAAACAGTATAGACTTCAACATGGAAACATCGCTTATCCCTTTATTTACGATATGGCAGAAAATAAGGGAGAGTTTTTCACTTATAAGGGGGAAAGTGATACGTCTGCCGAGCATTCGCTAATAGTAAATAGTTTTTCAGCATCTAATGATTATAATGTAGGAGCTTCTGCTATGTATATGGTAGAGGAGTGGCAATTTTTTCTTCAAGATGGCTTTTTAGTTTTAATTGAGAATGGGCAGACGCACAATCCGAAAAAAATAATAAATAATGTAAAAAAATTTCTAGTTAATATAGAAACTGAAGATGGTGTGGTTCATGATACTTTTTTACCAGAAAGTGGCGATATGTGGTCAGATATAGCTACTATTCATATCACGATAGGAAATGAAAAAAGTTTTATGAAAAAAATGGTAGAAAAAGAATTAAGTGCTAGTTTCTATCCACGAAATATTTTATCGCATTAAATATTTTGCTGAAATATTTTGCTTCATTAAGTAGTTTATTTTTGCGAGGGGTTAAAAAATTTTATTTAAAAGGCTTAAGCTATGAAAGAACATAATAAGAAAGAGAATAATAAAAATAAATATAACAAAGATAAATATAATAAAAACAAGGGCGAGAAGGCCTTTGCTTTAATAGTAGTTCTTTTTTTTATTGTTATTATAATAGCTCTTTTAGGGGCATATTTTAAAATTACGCATTTAGAGTTAGGCGCTACAAAATATGCTAAAGATACCGTTAGTGGCTTTGCTGCTGGAGAGGCTGGGCTAAATATTAGAGCGGAAGATATTAGAAATATTTTCCTTGGGTATAATATGCCTAGTGGCACTTCTCCTACGGATAATAATCCTTGCGAGGGGAGCAATAAAGGAAGTGGGGACTTTGTTTGTAAAGAATATAATTTTAAAAATAATAAGGTTCTAACTTATGTTAAGGAAGCCGACGGAAATCCCATAAACACTACCGTTCCTTTAGGGGAAAGATACCAGAATTTAAACGTATTAGAATATAGATATTCCGTTTTTTCATTAGCAAAAGGGTTGCAAGGACAAACTGAAAGTGTGCTACAATTAAAATTTAAAAATAGGCTAGTTCCGCTTTTTCAATTCGCAGTGTTTTACGATAAAGATTTAGAGATAGCCCCAGGGGCAACTATGACTTTAAGGGGACCTATTCACACTAATGGCGATCTATATTTAAATGCCGAAGGGACTCTTAGCATTTATGGTCAAGTAACTGCTGCAGGGGATATTTATAGGGGAAAAAAAAATAATACAAATTGCAATAGTTCTGTGCGTATTATAGCCCCAGTGTCGCTTTTAGCTATGAATGATGGGTGTAGCAGAAGAACGAAAATTACTAATCTTACCCCTTGGAAAGGAATGGTAGAAAGTGGTGTAGAGAAAGTTACGGTGCCAAGCCCCGATATTTTAAATCCTGAGCCTAGCTCTAATTATTTTTCTATGGCAGATTTAAGGCTTCAGCTAAAATTAAATAATGAGAATAAGCCTAATAATTCATATTCTTCAACTGGGGTGGTAGTGTTAAATGTTGATAAAAGTGTTAATACGTCGCAAACTGCAAAATTAAACGGTTGCACTGGAAACATTAACGGCAAAGCTGTCGGCTCGACGTTATCTTTATACAATGAAAGAGAGAAGAGAAAAATAAGAATGTTTGAGGTCGATTTAAGTTCGCTTTTTAATTGTCTACAAAATACTAATTGGCTAGGGGATACGAGTAAAAGTTTAGGACTTACCGACAAGGGAGGGATAGTTTTTAATTTTAGTTTATCGGGGCCAGATGCAGAGAAATCATCTAATCCTTATGGCGTTCGTATTAGCAAGGCATCGTTTTTAGGTTCGAGCATATCTAGGGCTCCAAGTATAAAGGGATTAACTATCGTAACTAATCAAGCTTTATATTTGCAGGGCGACTATAACACGGTTGCAAAAAAACCTGCTGCGGTAATGTCTGACTCTTTTAATATTTTATCTAATTCGTGGCAAGACTCTTGGTCTTCTTGGTCGCAAAAAATAGCTAGCAATACGACTATTAACACTGCAATTTTATCTGGCACTGATAGCACAGGAGGCGCTGAAGGAACGGCGGGGCAAGGGGGAAGTTATAATGGAGGGCTTGAAAATTATCCAAGACTTCACGAGCAATGGAACGGAAAGACTTTAACTTATAATGGGTCTTTCGTAAGTTTAAGCACTCCTAAGCATGTAAGAGGAAAATGGGTTTATGGAAATCCTTATTATACGGCTCCTTCTAGAAATTGGAATTATGATACGGATTTTAATGATGGTAATAATCTTCCTCCACTTTCACCTAGGTTTGTGTATCTAAGGCAAGAGCTTTTCGTAAGAGAGTTTTAGGGCGGAAGATTAGGTAAAAAAGATTAGGTAAAAAAGACTAAATAAAGAGATTCTTTAAAATATAATAATATTTAAAGTAATTTGTTTTACTTATACTATGTTTTTTAAGAGTTCAAAATTTAGCCTAAGGCTAGTATCTGTCGTTTCTTAAGGGTATACGTATATACGTATGCTATTTTAGTATTTTGTGCAAGCACATTTAAAAAACTTTTTTTAATGATTTCGATGAGTTATACAATTAAAATTAAAATTGTATACGTAAAACAAGGAAAGTTTAAATTTTAATAAGAGGCTTATAAAAAACGCTGCAAACTCGCATGGTTATAAAAATTTTAATTTTTTTAGAAGCATTTTTGAAAGTCGTAAGGATGTGTATATATACGAAACGAATAGTCAAAATAAATTTGACTAAGCGTTTTTTATAGTAATATAATGGACACTCTAGAATGTTTTGATAGAAGGTTCAGATAGGCAAAAAACAAAGGCTCTTAAGAGCTTTTTTACAATATATTTTTTTATGAGAACAATTTTTGTTAACTTTCCCCTAGCACTAGCAGGAGGTGAGATAGCTTAGCTAGGGATTTTAAAAAAGATTCTAATAAGAAAAACATTTGACTTTCCTAGTCCTAACTTTAAGACAAAGGAGGTAGCAATAGGAAAGGGGTAGAGGTTCTCTAAGAGAAGAGCCACGCGTGGTGTGTAGTTAATATTTTTTTTATACCGCTTTTTCGCCACGTCGCGGAACAACTCTTCTCTCTAGAGAGCCTCTGAAAGCATTTAAAAAAGTATCGCAGAGTATCGCAGTTTTTTAGCCTACAGAAAGGAGGCGTTTATGGACTCGTCGTAAGTAAAAGTCGATACGCATCTTGGCGTTTTTAGGTTTGTCTAGTTTAATTTGACAATCCGCTATGTAAAAAGAACAACTTGGTAGGGATTGCGTGGCATTTAACCACCGCCCTACCTTTTTTTTATCTTTCCTATTTTAATAAGATACTCTTAAGCATCTATTTTAAGCATCTAGCAAATTCTAAAATACAAAAAAATTGTTTTTCTCTATAATAATATCTATATATTTATAATTTTTAGCTTGAATAAAATAATCAAAAAGTTTACTATACTCTTTGCAGAACATGGTTTACTCCTTTCAAAAAGGGTGGGGGGAATAAATAACAAATATCATAAATATTATGATATCATGTCCTGTTTTACCCCAATTTCAAAAATATTTTAAACCAATTATCTTAATAATCTTCTTTTTTTTCTCTAGTTATTATCATTAAATTAGAATGACGTTTAATTCGTGCAAACCCACCTAAAACGTGAAGAGCCAAAAAAAACTATATTTCATACAAAGCTTAAAAATAATCTTTAAAGAATTTTACTAAAAGTAGGTAAAGTTATCTTCACGTTTTTTAAGTAGTCTTATCTTTAAGTTTTTTCGGGGGAGGATTATTTATATTGATATTAACAACAACATTTAAACTACACTTAAATATCTTAGACACTAAATTTCGTGAATTTTAAATTTAATAAAAAATAGCTTGATTTATTTTTTTATATATAGTAAAATTTACAATTTGTAATTTCCGTTATCGACAATTATCTAGTTGCCTAGCTTACGAAAGGAGGTAGCCTATGGAGTGATCCTTTCTTAATGTATTTGCTACTTCGCAAAAAAGCGCTAGCAAAGTTGGCTAAACGGAATTTCTAGGCTTTCTACAGAGAAAGGGCGGGAAGTAGAAATATTTTCCAACCTACTCTGTAGAAAGCTAGGAGGTTATATAGGGTTAGTTCATTTTAGACTAGCTTCTCGTTTTTAAGTGTGCTATTTTAGCGTGATAACAGTAGTTATGCTTTTAAAAAGAAGCATCACTTATATTATAAAAATATTATTTATTTCAAAGACGAGGGTTCTTTTATTATCTCAGTAGAGATATTATCTTCAAGAGCCTCGTCTTTTTTTATTTAACTTTTAGTAAAGTTGATAGTAGGTTTTTTAAAGAAAGAGAGTTTTTTTAGGATTTTCCTTAATTATATCTAGGGTCATTAGGATTAAAAAGAAAATCAAATAGTTTATCCGTCTTATCTAATACATTATTTAATATATCGTTTGCAAAACTTAAATTATCGCTAATTATTTCCATTAATTGCTTAGCAGACAAATCTTGAAGTTTGCATAGCATAAAAATTGAGATCGCATTTAAAATATAGAATAATACACGAAACGTAATAGCTACGCCTACAAGCTTTCTAATTTTTTTACTAAAATATCCAAAAATAAAAAATAGTGGGATAAACAGTGAAAGAAGTGAGTAAGCTTTAGCTTCAATAAAAGTTTCTATGGTAATATAGAAAACGGTTCCCAAATACATAAATGAAGAAAAAAATAAAAGACTATAAAAAAATTGAACGCTTAAAGGAGAATAAAGAAAAAGCTTTAAAATAACTGCTAATAATATGATAATAAATAATAAAATACTAAAACTAGCTAAGATAAAACGCTTCGATTTATCGCTTATTTTTTTTTCTTTTTTATTAATGCTTTTTACTATTTCTTTTGCATTTTCTAATCTAGCTTGCTTTACATCCTCGTTATGTCTCCGATAGTTGCTCTTTTGTTTTTCTTTTTTGCTACATTTTATTTGGTTGTTGTTATTTATATCATTACTCATTTTATATTTTATGTTTTATGTTTTTTTTATTTTATATCTGCTAATAAAAAAAAATTATTTGTAAATCTTATCTTAAGATATTATCGGAATTAAATTTATAAAAACTTTAATGGATTATCGGTAAGTAATCTTATTTGTAATAAAATTTTTAATAAAAAAAGTATCTCTATTAGTTTTAAAAATTTTTATGAAAAATAAAATTGTTTTAATAGTTTTAATATATTATAATATAAAATTATTTTGTTTAAAAAAGGCTTATTTAAAAGCCTTTTAAAAATATAAATAAATAGATAAAAGAAACAAAATTAAGATATAGAAAGCTAAGGTTGTGATGATTTCTGGTGTTAATGATGGGAGTTTTGATAAAAAACGTCCCGAACAGGTTTTTGATGACCTGCTTAAATTTTTTCCCGATTTTTTTAAACAAAAATCAAAACTAGATGAAGAATTAGTAAGAGCAGGCGCATTCGATATGTTAACGAAAGTTGAAACTTTGAACATTCCTAGTTTACAAAGTTTAGATAAGCTTGACGGGCAACTGTGCGAGCAACTGCGGTATAAGATCGTTTTTTTGCATATCGCTGAGTTTGTTTTAAGCTTCTACTTTTATAATTTTAAAGATGTAGAATTGTTCGCTAAGCTAGAGCGTGATAGGGAAACAGAGCTTGAAACCTTGATTTCTAAAATTTTAGAAGAGTATGGGGGCTTAGTTCATAAGCAAGCAAGCAAGGCAGAATACAGCAAAGCTACTAAGCAAAGAATTAAGTCTCTATGTGAGCTTGTTGAGATGCCAAATAATAATTATGTAGTATTTCAAACAAACTCGCAAACTTTTACTCCTGAACCGCTCGGGGAGCGAAAGTATGGTACCGTTTATTTTTCTAACGAAAGATATGATAGGGTTCCTATGTATCTGTTCGATGAAAAAGAGGGTGAAATAAGATTAGATAAGTGGAGCATTGAACCCCAAGCGGATTTAAACTTAGAAAATTTAGACGGTCTTTTGGTAGAGTATAGAGTGCGAAGAATTCAAGCAAGAAATGCCCCTAATGGTGATGGCTGGCTTGTCGAGTACTGTAAAGAGATAGCTAAAAAGTTAAGTTCATCTGAGGTGAAAAAGTTGAAGCGGCAACTTAAGGAGCATTATGCTTTACTAGCGAAAGCAAATGGACGCAAAACTTATGAAGGTGTGGAAAGCTATCAAGCATTTCTTTAAGCTTCTTCTTTACTTTCGTTATAAATTTTAGTTAGGACCTTATAGAGCATTTACGCAGAATGCGTGTGCCTCTATGAGGTCTTTTTTTTATTGCTAAGAAAGTTTATCGTAAGAGGTTTCCATAATCTCGACTACTTTTGGAAATCCTAAAAAAGAATTTTTGTAGTGAATAAAAATAAAGTCGTTTCTTATATATTTTATACGTCTTCGTTTTAGTGTAGCGTAATTATTATTTTTATAAATTCTAATACCACGAGCGATATGTTTTAATTTATGCTCCGTAATAGTTTCAAATATTGGAAATCTTACGGCGCTTTTAATATGGCGAGTTTTTACCTCAGCGAATACTAAAGTATTTTTATTAAATGCTATAATATCTATTTCAGAGACTTTATTTTTAATATTCGTATCTTCAATAAAAAAACCTTTACGCTTTAAGTATTTACAAGCTTTGCGTTCCCCCCATTTCCCAATAAATGCCAAAGTGAATATTAGGCGTTTTTTCTTTGTATATTTTAATATTTTTAGAGTAATTTTTAAAAAAGGGTTGGTAATGTGCAAACTCTTTGACGCCTCTAAAGGATTGCCTATGAAAAGGTGTCGGGTAAAATTTACTAATAGCTTCTTTATGTTGTTTAGTTGGGTATCCTGCATTTTTTTCAAATCCATATTGAGGAAAATCTTTTGATAGTAGTAGCATATAGTTGTCGCGCCATACTTTTGCGATAATAGAAGCTGCGGAAATTTCCTTGCATAATAAGTCTCCTTTTATAATTGTTTTTTGTGGTTTAATTATATCGATTTTTTTATTTCCATCTATTAAATAGCTATCTGCGTTTATTTTTTCACTAGCTATTTTCATTCCGTAAAGAGTGGCATTTAAGATATTTTTTTCTTCTATAATATCTGGCCCGATATTTACGATAATCCAAGAGAATGCGTTTTCTTTTATTTCATTAGATAATAATTCGCGTTTTTTTCGAGAAAGTTTCTTTGAATCCGTAAGGTCTTTATTAGTGTAGTTCCCTAGTATTACGGCTCCGATAGTTACGGGACCTATCAGGGGACCACGTCCAACCTCATCTATTCCTGCTATTAACTCTTTATTTATCATTTTATTTTACTTCTTGTTTTACTTCTTGTTTTACTTTTTATTTTATTTTTTGTTTTACTTATTTTTTATTTGTTATTTTATTTGTTTTTTCATTATTATTTTCATTATAGTTATTTTATATTTTTTCCGATATAAAATACAGAGTAGAGTTTTTGTTTAATATTTGTTATAAAGGTATTCTTTAAAAATTTAAGTAAAGAAAAATTTAAGTAAAGTTTTAATAAAGTTTTGTAAATTAGGAGTTTTAGTAATGGTCGATAGTAGTAATAATAGTAGTAATAATAGCAATAATAATAATAGCAATATTGATGAAAATAGTAAGAATGGTTTTAGGGTAGCGGAAAGAAATCCATCTAGCGCTTATAAAAAATTTAGGAAACAGTCTAAAGAAGATGATGGAAAGATAACTAATAGTGATATTAAAAAACATTTAGATGAGAGGCTAAGATTTCTACATCAAAGAGCGATGATTATAGAAGATAAGATGCTCAAGTTAGATGAGGGAAGATTTTTTAGGGCGTGTGTTTTTGGAAGTGCTAGAATAAAGGCAGGAGATCCAGTTTATGATATGGTGTTTGAGCTAGCAAGGCTTTTAGCAAGAGAGGGCATAGATGTTTTAACGGGTGGAGGCCCAGGGCTTATGGAGGCCGGAAACTATGGAGCGGAGATAGGGCAACAAGAGAATAATACTAGAAGTTTATCTTTTGGTTTGCCGATACAATTAGAGTTTGAGCCTGACCCTAATATTCATTTAGATGTTAGGAGGCATCACTATCGTTTCTCGCATAGGCTAGATGATTTTATGAGACTTTCTAATATAGTTATTTGCACCCCTGGTGGGATAGGCACTCTTTTAGAGTTATTTTTCTCTTGGCAATTAGTTCAGGTAAAGCATATTGCGATGCGTCCTATAATACTATTAGATAAATCTTATTGGCAGGGATTGTTAGATTGGATGCATGCGGAGCCAAATAGAAGAAAGCTTATAAGTGATAAAGATTTTGATTTCGTTCATTTAGTCGATACTCCAGCCGAGGCGATGGAAATAGTTAAAGATGAGCATCAAAAATTCCTAGAAAAAAAGAAAGTATAGTTTTTTAGAAAAGCCTTATTTAATTGCATAAAAAAGAATGCAAATATTTTTTTTCTAGTCTAATTTCTAGTTTAATCTAGGCTCTAGCCAAACTCCGTGGTCGTAATCTATGGCATCCCCTGTGCCGTCCATTACTAGCTCTAATATATTAATGCCCTTAACATTAACGTGCGCCATTTCAGCACGTTTTCCTGCTTGCATCTTAGAAGATTGCCATAAAACTTTGCCATCACCTATAACTTTAAAAATTATACTCCCTTGCCCATCATCGTTTATTAAATAATCTGGAAGTCCTACAAAACTTGAAAAAGTGTTAAATCGTCCCTTTAATCTATACTTAATTTTAGAATTAGCATGCAAGCCAAAAATATAATTATACTTTTTATCGTTTACTAACACTTCTTTTTTAATAACACTCTGCCCAATCTGCGGTTCGCCCCAATCTTGTTGGACGTAAAAAGAATCGACATCCCCTAAAGCTAAATTAGTTTCAAAGGTTCTATTACTACCTTTCTTTTCTATTGGTTTAGCAAAATGATTAGTCCTTTCACAATTAGGACACTTTAAATCCCACATAGAATTTAGTGATAGCTTTTTTATATAATCTTGCGGGATAGGCTTAAAATAAGTTAAAGGCGTATAAATATAAAAAGCTATAATAGATAAAATACTTAAAAATGCTATAAAAAACACCTTAAACATTTTTGAAATATTAAAATTAAAAAGTTTATCGGTATTTTTAAAAAGCATTGCAGCTATCAATAAAGAAAAAATCAATGCTGGAAAATAATGATATAAATACATAACCCTATCTATAAGCCCAATGGCTGCCATATAGCCTAGATACGACAATATAAGAATATAAAAAATATCTTTGTCTTTGTTTTTATCTTTATCTTTATCTTCATCTTTTATAATGGGAACATCGCAAAATAATGAAACTACAAAAACACTAAGCCCAACGATAATTCCTATAAGCCCTACTAGCCAAACTATGGGGTTAACTTGCAGATATAAATATTTAGTAATATTGTTTTTCGTGTGCTGAACATACTGAATAGCACGAGCTCCGATAGGCCACATAAAAAATGGGCTTCCATTTTCCGCCTCATTGCATAAATTAAGATGCGGAACTCCCTTTTCATACTGCTTAACAAATTGAAAAGCATTGTATTTTAACATCGTAAAGTAATTTAAAGGGTTTGCTCCCTGCTTGTTATCTAATATCTCTTTTAATTTATCATCGTTCTTAATAAAATATCCCTTAGCATCTAACGAAGAAATAACCTTTGTGCCATGCGCAAAATGGTATTCCCAAACCGCAAAGTAAGTTATAAAAAAAGGTATAATCATAGCGAAAAGAAGTTTTAATATTTTTGCCTTATTTGCAAAATTTACAAACGCTAAATATAGTAGCCAAATAGGAAAAATTATATTTATAAGCCCCGTGACTTTAGTCGTCATCGTAAGCGCAAAACTAATACCAAAAAGAATAGATAAAAAAGTAGCGTCTTTTGAATTTAAAATTCTCTTTCTAATAAGTAAAAATAGATAAAAATTTAGAGTCATAAAAAAAAGAAGCGTTGCATCTAACATGGCGGTTCTAAAATGAACGAGCATCGCATTGTCTAGGGCGTAAAACAGCGAAAAACCAAGCGCTATAATATTGCTTTTAGTTAAATTTTTTACTATTAAAAATAAGAGCGGAGCTAAAAGCCAAGCAAGAAGCATGGGAAAAAATCTATATCCAGAGAAAGAAAAATCTTCAGGTAAATCTTGCCCCTCTGATTTCATCTTGTTTATAAGTTGATCGTTTTTTTTATTATATTTTAATAATTGCTCTCCCCAAGCGATAATCATTTTTCCAAAAGGTGGGTGTGGTTCCATAAAATGAACATGGTTTATATACTTTTGCGCACTAGCTACGTGGTAATGCTCATCCCAAATAAATTTATTATAAGAATCTCTATTATAAAAGTAAGTAAAGAAAGAAACGACAGTCACTATTAAAATAGATATAGACGAAAAAAATAAATTGCGATTTATATTCATATAAAAAAACTTTTTAAAGCTATAAGGTTTCCTATAAAAAAACTTAAAAGTAAACCTACATTCCAATTATTGCATTATTAAAAAATATAAAATAAACTTCTAACTTATGAGTTTAATTAAGATTTATGAATTGTCAATTTATTTAGTGCCATTATTTATTAGTGTTATATTACATGAAATAGCACACGGCTACACGGCTTTTAAACTAGGCGACCCTACGGCTAAAAACTTAGGGCGTCTAAGCTTAAATCCACTAGTGCATATAGATTTATATATGACTATTCTTTTTCCACTAGCACTAATACTTATGGGATCTCCTTTTATAATAGGTGGTGCAAAGCCAGTTCCCGTAAATCCTTTGCATTTTAAGCGTCCCATTAAAGGCATGGGAGTAGTAGCTCTTGCAGGACCTTTAACAAACTTATGCTTGGCGATTATCTCACTTTTTACGATATATGGTATCATTTTAATAAATTCTCTTTGGGATTTTTTCTTGTTAGAACGAGTTTCAATTTTTTTAATTCCATATTTCCAAGCATCAGTTATTGTAAATGTAGTCTTAATGCTTTTTAATTTAATACCAATACTTCCATTAGATGGAGGAAGAGTGCTCCACGCTTTGCTTCCTAAAAAGCAAGCTTACTATTTTGCTAAAACTGAAAAATACGGTTTTATAATACTTTTATTAGTAGTCTTTAGTGAAGCATTTTCTAAAATTTTAACCCCAGTTTTAAATTTTGTAGCTAAGTTAATGTGATAAAGTATAAATATAAATATAAAATATAAGTATAAAATATAAGTATAAAATATAACGCTATGGAAGATAATTTTAGTTTATGGTATCGTCTTAAAGTTAAATATTTAAATATTAGTAAATTTTTTTCCGAAGGATTTTTTTATTATGAATAATAATTCAAAAAGAATGGCAACTGCTATCGTTTTAAGTGTGCTAGTTATAGTTATGTATATGAACATGGTCGTGCCAAAGCCAGATGTTAACGCTATAAATCAGCAGATAGCAAATCAGCAGATAGCACAAAATCAAATAGCTCAAAATCAAATATCGCAAAACCAATATGCGAAAAACGATGCGTTAAATAATACCTTAAATAATGCTCCGCAAAATATAAATCAAAATCAAGTAGTAATAAACAATGTAGCAAACACTAATGTAGCTGTTCCAACTAAAGAAACTTTACAACGTGGTGCTAAAAAATTTATAACAAATGTTGCAGAGTTTGAAATTTCTAGTCTTGGTGGAAAACTTATTTCTTATAAATTAAAAAAATATCCAGTAAGTTTAGAATCTAAAGAGTTAGTAGAGCTTATCGATATTCCAAAAGGCACCTTTTATCCATTAGCACTTATATATAACGGTAAAAGAGATGATTTCGTAAAATATAATTTTAGTATTGAAAGCGGTGATGTAGAGAAAATAAATAATGATACTTTTAAAATTAAAGGAGACGCAAAAATCGTCTTAACTAGCATTGATGAAACTAATAATACTAATAATGTCAATAATGCTAATAATGCTAATAATGCTAATAATTCAGACGCTTCAATGATAAAAAAAGTGATTTCATTAAATGCAGATTCGTATCTTTTCGATGTTTCTTTTCCGCTACTTAGTGAAAATGATAATGCTTGGTTAGAGTGGCAACATAAAAGAGATGATGATAATAAAGATAGGTATAATGAGTATTCAATTTTATATTTTAGAAAAGATGATAAAAAAGTTAAAAAAGTAGGTTTAAAAGAAAAACATGCTCTAGTTCAAGATATGGGAGATAATATTTGGATAAGCACGGGGTATAAATATTTTACTAGTATTTTAATTCCACAAACCGTTGGCAATAATACACGCTTTGGCGTAGATAATAATAATTTTATAATTCAAGGAAAATTAGACTCATTAAATAAAAATATTAAACTATACGTAGGCCCTAAAGATAGAGATATATTAAAAAATTTAAGTTTTGAGTTAGAAAGAAGTGTTGATTTAGGCACTTTTAGTATAGTTTCAGTGCCCTTATTATACCTTTTAAAATTTTTCTATTTTGTTAGTAAAAATTATGGATTAGCGATAATTTTATTAACGCTTTTTATTAAATTATTATTTTTACCTTTGACATCTACTAGCATGCGGTCGATGAGCAAAATGGCAGAGCTTCAACCTAAGATGCAAGAGTTAAAAGAGAGGATAAAAGAGCCAAATAAATTGAATCAAGAAGTGATGGAGCTATATAAAAAACATAATATCAATCCTCTTAGTGGTTGTCTCCCGATACTTATACAAATACCAGTGTTTTTTGGACTTTATTCAGCGCTTTTAAACTCTATTAGTTTAAGACATTCTTCGTTTGCCTTATGGATTACAGATTTATCTGCACCTGAAAAATTGTATATTGGAAGTGTAGGCGTTCCTGTAATGATTTTGCTTATGGGAGTGAGCATGTTCGTTCAGCAGCTTAGCACCCCATCGGCTGCAGACCCAGCGCAAAGAAAAGCTATGCTTTTAACGCCTATTATTTTTACGGTTATTTTTATAGTAAGTCCATTTCCATCAGGGCTAGTTTTGTATTGGCTTACTAATAACTTAATTTCTATTATTCAGCAACAAATTTTAAAATCTGAAGGAAATAAAGTTTCTCCATTAAAAGGAACTTTGATTGGAAGTGCTGTAATTTATGGATTAGGTTATATTTTAACGTTATTTTAAAGCTATATTAAAGTAATTTATTTTATGCAAATTTCTAGTTCTTTCACGTTTTAGGCGGGTTAGAAAAATTGTTTCTTTTAGACTCTGCTAGGAAACGAGGAAAAAGAAAAGAAAAATAAGAAGCAAAGAAACAATAAAGAAACAATAAAAAAAAAGAGAGCAAGAAAAAAGAAAAGAAAGGGAAGGGGCTAATAAAGAGCTTAAAATTTCTTTAAAATGTGAAAAAAATCTTTAATTATTATATTTAAATTATATGAATGATTTTAAAACTATAACAGCACCAGCAACGCCAGTTATTCAAGCAGGGATTTGTATTATTAGAATTAGTGGTGATGAAACTAAGGACATATTAGAAAAAATTTTTATTTCTAAATTGTCGAAAGCATCGAAATCATTAAACTCTAGTTCATCAAAGCATAGTTTATCAAAGTCTAGTTTACTAAAGCCTAGAGTAGCCTATTTTGGTGATATAGTGCATCCTAACACGAGCGATATAATAGATAGTGGAGTGGTTATATATTTTAAAGCGCCTTTTAGCTACACAGGAGAAGATGTCGCAGAGCTTCACGTTCATGGCAATCCATTAATAGTCGAAAAAATATTAAATATGCTTTATAGTTTAGGCGTAGAGCCTGCCGAGCCAGGGGAGTTTACAAAGAGAGCTTTTTTAAATGGCAAGTTAGATTTAGTTCAAGCAGAAGCGGTTAATGATGTGATTTTATCTAATGCCAATGAAGCGTTAAAGCTTTCTAAAGAAAATTTAGATGGTAGGTTTTCAAAAGCTGTAAGTGATATAGGAACGCCACTAAGAGATATTTTAGTGCAGCTCGAAGCTAACATAGATTTTCCTGAAGAAGACATAGCCCCAAGTTCCTTAGAAAAAATAAAGGATAGCTTATTTTCAGCTAATCAAATAATAAAAAAGTATATAGCTTCGTTTAATTATGGACAATGTGTAAAGGACGGCTTTAGAGTCTTAATTTTAGGCACTCCTAATGCTGGGAAAAGTAGTTTACTTAATAGATTGCTTAATAAAGAAAGAGCGATAGTCACGGATATATCGGGAACTACTAGAGATTTAATCGAAGAACACGCTACTATTAATGGGTTAGAGTATATATTTTGCGATACTGCTGGCATTTGCAAAACCGATAGCCGAGTAGAAAAAATAGGGATCGATTTAGCAAAGAATAAAATCAACTGGGCAAATTTAATTTTACTCGTAGTAAATTTTGATAATATAGATGAAAGTAAAGAGCTTTACGATTTTTTAGAAAGTGAGAATAAGAATTTTTGGATTATTCAAAATAAAATTGATATATCGGATAAAAAAATAGAACTTATAAAAGATAAAAAAATAGTAAAAATTTCAGCGTTAAAAAATATAAATATAGATGTATTGTTAAAAGAACTTGAAAGAGAAGTCAGGGCTAAATATTCCCCTAATGAAAGCTCGGTAGTAGTTACGAATGAAAGACATAAGTCTTGTTTAGAAAGAGCTTACGTTAGCTTATCTTCTTCAATAGATGCGATAGATAAAAACTTACCTATAGAAATAGTAAGTGCAGAGTTAAGACTTGCCTTAAGTGCGTTAGAAGAAATTATAGGAAAGACTTATACTGAGGATATCTTAGGAAAAATATTTTCAAAGTTTTGCATAGGAAAGTAGGGGGAATTTTTGCTTTTTACTTAAGGTTAAGATTAGGGTTAAGATAAAGGTTAAGATAAAGATTTTTTAAAATTATTTTCTGCATTTTATCGATTATATTATTTGACTAATAACTTAAAAATATCTATTCTTCTAAGGGTGTAAAACAATGGTGCGAAAGCGCTATAAGTTTAAAGGTTGTAGAAGTGAAAACAATATTTTAGCATTATTAAAATGTTAGAAATATAGTGTTAGAATTATAATGTTAGAAAGGTTTATAGTAAAGGTTTATAGCCATGAGATTTGCAGTGCTAGCTGGTGTGGGAAATGGAAGAAGTGGAAGAATCGCAGGACAAGTTGCTAACTACTTAAGGGATCGTGGCGTTGAATACGTATTTATTTTTTGTAATGGCGAACGTGAAGAGAAAGTTTTAGCAAAAGTTATAAATAAGTTTAAAAATTTTAAGGTGTATATCGTAACTAATGTCGAATATAAAAAACTTAACAAATTATTGCAAAAGGAGTGGCTAGATTGCTGTAGTGAAAAGAGTGGGGTTAGACCTATGCAAGAAAAGTTGTGCATAGGCTTGTTAGGTTCAAACGGAGAGATAGTGAAAGATATTGTGGCAGTTCTTCTTAATGGGAATGAGCTTGCTAGAGGCAATTTAAGGGATGGGGATATTGCCTTGCTTAGATCTAACCTCAAATACGTAACAAAAGATAAAGACACTGGCACTCTTATTATTGATCCAGGCTCTTTAAGTGGCAAAGTTCCATCTTTTGCTATAATCAATATCGATGAAAATCGAAATACAGACGCTCTTGGTCGTTTGCAGAGAAACGAAAATGTTACAGTAAAGCTTGTTGCTCGAAGTTCTATTGCAATGGCGTTCTCGTGGCTTTTTCTCCCTAGAGGAGGGAAGTTAATGAACCTTAAGAGTCGTGTTTGGTTTTTAGTTTCAAGCCGTCCTTCTAATAACAGGCTTCTCTTAATGTTGAGAGGGAGATTTGTGCGTTTCCTAAAAGCTAAAGGAAAGCTATAAAAAACTATAAAAGAAAAGAGATGTCTTTTAATTTGGGCATCTCTTTTTTTTATGTGTGGATTTTTATGCGTGGATTTTATATGTGGATTTTTATTTCAAACCCTAACTTTTTCTTGTTTTTAAGTATACTATGTTTTTTAATAGCTCAAAACTTAAGCTTAAAGACTTGTTATTTGTCGTTTCTGAACTTTTTTAAAAATTATTTGGCTCTTCATGTTTTGAGTGGGTTAGAGTCTATCTTTTAATGTAAATTGACAAAATTATTTTATAAAACCGTTGTTGTTTTATTAAAATAATAGTTAATTTTGTTGGTAAAAAAAGGGAAAGTTTAAGTTCAAAAAAGTGTTGCATTTAGTCTTATAATTTATCATTACAATTTTTAGAGACTAAAGATTTTTAATCTTGTTATTTGTATGTAAGTGTTATAAAATTTATACTATTTAGTGGAGTTTTAAAGCCACCTTAAAACGTAAAGAGTAAAAAATTTTGCTAGCGAAAATAAAAATTTTTGCGAGGCTTGATTTTAGACTTATATCGTGTAGTTGTCGTATAGTACATAATTTGCTCACCTTAAAAAGTGAAAGGTTATAAATTTAATATAATATATAAAAAAAGTAAAAAATCTTCTTATGTTAAAGTTTTTTTTAACCTCAAACAGTCGATTGAAAGATTTCTTTAAAAATTTCTTTCAAAATAAAAATTTGATGAAAAATAAATATAAAAAGTCTCATTCGAGTCGTGGTAGTATTTTAACAGAGATGGCTATAGTTTGTTTTTATTATTTTGCACTTACATGGGTAGTGACGAATGTTTTCGTATTTGTTTTTCATATGGTATGTTTAAATGAGAGAAATCTAGACTTGTTAATAGCTGTAGAAAATAGGCCAGTGCAATTTGTAGTCGATGTTTCACCTCATTTTATGGTAGCTTTAAGAGAGTATTGCCTAGACGGTTTAAGAGATACAGACGTTCCTAATTGTGAGTCTATAAGGGGGAAAACTCGAAGTGAAATAGATGAAGTATGCGAAGTGCCAGAGGTGCAAGCTCTATCTAAAGATTGTCCTACTATATGTAAATTTTGGATTACGGCTTATAATTTAGCATTATCGAAAAAGGTGGCGACACCTAAGCAACTAGGCTTTAAATATTTTGAGTTAAAAGGGGAGCCGTGTATAGCTAAGTATGCTATTTTAATTCCTGGTATAAAATTAGATAATGATAGTATAAAGACTACTAAACTTCCAGGGAGTTTGTGGAAGAAGGAAGAATATTTAGATTTTGCTCCCGTTGATAAAGAAAGTGAGACGATAAAACTTAGGACAATGAAGGGAGGGAAGATTTTTATTAAGTCTGGTATAATATTAGATATATTTAAGTTGTTAGATGATGAGCCTCTCATAGCAGATTCGTTTCATGTAGGTTTTTTTAGGACTGCGCAAATTTTCGATACATCTAGTTCACCTAAGGGGAGTTCGTCTAGTAGTAGTTCATCATCTAGCAGTTCATCGTCTAGTAGTAGCAGTAGTTTATCTAGTAGCAGTGCATCTATTAGTAGCAGCTCATCTCTAAGTTCTTCTAGCAGTAGCAGTTTAAGTAGTTCTAGCTCATCTTTAAGTTCTAGTTCTTCTTCTAGTAGTAAGAACAGTTCGTCTAGTTCATTAAGTAGTAGTAGTTTTAGTAGTTCTAGCTCATCTTTAAGTTCACCTTCAAGTTCATCATCTAGTAGCAAAAGCTCTAGCAAGAGTAGTTCGCCAAGTTCTTCTAGTTCTGTAAGTTCAAACTTATCGCCAAGTAGTAGCAGTTTGTCTAGTTCGTCTAGTAGTTCTAGTTCTTCATCTAGTAGTAGTTCTTCTAGTTTTCTAAGTTCAAGCTTATCGCCTAGTAGTAGTAGTTCATCAAGCTCTTCTAGTAAGAGTTCATCTTCAAACAAGAGTTCTTCACCAAGTAGTAGCTCATCAAGCTCTTCTAGTAAGAGTTCATCTTCAAGCAAGAGTTCTTCACCAAGTAGTAGCTCATCTAGCGAGAGTTCCTCGTCTAGTAGTAGCAGCAGTGCATCAACAAGTAGTTTTAGCAGTTCTTTAAGTTCAAGTTCATCACCAAGTATTAGCAGTTCGAGTTCAAGTAAAAGTAGCTTATCACGTTCATCTAGTAAAAGCAGTTCTTCTAGTTTTTTAAGTTCTAGTTCTTCGCTAAGTAGCAGTTCGAGGAGTTCATTAAGTAGTAGTAGTTTTAGTAAGAGTTCTTTATCTAGCTTTTCTAGTTCTCTAAGTTCAAGCTTATCACCTAGTAGTAGTTCATCAAGTAAGAGTTCATCATCATTTAGCAAAAGCAGTTCGAGCAAGAGTAGTTCGCCAAGTAGCAGTTCTTCTAGTTCTTTAAGTAGTAAGAGTAGCTTGCCAAGTGCATCAAGTAAAAGCAGTTTGTCGCCTAGTAGTAGTTCTTCTTCTAGTAATTTAAGTAGCTTGCCACCAGAGCCTCCTATTACGTCGCCTAGCACTAGTTCTTATTCTAGTAGTTCGTCTAGTAGTAGTAAGAAGCCACCACTACCGCCAGTAAATCCATCTAGTAGTAGTTTTTCTAGTGAAAGTGAAGATTCCACTTCGAGCACGCCTCAAGAAGTTTGCCCTCCAAATACGGAAGTTTGTTTTGAGGGGTTATGTTGTCCGATAGGGACTTGTCGCTTTACCATTGTCAATGGTTCTGTTACTGCAAGGTGGTGTGATACTCAAAGTTCTTCAGCATCATCTTTACCGCCAGTAATTATAAGTGAAAGTTTTTCTTCTTTCTCGAGTGAAAGCTCATCAGAAAGTGAAAGCTCTTTTAGTTTTTCTTCAGCGTGTCCTCCTTGGAGGCAGTGTGATTATCTTTGTTGTGAAGAGGGGGAGGAGTGTAAAACGTATTTACAAGAAAATGCAGACGGTGAGATTATCCCGATTCCTAGTTGTGAGAAAGTGAGTAAAAGCTCGTCTAGTTTTTCTTCTGAGACGTTTAGCAGTGAAAGTTTATCTAGTGCTTCTTTAGCGTGTCCTTCTGATAGGCAGTGTGGGCATTTATGTTGCGAGGATAGCGAAACGTGTAGTATAGAAGTACAAGAAGAAGGCGAGGATATTTATATCGTATATAATTGTATAAAAGAGAGTGTAAGTTCTAGTGAGAGTTCTTTAGAAAGTGTAGCTTCGAGCGAAAGCTTAGAAAGTAGTAGTTTAAGCAATTCTTCTAGCTCTTTAAGTTCTAGTTCGAGTAAGAGTAGCTCACCTAGTTCATCTAGTTTAAGTAGCTCTTCTTCTAGTTCATCATCTCCAAGTAGTTCAAGCAGTTCTTCTAGCTCGTCATCTAGTTTTAGTAGTAGCAGTTCTTCTTCATGCAGTGAAGGTACAGAAATGTGTGGAGACGTTTGTTGCGACCCAAATAAATGTAATTCTGATACTTGCTGCCCTAATGAAGATCCTGTGCCGTGTGGAGATAAACCGTGTTGTGATAATGGTAAATGCGCTAATCCTGATGAAAGTCTCTGTTGCCAAGATTGGCAAGTGCCTTTTAATGGGGGATGTGAAGAGCCGTGCAATGATTGTTGCGATTCAAGAGAGATATCTATTATTAGAAGAGATGCTTATGGAAATCAAATAACTCGTTGTTGTCCACAGGGTTCAACTTATACCAATGCTCAAGGTAATTTATGGTGTGATAACCCAGCTAAGTGTCAAAATAATGGAGAAACTATGAGACAAATAGGTTTTATACAAGAAAGCCATTCTCCACATAAGGTTTATATGTGTTGTAAGGAAGATTTATGGTGGCAAGATCTTAGTTCGGGATATTGGGTATGTGGAGCTAGTAGTAGCAGTTCATCTTTAGCAGAAAGCGTTTCTTCGACTTCCTTATTTTCATCGCAAAGTTTTGAAAGTAATAAAAGCACTAATACATCAGATTATAGCACTAGTAGTTTTAGTTGATAAAATAAAAAAGATAGAGACGGGCAGGCGTGTCTTTTTACGCCTGTGTCTCTATCTATAAAGCGCTTATTCTTCTAAGCTAACTAAGTTTAACATGCCAAAGCAGTTTGTTTGTCCTGTTTGTTTTGTTTGCTTTTTCTTCTTCTTCCAATCATGAAAATATACAATGATTGGATATTTTGAATAAAAACATTCCTTGGTTGGGTCTGAGCAATACGTATTTATATTCCAAAACGTTATTCCGTTTTTAAGTTCATACTGTTCGTATGCCACTTTTTTATAAAGTGAGCAAGCGTCGATGGGATATAATACTTCGTTCCAAGGACTATTCGCTAATTCCTCGAGTATTGAAGCTCCCCTTGCTAATGGTTTATTGTTCGTGTTTATCCATACAAAAACATCAGGATAGGTTTTTTCTTCGTTAATCCTAAATCGGTTGGAAAACCTTCCAAAAATCCCATCTTCCGAGTCGAGTATGACTGCTAACCTGCTGTCATCGCTTTCTATTATTTTAGGCTTAGTTCCATCGTAGGTCCAATAGCCTTCTAATTTAGTAGCGTTGGTGTTAAACCAATAGCCTTGCTCTTCTACGGCCTTTACAATCTCTGCAAGTTCCGCGCTAATAGGCTCATTGGTGCTAACTTCCGAAGCGGTTTCCTCGCTTTTAGCAATGTTAGGAGTCGCTTCATCGTTTTGCTCATCGGTGGTAGCAACTTCATTAGTCTCTTTTTGTTGAAGAGAGTCGCTTTCCTTTTCTTCCGAGTTTGGAATTTGAGGAGGTGTAGTTTCAACTACTCCATTATCCTCACGAACTGCTCGAGTGGAGGAAATAGTGTCTCCCTTATCGCCGTTGTTGCATCCTGTAGTTAAGATAGTAGAGCCGATAATCCCAAACGAAAGAATAATCGCATACAATGCATACAATTGTCGGTTCATTGTTCTGTACCTTTTATGTAAAAAGTTAAATCCTTTTTGTGCAAAGCTTTTTAGCTTATTCTTTAACATAAAGACAATCTATGCAAAGATTTAATACACAAAAATAACCTTTCGTCGTGCTTTTTAAAAAGCATCTAGTCTTTTCATTCTCTCAAAATAGCAATTTTTAGTCAATTATATTTAAAAATTATTCGATGTTTGTGAAGCGATTATTTTTAGCAATTAGCTCTAGTAAGAGTTCGTCTTCTAGTAGTAATTTAAGTAGCTTGCCACCAGAGCCTCCTATTACGTCGCCTAGCACTAGTTCTTATTATAGTAGTTTTTCGTCTAGTAGTAGTAAGAAGCCACCACTACCGCCAGTAAATCCATCTAGTAGTAGTTTTTCTAGTGAAAGTGAAGATTCCACTTCGAGCGTGCCAGTTGGGGGTTGTAAACCAGATGAAGATTTTTGTTTTGGCTTATGTTGTAAGAAAGGAATGTGTCGTTATATGACCGATGGGCTTGGAAATGTTGTTGCTTGGTGGTGTGATACTCAAAGTTCTTCAGCATCATCTTTACCGCCAGTTATTATAAGTGAAAGTTTTTCTTCTTTTTCAAGTGAAAGCTCATCGGAAAGTGAAAGCTCTTCGGAGAGTAGTTTATCTAGTGAAAGCTCTTTTAGTTTTTCTTCAGCGTGTCCTCCTGAGAGGCAGTGTGGTTATCTTTGTTGTGAAGAGGGGAGGGAGTGTAAAACGTATTTACAAGAAAATGCAGACGGTGAGATTATCCCGATTCCTAGTTGTGAGAAAGTGAGTAAAAGCTCGTTTAGTTTTTCTTCTGAGACGTTTAGCAGTGAAAGTTTATCTAGTGCTTCTTTAGCGTGTCCTTCTGATAGGCAGTGTGGGCATTTATGTTGCGAGGATAGCGAAACGTGTAGTATAGAAGTACAAGAAGAAGGAGAGGATATTTATATCGTATATAATTGCATAAAAGAGAGTGTAAGTGCTAGTGAGAGCTCTTTAGAAAGTGTAGCTTCGAGCGAAAGCTTAGAAAGTAGTAGTTTAGAAAGTAAGAGCAGTGAAGAATCTGCTTCTTCTACTTTATCTTGTTCTGAAGGCACTACTTTGATAGATGGAGCATGTTGTGATAATAAAAATGTTGATGAAACTATTCTCGAAACTAGATGCTGCGCAAGTGGTGCTGATACATTTGGCTGTTGCGAAGATAGAGATGGCACACTATGTGGAGAGTGGTGTTGCCCAGAAGGTCAGTGTCTAAATAATACTGAATGTTGTGATGACACGGGGCAAATACTTTGCGGAGAAGAATGTTGTGATGAAACAAAATGCGCAGAAGGCACGTGTTGCTCTGGAGAAAAAGATATTGTATGCGGAAGCACATGTTGCAATACCGAAACATCTGCTTGCCATGATGGGAAAACTTGCTGTAGCCTTTTGGTAGAGTATAGTTCTAAGGAAAAGAAATGTTGCGAGACTGATCAAAATATATGTGGGGGAATTTGTTGTGATGCATCAAATTGTCATAACGATAATAAACTTTGCTGTAATGGAGTAGATTATAATCCGAATACTCAAGCTTGTTGCGAAGCTAATCAAACTTTTTGTGACGGTAAATGTTGCGAAAGCGCAAATTGTATAAATGGTAAATGCTGCGAAGATGGTAAAAAGCCGTGTGGCGAAACTTGTTGCAATGAAAATGATTGTCATGGTGGCAGTGTTAAAGTTTGCTGTGAAGGGTTAGATTATAATCCAAATACTAAAGCTTGTTGCGAATCTAATGAAACTTTTTGTGACGGTAAATGTTGCGAAAGCACAAATTGTATAAATGATAAATGTTGCGAAGATGGTAAAAAACCGTGTGGTGAAACTTGCTGCAATGAAAATGATTGTCATGGAGACAGTGTTAAAGTTTGCTGTGAAGGATTAGATTATAATCCAAATACTAAAGCTTGTTGCGAAGCTAATCAAACTTTTTGCCAAAATGAGTGTTGTAATACAGAAACTTCTACTTGCATTGGCACTGAAACTAAAGAATGTTGTGAAAATAGTCAAATTATAACTGTGGAAGGAGTTCAATCTTGTTGCGCGCTTGGCACTACTCCTACAAACAATGGCACTTTTTGTTGCCCAGATGAACGACTATCTGGTGATGGAACAACGTGTTGCGATGAAGGCAGTTCTGCTTGTGGCAAGGGGTGTTGTGATGATGGATATTGTACTGGTGATGGTCAAAGGTGTTGTAATAAGTCAGAAGGGGAAGAACCGATTCAAATTGAAGGAGGCTGGAGTTGTAAACCAAAAGGTTGTACTAATGGTTGTTGTAATAATTACTATACTGAAGAAGTGTCATTTCAAAATGGAAAATATATTTGCTGCAAGCCTAATGGCGACGATGCGGAAGTTGATCTTATTAACTATCGTTGTGTTACAACTTGCAAAGAGGGAAAAATATTACAGAGACGACCATACGATGCTGAGCATTGTAGCACAAATTGCCTAAAAGATAGTTGCTATCACAGAGAACACGGAAATGGAGAATGTAAACCAGTAATGATGTGCGTTCCTTCTTCAAATGGATAAATAAAAGTAGTGTTCTTTACTTTTTAAGGCTTTTTATAAAGAAAAAGCGAAGAAAGCAATACTTGAGATTATTTTCTTCGCTTATAAAATATTCTATTTAGAATATGAGATGCTCTTATATACGTGCGTTCTTAATTTGTTAAGTTATTTTTCTTTACTTAGTCATAAACGCAGCAACTGGCTGATTGCCTTCCTTCCAATTTACGCAAAGAAAAACTCTTTGATTACTATAAAAGTCTTCTTCATATTTGGGCGTAAATGGCTTAAAGCTTTCTCTAAAATCTAAATAAGTTATATTTCCTTTTAGCGTAACTTCCAAACCAAGTGGCATAAATAGAGTTGCGTCGATTTTGTCAATCTCTTCACCACCGTTAGTCGCATAATCGTAAAGTTTGGCAAAACCAACTTTAAGTGGCTGTTTATTATTATTTAGCCAAACAAATGGTGCTGTTGTTTTTACAGCTTCCCCATCAAAGTTAAAGCCTCCATAATGTTCACCAAAGATGCCGAGACCTTCTGGAGATTTGATAATACCGACTTCTGATGTAGAACACGTTATCCGCTTAGGCTTTTCAATTCCTTCCTTAAGCCAGTAGCCTTTGCTTTCAAGCGCATCGATAATCTCGGTAAGAAGTTTATCGTCGGCAGAAGCATCTTCTTTTGGCTCTTCCTTAAGCTCAATTTGCTGGCCTGCTTGTGGCTGAGTATCCTGTACCACGTTAGCTTCGGCAATCGGCGTCTCAACATTTGCCACATTAGAAGTTTCTTCTTTAGGAGAAGCAACGGAAGGCAACGTCTCGTTTTCTTGAGGCACAATATCTAGAGCATTTTTGGTAGCAACGATTGCGTCTCCTTTAGGTTCGCCATTAACATCGCCTTGTTTTTTGCCATCACATCCTACCAAGCTGATGGCAACCAGAGCAATAATCATCACGCACATAGTGAGATTGTTAAACCTTTTTTTCATCTTATTATCCCTCGATTTACAGGTTAATTTAGTGTTAAAACAGGCATAGTCTATATAGAAAATTCTTTCTTTGCAAAAGTTTATTTTTTGCATCATAAACATACGCCTTAAAACCAAAATCCTTAAAGTTATACAACCTAATTATACAACCTAAAGACTTATAAATATTTTCTCAAAATAATAATTATTAGTCAATTTATTTTGCGAGTTCTAAGGTAAAAACTGTAGTATTTTTTTAATGAAAATATATAAATAATTTGTAAAAGTGTTTTTTGGATAATTGATAAGGACTTAAGAGGGTAGTTTTTTTAAGATGTAAAGAAAAAATAAAAGAGAGATCGATGTTTTTCGACCTCTCTTAAATAGCGTCTGTTAACAGACTAAAACTAATAAAGCGTTATCGGTGTCAGCATTTGCCGTTAATTAGCGCTAGGAGCTTTTGAGCGTATCAGCTCCCTTCTCTTGCGATAAATACGCCGACAATCTTTCTTAATTTGTGATTATAAATCACAAAAACTCGCACAACTTCCTTGTGGGGGTAAGATTCTTTCGCTTCGCCAGCCCCTCCCCAAGTGTTTTCAATGGTCATTCCACCTTCTAGCGGAATTTCGACGTGATTGTTGATGAAATCGCCAGGATTGCCTCCCCTATCTCTATAACTAAATCTTTGCATCCTTTCATGCAAAAATTTAGGAAGCAGTAAAGCTTCTTCTAGTCCTTCAATTAAGGGTATTTGATTAGTATTAGCCCAGACGAAGGTCCAAACGCCACTTAAACGATATTCACCATCGAACTGAAAAGCGCAAGAGGTTTCACAAAAAACTCCCAAATCTTCTGGCTTTTCATCAAGTATTCGAAAAGCTGAGCTACCACTAGTTATTTTTGATGGTTTTTCACGACCATGAAGCTCGGGGATAGCCTCAATATCAAAGTAGTAGCCATTACTTACAACCGCATCGATAATCCTATCGAGTTCAGGGTCGCCAGTTTTTCCCTTATCGCCTTCGTTAAAAAGAGGCTTCTTGACTTCAGGAGCAGAAGCAGTAGGTACACTTTGCTGTGCTTCCTTGTTCGTATCATTAGGTGATTTTTCTTTGCAACCTCCAAGAAGCAAGCAAAGGGAAACGACAAACAAGGCTGACACGACAGAGAACTTATTCATTTTCTTTCTTTCTAGTTATCAAACATGTAAAACATATTTAAGAATATCTTTGGAACGCTCTATATAAACCTTATACAAAACCGTTCTATATAAGGTTTTGCGTTAGATTACAATAATATTTTTTAAGATTATTTTTAAATATATTGCAAATCCTACGCAAAAATACGTATCAAAGCTTCTAAAAATTTAAAAACTTCGATTTCAAACAATTAGTGTGCCTTAAAGAAACTTTTCTAAGACACTTCTTTTCATTCTCTCAAAATAGCAATTTTTAGTCAATTATATTTAAAAATTATTCGATGTTTGTGAAGCGATTATTTTTAGCAATTAGCTCTAGTAAGAGTTCGTCTTCTAGTAGTAGTTTAAGTAGCTTGCCACCAGAGCCTCCTATTACGTCGCCTAGCACTAGTTCTTATTCTAGTAGTTCGTCTAGTAGTAGTAGTAAGAAGCCACCACTACCGCCAGTAAATCCATCTAGTAGTAGTTTTTCTAGTGAAAGTGAAGATTCCACTTCGAGCGTGCCAGTTGGGGGTTGTAAACCAGATGAAGATTTTTGTTTTGGCTTATGTTGTAAGAAAGGAATGTGTCGTTATATGACCGATGGGCTTGGAAATGTTATTGCTTGGTGGTGTGATACTCAAAGTTCTTCAGCATCATCTTTGCCACCAGTTATTATAAGTGAAAGTTTTTCTTCTTTCTCGAGTGAAAGCTCATCAGAAAGTAGTTTATCTAGTGAGAGTTCTTCGGAAAGTTCGTCTGAAAGTGTTTTATCGAGTGAAAGTGAAAGCTCTTTTAGTTTTTCTTCGGCGTGTCCTCCTGAGAGGCAGTGTGATTATCTTTGTTGTGAAGAGGGGGAGGAGTGTAAAACGTATTTACAAGAAAATGCAGACGGCGAGATTATTCCGATTCCTAGTTGTGAGAAAGTGAGTGAAAGCTCATCTAGTTTTTCTTCTGAGACGTTAAGCAGTGAAAGTTTGTCTAGTGCTTCTTTAGCGTGTCCTACCGAAAGGCAGTGTGGGCATTTATGTTGCGAGGATGGCGAAACGTGTAGTATAGAAGTACAAGAAGAAGGAGAAGATATTTATATCGTATATAATTGTATAAAAGAGAGTGTAAGTTCTAGTGAGAGTTCTTTAGAAAGTGTAGCTTCGAGCGAAAGCTTAGAAAGTAGTAGTTTAAGCAATTCTTCTAGCTCTTTAAGTTCTAGTTCGAGTAAGAGTAGCTCACCTAGTTCATCTAGTTTAAGTAGCTCTTCTTCTAGTTCATTATCACCTAGTAGTAGCAGTTCGTCTAGTTCTTCTAGTAGTTCTAGTAAAAGCAATTCTTCTAGCTCTTTAAGTTCTAGTTCGAGTAAGAGTAGCTCACCTAGTTCATCTAGTTTAAGTAGCTCTTCTTCTAGTTCATCATCTCCAAGTAGTTCAAGCAGTTCTTCTAGCTCGTCATCTAGTTTTAGTAGTAGCAGTTCTTCTTCATGCAGTGAAGGTACAGAAATGTGTGGAGACGTTTGTTGCGACCCAAATAAATGTAATTCTGATACTTGCTGCCCTAATGAAGATCCTGTGCCGTGTGGAGATAAACCGTGTTGTGATAATGGTAAATGCGCTAATCCTGATGAAAGTCTCTGTTGCCAAGATTGGCAAGTGCCTTTTAATGGGGGATGTGAAGAGCCGTGCAATGATTGTTGCGATTCAAGAGAGATATCTATTATTAGAAGAGATGCTTATGGAAATCAAATAACTCGTTGTTGTCCGCAGGGTTCAACTTATACGAATGCCCAAGGCGATTTATGGTGTGATAACCCAGCTACGTGTCGAAATAATGGAGAAACTATGGGACAAATAGGTTTTATACGAGAAAGTCATCAGCCTCATGCTGTTTATATGTGTTGTAAGGAAGATTTATGGAGGCAAGATCCTAATACGAGATATTGGGTATGTGGAGCTAGTAGTAGCAGTTCATCTTTAGCAGAAAGCGTTTCTTCGACTTCCTTATTTTCATCGCAAAGTTTTGAAAGTAATAAAAGCACTAATACATCAGATTATAGCACTAGTAGTTTTAGTTGATAAAATAAAAAAGATAGAGACGGGCAGGCGTGTCTTTTTACGCCTGTGTCTCTATCTATAAAGCGCTTATTCTTCTAAGCTAACTAAGTTTAACATGCCAAAGCAGTTTGTTTGTCCTGTTTGTTTTGTTTGCTTTTTCTTCTTCTTCCAATCATGAAAATATACAATGATTGGATATTTTGAATAAAAACATTCCTTGGTTGGGTCTGAGCAATACGTATTTATATTCCAAAACGTTATTCCGTTTTTAAGTTCATACTGTTCGTATGCCACTTTTTTATAAAGTGAGCAAGCGTCGATGGGATATAATACTTCGTTCCAAGGACTATTCGCTAATTCCTCGAGTATTGAAGCTCCCCTTGCTAATGGTTTATTGTTCGTGTTTATCCATACAAAAACATCAGGATAGGTTTTTTCTTCGTTAATCCTAAATCGGTTGGAAAACCTTCCAAAAATCCCATCTTCCGAGTCGAGTATGACTGCTAACCTGCTGTCATCGCTTTCTATTATTTTAGGCTTAGTTCCATCGTAGGTCCAATAGCCTTCTAATTTAGTAGCGTTGGTGTTAAACCAATAGCCTTGCTCTTCTACGGCCTTTACAATCTCTGCAAGTTCCGCGCTAATAGGCTCATTGGTGCTAACTTCCGAAGCGGTTTCCTCGCTTTTAGCAATGTTAGGAGTCGCTTCATCGTTTTGCTCATCGGTGGTAGCAACTTCATTAGTCTCTTTTTGTTGAAGAGAGTCGCTTTCCTTTTCTTCCGAGTTTGGAATTTGAGGAGGTGTAGTTTCAACTACTCCATTATCCTCACGAACTGCTGGAGTGGAGGAAATAGTGTCTCCCTTATCGCCGTTGTTGCATCCTGTAGTTAAGATAGTAGAGCCGATAATCCCAAACGAAAGAATAATCGCATACAATGCATACAATTTTCGGTTCATTGTTCTGTACCTTTTATGTAAAAAGTTAAATCCTTTTTGTGCAAAGCTTTTTAGCTTATTCTTTAACATAAAGACAATCTATGCAAAGATTTAATACACAAAAATAACCTTTCGTCGTGCTTTTTAAAAAGCATCTAGTCTTTTCATTCTCTCAAAATAGCAATTTTTAGTCAATTATATTTAAAAATTATTCGATGTTTGTGAAGCGATTATTTTTAGCAATTAGCTCTAGTAAGAGTTCGTCTTCTAGTAGTAGTTTAAGTAGCTTGCCACCAGAGCCTCCTATTACGTCGCCTAGCACTAGTTCTTATTCTAGTAGTTCGTCTAGTAGTAGTAGTAAGAAGCCACCACTACCGCCAGTAAATCCATCTAGTAGTAGTTTTTCTAGTGAAAGTGAAGATTCCACTTCGAGCGTGCCAGTTGGGGGTTGTAAACCAGATGAAGATTTTTGTTTTGGCTTATGTTGTAAGAAAGGAATGTGTCGTTATATGACCGATGGGCTTGGAAATGTTGTTGCTTGGTGGTGTGATACTCAAAGTTCTTCAGCATCATCTTTACCGCCAGTTATTATAAGTGAAAGTTTTTCTTCTTTTTCAAGTGAAAGCTCATCGGAAAGTGAAAGCTCTTCGGAGAGTAGTTTATCTAGTGAAAGCTCTTTTAGTTTTTCTTCAGCGTGTCCTCCTGAGAGGCAGTGTGGTTATCTTTGTTGTGAAGAGGGGAGGGAGTGTAAAACGTATTTACAAGAAAATGCAGACGGTGAGATTATCCCGATTCCTAGTTGTGAGAAAGTGAGTAAAAGCTCGTTTAGTTTTTCTTCTGAGACGTTTAGCAGTGAAAGTTTATCTAGTGCTTCTTTAGCGTGTCCTTCTGATAGGCAGTGTGGGCATTTATGTTGCGAGGATGGCGAAACGTGTAGTATAGAAGTACAAGAAGAAGGAGAGGATATTTATATCGTATATAATTGCATAAAAGAGAGTGTTGTAATCAATACACCTACCAATACAGCAACGCCGATACCAACGGATACGCCTACAGCCACACTTACAAACACAGCAACGTTGATACCAACGGATACGCCTACCGTAACTCCTACTAATACACCAACGGTGCCAACGAATACTCCTACTAATACGCCGACGGTGCCAACAAATACGCCTACTAAAACTCTAACACCTACACCTACTTCTTGTCCAAATGGTGGTAGTCCTTGTGGTGAAATCGAATGTTGCGAAATGGGTAAATGCAAATTAAATACTTGTTGCCCTAACGAAGATCCTGTGCCGTGTGGAGATGAGCCGTGCTGTGATAATGGCAAATGTGCCAATCCTGATATAAGTCGTTGTTGCGAAGATGGGAAAGTGCCTTTTAATGGGGGATGTGAAGAGCCGTGCAATGATTGTTGCGATTCAAGAGAGATACCTATTATTAGAAGCGATGCTTATGGAAATCAAATAACTCGTTGTTGTCCGCAGGGTTCAACTTATACGAATGCCCAAGGCGATTTATGGTGTTATTACCCAGCTCAGTGTCGAAATAATGGAGAAACTATGGGACAAATAGGTTTTATACGAGAAAGTCATCAGCCTCATGCTGTTTATATGTGTTGTAAGGAAGATTTATGGAGGCAAGATCCTAATACGAGATATTGGGTATGTGGAGCTAGTAGTAGCAGTTCATCTTTAACAGAAAGCGTTTCATCAACTTCCTTATTTTCATCGCAAAGTTTTGAAAGTAATGAAAGCACTAATACATCAGATTATAGCACTAATAGTTTTAGTTGATAAAATAAAAAAGATAGAGACGGAAGGCGTGTCTCTTTACGCCTGTGTCTCTATCTTAAGCGCTTATTTTAAGTCAAGCATGGCAAAGCATCGTTTATGTTCACCCTGCCGATCAAGCAAATATACAACGATCGGATATTTTGCGTAGAAACATTCCTTAGTTGGATCTGAGCAATACGTATTTATATTCCAAAACGTTATTCCACTTTTAAGTTCATATTGTTCGTATGCCACTTTTTTATAAAGTGAGCAAGCGTCAATGGAATATAATGCTTTTTTCCTAGGACTATTCGCTAATTCCTCAAGTATTGAAGCTCCCCTTGCTAATGATTTGTCGTTCGTGTTTATCCATACGAAAATACTAGCATAGGTTTCTTCTTCGTTAATCCTAAATGAGTTGTCGAACCTTCCAAAAATTCCATCTTCCGAGTCGAGTATGACTGCTAACCTGCTGTCATCGCTTTCTATTATTTTAGGCTTAGTTCCATCGTAGGTCCAATAGCCTTCTAATTTAGTAGCGTTGGTGTTAAACCAATAGCCTTGCTCTTCTACGGCCTTTACAATCTCTGCAAGTTCCGCGCTAATAGGCTCATTGGTGCTAACTTCCGAAGCGGTTTCCTCGCTTTTAGCAATGTTAGGAGTCGCTTCATCGTTTTGCTCATCGGTGGTAGCAACTTCATTAGTCTCTTTTTGTTGAAGAGAGTCGCTTTCCTTTTCTTCCGAGTTTGGAATTTGAGGAGGTGTAGTTTCAACTACTCCATTATCCTCACGAACTGCTGGAGTGGAGGAAATAGTGTCTCCCTTATCGCCGTTGTTGCATCCTGTAGTTAAGATAGTAGAGCCGATAATCCCAAACGAAAGAATAATCGCATACAATGCATACAATTTTCGGTTCATTGTTCTGTACCTTTTATGTAAAAAGTTAAATCCTTTTTGTGCAAAGCTTTTTAGCTTATTCTTTAACATAAAGACAATCTATGCAAAGATTTAATACACAAAAATAACCTTTCGTCGTGCTTTTTAAAAAGCATCTAGTCTTTTCATTCTCTCAAAATAGCAATTTTTAGTCAATTATGTTTTAAAAATTATATTTAAAACTTAGAGCACCCCCTCCACCTTAAAACGTAATTAAATGTTTTTTATATTTTAACATTTAGAAAGATCTGCTAAACTCTTTAAATGATTGTTTAAGTTATAGTTTTAAAGGTATTATTATGGTAACGATAGAAGTTTTTTATTCATTTCAAAATATATTTTGTCATTTGGCGCTAGATGAGATTTACGCCCTTAACAAAGATTACGATGTAGAGCTTTTGTGGCAGCCTTTTTCTGCAAAAGCCGCAGGGCAGTCAGTGCCACTAGCAAATATTAATCCCGATAAAATATCTTATATAATAGAAGATGCTAAAAGATACGCTAAAATGCATAATATCCCATTAACTATCCCCACTAATTGGCCCGAAGAAGAGTTCGACCCCGTTAGAATCACTCGTGGTGCTATGGTAGCAAAAGATATGGATTTTTTAATGGAATATAATTTTAAAGTTTTTGACTACTGCTGGACACAAGAAAGAAATCCTAATACTGAAGAATTCTGGCGTGAACTATGCGATGAGATGGATGTCGAGATGGGAGAGTTCGTATCTAAGCTTTCTTCCCCAGATATTAGAGAACGAGTTAAAGGGATTTATACTAGAGGTAAAAATTTAGGAATTTTCGATACCCCAACTTTCGTTATCAATAAAGAAAGGTTCGTAGGAATAGATAAATTACACCAAATAAGAGAAATATTAACTAAAATCGCACCTAAATAATTTATTATAGTGATTTTTTATTTAATTTAAATATTAGTGTATAGTAAAAAGTGTATAGTAAAATAATATAAAAAGGATTTGTTTTTTATGATAGCTATAATATCAGATACGCACGATCATTACCCTTTGCTAGAACGCGTAGCAGACATTATAAGAAAAAGAAAAGATATCGATTTAGTAGTTCATTGCGGTGATTTAATAGCTCCATCAATTTTAGAAATTCTTAAAGGCTTCCCTTTAAAGTTCGTGTATGGTAATAATGATGGAGAGATAATCGGGCTTACATATAAAGCAAAAATGCTAGGTTTTGAAACTCCACCTGCTCCATTTCATGATTTTACGCACGAAGATAAAAGATTTTTAGTAATTCATGATATTATGGGTGAAGTCGCACAAAAACTTCTTAATAGCCAAGTTTACGATTACGTATTGTGTGGACATACACATAAAATAAGAGATGAAAAAATATTTAACACACGAGTTATCAACCCAGGGGCTCTATGCTTTAGAACTAATGAGCGAAGTTTTGCTCTTTTAGATGCAAAACTAGATAGCTTAGAGCTTGTTTATTTGTAAAGTAGTAAATAGTTTAGTAATATTTATTTTAGTTCTTCACGCTTTAAGTGGATTAGAAAAGCGGATTACGAAAGTGGATTAGAAAGGTTTGTGAAATTTTTTTTTAAAAGTGCTTCTTAAAGTGTGGTGCTATCTGTGATGCCCTGTGTGATGCTAATTTTTTGAGAATTTAAAACCACTTTTAAAAGTGAAGAACTTTTATTTTAATAAGGTGATATATGAAGCAAAAAAATGAAAATATTGAAAGTTTTAATAACCTAAATGTTGATTCTATTTTAGATGCTAGCAAAAAAACAAAATCTGAAAAAGTCGTTGAGATAGATGTCTCAAAACTACCCCCAAGAACGTTAGTAGAACTTTTAACGATAAATGGTCAAACTCACTTATTAGAAGCGATAAAAAATTGTCCCGAAGAAAAAAGAAAAGATTTTGTAGAAGAAATAAACTCCATAGATTGGAGTTCGCTGAAAAATGTATTCACGCCAGTAGATATGTCTGATGCAAAAATAGAAATGAGTAAGGTTATAAGCTTAGAAGAAAGAAAAAATATATCAAAAAAATTAGAAAAAATCGGTAAAGAGGCTTATAAAAATGGTGAAGTAGGAGTTCTTCTAGTTGCAGGAGGGCAAGGAACAAGGTTAGGATATGATGGGCCAAAAGGATGCTTTGAAAGTTTAAGTATTAGTAAAAAAACTTTATACCAAATCCACGCAGAAAAAATTATTTACGCCTCAAAAAAATATGGGAAAATTATCCCTTTTTTAATTATGACTAGCCCAGATACCGACGCTTTAACGAGAGAGTTTTTTAAAGAAAATAATTATTTCGGTATGAATAAAAATGATGTGTTTTTCTTTTGCCAATCTATGACTGCTACTTGCGATTTAATGGGAAGGGCTCTTTTAGCATCTAGTGGTCAATTGCTAAAAAATCCCGACGGCCACGGCGGATGTTATACGGCTTTTATGCGAAGCGGTGCAATGGAATACTTAGAGAAAAGAGGTATAAAAACTTTAGTATATATTCAAGTAGATAATATTTTAGCGCCGATAGATGATGCAGTTTTAGTAGGGTTGGCACGTAGTGAAAATGCAGATATAGTTACCAAAGTTTTAAAGAAAGCTTCGCCTCAAGAAAAAGTAGGTCATTTAGTTTCTATACATGGAAAAGATCATATAGTTGAATACGTAGATGTGTCGAAAGAACAACTAGAGCTAAAAGATGAAAACGGAGAGATTATATTTAATTGGGGAAGCCCAGCGATGCACGCTTTTTCAGTAGATTTTTTTAGAAAATTAAAAAATGAAAACGTTCATCTTCCATTTCATAGAAGCAAGAAAATTGTTAAAGCATATGTAGACGGTAAAGTTCAAGATACCGAAGCTTATAAGCATGAAAAATTTATTTTTGATTTACTACCTTTAGCTAAAAAACAGATAGGTTTAGAAATTAGTAGAGAAGATGAGTTTTCACCTATAAAAAACATGACTGGTGTAGATAGCATAGAAACTGCTTTAGAGTTATATAGTAATAGAAATAAAAGGTGGCTTGAGCGTGTCGGCGTCGATACATCAAAATTATCGCTTAAAGATTATATTGAAATCGATATCGCATTTGCACCTACATTTGAAGATTTTGAAAAGAATTGGGATAATAGATTTAGTGAAATTACAAAAAGTACTACTTGGATAAATTAAAAATCCTTTTTTCCTTGTTAATGGCAGCAAATGTTAGTAATCAATAGGCTTGCAAAATACGGCAAAGAGCGAAAAACTTTTTAAACTAAAATTTTAAACTAAATTTAAAGTTAGTAGTGTCTCTGTTTTTAAAAAATAAAATTATATTTTTAAAAAAGTTATTCACGTTCAAAAGAGGTTTTATGCTCTTTAAATTAGCATTACTTTGACAAATTAGTATTACTTCGGCATACGCCTAAAAGAAAACAATTTTTCTAACCTACTTTAAGCGATACGTGTAGGAGCCTTTAAAAATAAAAATTATATTCTAAAGATTATATTCTAAAGATGGTATTCTGTAATGGAGTTTAGGTTATAAATGTATGTAGATATTTTTTCTTTAACATTAAGGTATTTTTTCTTATTTACGCCTTTTTTTGCACTTATGATGTTTTTATATTTAACAAAAAACTTCGACGAAGAAAGACGAAAAAAGGACGCAACAAAAATTATGATAACATCATTTGTAGTTTGTGTTATAATGATATTCTTAGGCTCGCAAATTTTTTCAATCCTTGGAATTACAGTAAATGCGTTTAGAGTGGGGGTCGGAACGATACTGCTTTTAGATGGTATAGGTTTAGTGAAAGGAAGAGTGTCTGCTCCTAAAAATGAAGATAAGGAGCAGGAAATAGTATTAGTTCCAATGACTATACCCATAATTATAGGGCCTGCGATGATAGGAACGCTACTAGTCGCAGGAACCGATACAGCAGGAAGTATTGAGCAAAGATTAGTGCATATTATAGCATTACTTGTTACATCAGTTTTAGTTTGGTTGCTTTTATATTTATCTGTATCGATAGAAAAATCTTTTGGAAAGAAGCGAATTATAGTGCTAAGTAAGATAACGGGAATTTACCTAGCAGCTCTAGCTTCACAAATGATTATGCAAGGTATTTCAGAGCAATTTTTTCTTAAATAGTATAACTTATGAATTTTTCAACTACTAAAAAATATGAAGTAAAAAGCTACGAGGTAGACGCAAATAATAAAATGAAGCCTTATGCACTTTTACACGATTTAGAAGATGTAGCCTCTACTAATGCTAAAAAATTAGGAGTAGGGTATTCTAAAACTCAAACGTTAAATGTAGGTTGGTTTCTAATTAAGTATCACTTAAAATTTGAAAAATTCCCTGACTCTCTAGATACTATTTACATAAAAACTTGGGCAATAAAATCTAAAGGGATTTATTGTAGGCGTGAGTTTAATGTGCAAGATGAAAATTATAAAAATATAGGAGCGGCTAGCTCTCTTTGGGTTTTAGTAGATTTGGAAACGAAAAAAATCTTAAATCCTTATAAAGAGTTAAGTTTTCCAGAGCTTGAAGAAAAATATGCACTTGAAACCTCTTTTCCTAAAATACCACCACTAGAAAAAGTCGATATACAAAAAGATATAGAAATTGGTTTTGATGATATAGACTTAAACAGACATGTTAATAATTCAAACTATTTAAAATTCGTTTTAAATACTCTTTCTTTCGATTTTTTATTAAAAACCTCTATAAAAGAAATAGAAATCAATTACAAGAAAGAAGTAAAGATTGATGATATAATAATTGTAGAAACCGAGTTTAAAGATAACAATATAACTCTCCATAATATAAAAAATAAAAAAACTAATGAAGATTTAACGTCTTTTAGAATTTTATGGAGTGGAAACTAAAAAGGGGCAGGTTACGTTGTAAATCGCAAGTTATTAGTTTGTAGGCTCTCATTTAACTACTAGTTTCAGATTTTGTCTAAAAATGTTATCTTAGAAACGTCTATGGATTAAAGAATTATTAAATAGTTAATTTTTAATAACATTACAAAAGAAAAGGTGGTAAATCGTGAAAAAAGATATTTTAGTAACTGCAGCATTGCCTTATGCGAATGGGGCGATTCATATTGGGCATATTTTAGAATATATACAAGCAGATATTTGGGTGAGATTCCAAAAAATGGCTCTGAATAATTGTCTTTATTGTTGTGCAGACGATACTCATGGAACGCCGATAATGTTAAAAGCTAAAGAGAAAAATATAAGCCCTGAAGAACTTATAGCAAAAGTTTCAGTGGAACATCAAAAAGATTTTAGCGATTTTTTAATAGAGTTTGATAATTACCACTCGACGCATTCCCCTGAAAATAAAGAACTAGTCGAGCTATTTTACAATACATTAAATAAAAAAGGACATATCGAAAAAAGAGAAATCGAGCAAGCCTACGATGAACAAGAAAAAATGTTTCTACCAGATAGGTTTATAAAAGGAACTTGCCCTAAATGTAATGCACTAGAGCAATACGGCGATTCCTGCGAGGCGTGCGGAGCGACTTATTCTCCACTAGATATGAAAGATGCCGTAAGCGTGATAAGTGGAAAAAAACCGGTAAAAAAACTATCTATGCATTACTTTTTTAAAATAACAGACTTTGAAGATGATTTAAAAGAATTGTTAAAAAGTGGGTTTGTAGATGAACAGACCGTAAATAAAATGAAAGAATGGTTTAAAGACGGACTTAAAGATTGGGATATTTCTAGAGATGCTCCATACTTTGGTTTTAAAATCCCGAATGAAGAAGATAAATATTTTTATGTATGGCTCGATGCTCCAATTGGCTATATAGCATCGCTTAAAAATTATTGTGATAAAAGAAATATAGATTATAAAAAATATTGGACCGGAGATACAGCCGAGGTGTACCATTTTATAGGTAAAGATATCGCATACTTTCATACTCTATTTTGGCAAGCTGCACTAATGGGAGTCGAGTTTAATACTCCAAAGCGCATATTTATTCATGGATTTATTACCGTTAATGGACAAAAGATGAGTAAAAGTCGTGGGACTTTTATAAGCGCTAGAACTTACTTAAATAATTTAAATCCTGAATATTTAAGGTATTATTACGCTTCAAAAATAAATGGAAAAGTTGAAGATATAGATTTAAATTTTGAAGATTTTGTAGCTAAAGTTAATAGCGACTTAGTTGGCAACTTAGTAAATATTATAAGTAGAAGTGCTGGAATTTTAGGAAAACATTTCGATAATACCATTTCTACTCTAAATATAGAGGGCAAGGAGCTTTTAAATAATACTCGTGCAAAACTAGATGTGATAAAAGAAGCATATCTAGAGTGTAAATATATGAATGTCGTAAAAGAAGTTTTGCAATGCGCAGATGAGATAAATAAATTTTACCAAACTTACCAGCCTTGGGTATTAGTAAAAGAAGATAAGGAAAAAGCTTGCGAAGTTCTTACTGCTGGGTTAAACGTAGCGAGATGTTTAATAATATATTTAAAACCAATTTTACCTGCTCTTGCAAAAAAAGTGGAAGGTTTGTTTAATGAAAGCGATTGGACTTTTAAAGATCTAAACAAAACTCTTGAAAATATAAAATTAAATGAGTTTGAAAGATTAATGGAAAGAATAGATATTAAAGACGTTGAAAAAATGGTAGAAGATACTAAAAAAGAATTAGAAGAAATAAATAAGGTAAAACTAGATAATGCTAAAGAAAATAATATAAAAAATAATATAGATAATAATACAGATAATAGTAATAATAGCGTAGAGCCAATTTTACCTAGAATTACTTATGATGATTTTGCTAAAATCGATTTAAGAATAGCGACCGTGTTAGATGCTGAAATTCAAGAAGATTCAAATAAACTTTTAAAAATTACCCTCGATATAGGCGTAGAAAAAAGACAGGTTTTTGCTGGCATAAAATCTTCTTACGACCCTAAAACGTTAATCGGAAAAAAAATTATAATGGTAGCAAACTTAGAGCCTAGAAAAATGAAGTTCGGCATTTCAGATGGTATGATTTTAGCGTCGGGCACAGGCGAGTTTATTTCGGTAGTAACTCCCGATAAAATAGAGGCCGCAAAAAATGGCGATAAGCTAACTTAAAAAAACATTTACGCCTTAAAATTTTGCTTTGAAAAAAATTTTTTTAAAAAAATTTTTAAGGTGAGATTTGATTTTTTCTAAATTAAATATTATTATATACATTCTTTGTGTATATTTGAAAAAAAGGAGATAAAATTATGGCATCATTAAGAAAAAAAACGAAAGCAAAAAGAGATGCAAGAGATTTAAAAATAGCTGAAAAACGTAAAAAGGATGCACAAAAAGCATTAGCTAAAAAAGCTAAAATAGTAATAGTTAAATAGAGGACTTAAGCATTTTAACCTAAACTTTCCCTTGCTTTACGTATAAAGTTTAATTTTAACTCTATAGCTTACTCAAAATAATTTACTCAAAATAATTTAAGAAAAGTTAAGAAACATTCACATAAATTGTTAAATTAGCATACAAATAGCATACGTAAATACGCACTCTTTAGGAAACGACAAATAATAAATCTTTAAGCTTAAGTTTTAAGTTCTTTAAAAAGGTGTAATATACGTAAAACAGGGGAAAGTTTGGGTTTTAATAGTGAAATTCCTAGAAAAAGAAATTTAAAAAAAATTTTGTTAATAATTTCTTATAATAATTTCTCTAATTTTACCTCTGCTATCGCCCTTTGAACCTATATATCTAGATGAATAAATTTGTTCAATATTGTAAGCTTTGTATAAGTCGTGAATTTCTGCCGTATTAGAATTAGAAACCATAAAATTAACTTCTTTTTTATCTAGTTCGTCGCACACTTCTTTTAATCTTATATGCGTTTCTAAATCAAATTTATCTTTCGTATACGATGTAAAAGATGAGGTCTTATTAAGCGGTAAATAAGGAGGGTCGAAATAAATAAAATCGCCTTTTTTTGCAAACTCTAAAACTCTTGAAAAATCATCACAAATAATTATAGTGCCTTTTAATAAGTCCGAAACATTTCGTAAATTTTCTTCAGAAAAAATGCTAGGGTTTTTATAATGGCCATATGGAACGTTGAATTGGTTTTTTAAGTTCACTCTATATAGTCCATTATAACAAGTGTGGTTTAAAAAAATAAGTCTACTAGCTCTCTTAACATTAGAAAGATTTTTATAATTTTGCTCTCTATCTAATCCTCTTAAATATAAAAAATATTCTTCTGTGTTTTTATGTTTTTTTAGATCGTCTATAAGGCCGTCTACATTAGTTTTTATAACTTGATAGGCGTTTATTAGCTCTTCATTTGCGTCGAATATGATCGATATATACGGTTTTAATGCAAAAAACAGTGCGCCACCTCCAACTAGTGGCTCGATATAGCGGTCAAAGCTTTTAGGCACTCTTTCTTTTAATTTATCTATGATAACTCTTTTTCCACCTGCCCACTTTACGAAAGGTTCTAGGCGTTTTTTATTTTCACTCATAAGAATATATTTTATAAGAAAGAAGCTTAGTTGTCTATTTGTATTTATAAGTAAAATAAAGTTCGCAAAAGTAAAGATAAGGAGAAAGAAAAAGGGTCTGTAAAAGATTTAAATACCTTTTACAAACCCTAAAAAAAATGGGAGATTCCCGATGTCATATTTTATGAAAAATAAAAATATTTTTCATAAAGAATGAACTAACGTATAGGAGTAAAATAAAAAATTTAAAATCTTAATAAGTCCTGCTTTCCTCTATAAGTTTACGGTGATTTTCTAAATAATCATAAAACTCATACGGATTTAAAACGCCTAAAATATACTGAAATAGTGAAATATAATTGCTAACTCTATGACCCCAATCGTGTTTTGCTCTAGTTGCTTGTAAAATTAGAGTCTTGTTTAGCTTACTGTCTTTTACAGTATTTAAGGCGTAGCAACACGCTCTATAAAATGCATCTGATGTATAAGTATCAAACATAAAAGCGTTGCTTTCTTTCGATAAATCGCCATAATTCCTAAGAGTAGCCGATATGCCACCAACATTACGCCCGATTACTAACGTTCCGCAAGCGATAGCTTCTAGTTGAACTATGCCGCCTGGCTCGTATCTAGAAGGCATCATAAAGAAATCACTTCCAGCGTGAATTTCTATCGCAAAATCGTGAGAAACAAACTCATAAATACCTTTTATTCTATTTGGATATTTTTGAGATAAATATTCAACACAATTTCTTAAATTTCTTGCATGGATATCGCCATCTGTATAAGGTCCAGCAAAAATAAATTGCGACTCAGGGTAGTGCATTAAAATAGCCTCTATCACTGAAACGTTTTCGCCAGCAGGTCTATTATACATAAGCTCGATGCCTTTTTGCTCTGCTATTCTTCCTATAAAAGAAAATAGTTTAGCATCTTGGTTTACTTGTAAATTGAAATCTTTTTGCAATTTTTCTTTTATTCTGCTTTTAAAAGAAATTATTTTTGAATAGTATGCGTTATCATCCTCAGGGGAAATCATATCTTCAAACTCATTAGTTCCAAGAGATATAACTTTTCTTCTAATTGCGTTTTGATCTATTCCATTGCTTATGCCGACTAGCGCCCCTGGTTTAGCTTTAATTAAATCTGTTAGCCCTTCACCTTTATTCCAATCTAATAATTCTTGAGAATAAGGCTTGCTTACGGTCGATAGGACGCCGTTTAAATGTCTAATCGCTCCTGCCGTTAAATTTAATATTCCATTGTTGCTAGGATGGGTTAGCCCATATATATGACAAGAGTCTAGTTCTAGCATGCTGTATAAATTTTTGCCGCCACAGTTTACAGGAATATTCCCATGGTAGTCACGCCCACAGTTATGAATCATATGAACCGTTTTGCAATTACAAAACGCTAGTGAGTTTGCATAACGCCCATCGAGCTTTAAAAGTGGAGGGATTAGACCTGCTTGCCAATCGTTTGATACTATAATTTGTGGGTTAATATCAAAGAGTGGATTATTTATTACTTCTAAGGCCCCCCTAGATAAGAAGATGGCTCTTCTTAATTGCTCATCAGCATTGATGCGAGCGTATAAATAATCTGCAAATCTTTTACATCTTAATAGCACGAGTGTAAAATTTCCTTGTTTTGCGATATGCACGGTTGCTCTTTGATGAAAAGCATTATCGATAGTGCCGCCGTGTTGAACGTGCGTAGTTTTTCCAAATGGAATAAGCACTTCCCCTGCATATTTAGGTTTTAATATGTAATTGCCAAATTTTATACCAGCTTTTAAAGTATGTTCTGCCGATGAATGTTTGCCACCTTGGTCGTATTCATATAAAGGAGAAATTAAAGAAACTTTCATACCTTTTTGTGAGAGCGCTTTTAAAAGCCCTTTCATTACCTCTGCTAGCCCACCACCTGAAGCGTGAGGGCCTTCTGGGGCAACGAATGCGGTCTCTCTTAATCCGAGAGTGTCGAGAGTGTCGATAAGTTCTTTTGCTGAAGAAATCGTCTGATAGTTATTTTTTGAGTAGTACTCTTTTTTAGCATCTTTATAGTACTTAGTAAGAGTGTCTCTTAAATCCTTATTTCCTTTAGTCTCATTATAAATAATCTCTGATAAATATTTTTGATTGCTTTCTTTTTTTAGTTTTACTATTAAATCTTTAAATGATGAATAAGTTTTTATGCCGTTTTTTAATAGTTCTTTCGTTTCTTTTTGAAAACTAGTTCTACTTTTTAAAATTTTTTCAATAGTAAAAAAACAGTCATTATCTATTTTAATTTTTGCATCATCATTTTGAGTGCCTTGCCATACAGGTTTTTCATTATTAGGATAAGTAGCATAAACGGTTGCACCAAAATTTCCTTTACAAGGAATTATCCATTTAGTTTGAATAGTGTAATTTTGCTCATCATTTTTGATGATATCATTTTTTGAAATTTGTATAGATTCCCAATTTTCTGGAACGTCATCATAGCTTCCGTAGTGTATGAAAAAAGAGGTGTTAGTTAAATATTTTTCATTAAGGGAAAAAGTAATATATAAATTAACTTCATTTCCATTTATATTTACGTAAGGCTTCGATATAAATCTTAACTCTGATTGTAAATTAATATCATAAATAGTGGTGTCTTTTTTAAAATTAGCTTGTAAATTAGGCTCTACTATTTTAGAAAGTTCTTTACTAATTTCTTTTTCGATTACGACATCTTTAGCGGCTTCATCGCTAATTAGTAAACTGTCGTCTTGTTTTCCTAAAAATTGTTCCTTTGAATTTTCCGTTATACTCACTTTAATTCATCTCCCCTATTTTTTTATTTGAGAAATTATTAAATTTAACAGAGTTATTTAATAATTTTTCTTTTATATTTCTTATATTTACAAGTGTGTTTATAAGAAAGATGCAAAAGATTTTCTTTAGTTGCGTATAAAAATATAAATTTTCTTTTATTACAAATTTATTACAAATCGGAGAAGTTTTTTTAAATCTTATGCATTTGTAAAGGGAAAAAACTATAAAAATTTTTCTGTATTATATAATATTTTTGTAAATTGTAGTAGATGGAAAATAGGTAAATTTAGGTATTTTTTAGTTTCTTCCTTTCTTTTCTAAATCTTATTTTTCTTTTTTTTCTAATCTTTATTTCTTTCTCTTTCTTTTCTTTCTTTCTCTTTCTTTTCTTTCTTTTCTTTCTTTTCTCTCTTTTCTCTCTTTTCTTTTCTAATTCTTTCTTTCTTTTCTTTATTCTTATTTTTTTATTCTTGTTCGTTGTTTTCTAAGGTTTTTAAGGTAGAGTCGTTTATTTTAAAAAAAGTTTTTTTAATAAATAATCTATAAGCGATATATCCTAAAACTATTAACAAGATCCCTAGAAAAATAGTGTTTTCAGCGTGTCTAATCTTGCCGAAGATATTTTCTAAATTAGCAGAAAAGAAGTATCCTAAAGACATCATCAGAGGCACGCTTATAGTTGCTGCTATCACATCGGCGACTATAAATTTAATAGGTTTTATTCTTACTATTCCACAAAGCAAGAAAGTTGCGGTTCGTATCCAAAATAAGTGGCGAGCTATAAAAATCGTTAAAAGACTTTTATTTTCAAGCTTTGAACGCATATTTTTCATTTTAAATCCATGTTTTTTAATTTTCTTTTGAAACCATTTTCTCTTATAAAGAGTAGGCCCGAAAAGTCGACCTATAAAGTATATAATGATATCGCCTAATAAAATCCCAATGTAGCATATAAGAAAAGTAGGCAAAAGTTTTGCTTGCTTTCCTTGTATCAATACTCCTGCGGCTATAAGTGGAATATCCTCAGGAAGTGGCAATCCGAATGCGCCAGCTAGTAGGCTAAGAAATAGGAATATATAAATATTCCAACCGTCTTGTGATAGAAAAAAATCAAGATCAAACATAATGTAGACTAATCTATATACTTTACAAAATTTTACAAGTAGCTTTGTTATAACTTTTAATAAATAGGTTTATAAGTTTAAATATATTTTTTTACACGTATTCTCTTTAATTGTTTTTTCTAGGGTAAATTTAAACAAAAATATTATAAAATAATTTTACCTTAAATTCCTTTAAACTTAAAGTCATTAGTAAATAATCATTAGTAAATAAAATAGAATAAGCAAAATAGAGATAAATAAACTAGAAATAAATAAACTAGAAATAAATAAAAAAGAGTAAACAAAATACTAAAAGATATTTATAAAAGCTAATAGAAAAGGGTTAGTGCTTGTTTAAGAAATTTTACTACTTGAAGTTTTAAAAATGTGCTAGTATAGGCTATAAATTATAGCTTATATATTTTCTAGAGAGCTAAAAAAGATTATTCTTTAAATTTAAAAGTTTTTTATTATGAATAAATTGATTACTTTTTTTATTATCCTTTTATCCTCTATCCATATTACGGGAGTTGTAGAGGAGCCTAATTTATGGGGACATATGGTGGCAGGAAGATGGATCTTAGCACACGGGTTTCCACTTACAGACCATTGGAATGCGTATTCAAGTGGAATTTTTAGAGCTACTTCTTGGCTCCCCGAAGTTTTTTATGCTCTTATAGATAAGTATTTTGGCAGCATAGGTTTATTATTTTTTAAAATTATTTTAGGCGTAGTCCTTGGGTATGTACTAGTCAAAATTTTTCAAAAAATATCGAAAGATAATTTTTTTGGTGCATTGCTAGGAGTTATCGTGCTAGCGTCTTTTGCAGAACACTTTACGCTTTCTCCTAAAATGTTTTCTCTACCGTTTTTTGCTTTGTCTATTTATTTTGCAGATGAGGTATATAAAAAAGGTTGGAATAAAAAACTGTATATTAAAGTATTTTTAACCTTTGCTTTTTGGGCAAACTCTCATCTAAGTTCAGTTTTAGGAGTTTTTGTTTTCTGTCTTTTGGGGTTTAAAACATTTGACAAACATACTTATAAGCTATTTTTAATTCCTTTTTTAGGCACTTTATTTACGCCTTATTTTGGGGGAGAGTGGTTATCATTTTGTTCAAACATAAGCTATGTGTTTAGTCAAATAGGGGCAGGAGAGTCTTATGTTATAGATATTTTAAAATATGGGATTAATTATAAAGTAAAATATATAGTTAGTTATGGAGTAGGTTTCTTATCGATTTTAGGCTTATTTTTCTTAATGCTACACTATTTTTCTTCAAAATCTATAACAAAATTAAAAGTATGTGTATTAGTTGTTTTTCTTTTACTTGGGTTAGTTTTTGAAACTATGATGCCTTATGCTTTAGTTCTTTTATCTTTTGCAATCTGCGTATTATGGAGCGTCGATTATGGAAAGGAGGCGCTACATTTAAATGAGGCTCTTAAAAAATTAAAAAATTTTCTATTATATTTTTCAGGAGAAGGGGGAGCTTTTTTGCTTTTATGTTTAATAATAGTTTGTGTTAATTCACTTTTAAAAAAGGAAGCAAATAAGATAGATGATGTTATCACTCCGATAGCGGCGGTAGAGTTTATAAAAGATAATAAATTAGAGTATCCGATATTAAATGCTTTTAGAGAAGGAGGATACCTTATTTATAATTTTTCAAATAAAAAAGGAGAGCCTTTAACAAAAGTGATAGTCGATGGAAGACTTAGCGTAAACTCCAAAAAAGTATTTAAGCTTATGCAAAACGCTTTTGAGGGTAAAGCAGATTGGCAAGAGTATATAAAATACGTAAATCCTAAAACTATTCTCTGGCCAAACGTAAGCCCGTTAGTTCGTATTTTAGAACTCGATAAAGAAAATTGGTGTAAAGTTTTTGAAGATAAAAGAGAGAGCGGATTTTCAGTTTTTATCAAGAAAGATAATTTAGATAAACTTAAGCTCTGTTTAAATTAGTTTTATATAAACTAGCTATATGTAAGCTAGAATGTTTTTATAGTTTTAGAATTTTTATGAAAGTACTAATGCTTGGTTGGGAATATCCACCACATATCAACGGAGGTTTAGGGACGGCTTGTTTAGGCATAACCACAGCATTATCTAAAATTCGTAGTATAGATTTAACTTTTGCACTTCCTAAAGTTTACGGAGATGAAAATGCGCATCATATGACTTTAGTAGAGCCAAAAAAAAATAAAAAAAATAAAAAAAACAAGATAAGAAAAGATGTAATAAGTTTAAAATTTAGAGAGCGTATAAAAAAGTTTACTTTCCCTGAGATATTAAACCCGTATTGGACTAGCGAGGAATATGAAAAGTTTTTAGAAGATTATAAAATAAAAACATTAAATGAGATAAATAAAAGTGGTTTTAAATTATTAAGAAGTTGTATAGATTTTGATTTTAAAAATTTCATAAAGACAAACAAGCTAGGCAGGCAAGTCGTAAAATATGCATCTAATGTAGTCGATTTTTTTTCAGATGATGATTTTGATATTATCCATGCTCACGATTGGATGACCGTGCTTCCAGCTGTGGCGCTTTCAAAGCTAACTAGTAAGCCTCTAGTTTTGCATATTCATAGTTTAGAATACGATAGGTCGGGAGTATGTAATGATTATTTTGTAAATCTAATTGAAAAGTTAGGCACTACTTATGCACATCGCATTATTGCGGTAAGTGAGTATACGAAAAATGTGATAGTAAGAGAGCATGGCGTTTGCAAGGAGAAAATTTCCGTTGTATATAATGCGATGATGTTTAATAAGATAAATAAGTATGAACTACCTAAGGAATTAAAAAAGTATAAGATAGTCCTTTTTTTAGGGCGTATTACGTGGCAAAAAGGTCCTGAGTTTTTTGTTGAAGCTAGTAAAAAAGTTTTAGAGAAAGTAAGGAATGTAAAATTTATAGTAGCAGGAGATGGAGACTTAGCGCCAATGATGGTTAAGAAAACTATAGAGCTTCAGGTGCATGACCATTTTATTTTTACTGGATTTTTAAAAAAGAAAGAAGTAGAAAGAGTGTTTTCTATTTCAGATGTTTTTGTAATGCCGTCGTTTTCAGAGCCTTTTGGTATTGTGGCACTAGAAGCGATATATTATGGTTCTGCTATCGTTATATCAAAGCAGTCTGGTTGTTCGGAGGTTATAAGGTCGGCTCTAAAGTGTGATTATTGGGATTCTGATAAACTAGGAGAGCATATAATTTATTTATTAAATAATAATGAAGCTAGAAAAGAGCTTATAGAAGAATCTAAAAAAGAGCTAGCTTCTCTTAGTTGGGATAAATCTGCAAAAGAAATTTATAAGGTATATAGGAGTGTTTTAAGTTGATATCTACCCCTAAAATTTTCTTTTTAAGCTTCGTTTGCTTGTGGTTTGTGGTGTTATTTGAGAGGGCTTGCCCCCTTTTTAAAACGTTAAAGAACTAAAAGTTTTAGTTTTTTTTTGGTTAAAACTTATATCAAAAGTGTCAAGTAAAAAGCTTCAAATCTGTCAAGTATATCTCGTAAAAGCCTTTGCCTCGTGGTATTCTTACCTTTGATATTAAACTTTCTCTTGTTTTACAAATGCTATTTTAGCATTTTGTGCAAGCACTTTTGAAAACTTTTTTTAAATGATTTCAATGAGTTATGTAATTAAAATTAAAATTGTATACGTAAAACAAGGGAAAGTTTGGGTTTGATAGACGATAATAGTAAGGCATTAAGGAAGTTCTCTTCGTTTACCAGATTTGAAAATACTTATTACTGCTACTCGTTATGGTTATAGACGTGATGACGGTGTATTAGTTATTCCTATGGGTTGCCTAAAAGACTAAGGTTCTCTATTATATAAGTTATATCATATAAGTTAAGAGTTTTGTTTTTTAGTTATGAAATTTTAAAAAATGACAAGAGTTAAAATTAGTGTAAGTGCGATAATTAAAGCATATTTTAGTATCTATATGGGCTTGATGCTTGTTTTTTGTATATCTAGTAAGCAAGAAACGTTTGGAGAGGCCGATGATTATATACTTCCTGCTATTTCCATTATTAACGAACAAAATATAAGCGTATCTAAAAGTGATGTAGAGTTGGCAAAAAAATATTTTCCAGCTTGGGAAGAAAGTTTACCTAAGTATAGACTTTCTGGAAAAAAAACTAGGTCGGGAGAGGAAATGGCATGGTATTTTGCTACGTATTCATTATTTGCAGTGCCCTATATTTTACTATTAAAATTTTTTAATATTTCTGCTACTTATGCTTTTACACTTACTAATCTAACGTGCATCTATCTTTTAATGATACTGATTTGGGAGCATATGAAGATAAGTGATATTAGGAAACTTGCGTTAATTATTTTATTAACGATAAATCCTATTTTATTTTATTACGTTTGGCCATCTGCTGAAACTTTTATTTTTGCATTTATAGGTATGGCGTTAGTTTTTTGGTATAACAGGGAGTATAAAAGAGCTGCGATATTTATTTCGATTGCTGGGACTATGAATCCGACTGTTATAGTTATAGGTATGGGAATTGTAGTAGATTATTTTATAAATATTTTAAGCGATAAGCAAAATGGAGAAAGTTATATCTTACGATTTAAAAATAAATTAAAAGATATATTTTTATTGGGCAGTAGTTTTTTAATTTTTTTAGTTCCGTTAGCATATAATTATTATCATGTAAATCATATAAATTTAACGGCATCGTATAGCGGTTTTACTTTAAATCGTCCATATAATACTACGTTAAGAAGATTAGTAGCGTATATGTTTGATTTAAACTATGGAGTGCTTCCGTATTTTCCAATAATTTTAAGTTTAGCGATTATTCTTTTTGTAATAGCAATATTTAAAAAACAATTTAGATACGTGTTTATATGTTTAGTGTGGTTAGGAATGGTGTATTCATATTCGTTAATGGTACATATAAATTCTGGAATGGCAGGCATTGCAAGATACAACGCTTGGGGAAGTGTTATTATCGTATTTGCAGTGTGCATCTATTTTGATAAACTAATTTCTAGTAAATGGTTAAAGCGCTTTGTCGTTTTACTATTAGCGATTTCTCCTATAATTTCTGCAATAATACTTCAATGTTATGGGTTAGTGATGGCTACAAATACGAGCTATGTTTATTTTACACCTATAGCAAAGTATGTATTAAATAATGCTCCTTATTTATATAATCCTTTACATAGCACATTTTCTTCTCGTGTAACGCATGTAGATGGAGGCTATAATTATCAAACACCTTTAATATATAGTGCTAAAAGAGGGTATGTAAGAAAAATTTTAGCTACCGCTAAAGATAAGGCTAGGCTTAGGCAAGAGGCGTATTTTGAAAACAAGGAAGATACTAAGTGGTTTTATAATAAGCTTTCTAAATTAACGGATAAAGAAAGTTATATTTCTATTCCGAAAAGTATAAAAATAAAAATGATACCTAAACTTAAAGAAGAGAATACTATTTATTTAGGAAAGAAAAAATATAATGCAAAGAGATACATTATAAAAGGGCTTCCTAAAGCAAGGGCTAATTGTTCTCCAATCGATGGAAAAGTGGCTGTATTAAGATTTAGGATAGATGATTCTAAAAATAAATTAGTAGAGGGTAGGATAAATATTTTTAGGATACGTGGCGACAAGCAAAGAATGAAAATCTTAGTAAATAAAGAAAAGGTAAAAGAAACTGTAGTTAAGGGGAAAGAGCAAATTTCATTTATATTTTATCCTAAAAAAGATATAGTTAATTTAAAGATTAAATTAGTTGATACTACATCTAAAAAAGAACTAAAAAGTGCTAATGATTTTAGAGCGTTAGGAGCATGCATAGAAAGTATTAGTTTTAATATTAAAGACTATTAGTAAAAAAGATTATTAATTGGAGATAAGTTTTGAAAATATGAATATTGTTGATTACGTAATAGACAAGACAAATAAATATATTCAATCAAAATCAAAAGAGAGTAGAAAACCTTATTGCCAATTTTTTACGAGCAAAGAAGTCGCAGTTTTTATGGCAAGCTTGTTTACGCTACCATCTAAAAAAGAGATATACATTCTTGACCCAGGAGCTGGAACTGGAATACTAAGTGCTTCTTTAATAGAAAGGATAAATAAATTTTCTAATATAGAAAAAGTAAATTTAATTTGTTATGAAATGGATAAAGAAATTATAGAAGCTTTAAATGATAATTTATCTTTTATTAAAAATGAAATCGGTAAAAAAATTAATTATTCGATAATAAATGAAAATTATATTACTAGTCAGAGTTGAGAATATAATGAGAATTTAAGCGCATGTAAAGGCGTGCAAAAGTATGATTTAATTATAGGGAATCCGCCATATCTAAAAATAAGGAAAAATGATATTCAGGCGATAGCTATGAAAGATATTTGTTTTGGAGCACCAAATTTGTATTTTCTTTTCATGCAGATGTCTCTGTTTAATTTGTTAGATAATGGTGAGATGGTTTATATCGTTCCTAGGTCTTGGACTTCTGGGGCTTATTTTACAAAGTTTAGAAAAAAATTTTTATCCGAAGGCTCTCTTGAGTATATACATTTATTTGAAAGTCGAAATAAAGTTTTCACTAAGGAAAATGTATTACAAGAAACTATGATTTAAAAGTAAAAAAATCTTTAAAAAAATCTAAGAAAATTACCATTTCAACATCAAAAAACAGTTATTTATTTAATGAGATAAGTGAAATGAATGTGCCATATGACACTATTGTAGCAGGAGAAGATAAATATGTTTATTTAGTTACTAATCAAAATGAGTTGAAGATATTACAAAAAGTGGCTACATTTGATAATACTCTACTTGATATGGGGCTCAAAATGAAAACGGGTCTTACTATAAATTTTAGAAATAAAGATTTTATTGTAAATGATTATAAAGATGGTGCCGTTCCGTTGTTTTATCCTAAACATATAAAAAATGGAAAAGTACAATTTCCAATAGATAAAGACGAGAAATTCGTATCGAAAAGTAAGGTTAGTTTATTACAAAAGAACGATAATTATTTATTTGTAAAGAGATTTACCTCGAAGGAAGAAGAAAGAAGATTACAGTATGCCGTTTATATTGCTAAGAAATATTCTAAGTTTGATGCGATAAGCACTCAAGATAAATTAAATTTTATAACTGGGCTAAAATGCTTATCTGAATGTATTGTATTTGGCTTATACGTTATATTGAACTCTACGTTATATGATAGATTTTATAGAATTCTCAATGGGTCTACACAAGTTAACTCGACTGAAATAAACTCTATGCCAATGCCCTCTGCAAAATTAATAGAAAATATGGGAAAAGATCTAATAAATACTCGAAATATGTCTGTAGAGAATTGCGATCAGATTTTGGAGAGATATATATGAGTAAATTAGACGAAGCTAAATTTATTTTAAAAGAGTTAAAAGTATCACATAAGCAACAAAGTGATGCGTGTGGATATACATTGCTTGCTCTAGCAGAAATAAAGGAAAAAGATAATTGGGGAAGTTCGACAAATAATTGGAAGCGAATTCATGATATCATTCAAATAATAAAAAATTACTATAATGTATCTTATGCAGAGAATAGTAGGGAGCTTTTTAGAAAGCAAGCAATCGACCATTTTCGGAATGCCGCTTTTATAAAGGATAATGGGCAATCGACCAATAGTCCTAATTATAAATATAGAATTACGGATGAATTTTTAATTTTGTTAAAAAATTTTAAGACTAAAAACTGGGAGATAAGTAAAAAAAGTTTTTTGTCAAACCATAGCACTTTGATAGATTTGTATTCAAAAAAAAGAAAGTTTCAAAAAATTCCTGTTAACGTAAATGGAACAGAGTTAATTTTATCGATAGGAAAACATAGTGAATTGCAAAAGCAAGTGGTAGAAGAATTTGCCCCTAGATTTACACCTAATGCAGAATGTTTATATTTAGGAGATACAGCTAAAAAAGACTTATGACTAAACTATGAAAAATTAGAAGAACTTGGCTTTGAAATTTCAATTAATAATAAAATGCCTGATGTTATTTTATATAATAAAGTTAATGATTTAATATACTTTATAGAAGTTGTTGTTTCATCTAGTGTTATGGAGCCAAAGAGAATAAAAGAAATTCAAGAGATGGCAAAAAACGTAATGTCTAGAAAAATCTATATAACCGCTTTCTCTGATTTTAAAAAATTTAAGAAATTTTGTGATACTATAGCTTGGGAAACAAAGGTGTGGATTGCTCAAAAGCCCAATCACGTTATACATTTTAATTGAAGGCAAATTAATTGAAGGTAAAATCTTAACTTAAACTTCCTTATCTTGGCAAGTTTTTTGCTTTTAATATTTTAAGGAAGTTTTTTAGTGAAAAGTTTTCGCTTTTTAGGAAAAAATTTCTCGATTTTTATAAAAATTTTATCAAGGAAAAAACTTTATGAGATTAGAAACTGCTCTTTATTCAAGTTCACAAGGTTTGTATACTCATGGGAATGCAATTTCAGTAGTAGGTGATAATATTTCAAACGCTAGCACTACGGGTTTTAAATCATCACGCACAGATTTTGAGGACTTAATACCACAAGGTGAAGAGTTGACGCAATCTAGCGTTCTTGGTTCTAGTGGTAATGGTTCTTATATTAGCGATGTAAAAATAATGTTCCACGGAGGGACTATCGAATATACGGGACGAGCTTTAGATACCGCCATAGATGGAAATGGTTTTTTTATATTATCAGACGGAACTAGCTTGTATTATTCAAGAGCAGGAAATTTTGAAATGGACAAGGACGGTCTTTTAAGAAATAGCGATGGTCTCGCTTTGCAAGGTTATCAAGGCGACTCTACAGGATTAAGTAATATCTCAGTAGCTAATTTATTATCGACAGGCGGAAAAGAAACTACACAAATGTTTTTAAACGGCAACGTTACCTCAAATATGCCTATAGCAAGTATTCCCGATAATCCTCAATCGTTTAAAGATATAAGTGAAGCTTCTTCCTTTATAGCTGGCGATATAAATGTTTATGATAGCTTAGGTGCAAGGCATGGGATGGTAGTAGCATTTTTTAAAACGGGCGTTAATGAATATAAAGCGCAAGCTTACATTGATGGAAGTGAGATCGGTAAGCTTAGTGGAGTTCCTGAAAAAATAGGAGATGCTATCTCGTTAAAATTTAATGAAGATGGCACGCTTACAGATGAGTCTAAGGCGAATGCTACGATGAATTTAAATATTAATTATACTAATGGAGCGAGTGCAGGAAAGTTTACTGTTGATTTATCAAACTTTACGCAATATGCCTCTCTTTCTCATTTATCATTAGCTAATCAAGATGGTTATTCAGCATCGAGTGTAAAAGATTATGAGTTTTCTAATGATGGAAATTTTTATGCCATTATGGACGATGATACGAGAGTGCATGTAGCAAATATTCCGTTAGCCGATGCGATAGATAAGCAATCATTTGAAAGAGTGGGAAGCTCTTTATATTTGTATAAAGGAGATAGCGGAAACGTTAGAGTTGAGGCATCTGGCACTAAAGGTCTTGGCGGTTTAAAATCTTCTTCACTCGAGTATTCAAATGTCGACTTAGCAGATGAGTTTGTAGATATGATCTTATACCAAAGAGGCTACCAAGCTAATTCTCAAGTTTTTAACGTTGCAGGAACATTGATAGAAAATACTATTGCGATGATTAGGTAGCTTGTAAGAAGCTTTTAAGGAATGGTAAATAATAAAAACAAATATACAATTCTTCACAAAGTAAAGATTTTAAATCTTTGTGAGCTAAAAATTTCGTTCTTCACGTTCTAAGGTGGTTTTAAATTTTCAAAATTAGTTCCATTCCTTCAAGAAGCCCAAAAAAAATTGACTTCAAAGAAATTACTTCAAAGAAATTACATAAAAGAAATTACATAAAAGAAATTACTTTATATAATAGCTATAATTTTTAAAAAAATCCTTACCGAGTCGAACACTAAAGCCAATTTTTTTTAAGCTACCTTAAAACGAATTTTCTAGAGGCATACTTAAAACGTGAAGAGCTAAAAATCTTTATTTTGTGAAGACTTTAAATTTAAAGACCTTAATTTAAGGCTTATTCTCCATAAACAACTAGACGATATTCGCCTAAGATGCCAAGAATATTTCTAGCTTCCCAATCTACATGGTATACCCTAGAAACTCCGCCCTGTTTTTTAGCCGACTCAATGCTACAATCACCAAAAGCTACCAACCCTAAAACGCTCTTACATTCAGCTACACCAGTTCTAGCATAAGCCTGACCGTTAGACGTAACGTTTACTGGTAGTTTTAGCTCCGAGTATACAACGCCTACAGGAGTTGAAGAAGCACAGCCAGTTAAAAAGCTAGTTATAATAAGTATAAGCACTAATAATAATTTTCTCATGTGTTTTTTCCCTTAAAAACTTTAATAAAAAATTTTAATAAAAAAACTAAGTAGTTCTCTATATAAAATAACTCTATACAAAACTATCATAATATAAATTTATTAAAACATAAACTTGTAAAAAATCTTTTGTTTTTCAAATGACATATTACTTTAGCATATTACAATATTTTGCTATAATGTATCAATACAAATTTTTTAAATCTTTTTTAAATAGGTATAAGGAAAATTGGAAAAGAAAAAAGAGTCTCAAGAATACGCTAATTGGAGAAAGGGGAAAAGTATAAGAAAAATTAATCCTATTGGGTTAAGAGTAGTAGTTAGCTTAATTAAAGATAACGATATGACCGACGGTGGTTTATATCTCCCCGAGGGTAGCAAAGAAAGAATGCAAGATAGCCTTCTTGCTGAAGTTATTGAAGTAGCGAGTGCTATCGATAAAGATAGTGATACTACACAAAACATAAGTGGTATTCCTCTTAATGCGATTGTTTTAATTCCTAAAGGTGTAGGAGTAAAAGTTCCTTGGGACGATAACTTAAGAATTATAGATACTAAAGATGTCCTCGCGATAATAGATGAGATAGAACTAGTGTAAAAGAGCTAATGTAAAAGAGCTAGAGTAGAAGAGCTAATGTAGAAGAATTAGTGTAGAAGAATTAGTGTAGAATGTGTATTCTAAAGACAAAGCCCGTATTGTATAACAAAAACAAATAGTTATATGGTTTTTAATGAAAAATTGTTTTTTAAACAATGTTTCTTAATTGCAAAATCTAAGTGTTGATTTTATCCTACTTAAAATAGATTTCTTAAATTTTAAAACATTTGATTTTTTATTTATACTTAAATTTATATTTATAAGAATATATTTTATAAGTTCGCTTAAGTGGCTTTTAAGATAGACATTTTATAGTAGACATTTTATAGTAGGCACTTTAGTAGACGCTTTATAGAAATCTTTATTTTAAATTTTTTTTAGCAAACTTTAAAGCATTATCTTAATTTTAAGTTTTGTTTTTAAAGTTTTTTATTTTATTTATAAACCAACAAATTATTTTTATACAGATATTTTTCTAGAATCCCATTTTTACTATATGAACAAAAGCAAAAGTTTTATTTAGTTTTAAGTGGTTTTATTTATCGAGTGTAAAAAGTAATTTAATATTAGGAGATAATTATAAGATGGCATCAGAAGAGATTACATCAAGAGTAAAAGAGATAATAGTTGAGCAATTAGGTGTTGCAGCTGAGGATGTTGTTCCTGAGGCTTCATTCGTTGAAGATTTAGGAGCAGATTCATTAGATATTGTTGAGTTGATTATGGCTTTAGAAGAAGAGTATCAACTTGAAATCCCAGATGAGGAAGCTGAGAAAATGCAAAAAGTTGATGATGTTATAGCTTACATAGAATCAAAGAAAGCTTAAAAATTATGGTTCTTTACGTTTTAGATGGGTTAGAAAAATTGTTTTTTTAGGCATCGTGGAACTAGTGATGCTAATTTTGAGATCTTAAACCATTTTAAAACGTCAAAGAACTAAAATTATTATCAGTTAATGGAGACTTGAAGATTTCTTAAATTTACTTTTTAAGTCTTCATTAAATTTTTTTATTAAATAAATTTAATAAAATTTTAAAATAAATAAAATTAAAATAAGGTATATAATGACGACGAGAAATGCATCATTAAGAAATGTAGACCCCGAAATATTCGATATAATACAGAAAGAAACTAAAAGACAAGAAGAGGGCTTAGAGTTAATTCCTAGTGAAAATTTTGTAGATGATGCGATTTTAGAAGCGTGCGGAAGTATTTTAACTAATAAATATGCAGAGGGGCTTCCTAAGAAGCGTTATTATGGCGGTTGTGAAGAAGTAGACAAGATAGAAGAGGTAGCCATAGAGCGTGCTAAAAAACTTTTTAATGCTGAGTTTGCAAACGTTCAGGCACATTCAGGTGCGCAAGCAAACCATGCGGTATTTAATGCTTTTTTAGAGATTGGCGATACCGTGATGGGAATGAAGCTAGACCATGGAGGACATTTAAGTCATGGAGCTAAAGTAAATTTATCGGGAAGATATTATAATGTAGTATCTTATGGAGTTAGCAAAGATACTGGGCTTATCGATTATGATGAGGTTGAAAGGATAGCATTAGAAAGTAAGCCTAAAATGATAATTTGTGGTGCATCTGCTTATTCTAGAGTGATAGATTTTAAAAGATTTAGAGAGATTGCAGATAAAGTTGATGCAATTTTATTTGCTGATATCGCCCATTATGCGGGGCTAATAGTCGGGGGAGTTTATCCATCGCCTTTTCCTTATTGTGATGTAGTGACTACTACTACGCATAAGACTTTAAGAGGACCTCGCTCGGGGTTAATTTTAGCTAAAGAAAAATATGGACAAGTTTTAAATAAGTCGGTTTTCCCAGGCATTCAAGGGGGGCCTCATATGCATACGATAGCTGCAAAGGCAGTGGCTTTTAATGAAGCGATGACGGATGAGTTTAAGGAGTATGCATCACAAGTAGTTAAAAATGCGAAAGCACTAGCTGAGGCTTTAATGGAAGATGGCTATAAGATAGTTTCAGGTGGAACAGATTCGCATGTGTTTATTATAGATTTAAGGTCAAAGGGAATTACGGGAAAGGATGCACAAAATTGGCTAGATGAGGTGAATATTACTGCAAATAAAAATACGATTCCTTACGACACTGAGTCTCCTACGGTATGTAGTGGCTTAAGAATAGGCACGCCAGCTATTACAACGCGTGGAATGAAAGAAGTGCAAATGAAGAAAGTTGCGCAACTTATAAATCGCACTCTAATGGAAGCAAAAGAGGGAAGAGATATAAGTATGATAAAAGAGGAAGTTAAAAATTTCGTAAGATTATATCCTTTATACGATTATAAGCTAGGGTAAAAAATTTAAGTTTACGCTTAAATGAAAATTTAAGCTTGCGAAGAATTTTATTTTTTTATTTATAATGAGCTAAAGTTATGAGATGTTTTAAATGTGGCTCTGAAAAATTATCTGTTATAGACTCGAGAGATGATGGCGGTGGTGGCATTAGGAGGAGACGTTTGTGTCAAGATTGTGAGTTTCGTTTTACGACTTATGAGAAGATAGAGTTAACGCTTCCTATGGTTGTTAAAAAAGATATGCGTCGTGAGGTTTTCGATAGAGAGAAATTAAAATCTGGAATCTTGATAGCTTGTAGAAAGCGTCCTATAAGTGCGGAAGTTATAGATCAAATGATAGATAGGGTGGAAAATACTCTATACGAAAAATTTTCAAAAGAGGTTCAAAGTTCAGAGATTGGAAATATTGTAATGGCAGAACTTAAAGAGATAGATAAAGTAGCTTATATAAGATTTGTATCGGTATATAGAGAGTTTTCAGATATTGCTCAATTTGTAGATGAGTTAAATTATTTAGAGTAAGGGAAGATAAAGATTTGCTGAAACTTATCGCTTCGAGGTCATCTTTTTTTTCTAAAATTTTCTTTATCTCTAAACTTATTTCTTTTCTTTCTCCCAAGAATCTTTTAATGATACCGTTCTATTAAAAATTAGATTGTCCTTTGTAGAGTCTTTGTCTAAACTATAATAGCCTTTTCTTAAAAATTGAAACGCATCTTGCGGTTTGGCATTAGATAAATTCTCTTCAACTTTAACATTAGTTAAAACTTTTAAAGATTGCTCATTAAAATTACTCCTGAAATCTTTTCCATCTTCTACATCGTAAGGATTAGGCTTTGTAAAAAGATGATCATACAAATTTACAGTCGCATTTATAGCATACTTCGTAGAAACCCAATGGATCGTCCCCTTTACCTTTCTTCCATCTGGTGATTGCCCCCCCTTAGCTTCAGGGTCGTAAGTGCAAATAAGAGTGCTAACTTTGCCATGCTCATCTTTTATAGCCTCTTTACAAGTGATATAATAACTATGCTTTAATCTTACCTCATTTCCAATCGCTAGCCTAAACCATTTCTTAGGAGGATTCTCTTCAAAATCTTCCCTTTCTACATAAAGCTCTTTAGTAAATTTAACGGTTCTAGTCCCCGCATTTTCATCTTCTGGATTATTATCACAAACAATGTCCTCTTCAAAATCATCTGGATAATTTTCTATAATAAGCTTAATAGGGTCTAGAACTGCCATTCGCCTTGGAGCCTCCTTGTTTAAAACATCTCTCACGCAATGCTCAAGTAAGGCATAATCTACCATGCTATCGGCTTTTGAAACGCCTATAAGCTCACAAAAATTTCTAATAGCTTTTGCAGGAAATCCCCGTCTCCTAATTCCACAAATAGTCGGCATTCTTGGGTCATCCCAACCTGAAACTATGCCGTCTTTTACAAGAGATAATAAGTATCTCTTACTCATAACGGTATAAGTTAAATTTAATCTCGCAAACTCGATTTGTCTAGGAGTAGACGGAACGCTCAAATTCTCAATAAACCATTCGTATAAAGGCCTGTGATCCTCAAATTCAAGAGTGCAAAGTGAATGCGTAATATGCTCGATAGCATCCGACTCGCCATGCGTAAAATCATACATCGGATATATACACCACTCATCGCCCGTTCTTGGATGCGAAGCGTGTTTTATCCTATATATAGCAGGGTCTCTTAAGTTCATATTAGGTGATGCCATATCTATTTTTGCCCTTAGAGTATACTTTCCCTCCTCAAACTCGCCATTTCTCATTCGCCTAAATAAATCAAGATTTTCTTCTACACTTCTATCTCTATCAGGACTATTTTTACCAGGAGTAGTAAGAGTGCCTCTATATTCTCTTATCTCATCGACACATAAACTACAAACGTATGCTAAGCCTTTTTTTATTAACTCCTCAGCCCAGTTGTAGAGCGTTTCATAATAATCAGATGCATAACAAACTCGAGTAGGCTTAAACCCAAGCCATGCGATATCTTCCTTTATAGCATCTATATATTCAATCTCTTCTTTTAATGGATTAGTATCATCAAAACGTAAATTGCATTCGCCATTATATTTTTCAGCTATTCCAAAGTTTAAACAGATCGATTTTGCATGACCTAAGTGCAAATAACCATTCGGTTCAGGAGGAAATCTCGTGATAATTTTAGTGTGTTTACCAGATTTTAAATCTTCTTCTATAATATCTATTATAAAATTAGAAACTTTTCTTGAACTTTCCTCAGTATTGTCGACATTACTCATATAAACCCTTTTATTTTTTCCAAAATGATAAAATTGTTTTTAACTTATAAAGTAAAATTATATATCAATTGCACTTTTTTTCAATGTAGTTTAAATGTAGTTTAAATGTAGTTCCATTGTAGTTTTATTGTAGTTTAAATGTAGTTCCATTGTAGTTTTATTGTAGTTTTATTGTAGTTCTAATGTAGTTCTTTACCCTAAACTTTTACCTTAAATACTCTTAAGCTAAATATTCTTAGTTTGTTCTTAACTCTTTCTTAATCTCGCAAAAAGGCTTCTTATAATATAACCTAGTGAAATTATACAGAAACAAAGTTAAAATAGTTAATTGTAAAAGAAAATACTGAAAATTTTTATAAAATATGAAAATTTTTGAAATTTTTAAAATAAACTTTCGACTAACTTATAGAGAGTTTTTTTATATTGTTTTTTTAAGTTGTTTTTGTAGCGTTTTTCTTAAAGATTAAATAAAAAGATTAAATATAAATTATAAAATATAATTTTTAAAATACAAACTTAAGATGTAAGCTTAAAAGTATAAGCTTAAAATTTGAGAATATAAATAACAAATAAAAAATAAAATAGAGATAATTATGTCTAACAATATAATGACCATTAATGAGATAGTAGAAGCAAATTTAGAGTTTGCACATTGCGTTGCATACCAAGTAGCTAAAAAATATAAATTAAATAAAGAAAAGATAGAAGAGGCAAAATCTTCTGCATACGTAGGGCTTATCGAAGCCGCAACAAAATATAAGCAAGGTAAAGATAGCGTTCCTTTTAAAAATTTTGCATTTTATAGAATAAGAGGAGCCATAATAGACGCATTTAGAAAAGACACGCAAACTACTAATAGATATGCAAAGGTTGCTAAAGCCTACACTAGCGTCGTGGATTTTGAAGAGAAAGTGCTGAGCATCGAGCCTGAGGATAAAGAAGATGAGAAAATAGCAAAAGTTTTTGATTTAGTATCAAAAGGAGCACTAGTTTTTAAATTAGGTACTAATGAGCTTATAGAAGATAGAATTTCAGATAGCGAAGACCAATCGCCTGAAAACCATTATTTAAGATTAGAACAAAGACAAATTCTCGAGAAAGCTATCGACAAGTTATCCGAGGATGAAAGGCATATCATTAAAGAACACTACTTTAAAGATAAAACTTTTGTAGATATTGCAAAAAGTTATAAATCTTATTCTCGCTCATCGATAACGAGAATACACATAAAAGCATTAAGTAATTTACAGGAGATTCTTAAAGATGAAAAAGAACGTGAAAAAGAACACGAAAAAAAACATGAAAAATAATAGTTTTTATTTTAATGTAATATGTAAATTTTTATTATGTTCGCTCTGCTTTCTTATGGGGTGTAAAGAGGCACTACTTCATAACTTAAGCGAAATTCAAGTAAATAGACTAATAGGCATATTAAATAGCGAAGGCATCGAAGCAAAAAAAGAACTCCAAGCAGATGCTAAATGGACGCTCCTAGTAGAAAAAAAAGATTTAATAAACGCCATTTCTCTTCTAGACTCTAAAAGGTTGCTAAAAGATAACACTTCTAATATTAAAGAAACCTCATCGGTGCTCGGCTCTAATCAAGAAAAGAATTTTTATTATGAAAGAGTCTTGTCGGCAGAACTCGAGAAAACTCTCCTAACGTTAAGTGGCGTGTTCGATGCTAGAGTTCATTTAAATATTAAAAAAAACGATATCCTTAGCTTAAAAAAAGATGATAAGGAAAAAACTAGTGCTAGCGTTTTAATGGTAGTTAGCGATAAAGAGAAGTTCGATGAAGAAAAAATAAAATCAATAATAAGTGGAGCTTCTGGAATAGATGCAAAAGATGTATCGATAGTTATCTCAAAAATAAATGTTTTAGGTGATAAAAAGAATAATTCTGAAAATAACATATTAGTAGCTAATAGCGGCATATTAGAAAGTTCTAAAGCTACAATAAACGGTAGCAGGCATAGTGGCGTTTTAGGTTTTATCAAAAATAATTATTATTATTTTTATCTTATTTTAGGTGTCGCATTAAGTTTGGTAATAATAAAAAATATAAAAAAATATAAGAATAATAAAAAATTAGACTTAATAAAAACTGTATCGATTATAGGTAAGTAATAACTAATAGAAAGACATAACTAATGGAAGACATATGGTATCTTAAACAAGCAAAACTGATTTACTCTTTAAAAATAGATGATTACGAGTGTTTTTACGACGAGAAAACGTTATCTAAAATTAAAGCGTGGCTAAGAGATATTACTGAGCTACAAGATTTTTTAAAAAGAGAAATTAAAATAGATACCGTAATATTTTCTTAAAGAAAAACGTAAAATGGAATATAAAGCAAATATATGAAAGCAAAGTTTGATTTTGGATATATAAAAAAAGAGGAACGAAACTTTATAAAAAGCCTACTAGATGTTTTATTATCTAGTAATGTAGAGTTTTCTAATAAGCAAGTCTCTTTCGATATAAGAAGACAAAGAGCGGTGTTTAAGTTAAATGAATACTATTTTTCTATAAGTTTTAGTGATGAAATTTTAACTAATGATGAAATAAAAATTTTTGATGCTTTAAGAGTTTTCGATAAAAACAATTTATCGATAAAAAGAATACCAGATTTTGCTAGCGTTTTCCCAGTATTTGAAGAAGAATGCATTTTTAAAGATAGGAAAATTTATTTTAGCACTCCTTACGATATATCGAGTATTAAAAAAGAGTTTTTAGAAGATAATCTTGTAGATATATTTAAGAAATATAATGCTGAAAATAAAAGTATCTCCGTTTCGATATATCCTACACTGCTAGCTACTAATATAAAGAAGGTTTCAAAAAATATTTTAAACTTAACTTTAGCTAACACATCTACTCTTAAAGCTCCTTTCTTAGAAAGAGAGCTTGCACTTAGCAATTTAGAAATAACTGATGATAAGCTTATTTTTACAGTAATAAATAACGAGGGTGAACTTATGGAAAATGAAAATACTACTAAAGACTATAATAAAGCTGATAATACTAAAGCTGATAATAATAAAGCTGATAATATAGAGGTAAAGGCTACACTTTATATAGGTTCTATCGATATCGACCTTAAGTCGCTAGTCGCATTAAAAGAGGGAGATAAGATTATTTTAGATAGAGATGAAAAGATAAATGCGATATTAAAAATAGGCTCAAAAGATGTTCTTTCTGGAGAATTGACGTTCGATGAAAAAAATATAAGTTTTTTAGTTAATTCTTGCAACTTTTAAAAATTTCTCTCGAATATTTCTATTAGAGTGTTTTTATATAAGAAAACATCTTATGTAAAAATATCTTTTTAAAAAGCAAAAATATTTTTTCGGGAGAAATCTTATGTCTAATACTATAAACAAAGCATTAACACCACAAACAGAAAGCTTTAATTACGATAATTTTGACGCATCAGGTCTTACAAGATATACACCCGTTCCAGAAACTGAAAGTAGCTCGGGGTTTTCAGATGTGCTAGGCGCAGTTGGTGATACGTTAGCTACCGTAGGGGGCGTTGCAGGTTCGGTTTTTGGTATGCAATCTGAGTTTCAAAATATGATTGGTCTTCAAATTTATTGGCAACAACAAATGCAGAAAGTAACCTTAACTTCTAATATTATTAAATCGGAGCATGAAACCAAAATGTCTGCAATTAGAAATGTTAGAACTGCGTAATTTATGATTTAGCTTTATGAAAAATTTAATTTTGCCAATAAGCGTACTTGCCATGTTTGCAAGTATGCTTTTTCCATTACCATCAGGCGTTTTAGATATATTGCTAGTGACTAATTTGATTTTATCATTACTTTTACTAGTTAGCGCATTGTATATTACTAAGCCAATAAAATTAAGTTCTCTTCCAACGATTTTACTTTTAGCAACGTTATTTAGACTTGCGTTAAATGTATCGACTACAAGAATGATCTTAGGGTCTAACACTATTAGTAAAACTATTGAAGCTTTTGGAAAGGTCGTTATACAAGGAAACTTAGTCGTAGGAATAGTAGTATTTTTAATTATCACATTAGTTCAATTTATAGTAATAGCAAAAGGTTCTGAAAGGGTTGCAGAGGTATCGGCTAGGTTTACGCTAGATGCTATGCCAGGGAAACAAATGTCTATCGATGCAGACGTTCGCTCTGGGCTTATCGATTTTAAAACGGCAAAAGAAAAAAGAGAAGAGTTGCAAACCGAGTCTAGGTTCTATGGTGCACTAGATGGAGCGATGAAGTTTGTAAAAGGAGATGCGATAGCGGGACTTATAATAACGGCTATAAATATTATAGGAGGTTTAGCGGTAGGTATCTTTATAAATCATATGGATATTCAGTCTGCTATTTCTAAGTATACTCTCTTAACTATCGGTGATGGACTACTAGCACAAATTCCAGCTTTCTTAAACTCGTTAGCTGCTGGAATGATTATCACGAGAGTATCGGATGATAAATCGTCTTTAGCTAGCCAAATTCCAGAACAATTAGGACAACTAAAGGAACCAAAAATAATAATTAGTATAATCTCACTTCTACTTGCACTAATTCCTGGAATGCCTGCGGTGCCTTTTTTGCTAATAGGGGCGTTCTTCTTTTTGAGTTTTTTAGCATCTAATCAAAAATCTCAAATAGAAAGCGTATCACACGAGGTGGTAAATTATATTCCAAGAATAGAGCCAACACTTTTAATAGTATTTAATACGTCGTATTTAAAAGAGCTTCACAATATAAATTTATTAAAACTACGTATAGAGGAGTTTAGAAAATACGCTTTTGAAAAATGGGGAATCATATTAAGCACTCCAGAAATAAAGACTGATGATAGCGTAGAAAAATTTGAAGTAAAAATAAAAGGGCTTAATGTTAATGTAGAAAAAGACTTTGATCTAAAAGATGGCGGTGTAAGGTTTGTAGATGCTCTAAAAAAAGTGCTAGATAATAATATATTAGAGTTTATAGATGATAATGAAACTAAAAAATTATTAGATTTTTACGAAAGCACTTATCAAGATTTAGTAAATAGGGTAGTGCCAGATATAATAAGCGTTACTAAATTAACGTTAGTTTTAAAAAGTTTAATCGAGGAAGATATCAGTATTAAGCATTTTGATATGATTCTTCAGGGCGTTGCGGAACTCGATAAAGATAACATCAATAAACAATCTCTAATTGCTAACGTTCGTGAGAGTTTAAAAAGAGTGATTAGTTTAAAATATGCTAGTAGCGATTTTAAGCTAAATGTAATCTTATTAGACCCAGTTATCGATTTAGAGTTTATGAAAGCCGCAAAGGAGATAGATATAGTTTCAGATGAAAGTTTTAATAGTATAGTAAGGTTTTTTGATGGAGTAGACGTAGAGGGAAAAGTGCTTTTAACATCTAAAGACGCAAGACTAGGTGTTTTCGATTTTATAACTTTACAAAACATAAATATTCCAGTGCTTGCACATGAAGAGATAATAAAAGATGTAAAATTACAAGTGTGTGGAACCATAGTTAAATTACAACTAAAAGAGGCTGCATGAGAATAGTAAAAATATTATTAATTTTAAATATTTTATTTTTAGCTTCCTGCTCTTATGAAAAGAGTAGAGAAAAGCTTATGCTCGCAAGAGAGTATGCAGATAGAGCTACGAAAGATTTGATGCAAGGAAATTATGAACAAGCGAGAGCTGGCTTTAATTTATCGCTCGAAGTGGCTACTATCCCTGAGGGGTATGATGGGTTAGGTTGCGTAGCATTTTACCAAAAAGATTATAAGCTTGCTGAGGAGTATTTTATAAAATCTTATGAAGAGGATAAAAATTATTTAAGGGCTTTATCAAATTTAGCACTTCTTTACGATGTGTTAGGTTTAAAAGAAGAGTCTAAAAACATTTATAAGTTTGTTATAGAAAGAAAGCCAGAAAATTATCGTGATAGGAACAATTTTGCTGGGCTTTTATTCGATAATACTAAAGAGGGACAAAGCCAAGCTTTAGACGAGCTTCAAAAAGCTAGCACTCTTAAAAAAGATGATATTATTATCGACAATATTAAAAAGGTTAAAGCTTTTAATAAGGGAGGTGTTAATAAGGAAGGTGTTAATAAGAGTGGTGTTAGTGATGTTAATAAAGATAAAGATATAAAAAGTAAAAAGATTTTGAAAAATGATGCTAAAAAACTAAAGCTTACTACTAGCAATGTTAGCTCTAAAGTGCATAATAAAAGTGCATTAGAGACTAAGGAAGATAGGGGGAATGTTGATGCTAGTCTTCTTAAAGGGAAAGATGTGAACAAACAAAAAAGAAAAGAAAGCAAAAAAAATAAAATAAAAAATGCAAAAGAAAATATAAAAGAAAATATAAAAGAAAAGAAAAAAGAAAATGATAGAGAAAGTGATAAAGAAAATGATAAAGAAAATGAAAAAGAGATAAAAAACGATAAAGAAGATAAAGCAAAAAATAAAAAAGAATTTAGTAGCGATAAAGTGATCAATATTAAAAATGAAGCGAATAATGAAGCGAAGGAGTTTGATATTGATGATTTTAAGTTTTAAGGATAATAAAATATTTTTTTAAGGGGTTTAGAATATGAAAAATAAAAATAATTTAAAAGTAAAAGAATTAGAAAAAACAAAAAAGAAAGCAAAAATCTTAACTAATGAAAATCTTTTAAAAGGTTCACAAAATGTAGAAAGCAAAATTTCTTTAGCCGATACGTGGAAGCGTGAGATAGAGGATTTAAAAACAAATGAGTTTTGTTCTTTAGATGAGGTTAAAGCGTATATAGTAAATGTTGTAGCTAAGAAAGAGGAATTAGCTAATGATAAAGATTTTCTAGAGTTAGCAAATACAATTTTAGAGGGCAATCCGCAGATAGATGAAATTTTAGCTAAATATGTAAAGAAATAATAAGGTTTTATAATAAAAGATTTTAATTTTAAGATTTTAATTTAAAGTGGTGCAAAAAATATCTAAAAAAACATCTAGATGCTTAAGCTTAAAAGAGTGTTTAAAAAATTAGTTCTCTATCTATAACTCGAGCGCCATTTTGATTTTGCTTTTGGTCTTGATTTTGGTTTTGGTCTTGGTTTGGTCTGATAGCGCCTTTTTGAATGATAGAGCGCACCCTAGATGTGGAATTCCCAATCGACACTGAGGCTATAAGCTCCCAGTAGTGGCTACTAGTAGTAAAAAAATTATTTGAGAAAACCTTATCTGCCTCTATTCCTAATTGTGAAAAGAATTGCATTATATCGTTAGGTGATGTAAATGGCACGTCTTCATTTTGTCTAGAGATAATGGCATTTACATCGATATTTGCACTTTGGTATTTAGAAGCATATTCTGCAAGAACGTTTAAAAGTTCTGTGGATACGTAATTTAAGTTTAAATTATATTCTCTAGAGTTGGCAGTAGGGTTGATGCAAAAATAAGGTGCTATTGCATTTACTTTATTCATATTAAATCTAGGTAGTGTGTATAAAACGCCAAAGTTTGTAATAGTTCCCGAGTCCCATAACTTTCTTATGTTTTTATCATGGATTTGGCTTTCTATACCTTTAGCGACGCAATTTTCACAATCTTCATTTCCTGCGTCTAAATAATCTGCAATATTAGCGACTAATTGTTCGTTAGTATTATTAGAGTTTTGTAATAGCTCCGATGTGAACTCTCCCTCGATATTTTCAAGCATTAGAGCGTCAAAAAGGGTAGTTAAAATTTGCTGTCTTTTTATATCTCTATCTAAATTAGAAAAATTTAAGTATGCATTACAAGGCACTAGTTGCATACTTATTTTTACGCCATCTATTGGAATTTCTAAAAAGTTTGAAACATCTTGAGGGGTTGCAAAGATAGCTTGAGCATCGCTAAGAGAGGTTGATAAATCGAAATGTTTTGCATCGTATGAGTTTGCATCGTTATTTAAAAGAACTATTGCTAGCGATTCTGCCGATTTTAAGAGATATTCTGCTTGTGTAGCTCTAGTAAGGTTAGTATTTTGCTGAGAGGTTATCATCGTAGAATAGCTTAAGTTTACGATTAAGATCGCTACTAAAGCTATGATAAATGTAGTTAGTAGTAGTGCTACGCCTTTACTTTTAGCAAATTTGTTCTTTTGAGAAAGTTTGTTTTTCACAATTTTTTGATGTTTCCCTTAATTTTGGATTTAAAGCTGGAGATGATAAAATTTCTTGGACGTCCTGTTTAAACATATAAGAAAGTTCGTTTATAATTACTATTATTCTTGCTATAGATTCTTGTTCGTTAGTTTTTGCCTTTTCACTTAAGGTGATAGCTAGTTCTCGTTGTTTATTTACTATTTCTTCATAATATTCTATTCTTGGTAGAATTTTACTTTTAGGCTCAGTAGCTCGTAAATACTCTTTAGCACTAATAACGGCGAAAGCTAACTCATCTAGTGAAGCGGAAAGTTTTTTTAACGTATCGTCGGTTATAATAATCATAATCTTCCTTTTTTTTGATTTAGAGCAAACAAGTACATATAACGATTATATTGTATATATATACATTGTATATGAATTTCTTAAAAATTAAAATAGGAGTTCTTTAAATGTATTTTTATCTTAAAAATTCTCTTTATTTAGCATTTCGGTTAATTCTATATAAGCTTACTTTATAAATCAAATTATTTTTTTTATTATAAAAATTAGTTTTTCACGTTTTAAGAAGTCTTGCTTGATAAGTCCTTGCAATATATTATTAGTGTGTGAAAAACAAAGAAAAAAATATAAAAAACATAGTGTCCTCAAAGCTTTGTAATAGCTGTGGAGCGTGTATTGCTAGTTGCCCGTTTAAAGCGCTAGAAAAAAATATAGATAATATTCCAATAGTTCTAGATGATAAATGCACACATTGCGGAATTTGTAGTAAAGTTTGCGCTGGAAATAATTTTAATTTTTTAGAAATTTATAAAGAAATTTATAATAAAAATTACGATATAAAAACAACCCTTGGAGAATACAAAAACGCATACTTAAGCTACGCACTAAAAGAAGAAACTAGAGAGCAAGGAACTAGCGGAGGACTCGTTAAAGCCTTGTTAATATCATTGCTAGAAACCTCTAAAATTAAAGGCGCAATCCTTGTATCTGGAGATGAAACTGAATGCTTTAAGGCAAAAGCCATAGTAGCAAAAACTAAAAGCGATATTTTAAATGCTGGGAAATCTAGATATTCAAGAAGTTTAACACTAGATGTCCTAAAACAATTAGAAACTGAAGACGGAAAATTCGCTCTCGTAGGTCTACCTTGCCAAATCCACGCACTATGGAAAATAAGAAAACTAAATCCTAAAATTAACGAAAAAATACTTCTTACTATCGGGCTTTTTTGCCATTCACAAATAGAAACGATACCAGAAAGAATAATATTAAAAAAATTTAATATAGATAAACTTCCCGTAAAAGAATACATTTCTAGATTTGGAAAACATCCAGGAACGCCCTACGTAAGATTAGAAAATAATGAATTACGCCCCGTGTATTTTCCTAAAAAGAAATTTTATAGACCGACATCGCACGAAATGCTAAATATTATGTATCGCCTTTATACTCCTAAAAGATGTATGTATTGCTTCGATGGTGCGTCTGAACTAGCCGATATTTCAGTAGGCGACCCTTGGTTTAAAAATATAAACAAAGAGCATTTTAATAAAATAGATTTTAAAGATGGTTATAGCTTCGTTCTAGCAAGAACTAGCCAAGGGAAAGAACTTATAGAAAACGCTTCTGAAAATAATAAAATATATTTAAAAGAATTGCCTAAAGATATAGCAGATAATTGTAATAAAGAAATGCTAATAGCAAAGAAAAAACGTGCTTGGTATTTTATAAAAAGAGAAAATTTAGTAGATTTTGGAGAGTATGGCAAACTAATTCCAAGCCTTTCTAAAAAACAAATTTTAAAACAGAAATTTTCAAATATGCTATACATATTTTGCTCCTACAAAAGCATAAGAAATTTTTTAATGAAACTTCTGCTTACAGATTTTGGATACGTGCTTCTTTACTTAAATAATTTAAGAAGAAGATTAAAGAAATAATTTTATAGGTTAAACTTGCTATGAATAGTAAAAAAGATTGGGCGATAAAAATTTTTAATAAGTCGCCACTTAAACAAAGAAAATATAATGTTATTAAAAGTCTGCTTGGAGATTATTCAAATAAAACTTGCTTAGATATAGGCTCCGATAATGGCGTAATATCGTATTGTTTAAGGAGAGAAGGTGGCACTTGGTATAGTGCGGATTTAATCCAAGAGACGGTTAATCTTATAAAAGAACTAGTAGAAACGAATGTTTTTGAAGTTAACGATGAAGAAAAATTCCCATTTGAAAACGAAATGTTCGATGTCGTAGTGATAGTAGATTTTTTAGAACATATCCACGATGATAAGTTTGTAATAGAAGAATTATCAAGAATTTTAAAAAAGGGAGGCCAGCTTATAATAAACGCTCCAAACCCCGTAAATGGTGTTGTTCGTTTTTTAAAATTTAAAACTGGGCAGACCGATGAAGCTCACGGACACGTAAGAGCAGGATATAATTTAAAAGAAATAAAAGATTTAACATTAAATGATTTTGAAATAATCTCATTTAAAAAATACGCAAGATGCTTCTCGGATTTTATAGATTTTTTAATAATATTCGCATTAAGAAAACTACAAAAAAATAGAGACACAAAAAAAGGAACGGTCGTTAGCGGAGACGATTTAAATAAATTTAAAAAAAGCTTTAAACTTTACTCCTTAATTTACCCACTCTTAAAACTATTCGTCTACTTAGACGCACTCTTTTTCTTCCTGCCAGCAAATATGCTTACAGTAAAATTAAGAAAGAAATAATATTTATATCTTACTGTTTTACCATGTCGATAGTTTCTTGCCTATTTTTCTTTGTAAAGCCAAACCATTCTAAAGCTGCACGAAAAGGCGATGTTTTTTGGGCGTTAGCAAGTAAATTATGTATAACTCTAGTTTCAGAAAGAATAAGAAGTTGATCCCTATTGTTCTTTTCTTCTTGACTTTCTATGCGATTTTTTAGCCAATCTTTTTCTTGCTTCAACTCACTTATCTCATTTTCCTTTACCTCTAAGAGTTTCTTTTGTAGCCTTGCATAACTTTGAAGTTTTACTATTTCTTGTTTTAAATTTCCATTATCGTTTGAAAGTTTTTTTACTTGCTCTATATAACTTTGCTCTGGTTTGCTAAATGATGTATTAACATTTTTATTATGATTAAAGCCTTGAAAGTTTTGTAGCCCACTATGCAAATTGCTGTGTAAATTACTTTGTAAATTATTATGCAAATTATTATATTGATAATTAGCAGTTTTATTGCTATTAAACGCATCGCTATTTTGATTACTCGTTTCTTCTTTTACCTTAGCAATCATTTCAGCATTATCATTATAAACGTTATTATTATTTTTATTATTATCTCTATTATTAGTGCCTTGGAAGTCTTTATTGGCTTTGCTACTTAGCTCTTGCTCCTCTTTGCTAACATTAGTTCTAGTAGCTTCAGGAAATTTTATAAGCCTTGAGGTATTACTCTTAGCGCTTTTTTCATTAGCACTTTGCTTGTTAATGTTTTGCTTGTTAGCACTTTTTTCACTTTGGATATCATCTTCGTAATTATCACTACTGAAATCATCACTACTGTAATCATCGCTATAAGCTACATCTAAGTTGCCTACCTTTAATGCACTTCCTTGACCTACAGATTGCTTAGCATCATAGCTAGCTAAAACCTCGCGTCTCTTTCCAAAGACTCTTTCTATTTCCGACTTGCTATATAAAACTTGCCCGTTTGCTAGCATCTTAGTTTTTATATAACCAGTTTCACAGAAACGAGTTAAAATGTTGCGATCTATTCCTGCGTAAATTAATGTTTGAGATTCTGTTAAAAATTCATTATTGTCCATAAGGAGAAATTATAAACTATCAATAAAATAATTGATAGTGATAAATAAGATTTTTTTGATTTTTATTTTCTATTTTTAGTTTTATTATACTGTTTTATTATACTGTTTTATTATTTTACTTTATTATTTCGCTTTATTATTTCGCTTTATTAAGTAAGATACTAGTCCAGCCATTTTCAGTGTTTTGAGTGATAATGCTAAAATTTCTCGAATATTTCTTTATAATATTTTTAGCTTTCTTTTCTTCTATCCCTGAGAGGATTAAAAAAGCGTTTTTTGAGCATACCTTAAGGAGGTTTTCATAAATATCTATTAAAACCTCTGCATAAATATTTGCTAATATAAGGTCAAAACTCTTAGAAACTTTGCTTATATCTCCACAAAAAAGCGTAATTTTATCTTCTAAATTATTTAGTCTAATGTTATCTTTAGCATTTTCTATGGTAGTTTCATCATTATCAAAAGCAAGAACCTTTACGCCATACGATACCCCATATAAAAGCGATGTGCCGATAGCTAAAATAGCAGAGCCAGTGCCAATATCTAACACATTTTTAATATTATTATTCTTAACATTTTCACTTATCTTATCGTGTTGAAGCAGGGCTAAAACGTTTTTCGTAGTTTCATGATGTCCCGTTCCAAAAGCAGCCCCAGGGATAATTTTTAAATTTACTAAAGGTGAAGCTAAAGGTGAATTTAAAGAAGCCTTATCTTTTATATTTGAGGTATTATTATCTTTCTTTGTATTATTATTAGCTATATTATCTTGTTCTTCTTTCTTATTTATATCGTTTATATTGATAGTAGGAACTATTTTTAGTTTCCCAATAACTAGATTTTCAAGCTCTTTCGGGCATTTTATTATCCAGTTTTCATCTTTAACTTTCTTTTTATCTTTAAGTTTAAAACCTAAATTTTCTATATTTAAAATAAGGGTTTCTATATTTTCTTTGTCATAAGAAAATATTTTTACAGTGTTTTCATCGATTACTTGAAGTCCATTAGTCCCAAGGTCGAAAATCTTGTAAGTATATTCTTCTATGTTTTTATGAAAAAATGTTAGTTCGTAGAAAAACTCTTCCATAACTTCTTTTTAAAAAAAATTTTACTTTTATTGATGCTCTATTTTACGTGCATTTTCTTTAGTCATTTTTCTTAGTTATTTTCTTTTGCTATCTTCGCTGGCATTTTAAAGACTAGGGGCATAAAAATATCTTAAGAGTTTAACTTAAAAATTTAAGCACAAGTTATGCACGTAAAATAAAAAAACATAAATATAAGCCAAGATATAAAAATCTTGAAAAAGGGAAACCCCACCCTCCTTAGTTATTCTAAATGCTTATCTATCATTTCTTTTATTATTTCTTTTGGAACTGCCCCGACTATTTGATCAATCATCTCGCCGTTATTAAATAAGATTAAATTCGGAATTCCCCTAACGTTATACTTGCTTGCATTCTCTTTGTGGTCGTCAACGTTTATTTTACACACCTTAACCTTACCCTCATATTCTGCACTAATTTCTTCTAATATAGGAGTTATCATTTTGCAAGGGCCACACCAAGGAGCCCAAAAATCTACTAGCACTAAAGTTTTAGTATCTAACACTTGCGAGTTAAAATCGCTATCAGTTAATTGTAAAATATTATTTGACATTTGCTTACCCTTTAAAAATTATGAAATAATTTCATTTATGTTTTACACCTAAGAAGCATTATAACTTTATTCTTTTAATCTCTCAAGCTATTAAGCTAAGTCATTAAATTTATTTTTAAAATATTTCATATTAAAGTTTTTTTTCAAAAGATCCGTAGTGATATTTAATTGAAGCAATTCTTTAAAAAAATTGTTTCAAGAAAAGTAGCAAGGTTAGAGTATGATAATTAAAAGTTTTGACACAAAGAAAGCTAGCGAGGAAACAGATTTCTTTTGTCCTCTTTTTCAAAATACAATAACCCAAAAAAAAGAAAAATTGTTTTAGACTTCCTTTTTAAATATGTGAAAAAAGGGATGGCTTAAAAACTATAAGCTTAAAAACTATAATAAGAAAGCTTTAGCTTCTTGCTAGTTTACTAGTTTCTAGTTTTCTAGTTGCTAGTTTTATAGCCTCTAGTTTTCTAGCCTCTTTATACCCACATAAAAAATATAACAAAGGATTGTTATATAAAAAGGAAAGTTAATATCACGGAGGATATTTATATGATTACATTAGGGTCAAATGTTCAATCTTTACAGGCTCAAAGAAAATTAGGCATTGCAACCGCAGAGCTTAGTTCTTCATACGAAAAACTATCATCTGGTTTAAGAATCAATAAAGCTAGTGACGACGCTGCAGGACTTGCTATCGCTGACTCTTTGAAGGCTGACCAACGAATTGCCGCTGTGGCAATAAGAAACGCTAATGACGGTATATCGGCAGTATCTATCGCTGATGGTGCATTAGGACAAATTGGCGACGTTCTCACAAGACTTGCAGAGCTAGCTGAGCAATCGGCAAACGGTGTATATTCGACCGTTCAACGTTCTGCGCTTCAAAATGAGTTTGTGTCGCTAGCATCTGAAATCGAGCGTATAGCAGTAACTACCGAGTTTAATGGTGTAGGACTATTATCGGGTTCTAGTGGTGTGACGTTGCAAGTAGGGTTCGACTCTGCTTCTACATCACAAGTATCTTTTAAGAACACTCAAGGCACGTTAGCAGCATTAGGATTAGCACAAGCTAACTCTTCTCAGTTATCTTTTTCTATTAATGCTAACACTGCCGAAGCTGCTCAAGAAGCATCGAGAACTGCACTAGATGCAGTAAATGCTGCTATTACATCGCTTGCAGCTACTAGAGGTGTTTTAGGTGCTACTCAATCTAGACTTGAGGTGTCTATTAACAACTTAGAGGTTGCTAAGGAGAACTTTGCTTCTGCTGAAAGCCGTATTAGAGACGTTGATGTTGCCTCTGAAGCTGCTGAGCTTACTAGATTAAATATATTACAACAAGCCGCATCTTCAGTTCTTGCTCAGGCAAACCAAGCACCAGCAATAGCTTTATCATTATTACAATAATTTTGATAAAGATAAATTTAAGGAGTTCCTTAAAAAGAAAGCTTTAAATACTTAAGGAACTCCCTTAAAAATGCTGAATAATAGTTCATATTTGCACACAAGATATAAAAAAAATTGTCTTGAGCAAGAAAAGAAAGTTATAAGAAACGTGTTGATAAAATATATAATTTAAAAATATAAATAAATAATACACATAAAAAAATTATAAATACGGCTGAAATAACTTTTTAAATTAAATGATTTTTACCTCGCTACTTTCTCTGTAAGGTGTTAAGGAGTTCTGCTCCTTAGCACCTTTTTTTTTATATTGCCACAAAGAAACAGCCAAGAAGCATAATTAAGGCACCTATCATATGTTCCTTTAAATTTACCTCTTTATATAAAATAGCACCAAGAATTATGCTAATTAAAACGCTACCCCTTTTTATAATCATAGCATAAACGGTAGTGCCAAGGTAAACTGCAATATAAAAAAATGCAGATGTTGTAGCACTTAAAAAACCTAATATAGAAAAGGCACGCCAGTTCTCTTTTAGTAGCTTATTGTCTATCTTTGTTTTTTGGTAAAAAGCTAAAATCGCATAAAAGAAAATAAAATCCATGCCTTTTACTAAAACGAGCCAGTAGAAAGTATTAGAGCTTTTCATTCCTAACTTATGTAAACAAGTAGTAATGCTCCATATAAGCGCCGTAAGAAGAAATAGCCTGCTTGCCTTATTATTAAGAACTGATTTTATAGGAGATAAGAAATTTTGCTTTATATCTTTTATGTTTAAACAGTAAATGCCAAGCACGATTAATATAATTCCCAAAGCCTTGACTAGCGTTATAGTTTCATTTAATAAAAAAGGTGCAAAAAGCATAGTAAAAAGAGGGGTCGTCATTTGCAAAGGTAAAACATCGCCTAAGTTTCCCATTTTAACAGATTTTATATAAAGAAACATTGCTATCGCATCTAGAATCCCAGCGATCGGAAGCAGGTAGTAAAACTCTTTTCCTAATTGCTCAGGAATATTAAAAAGTGCTATCGGAATTAAAAAAAGAGTGGCGGCTAAAAAAGTTCCAAATCCTAAAATCGCTCCATCTACCTTTTTATATGAAAGATATTTTTTATTCGTTACGTCAAAAAGCGCCTGAGTAATTGCCGAACATGCAGCAAATAAAGCCCACATAAGTATTTCTCCTATTTATTGTTAAGTTTGCAATATAAGTTTATAAATGTAAGTTTATAAATGTAAGTTTATAAGTTAAGTTTATTCTTAAATCGTTTTAAAGCTGTTTTGTATTTTTTTTAATTGTTTATTTTAAGATTTTAGCCCAGATATAAACTCTGCGGCTTTCATTCTCCTCTTTCCCTCTAGTTGCACCTCATAAATATTTAATAGATTGTCTTTGCACTTAAATTGAATATAGTCTTTCCTAAATCCTACTATATCGCCATTTCTAATATCACCATTTTTTATATCGCTAGAAACTTTAAGTTCTCGCTTTTTAGTTTTAGGGGCAATTTTAGGTGCAATCTTAGGGGTAAAAAGTTTTAAACGCTTATTATTAAATATCGTATAGGCTCCTAGCAAAGGATCCATCGCATTTATCAATCTTAATATTTTATGACTGCTATCTTCCCAATTTATCAAAGCCTCTTCTTTTAAAATTTTACGAGCATAGCTAACGTTTTTTAAAGATTGCTTTTTAGCTTTAAGCTTGCCGTTAATAATTTTTTCGATATTATCACAAATAATTTTTGCACTTAGTGAAGATAGCATCTTGTATAAATTTCCAAAAGTTGTAGTATCATCAATCTTTACGGTTTGGCTTAAATATACATCCCCAGTGTCTAGCCCTTCGTCCATTTTCATAAGACATACTCCCGTTTTAGTGTCCCCATTCATAATGGCTCTTTGAATGGGAGCGGCGCCTCTTAAATGAGGAAGCAAGGAAGCGTGTAAGTTTACAGAGCCATGCTCTGGAAACTCTAAAATCTCTTTAGGTAAAATTTGCCCATATGCGATAACTACGGATAAATCGATTTTAGGAAGAGTTTTGCAGAAATTAAAAAACGCTTCTTGCTCATTTCTTAAAATATGAGGAGTAAAGTAGGGGATGTTTTTTTCCATTGCAAAAATTTTTATCGAAGTAGGGGATATTTTTCCACCACGCCCTTTAGGTTTGTCTTCTTTCGTAATAACTCCTGCTACGTTTACATTATCTTTGTTAAAAAGTGCTTCTAAAGTTTCTAAAGAATAATCTGGAGTTCCAAAAAAAAGAATATTTATTTTATTACTACTCATAACGCTTCGTATTCCGATAAAAGATTTATTAACTTATTTTCCGTATCATCATCAAAAGGCTCTATTTGGTTTAGTAAGATTAGTTTGCTTGTTATATCTTTAAAATTTTTTAAATCTTTTCTAGCTAAATAATACCTTGCAGATTTCAGCATCGTAAGCACATCGATTTTTACATTTTGTCTTATTACTTTCATAATCTTATTAGTTAACCTACTAGTGCTTACTACTTTTAAGTTCTCATTATATATTGAAGATATTTTTTGTATAACTATATTTTCATGCTTAGGTTTTATTTTAGAAATATTGATTTTTGTTTTTATCTTATCATTTTCTATTTTGTAAGTTTCAAGTTCTATGGAATAATCTAAGTCTTTGCTTTTACTATTTTTTAATTTTATTGGAATCGTCATTTCAGATATTTTAGATTTTATAGAAAACTTTAAATCATTATATATATCTTTTCTAAGACCATAATTTTTTAAAACGAAAGATATATTTGTAATAGGCAAAGAAATTTTATCTATATATTCATAATAGCTTTTTTCTACTAGCGGCTTTAATTCAGGCGATATAATTAAATACCCCTCAAGGGTTATAAAATCTTTTACGCTTACCGTGCCATCTTGATTGATTAAATTTTCTTTAAGTTCTTCTTTTATTTTTTCTTTAATTGCTTCATTTTTAATAGTCGTATTATTTATATCGTAAGCATTTAAAAATTTTTTTTCTTCTATAAGTTTTGCAATCTTAGGAGTTGCAATTTGGCTTAAAACATTAGAGTATTTTTTTCTTAACTCTTCTTTATATATTTCGCTAAAAAGCTCGGCATCTAAAACTTGCAAGAAAAGCGCGGCATCTTTAAAATTATTGTTCTTTACATTTTTATAAAAATTCTTCTCATTATGTTTAGTAAAAATATCTACTATTTTTATTTCAGTTAATGGAGCTACCTTATAATTCCTATCTTTTTCTTTTATAAAATTAAAAGTTTTATAAGCTTTTATCTCTTCCTTGTTTTTTAAGAATACATTTAAAACGGTTTCAAGGCTTTTGCACTCATCTTGAATTATAGCTAAGCGGTCTTTAATTCTCGATTTAGTTAAGCTAAAAATTATATCATCAGGATCCCAGTTTTTGTGGGATCTTATTTCTTTTAACATTTTTCTGTAATCATCAGCGGTAAGCGTGTCTTCTTGGGCTTCTAGTGTAGTTTCAATTTTTTTAACTAATTTTTTTGCTTGCAAAGTGTTAACTCTAACGTTTGCAGTATCGATGGTTTCTTTATTCGATTTTGAGTTTAAGTATTTATTGAAATGCTTAAGGGCAGTAGTAGTGTCTCCTTTCTTGTCTGCATCGAGTGCGCTTTGTAGGTCGTGATTTACGCAAGATACGCATAAAATTAAAAACAGTAGTAAAAAATTTCTTTTTTTAAATATCATTTTTTCGCCTTAAAAATATATAAAAAATATATAAAAAAATATATTCAAAAAAACGTTTAAAGTAAGTAAAATAAACTTATTAAATGTGTAATAAAAACGTTTAGTTGTGTGAAATAAAAATTTGCCTTAACATCTTTTTTAATTAAACCGATAATACGTATTATATGGAAAAAATTAAAAACATTAAAGATACAGAAATAGAAGTTTTAGGAGAATGTAAGATAAAATCGCCTTTAGATCCTAAAAAGGCTAATTTTATATCACCTAGCGAGAGAGTAATAATTTATGGTAGGAAAGAAGAGTTCGATTACCACTTAAAAACTTTAAATGCGATTCCTATGTTTGAAAAAGCGGGGTCGCAAAAAAAAATATATTTCGATCCTAAAAATACTATATGTGGGATAGTAACTTGTGGGGGGCTTTGCCCTGGGCTTAACGATGTTATTCAGGCGGTAAGCATAACGGCTTTAAAACATTATAAAGTAAAAAAAGTTTTAGGTTTTATGTATGGATTTAAGGGCTTAAGTTCATCGTCTAAGTATGAGCCAGTAGAGCTTACTGAAGAGTCTGTAAAAGATATTTCAAATGCAAGTGGAACGATTTTAGGAACCTCTCGAGGGCCTCAAGATGAAGATGATATGATAGATACTCTATTAAAATATGAGGTTAATATACTATTTGTTATCGGAGGAGATGGAACTTTAAAAGGTGGCATGGCTCTTTCAAAAAGAATAAGAGAAAGAAAACTAAAAATTTCAATAGTTGGTGTTCCTAAAACTATCGATAACGATATATGCTGGACTAGTAGGAGTTTTGGATTTTTAACTGCCGTTGGAGATGCTAGAACGGCCGTCTATTCGGCTCACACTGAAGCGAGAGCTGCTTATAATGGAATTGGCATAGTTAAGATTATGGGGCGTGAGTCTGGATTTATCGCAACGCACGTAACGCTTGCTTCGGGTTGTGTAAACTTTTGCTTAATTCCTGAGGTAGATTTCGATATAGACGGCAAAAATGGGCTTTTAGAGCAATTAAAAAAACGGCTCTTAAATAAGCAACACGCCGTTATCGTTGTAGCGGAAGGCGCTGGGCAAAAATTTTTTGATAAAGAGAAGATAGGTAAGGATTTATCGGGCAATCAAAAGATGGGAGATATTGGGTTATTTTTAAAAGAAAAAATTAAAGAGTATCTAACGAAAGAAAATATTGAACATACCGTAAAATATATCGACCCTAGCTATATTATAAGAAACCAACTTGCAAATTCTGCCGATTCGGAATTCTGTTTAGTACTCGGGCAAAATGCGGTTCATGCTGCTATGACTGGGAAAACTAATATGGCGGTAGGAATTATAAATGAGCATTTTGTGAACATACCTTTTAAAATGATGGTAGGTAAAAAGAAACAAGTAAAAGCAGATGGCGATCTTTGGAAGTCTGTTATTGCAGTTACGGGGCAGTAGTAAAGTTTTAAGGCTATAATTTCTATACTCGTTATGATATTTTAGTTTTTCATATTTTTAGAAGATTTTAAGTTCTTAAAATTATCATCATTCATCTCACGGAACTCAAAAAGAAAATTGTCTTTAAAAAAATTTTGCTAAATATAAAATACTTTAAGTATAGTTGTAATTTTTCTTTAAACTATAGATAGTTTTCTATAAAAGCCAATTTTCTTTTAAGCTAACCCCCAAAAACAATTTTCCTAACCCACCTAAAACGTGAAGAACCAATTTAAATCACATTAAAGAATAAAAGGATAAAAGAATAAAAAAAAGGGGAACATAATTTTTTTAACTACGTTCCCCTTTTTGAAATTAAATAAGGGTAGATTGTATTTTTTTTAAAGGAGGAAAAAATACTAACTGCTATAAGGCATAAGTCCTAAACTTTGAGAACGCTTTATAGCTTTTGAAACTTTTCTTTGATTATGTGCAGTTAAGCCAGTTAGTTTTCTAGAAAGAATTTTTCCTTTCTCACTAACGAACTTGGAAAGCAAAGGAGCATCTCTATAATCAATCTTAAGATTTGGATCCTCTATAAACGGATCTAATTTTTTCTTCTTTTTAAACAATTGCATTCTTTGAATAGGTGGCAATTGCTCTTGGCGTTGCCCTCGCTGTCTCTCATTTGCTTTTATATTGTCTTGGTTTTTGCCACGGTCAAAATTTACCTTCATAGGGCGACCATTTATTTCTTTATTATTTAAAGCATCGATAGCTTTTTGAGCAGTTTCTTCATCTTTCATTTCTATAAAAGCAAAACCTCTCGAGCGTGCATCTTTATCCGTTGCGATAACGATGCTTACATAGCTTCCTATTTCACTAAAAATATCTTCTAGCTGATCTTGCGTTATGCTAAAGTCTAAATTGCTAATAAACAGCTTATTTTTCATTCAAAAATTCCTTTCTATTTAAAATCAAAATTAAAATCAAAAATTAATTAAATTTAAAACGATTGTGATAAAATATAAATTATAAACTTAAAATACGAGCGTAAGTATATACAAAATTATCTAAAAAGTAAAACGTTTTCAATAATATATTTTTAAAAAACTATTTAAAAGATTGTTTTAAAAATTATTATAAAAATTAAAGTATAATTACATGTGCTAATAAAACAGCGTTTTATATGCAAAGCTTGCAAGGTTTTTTCTTTTCAGAGAAAATCTGCAATAAATTCAATGCGTTATGCTTTAAATTGTAGGTAATTTGCTTTGAAAATTTTAATAGAAAAGTTAAGTTTTTCGTTTTTTTAAAATATTCCCCGATTTTTCTTGACTATTTTAAAATAAAATTATAAAAATAGGGTTGTGTTAGTTTAGTTGACTTAAAGTAACACCACCTAATTATTTGTTATTATTTGTTTTTTATAAGATTTTAATTATTTATTACGAATTTTTGTTAAGAATTGGTTTACTGTAATTGTATATTGTAAGTTGAGGTTATAAGTTAATAATTTAGTTAATTTTATCATTTTTTAATTTTAATTTTAAAATATTTTAAATTTTTGAAAATTTAAATTTAGAATTTTATAGGTTAAGGTTATTTTAAGTCTAGGAATATAACTTTAAGCGATACATTTTGAATAGTGTGTTTTTTAAGCATTATATTTTTAATAATATATTTAAAAAACATAAATAAAAAATTGCTTTAAAATTAAATTAGCTTCTTATAAGTTTTACTTAATTTGTTTTATTTAATTTGTTTTATTTAATATCGAGTTTTATTTAATACGAAAAAGTTGATAAAGAAATATAAAGAAAGATAAAGAAAAGTTAAAACACATAAGAGCTATAAATAGCTTATTAACCTCAAGTTATAAGGAGATTATTAAATATGAGTAATTTATCATATACGAATTATTTTGATTCAGAATATCAAGATTCACAAGATAATCACTCCTCAATTAAACCCGAAAGAAATTTATTAGCAGCAGTTTTATCAAGAGCAATTTGTGATGCTTTCGGTTCTGCTCGTTGTGAGCGCCACGTTATAAGAAGTGCAAGACAATGGATCTTTAGCGAGCTTACCCCAAAGGTTCCATTTAGTTTCGCATGGATTGCACTTCAATTAGATTTAGATCCTGCGTTCTTGCAAAATAATTTACGTCTGTATGAAGAATCATCAGAAGATGAAAATATACAAGAAAGATTAGCATTCTTAAGATAGAATTTAAATTTTTTTACTTGATTATTTTAGTTATTTTTTTAGTTATTTTTCTTAAGTTAATTGAAGAGTTAAATATAGAAGTTCTCTTTGTAAGATATATTTTTAAATCGTATATCTAAATCATGTATCTAAAAAAGAGAACTTTTATTATTTAGATTTACTATTTAGCTTATCTCCTATTGAAGCAATTGAAGTGCTAATTGTGGTTGTAAATTAGCTTGAGCTAAAATTGCAGTTCCTGCTTGTTGTAATATATTTGCAGATGCAAGGTTAGCAGCCTCTTCTGCTACATCGACATCACGAATCCTACTTTCAGCTGCGATAAAGTTTTCTCTAGCTACTTGTAGATTTTGAATAGTAGTTTCTAGTCTAGACTCCGCAGAACCTAAAATACCTCTTCCTCTAGTTACCGAGTCTATAGCAGTTTGTATCGCATCGAGTGCGTTTCTTGCGGCAGACTGAGAAGCCTCTGGGGTATCACCAGTTATAGAGAACTTATGAACAGAAGTCCCCTCGGGAGCTAGTCCTAAGTGTTGTAATGTTGCTCCTACTCCATCATATTTAATTTGCGATAAAGAAGAACCATCAAAGCCAACTTGGAACGTTACCGTAGCGCCGTTGCTTAAAAGATTAAGTCCGTTAAACTCGGTAGTATAAGCGATACGCTCCACTTCACTTAATAATGCCGTAAACTCAAGTTGTAATGCAGAACGTTGTGAATTGCTATACACGCCGTTAGCAGATTGCTGTGCTAGCTCACTAAGTCTACTTAGAACATTCGTTATTTGTCCTACCGCTCCATCTGTAATGTTGATAATTGATATTGCGTCGTTTGCGTTTCTTATACCAACTGAAGCAACTTTTGAATCGGCTTTTAAGCTTTCTGCAATAGCAAGACCAGCAGCATCATCACGAGCATGGTTAATTCTTAATCCAGATGAAAGTCTTTCATAAGCAGTTTGAAGTCTACCACCCGTAGCATTTAAATTCTTTTGAGCAGTAACCGACGGCATATTTGTTCTAATATTAAGTGTCATTTTCTAAATCCTTTTAAAACCTAAAATAAACAACCCTATAAAAATATTTTTTATTAAACTTACATTATGAACGTAATAATTGTAATGCTAATTGAGGTTGAGAGTTAGCTTGTGCAAGCACTGCTGAACCTGCTTGTTGTAAGATATTTAATCTTGTCAGCTCAGCTGCTTCAGAAGCAACGTCAACATCACGGATACGGCTTTCTGCAGCTCTAAAGTTTTCTCTCGCAACTTGTAAGTTGCTGATAGTAACCTCTAGTCTTGCCTCAGCAGCACCAAGAGTTCCTCTATTTCTCGAACAAGATGCAATAGCATTATTTATCGCATCTAGAGCGATACGCGCAGCAGATTGAGAAGCTAAATCGGTATCTGCAATAATGGAAACATTTACATTTGATGTCCCCTCATCTGCAAGCCCTAGAGCCTCGAGAGTAGCTGCTACTCCCTTATAACTTACTTGCGAAGTTGAACTTCCATCGAAACCTACTTGGAATACAACCTCACCACCACCGCTTAATAATTGTAATTTGTTAAATGATGTCGTTACGGCAATTCTTTCAATTTCCGATGTTAATGCTACAAACTCGTTTGCTAGTGCTGAACGTTGAGTATTGCTATACACACCATTTGCAGATTGTTGAGCAAGCTCTGCTAATCTACTAAGCACATTTCCGATTTGTCCTATCGCCTGGTCGGCAATAGAAATAATAGAGATGCCATCGTTTGCATTTCTAATACCAACGGATGCAACTTTTGCATCAGCTTTTAAACTCTCTGCAATTGCAAGACCTGCAGCATCGTCTCTAGCATGGTTAATTCTAAGACCCGATGATAATCTTTCATAAGCAGAGTTTATACTCGCTGTGCTACTATCTAAGTTTCTTTGCGATACTAATGATGCGACATTCGTTCTAATATTTATAGTCATTTTGCTTGCTCTCCTTGGCTTAAATAAATTATGTAATTAAATAAATAACTAAATAAATAACTAAATAAAAAAGTATTTCAAAATCCTTTTTTCTTTTTTAGGAATTTATTTCCTAGCGAACCGTATTTATAAAGCAATCTTGCAAAAGCTTTGCCAAGTTTTTAAAAAGCGAAAAAGTTTTTAAAGATTTTTTTTAAAGGAAGCGTTTTTAAAGCTGTAAAAAGGTATAAATAGTAAGATTTTAAAAGATATAAAAAGATATAAAAAAATAAAAATTTTTTTAAAGCGATAGAGAAAATTATGCCATTTTAAAAAAATGGTTCTTCACGTTTTAGGTGGGGCCGAGAGAACCAAAACGCAATTTTGTTTAATGGGGTCTTTGTGAAAGTTATCCACAGCCTGACAGCTTGACCTTTAGCTTTTAATTGCTAGGCCAGGCTATCAGTTATGGATAACTTTTCCTAATAACTCTAATGTTTATTTTTGCCAATAAAATTAACTATTATTTTGTCAATTTACATTAGAAGATAGACTCTAACCCACTCAAAATGTGAAGAGCTAAAAATTTATAGAGCCTCACGTTGCATTAGAGACCTTTAGTTAATTAGAAATTTTAAATTGTTTTTTATCAACTACACTTTTTGAAAATAATGCTTGCGTTAGTTCCTCCGAAACCAAATGAATTAGAAAGGGCGTATCTTACGTTTTTTTCTTTATATATATTCGGCGTATAATCTAAATCGCAAAGTGGATCTTTATTTTCTAAATTTATAGTAGGTGGAATAATATTATTTTTTATAACTAATGCACAAACTAAAGCCTCGATAGCACCAGCAGCTCCTAACAAATGTCCCGTAGTAGACTTTGTAGAGCTAACGCTTAATTTGTAGGCGTGTTCTCCAAAAACTTTTTTTATAGCAAGAGTTTCAGTCTTATCATTCATAGGTGTAGAAGTGCCGTGAGCATTTATATAGTCGATATCTTCTTTTTTTATGTCAGCATTTTTTAATGCCATATTCATGCAAGCGATAGCCCCCGTTGCATTTTTAGGTAATGCCGTTATATGGTAAGCATCACAAGAAAAACCATAACCAATTATCTCGGCGTAAATGTTAGCACCTCTACGTTTAGCTTTTTCATACTCTTCTAAAACTAAAATTATTCCGCCCTCGCTCATTACAAAGCCATCTCTTTTAGCATCGAAAGGTCTAGAGACGCGCTTGGGGTCATCGCTTTTCGTTGCAAGTGCTTTCATAGCTGCAAAGCTACCGAGTGCTAGAGGCGTAATGATACTTTCTGCTCCGCCAGTTAGCATTACATCGTGATTGCCATCTCTAATCATTCTATAAGACTCCCCAATAGCATGAGCAGATGAAGCAAATGCACTAGTTATAACGTAATTTATCCCTTTTAACCCATGTTCTATTGCTAAATTACCAGCTGCTAAATTGCTTATAAGAGCAGGGACTAAAAAAGGCGATATTTTTTTTGCGCCACCCTCTCTATAAGCATCGCAATATTTTTCTAATACTCGAATGCCACTAGTTCCTATACCTAAGATGCAACCCATCCTTTCAGGCTTATAAGTTGAAGTTCCACTTAATTTTGCATCCTGCATAGCTTGTTTGCTAGCAGCGATAGCAAATCTAGTAAAATAGTCTGTTTTTTTTATTTGTTTTGGTTCTATGTAATCTTCTGTTCTAAAATTTTTAACGCTTCCTGCTATTTTTATTGGAAAATCATCCGTGCAAAATTGAGTAATGTAATCTATTCCAGAATTTCCATTTACAATATTTTTCCAAGTATCTAATACGTTATTCCCACACGGACACACGCAACCTAAGCCAGTTATTACGACTCTTTTTTTATCCATTATATCTTATCCATTATAAATAAAACTCTCCATTTTTTTATTTTTTTAAAGAATTATGATTTTATAATATTTTTTGATGTTGTGTAAACAGTAGACATTTTATTTATAATTTTTTGTAGATGTTCTTCGCACTTTTATTTAAGTTTTATTAAAGTATTTTACTAAAATGTTTTACTAAAATGTTTATTCTATAAATTCTTATTTAAATTTCTATTCTAAATATTTCTTGAAAACTCATCACGTGTAGCTAAAACTTTTCTTACGTAATCTTTAGTTATGTTAGGTAGGTATTCATAAACATTTTCAAACACTCTTGGGTCTTTTCCATCTCTTAAAGCTTTTTCTTGAGCGCTAGCTACTCGTCCTTGCCCAGCATTAAAGGCCGCTATTGCGAATTTTTCTAGCGAGTCGGCATCTAGTGCTATATTTGTCGTTGCATTATTGCTTAATGTATTTACTTTAGAGAAAGTTTGATGCAGTTCTCTTAAGTAATTTATACCTAAAGTAGAGTTTTGTTCTATATCATAAGGGGAGTAGTGCTCGTAATTGGCAAAGTTTGCCATAAGTTCTTTTCCAGTGTTATCTAAAAGTTGGAATAAGCCTTTACTGTAATGACCATCTGTGCTTACAGCCATAGGGTTCATAGATGATTCTACTTTAGCAACGGCTAACGCTAGTGCAGGGTCTATCCCTTGTCTTTTTCCCTCATCTTTTATTATTTTTGATATTATTTTTTTATCTATTCTATTTACGTTTGCTTTAAAATTATTATTCAATGACAAATTATTGTCAGATGATATTCTTTTTGCAGAAACGATGGTCGGTGTTTTGACATTATTTTCATTATCGAAATCGTTATCAAAATCGCTATCAAAATCATCGATATCATTTCTAAAGCTATTTTCTAGTACGTTATAATGATTATTAAACTTAACTTTGCTATTTAAAATATCTGCTTTTTCTAGTTCAAAATCTTCTAAATTTAGAGTAAATAAATTTTGCTCATTTATATCATTTTCAATAAAGCTTAATTTAGTTTTTGCACAGCTACTACCTTTAGCATTATTTTGAATGCTATCTTGCTTCATATTATTAGCGCTCGTTTTTATTAGATTTTCATCATTAGTTAAAACATCTTGTAGCGTATTATTAAAGGTGTTATCAAAAGTGTTATTAAGAGTATTATTAAGAGAAAGTTCTTTTTTATTAGAGTTTTTATTAGAGATAGAGTTTAGGTTATCGTAAGACCTTAAAATTTTCTTTATATCGTTGTAGTTAGAATCGAAATTTATACGCATCGTTTTTTAGAAATAATTTAAAATAATATTTATAAAAATAAAAAAATATGGCTATATAGCTTAATTTTATGCATAAATAGTGCCAAAATAGTGATAATTTGGTAATAATGTGTGATAATTAGGTGATAATATAGCGGTAAAATAGCGATCTAAACTATTTTGAAACATTACTATTGTAAAAATTTCATTTTTTTTATAAGCTTCTAATGTATTTTATTTATATTGTTTATTTTATTGTTTTAGCCAAGGAAGGCAAAAGATGCTTATATTAACGAGAAAAGCTGGTGAAAGTATTTTTGTTGGTGATGATATAAAGATTATCGTCCTCGATGTAAAGGGGAGTCAGGCAAGAATAGGTGTAGATGCGCCTTATAATTATAAAATATATAGAGAAGAAATATATTTACAAATATTAGAAGAAAATAAGGTTGCCGCTAGTTCTCCTTTAGAAAGTGGACAAGAGCTTAATGTATTAGACCAATATATCGATGAAAATAAAGACAAAAAATGTAGCAGTGCTAAGTTAAATAAGCTCGTAGTTTCTAAGAAGTGATATTTAGAAATAATATTTTTTGGGTAGGCAAGTCTTTATGTGTGAAAATGTAAAAAATGAATGTGAAAGTAGTGTGGCATATAATGCAGAAAATAGTGTAGAAAGTGATGCAGAAAGTAATACTGAAAATTCTAAAGAAGAAATAATTATAAAAAGTTTACGCTTTGGTGATTTAAAGGTTCCAAAGGAAAGTTTAATTTACTTTCCCTCTGGGCTTATAGGTTTTCCTAAAAACACTGAGTTTGTAATGCTTGAACATAAAGCGCCTTTTTCTTGGCTTCATAGTGCAGACGACCCTGCGCTAGCTTTTGTAGTTATCGATGGGTATGAATTCGGAGTTGAGTATTCTTTAAAGCCGCCTTTAAACGATCCTTTGTGTGATTTTAGAGAAGATGACGAATACGCAATTTTAATTATAGTTACGGTTAGAAAAGAGTTGAGTTCGACTACGGCAAATTTAAAAGCTCCATTGTTTGTAAATTTAAGAAATAGAAAAGGCGTGCAAGTTATTTTTGATGATCCTAAGTATTCTACTAGACATCCTTTGTGGGTTAAGGAAGAAGAGGTAAAGGAAGGGGAGAAAGAAAATCCTAGCGATGAAACTCAGCGATAAAACTTTAGAACAAATTGAAAGACAAAGTGAAAATATAAAAAGCAAATAAAAAGTGAAAATATAAGATAAAAACCTTTAAGGATTTTTCTTGTTATCCTTTAATTTTTTTAATCTATTTTTTTTAATCTATTTTTAATAAATGCTTTTTTCAGCTTCGTATTGCTTTTCGGTAAGTTCTACGATATTTTGCAAGTCTTCGTTTAGAGTATCTTTATTAAAACCTATAAGTTTACATATTGGCACTATATCATTAGTTAAGTCTTTGTATCCTTCAGGGCTTCCTAATTTTAAAGTGTGAGATAAGATATCTGATAATTTTAGTATAAGTGTTTTTTCAGTTTGCACGTTTTCTTCTTTAAAACTTTCTAGCGAGCTAGCGTAATGAAGAACTATTTGACAAATTTCTGCTGAAAAATTCCATTTCTTAGCTACTAGCGCACCTATAAGAGGGTGTGTAAATCCAAAAATTTCTTGTTCTGCCGTGCAGTAGTCGCAAGAGTTTTCTTTTATAAGGTTCATAACATCCTTAAATCGATTTTTAGTCTCATTATAATTTAAAATAACGAAATGTCCTAACGAATGGAGCATACCGAAAAGAAACATCTCATCTGAGTAAGGTTTTTTTAAAGATTTTGAAATATTAGTAGAAAACATAGCGGTAGCGATACTGTGATCCCAAATAATTTTTTGTATTGAACTTAATGTCTGATTCATTTGTCTTATAGTTGCTGCAACGACGATACCTTTTAGCGCTTGAAATCCTATTAGCATTACGGCTTGATTTATGCCTGTAATTTCTCGTTGTCTAGAAAATAGTGCAGAGTTAGCTATTTTTAAAATTTTACTACTTAATGCTGTGTCTTTTTTTAAAAACTCATTTAGCTCGGCAGATGTCGTATTAGGAGAACTTAGTAAGTTTATAACTTTAGAGGCTACGTGTGGCATCGGTGGTAAGTCATCGACCCAAGTTAGGATTTCTCTCCAATCGACGGCGATTTCATGTTCAGTCTTAAATTCTTCTTGGTTATACGTTTGGTTATTTTCTTGACTGTTTTGTAAAGAGTTATCATTCATAATAAAAAATCCTTGAAAATTCTTTAGTTTATTTTTTATTTATCATTATTTTTTTGTTTTTATCCTTGTTTTTTATCCTTGAAGTCTTGTGTAAATATTCGGGAAAATAAAGAAAAATCTTAAGTTTAAAGATATAGTTAGCTTTAATTTTGTAATAATAAGTAGCAAATAAACCGTAAATAATAAGCGGTAAATAAATTATAAATAAATTATAAATAAATGGTAAGGAAAGATATTAAAAAATATTAAGTTTAAAGCGTTGATATCCGATATAAAACTTATGAATAATAAGTATATAGATCTAGAGTTTCTAACGGAAATATCGCCTAGAGGTGAAGCGGTTATTAAGATAACCGAGGATTTAGATTCGGAGCAAAGCGGTGAGGCCTTAACGAAAGCTTTTAGTAATCTTCTTGAGAAAGGCAAGAAAAATATCGTATTAGATATGTCTCAAGTCGAAGTGATAAATAGTTATGGTATAGGAAAGATTCTATCGTGTAATGAAAAATTAAAAGAAGAAAACGGAAAATTAGTTATAAAAGATGCTAGTGGTTTTGTCGATGAGATTTTTAAGCTACTTATGTTAGATAATGTGTTTGAAATGGTGTGAGGTAGAGATTTTTTTTTAGGTTAAACTTAAGGCAAGATAGGGAGGAAATATTTACGTATGGCGATAAAGTTTAGGTTAAAAGGTTTAGCGGAAACGTTTATAGATGAGATTACTTGTCCTTATTGTGGGTTAAAGGGAGCCGATGATAGTGATTTTTTAACAGACCTTTCAAAGGTGACTTTTGCTGGAATAGTGGTAGTAGCACAATGTAAAGCATGTGGTGAAATATTCGTTCCTGAAAATCAAAGACTAGGCATAGTTAATTATTCAGCATTAAAGTCTGCCGTTATACAAGATGCAGAAGATACGGGCGATGTAGTTTATGAAAATATTGCTAACGTGCGATTGTCGGCTGAAAAATTAAATCAAGAAAGAAAACAACCGTTAATATAAATTAAAAACAAAAAAGCTCTTCCTTATAAAACTTCCTAAAGTTTTTAAAGCTATCATCCTATTGGCTCATAATTAGATGTCACTGAAATTCACTGAAAAATATAAAAATTAAAAAAAATGCTAAAATAGAGGTAAAAAAGTATAAATTTTCTTAAAAAAACGCCTAAATAATCAAAAAAATTATAAAAAATTAAAAAAAAATTTAAGTGATAGCAACGAAAACTCGCTTTTTACATCAAAGTATCGATAATATCGATTTATTGATTTGTATTTATTTTTAAAAAAGTAAGTAAATTTTAAAGTTTTTTATTTTATTTTTTATTTTATGCGTAGGCATATTTATTTATTTTTTATTTATTTGATTATTTTTAATTTATGAATTTTATCATAAAAGAACATAACTTATTGAATTTTTTTCCCTCTATATATGATAAGGTATATAACGAGATATATAGTAAGGAAATATATAGTAGAAAACCATTAGAAACTATAAAAAGATTCTCTAGTTTTCTTTCTAATTTTTTCTTATTTTTATTTATCTTTTTATTTATCATAATATTTTCTAATAGTCCTTGTTTTGCATCAGCCCCTATATTAGATAGCGTTATATTAGATAGCGTAAAGCAGGTAGCAAGTAATGGGAGCACTACTTGCGCTATTTCTGTAAGTGGAGAACTTTACTGCTGGGGTTAAATGAACATGGTCAAATAACATCTAAAGATTATCACGTATCGACTCCTAAAAAAATTGTGGGGCTTACAAATGTAAGTGCCGTTAGTGTAGGCTATGATCATACTTGTGCTATTTCAGATAGCAAGCTTTATTGTTTTGGAAAAAATGATTATGGTCAATTAGGCTCGGGGGATACTACCTACGAGACTACACCTAAGTTGATACTTCCTAAGCTTAATATAAGCCAAGTGGCAGTAGGAGGGTGGACTACATGTGCTATAACTACTTTAGGAGCGCTATATTGCTGGGGCTATAATGAAGTTGGAAATGTAGGAAATGGCACTTTTAGTTCTCGAGTGGTATCTCCAATTAAAATTTTAGATGATGTAAGTTATGTGTCTTTGCAAAATTCTTCAGTTGCGCACGCTTGTGCTATTAAAACTAATGGAGATCTTTTTTGTTGGGGAGGAAATAGCTTTGGTCAGGTAGGTAGCGGAACTTTAAGCGCTTCCGTGAATACTCCTAAGAAAGTGCTTGAAAATGTCCGCAATGTTAGTATAACTAGCCTTAATACTTGTGCTATAAAAGTAGACGGAACGCTTTATTGTTGGGGAAATAATAATGCTACTTATAAGCCGATCGACGCAAAAGAAGATAGCAAAGTTTCAGCACCATTAAAAGTTTTAGATGATATAAAACAAGTTTCAATAGGAGAGTACCATATTTGCGCTATAACTAACGAGAATAAGCTTTATTGTAGTGGCGCTAATAATTACGGACAAATAGGAAAAGGGGATAGCGTTTCTAGTCCGTTTTATAAAGTCCTAGACGGTGTTTATAGTATGTCGCTTGCTAGCAATTCTACTTGCGTAGTTGCGAGTGATAATAATCTTTACTGTTTTGGAAAAAATGATTTTGGACAAATTGGGAATAATACTACTATTAATCAAAAAACACCTGAATTTATTTTTAGTGATGTAAAACGTATTATAAATGTTAGCAATAATTTATATATAATAAATGTGGTTGGAAAACTTTACAGCACTGGAAATAATACTTTAGCACAAATTGGAGATGGCACTAAAGTTTCTAGACAAACGCCTACTCAGATATTCTTAGGAGGGGAAGCTCTAATGTTTCCTACTAATTGTTCTACGCATTGGAATTATGCAAACTTAGGTAAAGAGTGCGATAATGGTTTAGCTAATCAATGTTTAGGAGAGGGAGTGCTAACTTGCTACAATGGAGACACAGAAGAGCCTCTGATAGTTTGTAGTGCAAATACGCCTGCTTGTTGTAAAGATAGTTTGTATTCTTCTATAAATTTAAGTTGCTCTGCTGGACTTGGAGTATGCCTTGAAAATGGAAAATATTATTGTGCTGGTTTAATATCTGATAGTCCTGTTTTGTGTGATGCACAAGCGAATATGGATGCGAAAACCTTAGAAATTTATGATGGCTTAGATAATGATTGTGATGGAAAAATAGATGAAGATTTTTCTTCAGACGGTAAACGCATGATGAAAGGTTTAGGGTTTGGAGATATGGATGGAGACGGTATAATTATTTTTGGAGGTGGTAGTAGTGCTAGCTCGCAAGGTAATGTGCAATCTAGTAGTTCTTCACCAAATGGTACTCCTAGTAGTAGCAGTAGTAGCACTACTTCTTTTCATAGTAGTTCTTCACCAAATGGTACTCCTAGTAGTAGCAGTAGTAGCACTACTTCTTTTCATAGTAGTTCTTCACCAAATGGTACTCCTAGTAGTAGCAGTAGTAGCACTACTTCTTTTCATAGTAGTTCTTCACCAAATGGTACTCCTAGTAGTAGCAGTAGTAGCACTACTTCTTTTCATAGTAGTTCATCTAGCGCCGCATCAACGCCTACCTTTACGCCTACCTTTACTCCTACATTCACGCATACTTTTACAAATACTCCTACAAATACGCCGACGGTGCCAACAAATACACCTACTAACACGCCGACTAATACACCTACTAACACGGCAACGTATACGCCTGAGCCACAGCCTGAACTTTGTGATGGTTTAGATAATGATTACGATGGTCGTATCGATGAAGATTTTTTTATAGGGGAAGAGTGTTCGGAAAAAACTGGCGAAATAGTAATCGGTGGCATTACTTATGATGTTATAGGAAAGGGAGTTTATAGATGTAAAACTCTTACTGAAAATTATTGCGATATAAACGATCACGATGGAGATGAAGTTTTAGACCCTTACGACCAATGTCCTAATCTAGATGATAATGCTACTTTTACTTCCTTAACTTTTCAAAAAAGTTCACCTAAACAAATAATCAATTAAAATAAATAAGAAATAATCGTTAAATTATGCATTTTTTTTACTTGCATCTGTGTATTTACTATGCTATACTTTTAGTGCAACCGTTAACCTAAAGGAGGTTTTATGAATTACAATCGAACAGTTCCATTACCAGAGCAAAGAAATAAAATAATTATAAGAGAAAAAGGGGAAGCAAAATATGTGCTTTTTGAATACGATCGCACTTATAATAAAGAGAAACAGTATACTAATCCAAAGCGTAGCGTTATTGGAAAATTAGTTGATGGTAGAGATGATATTATGTACCCTAATGACAATTATAGTAATTATTTTCCAGATGCCCCTATGCCCGAGAAATTTTCAGACGCTTCACGCAGTTGTTGTCTTCGTATAGGTCCCCCACTTGGTGATTGAAAAAGTAGCAAATGAATTTAATTTGCCTTTTTTACTAAAAAAAACATTTTGGTGAACGTAGTGAACTTATACTTGATTTAGCGAGTTATTTTATTGTAAATGAAGAGAATGTCAGTCAGTATTATCCAGACTACGCCTTTTCTCATCCACTCTTTACAAAAGGTATGCGCATCTATAGTGATTCTACCATAAGTCGTTTTCTTTCTTCTGTTAGCAAAGAGCAGATAATTAACTTTCTTGACGATTGGAACAAGGGAAAAGATCGCAATCAAATGGTTTACGTTTCATATGATTCGACTAATAAGAACTGTCAAGCAGGTGATGTTGAATTAGTAGAGTTTGGTAAAGCGAAAGACGAAAAAGGATTCCCAGTATTTAATTTATCCATTGCCTTTGATCAAACGAATAGAGTTCCGTTATTTTACGAAGAGTATCCTGGTTCTATTACAGACGTTTCTCAATTTACTCATATGGCAGATAAGGTTATAGAGTATGGATATAAAAAGATAGGATTTATTTTAGACCGTGGTTATTTTAGTAAATATAATATTCAATATATGGATAATAGTGGTTTTTCTTTTTTATTGATGGTAAAAGGGTGTAAGGCTTTAGTTTCTAAATTAGTAGAAGAAAACAGGAATACATTTGAGTCTAAAAGAGACTGTAGTATTCGCTTATACAAGGTATATGGCACTACAGTGAAATCAAAATTATATGATGATGATAGTAAGGAGCGTTATTTTCATGTTTATTTTAGTGCGGAAAAGCAAGCATTTGAGAGGGAGCAACTAGAAATTAAATTAGAGGAGTTTGAACAATTTTTAAAAAACCATATTGGCAAAGATACAAAGTTTGGACAAACGTATAAGCAATTTTTTGATTTAAGTTATGACAATCAAGGAAAGTTAAGAAAAGTAGAAGAGAGAGCAGATGAAATTCAAAAGGCTCTTAATTTATGTGGGTATTTTTGTCTTGTTAGTTCGGAAGAAATGAGTGCTAAAGAAGCTATAATACTTTACAAGGGTAGAGACGCAACTGAGAAACTTTTTGCTATTGATAAGACTTTTTTAGGCTCAAAAAGTATGAGAGTTCATTCATCTCAGGCAGTATCTGCTAAAATTTTTATAGAGTTTATAGCACTTATAATTCGCAATCGCATTTATATTCTACTTAATGAAGAACTTTCTAAGCTAACAAAAAAGCCAAACTATATGAATGTTCCTGCCGCATTAAAAGAACTTGAAAAAATTGAAATGGTAAGAGGGAGTAAGGATTTATATCAGCTGAGCTATGCAGTAAGCAAAAGACAAAAAACTATATTAAATGCGTTTGATATAGATGCTGATAAGGTAAGATTAAAAGCTGCTCAAATAAATAAAAAATTACAAAAAAAATTTTAGGTGAACTTTTTTGCAAAGTTAAGGTTACTTATTACGGTAAGCAAGCCCAGTATTACGGTAGAACTTATAAAAACACTGATGATATGGACGGCGATGGAATAATAAACTGCTTAGATGATTGCGTAGATGATGAACCAGAAGACGATCCTTTTGCAGATTTTAACATTAAAAGATTTAATGCATTAGAAAACGGTTGCGATGAAACTCCTAAAGGATACTCATGGACTCTAACTCCAACTCCTACTCTAACTCCCACACTAACGCCTACTAAAACTCCTAACCTTACTCCTACTCTTACAGCTACCGCTACTTTTACACCAACTCCTACTTTAAATAATACTAATACGTATGCTTTCACTCCTACTAATATTATAACGCCAGAAAATACTAGCACACCAAGCTTTACTTATACATCTACTCCTACTAAAACTAATACTCCTACCATAGAGCCTATTAGCACGATAATTTTTACCCCTACAAACACGCAGACTTTTACTCCTACTTTTACGCCTACTTTTACTCCTAGTTTTACGCCTACCGCTGCACCAACTAAAACGCCTAGAAACTCTAATGCAATAAAGCTTGCATATCCAAGAATGGAAGTGCCAAGGCCAGAAATTAAAAAATTAAAAAATAGAAATGCTCTACTTATAAAACTTCCTAAAGTTTTAAAAGCTACCATTAGAAAGAATAAAAAAAGAAATAATGCGAGATTTAAATATTTAATACATATAAGAAAATTAAAAAGAAATGGTGTAAAAGATAAATTTTTTAAACTTGGAAAAAAGATTTTAACTTATCATACTAATGTTAAATATAGACATAAAAATATGGATAAAGGGATTTACTCTATTAGATATAGGGTAGTGATAACTAAAAATAATAAAACTAGAGATACACTAAATGGAGCAAAAGAACACTTGTTGAGATTTAACTCTAGATTTTAGCTATCTTTTTTAATTTATCTGGTATTTCTAAAAGCAAATCTTTAGGCATGCCAAGGTCTTTTTCTTTTATTTGTAGCATAAGAAAAATCATTTGATCGTCTTGCCCAAGCTTCCTATCTAAAAAAATTAAATTTTCATCGTTAACTCTGCAAGAACCACTTATCGCTTTCCAGCCGAAACCTTGATGCAATTTTTCCCTACGCACTTTGTAGCCATTTTCATCGAAAATATCTGAAATTTTTTTTATTATTTCTTCTTTTTTAGGATCCTCTTTAGGCCTTAAAGTTTTCTTTTTTCTTTTTATTATGTTATACTTAAGTTTTGTATTCATAAAAATTTTATAGTTATTTTAAAATTACAATTTTACATTTTAACATAAAAAATCATTTGGTAAACCTATTTACTATATTTTTAGTTATGTTATATTATTTTGATATGCATTTTAAAAAGTGTGAGTAGTTATAAGTAGTAGTTTGAATTTCAAAAGAAAAAAGGAAAGAAGGTAAAAAAGATGAACGCAAATGCTTTAGATTATACAAAAACTGATATCCCTGATTTTAGAGCTGGTGATACTGTAAAAGTTCATGCAAAAATCGTAGAGGGTAATAAAGAGCGTATCCAAATTTTTGAAGGCGTTGTAATAAAAAGAAATGGTGGCACTCAAGCTGGTGGCACTTTTACAGTTCGTAAATTAGCGCTGGTGGCATAGGAGTTGAAAGAACTTTTTTTGTCCATAGCCCAAGAGTAGATAAGATAGAGGTCGTTTCAAAAGGACGTGTAAGAAGAGCAAAACTTTATTATCTAAGAGACCTTCGTGGTAAAGCTGCTAAGATTAAGAAAAGATAATCAAAACAAATAATCAAAATAGATAATCAAAATAGTAGAAATAAAAAGGTTTTCTCACGTTTTAGGCGTGTAGGTAGGATAGTGCTATTTTGAGAATTTTAAAACAAAACGTAAAGAACTAATAAAAATAAGTAAAACTAAAATCTTTAAAGCTTGATAGCAACTTAAAAGAACACCAAGATTTATGTAAAGATTTCTGTAAAAATTTATGTAAAAAAATAGATCGTTTTTTTTATTTAAATAGTGGCAAATAAAAGCGAGTATTTAGAGAATTTCTTTAAAGCTATTACAGAAAAAAATTTCGTTCTTTATATTTTAATTCTTTTTTTTCATCTCGAATTTGCAATTTATCGTTGCTCCTTCTTCTACTATTAAAGATGGTGTAGAAATAGAGCCATCGATTATAGCGCCATTTAAAAAGGTAGCTTTTTCTGATACTTTAATATCACCTTTGATTTTTCCATAAACTACGAGTGAGCGAACGTCGATAGTCGCATCTACTACGCCTGATTTTCCTATAATAACGGTTTCGGAAGAAAATAACTCCCCACTTAATTTTCCATCGATGCTAACTGGCGTATCAAAAGAAAGCTTGCCTTGAATAACTGTGCCTGCACCTAATGCAGAACGAACTACATTAGTAGTAATTTCTTGTGATTTATTATCTTTTGAATTATCTTTTGAATCTTCTTTACTACTAGTTATTTTAATCGCAAAAGTATCGTTTGATTTATTATTAGAATAATTGTCGCTAGAAGATGCGTCTTGCTCGTTATCTTCTAAATTATTTTTTAAATCATTTTTTGATAGATTGTTTTTTGATAGATTATTTTTTGATAGATTATTTTTTGATGAATCTCCTTTTTTCCAAAATGCCACTTTAAGTCTCCTTTAAAAAAAATTATAAATAACTTTCACTATTTATTTTACCCTTTATATATTATATTGATGATAATATTTTTAAAAGGATGTGAAAAAATGGAATTAAATACTAATAATATAGTTAATATAGCAAATTTTAAAGTTGGAAAGGGCATGCCTTTATTATTGATTGCGGGTCCTTGCGTTATAGAGAGCGAAGAAATCTTGCTAAAAATTGCCGATGTTTTAAGTAATTTAAAAGAAACTCGTAATATAAATGTTATATTTAAAGCCTCGTTCGATAAGGCTAATAGAACTAGCATAGATTCTTTTCGTGGTATAGGTATCGAAGAGGGGTTAAACGCTCTATTAAAGGTTAAAAAAGAAACGGGGCTTCCCGTAATTACAGATATTCATGAAAGCTATCAAGCTCAAATTGTGGCCAATGTTTGTGATGTGCTTCAGATTCCAGCATTTTAGCTAGACAAACGGATCTGCTTTTAGCTGCAGGAAAAACTAATAAGCCTTTAAACATTAAGAAAGGGCAATTTATGCAACCTACGGATATGATAAATGTTATAAAAAAGGTTAATAGTACGGGGAATAAAAATGTGATGATTTGTGAGAGAGGAACTTTTTTTGGTTATGGACGCTTAGTAAACGATTTTAAGGGAGTAGTTAAGATGCAATCTTTTGGAGCACCAGTAATTTTCGATGCGACGCATAGCGTGCAAGAACCGAGCGCCCTAGGAAATGCTTCAGGTGGGGATAGAAGCTTAGTAGAGCCTCTAGCAAGATGTGCAATGGCGATAGGTTGCGATGGGCTGTTTTTTGAGACTCACCCAGAGCCAGAAAAAGCTAAAAGTGATGGGCCTAATATGGTGCCACTTAAGGAATTTCCAAGCTTAATAGATAGGCTTTTAAGAATTAGAGAAATAGCGTAAAATAGATGATAAGCGATTGATGATAAATAATGGTTCTTCACGTTTTAGGTGGGTTAGAAAAAATTGTTATTGGGGGTTAGCTTAAAAGAAAATTGGCTTTTATAGAAAACTATCTATAGTTTAAAGAAAAATTACAACTATATTTAAAGTAATTTATTTTATGCAAATTTCTTTAAAGTCAATTTTCTTTTGGGCTTCGTCGAGGTGAGTGATACTAATTTTAAAGGTTTTTAACCCACATAAAACGTGAAGAGCCTAAATATTGATGATAAATAATTGATGATAATTTTAAGAGTTAAAGCCAGTGCTTTAAGAGCTTTAAGGGTGATGCTAATTTTGAGGTTTTAAAAACACCTTAAAACGTGAAGAATTTTTTTATTTACCTTTTTATTGTAATTATGATGAATTTTTTTAAAAGTGATAAACCAAGTTGTCTTCAGGGGCAGGTTGTTAAGAAACGCAAGAGGTATAAATTAAAGAAGCAAAAAATTTTTTCGTATTTAGCTTTTATATCTTGTTTTTTCGTACCTGCTTTTATAGCCATTTACTATTTTGGATTTCACAATCCATCTAATAGTGTAAAAAAACTAATAGTTCAAACTAATATTAAAAAAGAAGCTCCTAAACCTAGAATGAATATTAAGGCGTTAGGTAGCTTAGAGAAATTTCCTCCAGTTAAGCTTTTAGTAAATTTAAAAGACAATTCATTTTTGTTAACTAAGATTCCGTCGTTTGATGAAGAATTGTATAAGACGGAGAAATCTTTAAAGGCGGTTTCACGTGCTGGAAATATAGTGTTTTTTTCGTTAGACCCAGAACTTCAAAGTTACACTACGAGTATTTTAGAACAAGCAGAGGTGCCACACGTAGCACTAGTAGCTTTAGAACCTAAGACGGGAAGAGTTGTAGCAATGGATGGGCTTTCAGATATTCCTAATTTTGAATTGTATGCTGGGCTTCCTGCGGCTTCGTTATTTAAGATAGTTACTGCTACGGCAGCTTTAGAGGCTGGAGTTCTGCGTGCAGATTCTCGCATAGCGTATAGGGGAAGCGATTATATATTAAATAAGTATAATTATGCCCCTAGTGGTAAGTTAGATAAAAGGCATATGTCTCTTTCAGATGCTTTAGGAAAATCTTGTAATCCTGTTTTTGGTAGAGTGGCGTTAAAATATTTAAATCAAGCGACTTTGATGAATTATGCAAATAGGTTTGGTTTTAATGAGGAGCTTCCGTTTGATATGATACAGCCTAGTAGTGAAGCTAATATTCCTGAGGGAGATTATGAGCTTAGTCGAACTGGTGCAGGGTTTGGAGATGTTCGCATAAGTCCGCTTCATGCTGCGATGATTATGGCAGGTGTCGCTAACAAGGGGGTGATTCCAAAGCCTTATATGATAAGTAGAGTCGTAGCGCCAACGGGGGAGATTCTCTATAAAAGCAAACCGCAAGTTCTGCAAGAAGTTATGAATAAGGGCACGGCCGATGAGCTTTTAAAAATGATGGCAAAGACGACTACTTCGGGGACTTCTAAAAAATATTTTAGAAATTTTGAAATACCAGTATCGGCAAAAACTGGCACGTTAAATGGAGATAATCCTAAAGGGCTTACGAATTGGTTTATAGCGAGTGCTCCATCAAATGACCCACAAATTGCGGTAGCTATAGTAATAGTTCATAATGGAAAGTTTATGAAAACCGCATCGCAATTAGGAAGAATGTTTTTAGACAAGTATTTTAAAGAGTAGCGTTATACTACTTCTAGTAGTTCTTTATATTAAATTTAGTGTTTCTTTTTTAGGAAAAGAAGGTTATGAAAAATAATAATATTTACTATATGCTTATCGATGGAAAACCAGTAGGAGGTTTTTCAAAATCTCAAATTTTAGAAAAAATTAAAAAAGGTAGAATAAGTAAAGATACGTTAATTTCAAATAGTAGTGCTTTAGATGATAGCACTTTAGCTAGTAGCACTTTAGATAACAGCTTAGAAGATGATAACTTAGAAACTTTTTTATGGAAAAAAGCTAGTGAGGTTTTTAAAAATGAAATAAACGATAGAGAAACTAGCAATTTAATAAGTAATAAAAATAACGATAATAAATTTAATGATAATAAATTTATCGATAATAAAAAAGATGTAAATAAAAGCGATGTAAATAAAGAAAAAATAAATAAAGAAAATATAAATAAAGAAAATAACGAATGCAAAAATAAAAAAATTATAAAAATATCTGCAATCACAATCGTATTACTCCTAATACTATTCTACTCTTGCGGCGGAAAAAAAATAGCTTGCCCTTTAACAGAAAAGAAAATCGAGTTTAATAAAAAGGACTTTAACGTAGATGATATAAAACTTAACTCCGAAGAATTAAACTCTTGCATAACTCTTGCTGAAAAAGGCGATGTGAATGTTCAATTTAATTTAGCTAATATGTATTTTTTAGGACAAGGAGTTTCTCAAGATTATAAAGAGGCGGCAAAATGGCATATCAAAGCCGCAGAGAAAGGAATCGCCATAGCTCAGTATAATTTAGGGTTGATGTATTTAAATGGGCAAGGTGTTTCAAAGGATTATACAGAGGTTGTTAAATGGTATAAAAAAGCTGCCAAGCAAGGCCTTGCTATTGCTCAAAATGATTTAGGTTCTTTGTATTTAAATGGTGAGGGCATTCCTAAAGATAATAAAGAGGCATTTAAGTGGTATAAAAAAGCCGCAGAGCAAGGAGATGCTATAGCTCAAGATAATTTAGGAAGCATGTACAGGTTAGGAGCAGGCGTTCTAAAAGATTATAAAGAAGCGATAAAATGGTATAGAAAAGCTGCTAAGAAAGAAAATGCTAACGCATTGACTAACCTAGGCATTGTCTATGAACTTGGTCAAGGAGTTCCTCAAGATTATCAAGAAGCTGTAAAATGGTATAAAAAAGGTGCGGAGCGTGGAAGCGTACTTGCCCAGCTTTTTTTTAACTAATATGTATATAATTGAGAAAGGAGTTTCTAAAGATTTTAAAGAAGCATTTAAATGGGCTAAAAAAGCTGCAGATCAAGGGAATCCTAGAGGTGCCGCTTATGTCGGCATGATGTATTTTAATGGAGAAGGCGTAGCGACAGATAAAAAAGAAGCTTTAAAATGGCTTCAAATAGCTAAAAACCAAAATGAAGACTTAGATGCTAAATCGGCGGCAATAAATTTTCTTAGAGAACACAAAGATGTTTTTAGTAAACTTAATTGATAAATAACTAATTTGTAAAATCAAAAATTGAAAGTAAGGGAGTTTTCGCTACTTTTTTAATTCTAGCTTTTGCAGTTTTTGCTTAAAAAATGTTATCATATAAAAAGTTTATTTAAAGAAAGCCAAAAGATTTTTTAAAAGAGAAAAAATTTTTATCTTTTTTAAACAGGCTAAATTTTACTTAAGTTCTTTTCATAAAATATGAAAGCATCCTTTAAGCTATAAAAGTATAGCTATAAATGTATACTATAAAAAGTATACTAAAAAAGCATAGAAGTGTAGTAGTATGTAATAACCTAAATAATGTTTACTTTTAAAAAAGAACTTTATTAACAATTTTAAAATAAAAAGTTTATATATGGCAAAAGATACAATAGAATTAAATGGCGTGGTAAAGGAATGTTTCCCTAATACCACTTTTAGAGTTGAATGCGATAACGGACATGAACTCCTTGCATACCTTGCAGGTAAAATGAGACGTTTCTATATTAGAGTACTTCCAGGAGATAGAGTAGTAGTCGAAATATCGCCTTACGATTTAACTAAAGGACGTATAATAAAAAGATTAAAAGAAGCGCCAAAGGCAGTAGAACAAGCTGAAGCATAATTTCTGTATACAAGCAAAACTTTTCTTAAAATAAAAGCATATAACAAAAAAAGGTAATAAAAATATAAAATAAATTAAAATGCGTATAAGTAAAAATGCGTATAAATTAATTGCTAAGTTAAGAGTGTATAAATTAAGAGTGTAATAAAAATATAAATTTGTATTTAATTAAAAGGAGATAATATTTATGACTATAGAAAGAACTTTATCGATAATAAAACCTGATGCAGTGGAGAAAAGTGTTATAGGTAATATTTTGAGTCGTTTTGAAAATAACGGCTTAAAAATAATAGCAATAAAAATGCTAACTTTAACTAAAGAACAAGCACAAAAATTTTATGAAGTTCATAAAGATAGGCCTTTTTATAATGAGTTAGTAGAATTTATGATAAGTGGCCCAGTGGTAGTTTCAGTTCTCGAAGGAGAGGGCGCAGTTCTTAAAAATAGAACTCTTATGGGAGCAACAGACCCAGCAAAAGCGGAAAAAGGAACTATTAGAGCAGACTTCGCAGAAAGTATCGATAGAAACTCTGTGCACGGCTCTGATTGTATAGAAAATGCTAAAACGGAAGTCGAGTTTTTCTTTCCAGAATTATAAGTTTAATTTAATCTTTTTGCGTTTTTTTACTCTTTCGCACGTTTTTAAAGAGGCTCTTAAAAATTATTTTCTTTTAAAAGATTTCTCTTTAAAGGAGAAATAAGGCTAGTTTTTAGTGCTTAAAACTTAATAAACGTGCAAAAGAGCTTAAAAAATAAGATAATTAACTTATACAAAGTGCGTATTTAGATACTCGTAAAGCTACCCCCTAAAAAATTCTTTTAAGAAAACTTTATAAATTATATGATAAATTTTTTTAATTTTACTAGACAAGACTTAGCTTCTTACTTAAGTGCTACATTTGAACTTCCAAAGTTTAGAGCAGACCAGCTTTTTAAATGGGTATACGCTAGAGGGATAACCGACTTTTCTTTAATGACCGATATTAAAAGAGATACTAGAGAAATTTTTAAGGTTACTTTTTCTTTTCCAGAATTAACACTAGAAAAAAAATTAAACTCTAAAGATGGCTCAAGAAAATATTCTTTCAAATTGAGTGATGGCTCATATATAGAATCTGTATTTATAAAACAAGATAAAAGAAATACTATTTGCATTTCTTCACAAGTAGGTTGTGCTATGAATTGCGCATTTTGTCAAACCGCTAAATTAGGATTTAAAAGAAATTTAGAAGTATCGGAAATTATAGGACAAGTTAGGTTCTTGCTTTACGATGCAAACGCTCATTTGCAAGATTTTACTAATATCGTTTTTATGGGAATGGGAGAGCCATTTTTAAATTATGATAATGTAGTAAAGGCAATAGATATTTTAAACGATGAATACGGATATGCCTTTAGTGCAAGAAAAATTACAGTTTCTACTTGTGGAATAGTCCCAAGGATAAAAGATTTTTTTGAGCAGGAGATAAAAGCAAGCTTAGCAGTTTCTCTAAATGCTACAACGAATGAGCTTCGTGATTTTTTAATGCCAATAAATAAAAAATATCCATTAGAGATGTTAATCGAAGCACTAAAAGAAGTTAAACTTAAAGGTAAAAGAAAAATTACGATAGAATACGTGATGCTAAAAGGAGTAAACGATACTAGAGAAGATTTAGGAAGATTAAGAAAGATAGTGTCGTCCCTAAAAGCTAAAGTAAATTTAGTCCCTTATAATGAGTGTGATGAAAATATTTTTAAAACCCCAAATGAAAAAGTAGTTTTCGAGTTTGCAAATAATCTATTAAATTCTAAAATAACGACTACTATTCGCTATTCAAAAGGAAAAGATATAGCAGCCGCTTGCGGACAGTTAGCAGGCAAATGCTTCTAAAAGCCTAGGCACGTATGAGTTTTAGTTTCCCCCCCTTTTGAAAATTGCATAGCCTTGAAAATTGCATAGCAAATCGCCTGAAAAGTGCCTAACGAAAAGCCTGAAAACTGCCTAATACAATACTTGAAAAGTGCCTATTTTTATGATAACGTGTTGAAAGTGTTAAATTATTTTAAGTGGCTTATATAAGGAAATTAAGGATGCTTTTTAATAAGAAAAATTATATAAAAAGAGGTTCTTCATGTTTTAGGTGGGTTAAGAGAGACAAAACGCCATTCTATTTAATGGGGTCTTTGTGAAAGTTATCCACAGCCTGACCTTTAGCTTTTAATTACTAGGTCTTGCTATCAGTTATGGATAACTTTTTCTAACAACTCTAATGTTTATTTTTCCCAATAAAATTAACTATTATTTTAATAAAACAACAACAGTTTCATAAAATAATTTTGTCAATTTACATTAGAAGATAGACTCTAACCTACTCAAAACGTGAAGAGCCATTTTTTTTAAGAGATTTTAAACTAGCCTTAAAAAAACAATTTTTCTAATCCCCTTTAAACGTGAAGAACTAGAAAATCGACTTTAATTTAAATTCTCCTCTTTTGATGTTTTGGCTAAGGCATCTTCTTTAGGAGCGTTTTCTTTAGGTGCTTTAAGCTTGTCTTTAGCGATTTTTTTAGTCCTGTTTACACATAAAGCGTGAAGTCCTTTTTCGCCTTTTTCAATTTCGTAAGTAACTTCTTCGCCGTCTTTTAGCGTTTTAAACCCATCAGACGTTATTGCTGAATAATGAACAAAAACATCTTCTCCAGCCTCACTTTGTATAAAACCAAATCCTTTAGCATCATTAAACCACTTTACAATGCCCTTTTGTAAATCAGCCATTTAATTTACTCCATAATATTTAAAATAGAAATCCTTAGGGCATCCCCTAAAAAAACTTTAAGTCAACAAAAAACCTCCTAAAGACTTATAATTCCTATTTTAAGATTTGATAAAATTTAATATACTAAACTTTAGTGATTTTAAAAGCATCGTTCTTACCTTGAATTATCATTAAATTATTATTAAAATTATTTTAATGATTAGATCAAATAAGTTAGAGTAAATAATTAAATTTTTTAATTCTCTTAAAAAATGCTTTCAAAAATACTCAAATAGCATTTTATACCGAAAATGCTTGATTTTAAAAGATAATTTTTTTAAAAAGATAAATTGTCTAATAATATCAAATAGTTATAGCGGATTACAAAGAGGCATTAAACAATCTTTTAGGTAATATTTATAATGAATGAAAAAAATAATGATAATAAACTTAAAACGAATGAAAAACTGCACAATCAAAGGCTTTTAAGTTTAGGCGTTTTAGCTAGTGGGGTTGCTCATGATTTTAATAATATTTTAACTGGAATGATGGGGCATATATCTTTTATAAAAAGATCTCTAGAAAAAAAATCCGAAAAAACCCGAGAAAAAACCCGAGAAAAAAACCAAGAAGAAAACCAAGAAAAAAACTCTAAGAAAAACTTAGACGAAGCCCGTGAGCTATTAGATTCTATTTCTTCTATCGAAAATGCTATTTTAAAAGCTTCAGGGCTTACAAAACAAATTTTAAATTTTTCTAAGCTAAAATTAAATGATGAACTAAAAGTTTTAAATTTAACGAATGTTTTCAAAGATACCATCTTTCTATTAAGAGCCTCGGTGCCTCCTATCTATGAAATTGAAACTAAATTAGAAAATGATATTTATATAAAAGCTATTGAAGCATCCATGGCACAAATTCTTATAAATTTAGTAGTTAACGCAGTAGACGCTTTAAAAGAATGCCAAAATAAAGAAAATCTTAAAATACAAATCGTGCTAGAAAAGATAGATGATAAATTTTGTAAATTTTCAGTTACCGACAATGGTATAGGTATGTCAAATAAGATAAAAGAAAATATTTTAAAGCCTTATTTTACTACTAAAGGAGATAACGGAACTGGCGTAGGCTTATGCACTACTTTTGAAATAGTAAAAAGTCTTAATGGAAAATTAGAATGTGCATCGAAAGAGGGTAAAGGAAGTTCGTTTAGAATAACACTCCCATTAGCAAAAGATGAAAATTTTGAAAAACAAGATAATCAGAAACAAAATAATGAAAAGAAAAAACAAAAAAGCGGAAAAATACTTTTTGTTGATGATGAAGAGATAATTAGAGAGGTTTTTTTTGATGGATTGAAGTTTTTAGGGTATGATGTATATGTAGCTAGTGGTGTTAAAGAAGCATACGATATATTTAAAAAACAAAGAGGGCAGTTCGACCTTGTAGTATCAGATATGTTAATGCCTGATGGTTCTGGGGAAGATCTCTTTATCGACCTAATGTCCATAAGACCCGATGTAAAGTTTATAGTAATAAGTGGATTTAGTTCACAAGATGCAGTAAATAAAATGTTAGAATATGGAGCAAAGGCATTTTTAGCAAAACCATTTTCAATAGAAGAGCTAGATAGCAAAATACAGGAATTTTTATAAAGAAACTTTTTAAAAATGTTATTACTTTCTCTTTACGAAAAATTATTAGCGTGAATTATTAGCGTGAATAGTTAGCAAGAATAATTATAAAAAAAAATATATATATGAAAAATATAGAAGTTAATAATATAACGAAATCATTTAGCAATGTTGAAGCCCTAAAAGATGTTTCATTTAGTTTAAAAGCTAGCACAATTACAGGGTTAATAGGCCCTACCGCTTCTGGAAAGAGCGTTTTGCTAAAAGTTCTTGCAGGAATATATGAGCAAGATAGTGGCACTTTCGACCTTGGTATAAAAAATAAAAGCGACGTTTCACTTATGTTTCAAGAAGGAGCACTTTTCGATTCGATGAACGTTTTTGATAATGTTCTTTTTCCACTTACTAGAGGAAACTCTTTATCGCTTTTAAGTGATGAAAAAAGAAAAAATTATACTTACAAAATATTTGATATACTAGATAAGGTAGGGCTTAAAGATAGTTATTTAAAAATGCCAGGACAGCTTAGCGGTGGTATGCGAAAAAGAGTATCTCTAGCAAGAGCGCTAGTGTCTACCCCAAGCGTAGTTTTGTTAGATGACCCTACTAGTGGGCTAGACCCAGTAGCTAGCGCAGTAATTATGGAGTTAATATCTAATTTACAAAAAGAATATAACTTAACGATGATTATAGTAAGCCACGATTTAAGGCGACTTTTTCCAGTTGTTAGTCATCTATTAGCTTTAAATGATGGTGTGCTTATTTATGATGATAAAAAAGAAAACATAAAAAATATTAGTAATAAAGAGTTAAGATATTTTATATCTTGTAGATATAATATTTAAATTTTTAGGTTCTTTGACGTTTTAAGTGGGTTAGAAAATTGTTTTTTTAGGTTAGCTTAAAAGAAAATTGACTTTTATATAAAACTAACTATAGTTTCAAAAAAAAAATTACAGCTATATTTAAAGTTAATTTATTTTATGCAAATTCCTTTAAAGTCAATTTTCTTTTGGGCGTGTGCCGGGCACGACATAGTTCTAGCGGGTGAAAGTCCCGTCACGGGTAGTTGTCACCAAGTGTAGTGATGCCACAAGCTCGAAGCAGTAATGTTAGAGTGAAGGAAGTGGCGGATCAAAACCAAGGAGCCTACGAACAGAAACCAGATACAAGGCTAAATGGTGGGTGAGGTTGCGCTACAAACCGAAGCCCTAAAGACAAACGTAAAACCAAACGAGTAAATCTGGAGGTTGTCTGGTGAAAGAACTATGCCTTACCCCGGGAGGTCCAGATAGCGTGCTATGCACGTGCGATATAAAGCTTATATCTGGAAGTCAGTTGATACCATAGTACTTGAGACACCACTCAAGGAAGGGTTGAACGTTAATATATTGTGAATCACTGTAAGCAAGGCTAGAAGAGTCCGAAATTGAAGGATATGCCTAACAAACAGGAACGTAACCTGTGGGGGCAGAAGATAGAGGGGGTGTTTTCTAGTAGCTTTACAAACAGAGGGAGGAGCAACAGGTGGAATTGATTGAACTAATTATATCAGACAAAAATATAGATGAGGCTATAAAGGCTGTTTAAGCGAAATAAAGGTGCATCTGGTGTAGATGATATGCCAGTAGATGAGCTTGAAGACTATTTTGCCGTTCACAGAGAAGAGATAAAATCTCAGATACGTGAAGGGAATTATAAGCCGAGTCCAGTTAAGAGAGTGTATATACCTAAAGCTAATGGTAAGATGAGACCTTTAGGAATACCTACAGTAGTAGATAGGGTAATTCAACAAGCGGTAGCGCAAATACTAGCACGCGGATACGAAAAGTATTTTAGTAATAGTAGCTATGGCTTTAGACCTAGAAGGAATTGCCATCTAGCAGTATATAGAACTCTTGAGTACTTGAAAAGAGGCTATGATTGGGTTATAGACCTAGACATAGAGAAATATTTTGATACTGTTAATCACGACAAATTAATTTCGATAATCAGGGAACGCATCAAAGATGCGAAGACACTACGATTGATAAGACAGTTCTTAAGAGCTGGTATAATGGAAGATGGATTGTTTACTGTAAGTGAGAAAGGAGTTCCGCAAGGAGGTCCATTATCCCCAGTATTATCTAACATATACCTTGATAAGACTCGACAAGGAACTGGAAGCAAGAGGACTTAAGTTTGTTAGATATGCCGATGACTGTAATATATTTGTTAGAAGTGAAAAGGCTGCTAATAGAGTAATGAAGTCCGTTGCGAGTTGGTTGGAGCGTAAGCTACGACTTAAAATTAATTCAAGTAAGAGTAAAATCTCTAGGCCGACGGAAAGCACTTTCTTAGGCTTTACCTACTGGAAGAGTGGGTATAAAACTTGGAAATGTAAACCTGCTGAAGATCGCAAACGAAAACTCTATGATAAAACTAGAGAAATTCTTTGTAGACGGAAGGCAATGGCACGAACGTTAGGTTCGACATTTCAACAGCTAAGCTGGTTAATTAAAGGTTGGATAAACTATTATAAGATAGGAACTCTTAAGACTTTTATAGATAAATATGGTCAATGGCTTAGACACAAAGTGAGGGTTATAATACTTAAACAGTGGAAATTGCCGAGACGAATCTATCTAAATCTTAAGAAATTGAACCGAATGCTTGGTTGCAATTTTAGAAATGAAGAAATCTATAAGGTTGCTAACAGCAGACTCGGCTGGTATAGACGCAGTTCGTGGTACGTAGTGAATTATGCATTAAGCCCTAAAATATTGGGGCGTAAAACAAAGGAACGAATTGGTTTAATCGACCCTTTGACGTATTACCTGAGTATTACTTGATATTATATTAATGGAGCGCCGTATACGAGACCCGTACGTACGGTGCGACGGGAGGGAGAGGGTATAGCCCTCGCTCTACCCTATTTCGTGGGGTGAGTGATACTAATTTTAAGGTCTTAAATCACCTTTAAAAGTGAAGAACAAAATAGTTTTGTCAATTTATTAGAAGATAGACTTTAACCCACTTAAAATGTGAAGAGCTAATTTTTAGGTTCTTTGACGTTTTAAGTGGGTTAGAAAAATTGTTTTTTAGGTTAGCTTAAAAGAAAATTGACTTTTATATAAAACTAACTATAGTTTCAAAAAAAAAATTACAGCTATATTTAAAGTTAATTTATTTTATGCCAATTCCTTTAAAGTCAATTTTCTTTTGGGCTTCGTGAGGTGAGTGATACTAATTTTAAGGTCTTAAATCACCTTTAAAAGTGAAGAACAAAATAGTTTTGTCAATTTATTAGAAGATAGACTTTAACCCACTTAAAACGTGAAGAGCTAATTTTTAGGTTCTTTGACGTTTTAAGGTATGTCTAAAGGTGATATTTTTTTAAAGGATTTAAAGAGCGGTTGTGTAAATACTAAAGAGAATTTTTGCTCTCTAAATTAAGATTAGATTAAAATATTAAGAGCTTTAAAGTTTTAAAAAATAAATTTTAAATAAAATAAATTAAAAGAAAGGTTAGTTTTTAAAAAAGATTTAAGGAAATTTTATATGAGTTATAAAAATAATAATAAAAAAAATAATAGGAATAAGGATAATAATAAGGAAAAGAATAATGACAATAATAAGAATGGTAATAAGAACGGCAATAAGAACAGTATCGAGAAGAGAAGTAGCAATAGTAATGGTGGTGATAGTAGAGGGGTAAGGATAAGTAAAGAGAAAAAAGAGTTTTTATCTGGTATAGGAGTTCCTGAAAATACGGAATTTGTTATAGATGATTTTCAAAAAGAAGCCATAGAATCCGTAGTCCTTGGAAATGATACGCTCGTAGTAGCCCCGACGGGAGCAGGAAAAACTTTTATCGCTCTAGAGGCGATAAAAGCTAATGCCGAACAAGGAGGGCGTTCTATTTACACGACGCCTTTAAAGGCACTTTCTAATACTAAATATAATGAGTTTAAAAAATATTTGAGCCTAAATTTAAAGTAGGTATTTTAACTGGCGATAGAAAAATAGATACTGATGCAAATATTTTAATCGCAACGACTGAAATTTATAGAAATGAGTTATATAAAGTCGAAGAAAGATATTCTTTAGTAGTTTTTGATGAAGTTCATTATATTGCAGACCCTCAAAGAGGTGCCGTTTGGGAAGAGAGTATAATTTTGAGTGCAAAAGAAGCGGCGCTTTTAATGCTTTCTGCATCGATTTCAAATGCAGATGAGATAGCCGCTTGGTTAAAAGAGGTTAGAGGCAAAGAGTGTAATGTAGTTTATAAGTATGATAGACCTGTAGAGTTAAGATATGGGTTTTTACATCCTGATTTTGGCCCTATACCTTTAAATGATAAAAAGGGAAATGTTTGTAAGGATGTTTTAGATTATTATGGCAAGGCAGGACTTGATTCTAGTGGAATGAAGTTTACGAGAATCTCATTTAGAAAGGCTTATAAAGGAGATGAGGGGTGGCGAAGAAAAGGAAAAACATCTAGAAGAACTAAAAGTAATTTTAAAGGAAAAGGAACGCAAAGCGGAAAACAGAGAAAGAGCCGTATAAAAGGACGCTAAAGGTAAACTTTTAGGGTTTTTAACGCTTTATGCATATGGGAAAATGTATGTGTTAGATAGTTTTAACTATCTTAAAATGTAGAGAATAAATTAAAAAATAAATTAAAGTAATATATAAAGTAATATAATAGCAATATAAAAAAAGGTGAAATTAGTAAAATGATAAGTGAATATCCAGTATATACAATGTTGATGCAATTAAAAAAAGACAATTTACTTCCAGCATTATTATTTAGAACATCGAGAAGACAGTGTGATGATGATATAGAAAAACTTTCAATAAGACCTAGCGCTGAACTTCCGCTAGACGAACAAGAAGTGCTGAAAGCAGAGGTTGAAAAGATTGTTGAAAAATATTCCATGGAAAGAGAGGTTATCTTTGGGCATCTTCAATATGAAGCACTAATAAAAACTGGGGCTGGGGCGCATCACGCTGGGCAACTTTTGCTTTGGAGATTGCTCTTAGAAGAACTTATGGTAAGAGGAGTTCTTAGGCTTATGATAGCAACTGGCACTGTGGCAGCAGGGGTAGATTTTCCTGCAAGAACGACTGTGATTACTGCTCATAGCAAAAGAGGGGCAGATGGATTTAAAATTTTAACCTCGTCTGAGTTTCAGCAAATGTCTGGTCGAGCTGGAAGACGTGGAAAAGATTCGGTGGGAATTTGTTTAGTAGCGCCAGGGCTTTTTTCAGATGCAAGAGTGGTAAGTGATATTATAAAAAAACCCGTAGAGCCTTTAAGGTCTGCTTATTTTGCAGCACCATCAACGGTTCTTAATCTATTAAAATTTCGTTCCGTTGAAGATTTAAGATTTTTAGTAGAAAAAAGTTTTGCTGGTTTTCTAGATAGAAAAGAAGCTAGCAAACTTCAAGAGGAGCTAAAGGAATTACAAAGAGAGTATGAAGAAAAGAAAGATACACTTCAAACTGAAGTTGCTAAAAAATTTAGAAAGAAGATAAATAGAAGACAAAGAGAAGTGGAACTCCTAAAAAATAGGCAATCTTTACAATTAGAAAATACGGTTAGAGTTCTAGAAAGTTTAGGACATATAAAAGATAAAAAATTAACTCCTAAAGGACATTGGGCGGCAGAACTTTGCACGAGTTTGGTTTTAGAACTCGCTGAGGCTATCGATAGTGGACTTTTTGAAGATTTAGATGCTTATGAACTAGTCGGGCTTGTAGCTAGCATTGCTGGAGATTCTTATAGGTCGTATATAAATATTAAAAAGAATCTTATAAAGAAACAGTATTTTGATGAGATGACGAGAATTGTAGAGTACGTAAAATTAGCGTATGAAAATAAGAATAGAGATGAGGTAGTAGTGCAGCCGTCTGCTGCTATTACTGTAACTACTTGGATGGATTCGCAAGATTGGTCATCGTTTGCATCGATACTTAGGCTTGCAGGAGTAGCTGAAGGGGATGCTTCAAGACTTATTTCTCAAACCGCCGATCATTTAAATCAAATATCTAGACTTGAAGGAGTGTTCCCATCTCTTGCCGCGCAGGCGTTAGAAGCAAGAAATATTTTATTAAGACCGCCACTACTAGAAAATATTGCAAAAGATTTAAGGTAGAAAAATTTAAACGTAGTAAAGAAACATTTTTTTCCACCGCACTTAAAACGTGAAGAACTAAAAACGTTCCTCACGTTTCAAAGTGATTTTAAACTCTAAAAGATTAGTATCACTCACCACGGGGGCCAAAAGAAAATTGACTTTTAATATAGTTGTCATTTTTTTTTAATTTATAGCTAGTTTTCTATCAAAGCCAATTTTCTTTTAAGCTAATTAAAGAAACAATTTTTTTCCTACCCCACTTAAAACGTGAAGAACTAATTTTTGTTAGTAGCGCATAAGCAATGCTTATTGATAGTATATTTTTAATAATTTGCTCTGTTAATAATAATATAGATAATTTAGTATAGATAATTAGTCTTGATAATTAACTTAAACAATTAACTTAAATATGAATAGTAAAAAAAACTTTTGGAAAGATTTAAAAGTGCCATTTTTTGCGCTAGCCCCCATGGAGAGCGTAACGGATACGGTGTTTAGAAATTTAGTAAAGGAGCTTTCGTGCCCAGATGTGCTTTTTACTGAGTTTGTAAATACTGATGGGCTTTGCTCGAGAGGAAAAGATGGGGTGATTCATAGGCTTAAATATAAAAAACAGGAAAAGCCGATAGTAGCGCAGCTTTGGGGAAATAATCCTTTGAATTATTATAAAGTAGCTAAAGATGTTTTAGAGTTAGGTTTCGATGGAATAGATATCAATATAGGTTGTTCAGTTCCTAAAGTATTAAAAAATAATGCTTGTGGTGCGTTAGTCAATAATCCTACTTTAGTAAAAGAAATTTTTTTAGCTACTAAGGAAGCGGTAAAAGATGTTTTACCAATAAGTATAAAAACAAGATTAGGTTATAGAAAGTATGATACCGAAAAATGGGGAGAGTTTTTGTTTTTATTAAATCCAAATGCTATAACCATTCACGGAAGAACTGTTCGTTCAACGTTTGCTAGTAAAGCTAATTGGGATGAAATAAAAAAGTTTGTAGAGCTAAAAAATATTATAAATAAAGATATAGTAATAATTGGAAATGGCGATGTCGTATCTTTTGAAGATGGTATTAAAAAACAAGAATATTCTAAGGTAGATGGAATTATGATAGGGCGTGGAGCGATTACTAATCCGTATATTTTTAAGAATGTTCCTAAGGATTATTTTTTAAAGATGCCATTAAAAGACAAGGTGGAAATTTTAAAAAAACATGGAAAAATGTTTAATGATTTTTGGCAAGAAGAAAAAGATTTTAGAGTAATGAAAAGATTTTATAAAACTTATTTTTCAGGCTTTGATGGAGCAAGCGACCTTAGAGTAAAAGCCATGAATATAAATACTTACAAAGAGTTCTTAGAGTTTTTAGAGAAAGTAGTTTAAGGCTAGTTTTTAATACTACGGAGCTAAAGCATTAGAGGAGACGAGCTTTGCTAGAAAAAAAGTTGAGTAAGAACTTAAGTTAGGCTAAATTCACTCTCGTCTTAGAGCTTTTTTTATGAAATAAGAAAGGGTAGAAGATAAATAGTAAAAAATAAAGTAATAAGACGGTTTTTTTGTTTAACTTGTTATAATACACAAGCGTTTGTGATTTTAAAAGCAAGTTCTAAATTTCAATAACTCTTTTTAAGGCGAAAATATTTTGCTTGATAGAAAGGGGAAAATAACAATGATTTTTACCATTTGCACAATATATGCCGTAGTGGCTTTAGGATTACTAGCTATCTCTTTTTTTAAAAAGCTAGATTCTGTTCGCCTGTTTCACACAAAAGAACCTGTCATCGTATTGTTAAAAGCAATTCTCGTTTTGTATATCGTGGGTGTTTTCTTAAACGTCACTTCTACTTTTTACATTGACCCATTAGAGAGTAATAGGTATGGAGTAGTAATCGCTAAGGGTGGCATCGTTTCAAACATTTGGTACAAAGAGCCAAAGCCTAGAAAGCCATGGGAAAGGGTGATGCGTCAAGATAGGCAAGGAATGGCTAGAAAAAGTTTTAATATTAAAACTAAAGATGGAAGTGACGTCGGTGCTAATTTCTTGGTAAATTATGAAATTTTGACGGAAGACCCATCTAAACTTTACCCTAAACTTAACTCTAAACAAGCAAAGTCAAATAAGAAAAACACTCTTATCAACAACTACTTGCAGACTACTTTAGAGCCTTTAGTTAGTGAGGTTTTCCAAAACTACGACGCTAAAGATGTTCTCGCAGAGCAAGAAGCGATTTTGAGCACGCTTAAAGATAAGCTTAATAAAAAAGGTAATGGAATAGTTCTAGTATGCGAAATCACCATTGACGGCATACAGTTTTACTAAAAGCTTTAAAAAAACTAATAAAGCTTGAAGTAAAAAAGATGCTGCAAAATAGAGTTTTTAATGCACTCTATCTTTATTTACAGCTTGTTAAAATTTGCAAACTAAAAATCACAAGCAACTATGAACTAGCAAAATGGTTTTTAAACAATAGACCCCTAGCGTAAAAGAAAAACTAAATGCGCTAGCTTAAAAAAGAGCTTTAATAGGGGAGACACTTCAGGTTTTCCCCTACGCTCTTTTTTTATCTATTTGTTTTTTATCTATTTGTTTTCTGTCTTTTTGTTTTCTGCTTATTTCTTCTTCAGATTTTTTGTTTTCTTGCCTTTTTGCTTTTTTTATCTTCCTTTATCTTCTTGTTTTTTTACCACTAAAAAGCTTTGCATAGCATATTTAGATATATCTACATAGCAAAATCGATACACTCTTTCGGAGTTTTAATAAACTCTTTACTAGTAGTATAATCTTCATAATAGTTTTTAAGTTCCTTTCTAAGCAAAAGTCGAGCACGATGAATTTTAGCCTTAGTAGCAGGAATACTTAAATTAAACTTTTGCGCAATCTTCTTATTAGAAATCTTATCTACATCACGCATTATAAATATCTCTCTGTAATCCTTAGGAAGTTTAAGAAGCGCTAACTCTAATTTTTCTTGAAGCTCATGCTTAGTGCTTAAATAATTTATATCTTCATAATTATTTTTTGTAATTATTTGCGAAGTAGTAAAATCCTCAGTATCAGTTAGCGAAATAGCCTCAGTCTTTTTCCTTTTTCTAATAACCATAAACGCAGCATTGCTAGTAACTCTATAAAGCCAACTAGAAAAAGTAGATTCTTCTTTAAAAGAATCTATTTTTGTATAAACCGCAATAAGCGTATCTTGCAAAGCTTCTTCAGCATCTTCCTTATTTCTAGTAATCCTAAATGAAAGCGTAAAAATTTTTTCAGCATACCTATTAATGATCTCCTGAAAAGCATCCTGGTTTTTTTCTCGCTTCAAAAGTGTTATTAACTCTAAGTCGGTTAAAGATACAGTTTCATTTTCAATATTATTTACTAAAACATTTTCCATTTTATTTTTATCTCCTATATGATTAATATTTTGTTTTAATATTTTGCCTTAGTATTTCACTTCGATATTTACGTAAAACACATAGTGCAAAAAAAATTTAGATAATGTTTTAGCTTATTTTTAAAAACGAGTTGTCATAGATTTGTAATAACCTTGTAAGATCTTTGTAAAATCTTACAAATATTTATAACATATTGATTTTATTGAGGATTTTCTTTTGATTTTTCCTATAATTTTTTTTTTGAAGAGTTTTTTAAAAGATTTTTATTGAAATTTTATATTTTTGCTAGTTTTAATTTTAAAGCATCACGCTTTTTATGCAATCTCTCCTGCTATAATTTTAATTTCTTTTTTGTTTTCATTTTCAATAGTTAGCGTTCCATCATCGTTAATGCTCTTAGCTATACCTTTAATGCTAGTATCAAAATTATTTATAAGAATTTCCTTTCCTAAAAAATTAGAATATTTAATATACCTTTCTTTAAAAAAATCAAAACCATTTAATAAAAATGAGTCGTATTCCATAAAAAAAGCATCTAATAGTAAGTTTAAAAAAGATATTTTATTGATATCTTTTTTAGCTTTTAATTCAGCACTTAGCGACGTAGCTTTCCTAGAAATTTTTTCTGCCTCTTCTTTTTTAAGTTCTAAATTTATTCCAAAGCCAACGACTACCCCAGCATTTTTAGTGCTTTTTTCAGTAAGAATACCACATATTTTTTTATCAGATATTAAAATATCATTAGGCCATTTAATTTCTGGGAGAACTCCATATTGCTTTAATATATCGCAAATAATAACCGATAAAAATTGCGTGATATTGCCAAAAAAGAATTTGGAATCTAAATTATTTTTCGGTTTTAAGACTAATGAAGCGTAAATATTTTTCGTGTTTTGAGATTCCCAGCCTCTTTGAAATTTTCCACGCCCCTTAGTTTGAGAGTTAGCTAAAATTAACGTTCTATCCTCTAGCGCATCTATGTTTTGTAGCGCATAAGTGTTAGTAGAGTCTAATAAATCAAATGTAATGATGTTATATTTTCCCATAATATTAAGGTATATTTAAATATTCTTAAAATGTTTGTTTTAAAAAAGCGTAAGCACTTATTTTTAAAAGACTTTATTAAAATAATAAAAATAATAAAAAAAGCAACCATCTTAGTTTTAAAAGTCATCTTAAAAAATGTATTTTGTTAAATAAATTTATTTAATAAAAAAAGCATATAGAAAAATTTTTATTTGAATTTTTATGCAATAGTTATTATATATTAGTAATATATTACATATTATCTATTATTATATGTTATATGCTTATACGTTTATATATTATATAATATATGTATATATCTTTAAGTGTATAAAATGATACTATAATTTGTGATACTATGATTTGTGATACTATGATTTGTGATACTATGAATTAGAGATACTATGAATTAGATATAATGTAATAATTAATAATAAAGAGAAATAAATAAATTAAAAGAAAAATAAATAAAGAGAAATTTAAAAATAAGTATTAATAAATATTTGAAACTTTCCGATTTGTTCATTATAGTGAAAGTGAAAATATTTTTTTATTAGGTAAGGTTATTTCATGAAATTAAAAATTGAGAATCCTCTTCCGTTGTTAGCATTAAGAGAACCAGCAGTTTTTCCTGCTCAAGTAGTGCCACTATTTGTAGGGCGAGAAAAGAGCGTTAGAGCCATAGAAGAAGCACAAAATCAAGGAAAGCTAATAATGCTAGCTGCTCAAAAAGATGCAAGAACTAGCTCACCAACTCAAGAAGATATTTTTGAGATTGGCACTTTAGGTGAAGTCGTTCAACTAATTAGACTTGCAGATGGCCCAATAAAAGTTTTAATCGAAGGAAAAGCTAGAGCTAGAATATTAAAACATCACGATAATGAAGATTGTATGCTCGTAGATGTAGAAGAGTTAAGTGCAGAGTTTGAAACTACGACTGAATTAAAGGCGTTGATGCGTTCCGTAAATGTATCGTTTGAAAATTACGTTAATCTTGGGAAAAAAGTAAGTCCTGAAATGATAATGCAAGTTAAAAATATAGAAGACCCTTCTAAACTTGCAGATACTATCGGCATTCAATTAAATATAAAGCCTGAAGATAGGCAATCGCTCTTAGAAACTGTAGATCCAAAAGAAAGACTCGAAAAAGTTTTAGATTTTATGAAATCTGAAATAGAAATATTGCAAGTAGAAAAAAGAATACGAAATAGAGTAAAAAAACAAATGGAAAAGACGCAAAAAGAGTATTACTTAAATGAGCAAATGCGTGCTATCCAAAAAGAACTCGGAGATAAAGATGATTTTAGAAACGAGGTTCAAGAACTTGAAGATAAGCTTAAAGAAAAAGATATGCCAGATGAGGCTCGTGAAAAAACTGAAAAAGAAATAAGAAAATTAAAGATGATGTCTCCTATGTCGGCAGAAGCAACGGTCGTAAGAAATTACGTAGATTGGATGCTATCTCTTCCTTGGAATGAAATATCTGTAGATGATATAGATATGGATCATGCAAGGGATGTATTAGAAGAAGAACATTATGGCTTAGAAAAAGTAAAAGAAAGAATTTTAGAATATTTAGCAGTTCAAAAATTAGTAGGAAAAATAAAAGGACCAATCTTGTGTCTAGTAGGACCTCCAGGGGTTGGTAAAACATCGATAGGACGCTCAATAGCAAGAGCCGTTAATAGAGAGTTTGTGCGTATTTCCTTAGGTGGTGTAAGAGATGAGGCAGAAATTAGAGGACATAGAAGAACTTACATCGGAGCGATGCCAGGGAAAATAATACAATCTATAAAAAAAGCTAAGAAAAGTAATCCAGTATTTTTGTTAGATGAAATAGATAAAATGTCGGCAGACTTTAGAGGCGACCCATCGGCTGCACTTTTAGAGGTTTTAGACCCTGAGCAAAATGTTAATTTTAGTGATCACTATTTAGATTGTGAATACGACCTAACGAATGTGATGTTCGTTTGCACGGCGAATGCACTCCATCAAATCCCAGAACCTTTAATGGATAGAATGGAAATATTAAGCTTATCAGGTTATACTGAGCTTGAAAAACTAGTTATCGCTAAAAAATATTTATACAAAAAAGAGTTAGAACAAAACGGTTTAAAACCTGAAAATATTACTATAGAAGATTCTGCTTACGTAGAAATTATTAGGCGATACACGAAAGAGGCTGGAGTTAGAAGTTTAGAAAGAGCCATAGCTGCGCTTTGTAGAAAGGCCGCTATGGAGGTAGTAGAAAATAATAAAAAACATAAAGTAGTAGTATCGGCTGAAAATATAAATAAATATTTAGGGCAACCTATTTATAGCTACGGAAAACATGAAGAACAACACCAAACGGGAATGACCACTGGGCTTGCTTGGACTGAAAGAGGCGGAGAACTCCTTGCGATTGAAACTACGGTTTTGCCTGGAAAAGGACGTTTGTTAATTACAGGAAAATTAGGAGATGTGATGCAAGAGTCTGCAAAGGCAGCTCTAAGCTACGTTCGTTCTAAAGCTGAAATGCTAGGGCTTCCGAAATATTTTTATGATAAAATAGACCTCCATGTGCATGTTCCTGAAGGGGCGATCCCTAAAGATGGTCCATCTGCGGGCGTAACTATCGCTACTACTATCGTTTCTGCATTAACGGGAATTCCAGTAGATAAAAATGTAGCGATGACTGGTGAGATTACACTTAGAGGAAATATCCTTGCTATTGGTGGTTTAAAAGAAAAAGCACTAGCAGCTCATAGGGGGGGAATTAAAAAGATACTTTTTCCTAAAGAAAATGAGCAGAATATAGAAGAAATACCAGCTACTGTAAGAAAAGATTTAGAGTTAGTGCCTATCTCTCATGCCGATGAGGCACTTTTTGAGGCTTTGCGTATAGATAGCAAAGAGGCTTTTGAGAAATTACAAGAAGAAAGAGAAATAAGAGATAAATTTTTATATGAAGATGATAATAATGATGGAAAAATAAACTATCCTGAAAAAGATGAGGGTGTCTCTTTATCTACTCATTAATCTTTTTATTATTAATCTTTTTATTAGCTATTATTAGTTAATCTATTTATTAGTTGATCTTCTTATTAGTTAATTTACTTACTAGTTTTATAGTTTTATCTAAAAAAATATTTTTTTCTAAAACCCTTATCTAACTAGTTGATTTTAAAAAGCTTAAATGGTGTTATTTATAGCCTTAAACTTTTTATCTTTAAAAATAATATTATCGGAGTATAATTTTTTAGTTGTTTTAAAAATTATAATTAAATTTTGGTAATTTAAAAATAAAAGATAAAAAAGAAAGAAGATATTTTACAAAATCATCTTAAATTTTTTAGCATCATATATATATGTGTATAAAGTTATATATGTATAACGTTTTTTAAACATTATATACGCATAATACATTTATGATATGTATGTGCGTAATATATATTGTGAATATAAATTTATAATTATAATCAAATAAAAGGAGAAAGGTGCATTTATGACGGAATGTAAAGCTGATTGTGATTGTTGTTCGTGTTCAAACGAGCAAGTGTTTAGGAAAACTAAGATTGTTGCGACTTTAGGGCCAGCATCTAGTAGCGAAGAAATGATTGAAAAGCTTATCAAAGCTGGAGTTAACGTATTTAGACAAAATTTTTCGCACGGTTCTTATGAAGAACATGGCGCTCTTTTAGAAAGAGTTAGAAACGTAAGTGAAAGGCTAAAAGTTCCAGTGGCCGTGCTCCAAGATTTATCGGGCCCAAAAATAAGAATTACCGAGTTAGATGGAGAAGAGTTCCCAGAGTTAAAAAATGGCCATAAAATTCAAATTAAACATAGTAAAACGGAGAAAAGTTCGGTAGATACTTTATACGTTGGCGTTTTCGATCCATCGTTAGTTTTACAAAAAACCAATAGGGTGCTTTTAGCAGATGGTATTATAGAGCTAGAGGTTGTGGATGTAGTAGATGGCGTTGTATCTTGCGTAGTTACTAGAGGTGGTAAATTAAGAAGTAGAGTAGGAATAATTTTCCCTGATAATGTAATTCCACTTCCTGCAACTACTGAAAAAGATATAGAAGATTTAAAATGGGGATTAGAAAGAAATTTTGATTATGTAGCTCTTTCATTCGTTCAAACTCCTGAGGATGTTAAGAGAATAAAGGATTATATAAAATCTAAAAACTCAAAATTAAAAGTAATTTCTAAGATTGAATGTAAAACATCTTTAAAAAAGATAGATGAAATTTTAGAAGTAACGGATGGCATTATGGTAGCTCGTGGCGACCTTGGGGTTGAAATCCCTATGGAAAGATTGCCCGTAGTTCAAAAAGAACTTATCGCAAAAGCTAACATACTAGGAAAACCTGTAATAGTTGCTACTCAAATGCTTCATTCAATGGTAACTAATATTAGACCTACTAGAGCTGAGGTGACGGACGTTGCTAACGCTATTTTTGACGGTGCAGATGCAGTGATGCTTTCTGAGGAAACCGCTATCGGAAATAATCCAGAAGAGGCGGTAGGATATTTAAGAAAAGTTGCATTAGAGATTGAGCCTTATTTAAGTGAAGAAGGATATTTAGAAAAAATAGAGAATGAAGAAAGAGAGGCCGTTCAAGATTCAATCGCATATGCTGCTTGCGCCGCTGCCGATAAAGTACAAGCTAAGGCGCTTATCGTTTCTTCAGATACGGGAAGAACTACTAGGCTAATCGCTAAATATAGGCCAGCACAAACTTTATTTGGAGTTACTGCGACTAAATTAACGTTAAGACAAATGTGTTTGCTCTTTGGTGTGCAACCAGTTTTTATAGATACACTAGAGGAAGGCTCACCAGTTCCGCTAAAAGTGGCAGTAGATAGAGTTAGAGAGATTTTAAAACCTGAAGTAGGGGATATAGCAGTTTGCACACGTGCAATAAACGTAGAAGGAAGTGATGACCGTCGCTCTACGGCAGTTCAAATCATTCCGTTTTAGTTTTAAAATTAGCTATAATTTTATTTAGCAAAGTATTTAGTAAAGTATTTAATAAAGTATTTAGTTAAGTATTTGGTAAATTATTTTGCAAATAAAAATTTACTAAATAAAAAATATACAAAGGCTCTTTTGTAAGGTTTTTTCAAAAGAGCCTTTTTTATATCTAGTTAAAAGTAAAGATAAAATATAAACTAGAAGCTATGGTAAATAATTTAGCAACGGCAAAACTTATTGAAGCAAACGCAGGTTCAGGAAAAACTTTTTCATTAACTTTAGAATATATAAAACTTCTCCTTGAAGGTGAAAGCGTAGAAAATATTCTAGCGACTACCTTTACAAAAAAAGCAGCAAGCGAAATCCTTTCAAGAGTAATAGAGAGACTTGCAATGGCAGTTTTAGATAAAGAGGAAGAAAAGGAATTACTCTTACAAATAAATTCGGAAAATATAAAGCTTTCTCCTAAAGTAGCGTTAAATAATCTTATAAAGTTTCAACATAAAATAATGATATCTACGATGGATAGCTTTTTCGCAAAAATTGCGACCATCTTTTCTACTGAACTCGGGTTTATATCGAAAATAGATATATCATCGGAAGATGTAAAAAATGGAATCTTAGCAGAGGCTATGATAAAGCTTTTTAAGGAAGAAGAACCTAAAAAAATATATGATTTTCTAAACGATATAAGTAATAAAAATGAGATAAAAAGCGTTAGTGATAGTTTATTTGAGCATTTTAATAGTTTTTATAGTGAATTTAAAAACACTACAAAAGAAGCATGGGGTAGTTTAAGTTATGATAAAGAGCTTTTAAGTAAAGATTATATCGCTTCTCTTATAAATGATATTAGTAATACTAAAGTTCCTAAAAATAAAAATGGAAGTGAGAAAGCAAATTACTTAAAAGTAAAAACTCAACTATTAAGCGATTTAGAGAATGGAAATTTTGATAATCTTCTTACCTCTCAGTTGTTTCAAAATATAATAAATGGCGTTTCTACTTTTGATCGAATAGAAATACCTATCGATATAAAGTTTATAGCACAAAAAGTTATCAAACTTTTTTGTGCTTACAATATTGAAAAACTAAATAATAAAACTAACCTTATTTATGGTTTAATAAAAAAATTTTCAAAAATTTATGAAGAAACTAGAGATAAAATCGGGGCGTTAGATTTTTCAGAATTAAAATGGACGCTTTCTAAAATCGCTTCGTTAGATAATTTAAATGAAATCTATTACAGGTTAGATACTCGTTTAAGGCATATTTTACTAGATGAGTTTCAGGATACTTCAAGAGAAGAGTGGGTTATTATTAAGCCTATGGTCGATGAAATTTTATCTAGCATAGAAAGGACTTTCTTTTGTGTAGGAGACCCAAAACAGGCGATATATGCTTGGCGTGGAGGGGTAGCAGATATATTTAAAACTATTAAAGATAATTGGCCTCAAGTTAAAAAAGAGGTGTTAGCAAAAAGTTATCGTTCATCCCCTGTAATTATAGATTTTGTAAACTTAATTTGTAAAAATTTTAAAAGCATCGATGTTGAAGAATGCTTTAAAGATGTAATAGAAAAATGGGATGAAAATTTTTCTGAGCATTTAGCTCATAACAAAGAGTTAAGGGGGAATGTTTTAGTTCAAATTATATCGAAAGAAAAAGAAGAAGAGAATAAAGAAGATACAAACGAGAATGTTAAGGAGGATAAGGAAGATAGGGAGGATAATATTCATGTAATAAGCACTTGTAAAAGAGTAAAGGAGTTAGTAGATAAATATCCTCAAATTTCCATAGGCGTTTTATGTAGAAGTAATAACCTAGTAGGAGAGATAATTTTTGCTTTAAATGAACCACCTTACAATATTAAAGCTAGTCAAGAGGGAAAGGTTCGCTTAGTAGATTTTAAAAGCGTAATTTTTATTCTTTCCGTTTTAAAATATATGGAGCACCGAAGAGATACGATGTGCCTGTTTAAGATAAAAAGCGTATCAAAGGAGCTTTTTGGTGATGAGGTTCGAGATAAGACGCTTCAATTATTAAAAAGAATTTTTATAGATGATGGTTTTAAAGGGGTAGTATCATTTTTATATAAAGATATAAAAGATAAATTATCTAGCTTAGAAAAATTAGTAGTAGAGCAACTTATCGATATATGTATTTTATATGACCAAGAAGGAAAGAAAAATATAGATGAGTTTTTAAATTACGTATCTTTGCAAACTATGGTAAATATAACTTCTTCTAATGTTAGAGTGATGACTATGCATGCGGCAAAGGGGCTAGAGTTTGACGCCGTGGTGCTTCCTAATATAGAAGATGATATATTTAAGCATCAAGATAAAATATTACACTACTATGAAGATAGAACGAAAAAGCCTAAAAGAGTTCTCCTCGGGGCTAAAGCTAGTGTAAGTAGAGTTCTTGAAAAAGAGCACGAGGTTTATTCTGAAATGGCATTGCAAGAGAAAAAAATAAAATTAGAAGAAACTTTTTGTCTTTTGTATGTAGCACTAACTAGGGCAAAGCAATCTCTTAGTATTTTTATTTCTAAGGATTATAAAAATAAATTAACTAAGAAAAATTATTATAGTATGGCTTCTTTTATTTTACAAATCTTAGGAAGTAAAATATCTAACGAAGAGGTTTTTAAAATAGGCGATGATGATTTTTACAAGGTAAAAGAAGAAAAAAAATCTGAAGCTAAAAAATGTAAAGATAAGAATAAAGATAAGAATAAAGATAAAGAAATACTTTTTACATCGTTTAAGAAGAAAGAAAAGGAAAAAAATTTAAGCGTTAAAAGTCCGTCAAACGAAGAGGGAGATGGGGAGTATTTAGTAAAAGATATTTTAAATATAAATTTAGAGCAGACTTTAAAAAGGGGAAGTGTATACCATAAATTTTTTGAGAATATTTCTTGGTTAGATGAAGTTGATGTAGAGGCTAAAAATTTTATTATAAGAGATGCTCAGAATGATTTTAGTGAAAGTGAGTTAAGCGAGATGTTTGAAAAGTTTAAAAATAGTTTAACTTTTCCTAAAATAAGAGAAAGGCTTAGCAAGGCGTATTATTTTGATACGTGGGAAATAGATGATATAGAGGTGCTAGTAGAAGAGCCGATCATGTTTAAGCAAAATGATGTTATTTATAAGGGTTTTATAGATAGGGTGGTTTTAGGTTATAAAAAAGGTAAAATTTCTAATATAGAGATAATAGATTTTAAGACTGATAGTGTAAGTAGTGAAAACGTAGGAAGCAAGCTATCTTTTTATAAGCCACAAATAGAGATATATAAAAATGCGTTAGTTAAGCAGTATGGTGAAGTGGCTAATGTAGATACTGTGCTAATGTTTGTTATGGCAGGCAAAGTATATAAGTTATGACGATTATAAATATAGATTATAAAAAATTATCCGATGAGGCGCTTACAGGTATAATAAAAGAATTTATATTTGAGCAAACTATGAATTTAAGTTTAGACTTAGATATGGATAAGGAAATATCTAAAGTAAAAGCTCTTTTAAATAATAACAAAGCAAAAATTCTTTTCGACGATGAAACTGAAGATTTAAAATTAGAGGTAAAAGGTTTTGTTGGATTTTAGCTAAAAAGTGATCTTAAATCGGATTGTAAAAGGATTATAAAAGGAAATATTTTTGAAAAATCCTTATGCCCAAGTGCAAAGGCATTCGCTATAAGTGGTGGCTGTCGAGCGGAGGCTCTAGCTACTAATCCCTCATTAGAGCTATTCTAAAGACTCTATAAAAAAGTTATGAATTTTTTGTGATTCCTCACATCTCATTTCATCCTCAAAATCCCCTTTCCAATAGGGGAATCTATCACCTTCGATAATGGTTGTGCAAAGATCCATGCTCTCTTGTTCGGTGCTATCAGGCGTAATCATACAGTGAAACACAATACAAAACCAACGGAATTCAAAAACAACACATTTTTCCATTGCTCTTGCTACTTTTACTGCAGTTTTTATTACATCACCAATAAGACGACTATACGGAACTGTATCACAAAGTACATATTCCCCATAATCTTCAAAATTTTTAAGCTTAGGCGAACAGCCTAAGATCAAGGAGAAGTCTACTGGGGATGGTTTAGGCATGTTTCGAACCGCTTCAAGAGTACTTTCCTTAGTAATAATGTAAAGTTTATATCTACGTTCTTCAGGATCGTATAGTGTAAATAAAACTTTTCTATCTTGTAGGGTTGCATAAGCTATAGCCTCGTTTATCAATTCTTCTTCTTTTTCAAAGTCTTGGTCTTTTGGCTTTAAATAGATTGTCCCCCTATGATATCCAACGAAACCGAATAATAATTTTTGATCTCGACTAATTTTACCAAATCTACCTAGAAGATTAATGCCCATGATTTTAACCTCATGTATGTCTACTGTGTTTTTAAGATAAGACACGCATCTTATAAAAACCTAAAAACAACCAGTATTTAGCATAGATACTTATTAAGTGTTAGTCAAGTTTTTTTAAAAATGTGTAGCGTTAAGTATTACAATTTACCCACTTAATATATGCAAGAAGAGTCTTCTAAATTGAGCTAATCTTTTACTATCGCTGCATCGATAGCCATTTTTACTGCATCGCTAGCTACCTTTCCACGTTTTGAATCTTTGCCAAAGAGGCTGTCCGCTTCTTCGTTAATCATATTAAAAATCGCTTCTCTTTCTTCAAGCGTTATAATCCTAGTAGTTTTATTGGCCCTTATACCACCAACGCTATTTATACCCGATACGTTTGAAACTCTATGAACGCCACTAACACTATTAACTCCATCAATATTTTCTACATTATCTACCGAAGAAACCTCACTCGTGCTCTTTATCTCATTAGCTTTAGAAGTTTTGCCTATCCCACCTATTTTTTTATTTTTAATATCATTTCCCATACTCTTCCTCTATCTTTTTAATAAGCTCTGTAAATTTACCTACTACATTGTTTTTTTTCATTTGAAGGGCTATCGCTCGCAACCCTGGACGCACTTTCGGAATTAGTGCTTTTTTAAGCTCACTAGGATTTTTAGAAAACCAATCTAAAAGGACTCGGTGCTCCCTTATAACATTTAACTCATCGGTCTTCCATTCTTGCGCAAGGCTTCTAAGAGATAAATCTTCCCAATAAACTGCCCATATAAGTTGTTGATGAATTATTTCCAAAAGAGCTATCGTGCATATAATCCTTTTTGCTTCTAATAATTCATCAGGATCTACATATTCTTGTAATAGCTCTTGCCTAGTCGCTATAATATCTGCACCTAATAACATTTCTCTTAAAACTAGTCTCGTAGCTTTTTCTTTAACCTCATTTTGAGCTTCTAGACTTTTTACTTTTTTAGCTTTCGCCACTTCCTCGCCATCTTCATAAATAACGAGCTGTCCTTCCATTAACTCTGGATATCTTTTTAATAATTCTTGTGAAACCTCTTTTGCTTTATGTGCTTCTGGGTCTTTTTTCCTAGAGATCGCCCAGCCTTTAGATTTTCTCGCAGCTTCCTGCGAAGCTTCATGAATTCTTTTTCTTGCATACGCTTTAAATGGAACCTCTAAAGTCGGGTCGAAACGTCTTGAGCAAAAAATTAAAGCCTCTAGAGCAGCACCGTCTAGGCCATCGATTTTCCAGTCTAAATTCCAAGCACGAGCCACAGATTTAGCGATAGACTCGGCCCAAGCTTGGTTCTCTACTACGAGCGCATTAGCCTCTTCCATGCTTAATGTATTATTTAGTGTGTTATCATTCTCAAGATCTTGCTTCACAATTATCTAATCGGAACTTTCCTATAAAAAACTTTAATGAATTTTTATAATTCTTTTTTATCTTTCTTGTTAATAAAAAGGGCAAAAGCTATTAAGAAGAAAATTAAACTAATTCCTAAAAAAATCTTTCCGCCTTTTACGAAAAATTGGTAGAATATAATTCTCCCATGACTTCTTTTTAAATGGCGAGTTTTTTCAGTTAAATTGCCGTTTTGCATCAAAGAAATATTTGGTAAATCGCTACCTTTGATCTCTAAATTATCGTAAGGGGAATTCTCATCGATCTCTAGTATCACTTTCTCATAAATTCTTTTATATTCTTTGTATTTTACACGACCATAAATCACATTCCCTAGACCAAGAACTAAGAATATCATGGCAGTAGATAGTAAATACTGTATTTTGTGTCTTTCTCGTAATATCATTTTTTGTTAATATAAAAAAATGTCTTATAGTAATGATAAAGTATACACAAGACTTAAAAATATAATGCTTTCTTGTTTAGCATTAATTATAGTTTTTGTGCTTTATAATGTAATCCCCTTTTATTATTACTATTTTGAAATAAAAAATCAAATGTTTAAACTCAGTAATTTAACTAATGAGAAAACTGATATAGAAATAAAAGAAAAATTATACGCTCAAATCAAATATCTTAAAATTCCAGCTAGAAAAGACGATATTATTATAACTAGGACTAGAAATGAAATAAAAATTTCTTTAGAATATAACGAGGTTTTTTATATTACTATTGGTAAAAAAGATTATGATTTATATATTTTTAATTTTTTAGCAGAAGTTAAAAATAAGATTTAAAATCGCTAATAAAAAATTTAAAATTAAAATGATAAAAAAGGATTTAAAATGGAAAAAATAAATTCAAATAATGTAGGTAATAATGTAGGTAATAATGTAGGCAATACGGTAGAGAATAATATAGCAAAAGTAATGAATAAAACGGAGATCTCTCTTTCCCTAACGAGAATAGCATACCAGATAATAGAAGATAATTATCCTTTAGATAATAGCGTTGCGTTAGTTGGTATAAAAAGCGGAGGAGAGTTTGTAGCTAGACGTTTGCAAGCGTTGATAAAAGATATAACTAGCGTAGATTTAGAAATGGGCTTTATCGATATCGCTCTTTATAGAGATGATTTAATAAATGTAGTAACTGACCCTATACTAAACGGAACGGAAATAGATTTTAATGTTTTAGGTAAAAAAATAGTATTGCTCGATGATGTGTTTTTTACGGGAAGAACTATAAGAGCGGCTCTAGATGCCCTTATCGATTTTGGAAGACCTAAAATCGTGAAATTAGCGGTAGTAGTAGATAGGAATTGTGGGGAATATCCGATAAGACCAGATTATTATGGAAAACAGATAATAATTCCACGAAATAAAAAAGTAAAAATGATTTTTAAAGAAAAGGACGGCGAAGACCTAGTTTTTATAAAAGATAAATAAAAAATCATAAATATATAAATAATATATAAATATTTTAAGGCAAAGTGTTAAATCATAAACCTTTAATTTTAATAACTGGTGCTACGTGTAGTGGCAAAAGCTCCTTAGCGGTAAAGTTAGCGAAAGCTATAAGTGCGGAAATAGTAAGTATCGATTCCGTGCAAGTATATAAAGGCTTTAATATAGGAAGTGCTAAAATTACTAAAGAAGAAATGCAAGGAATAGAACACTACTTGCTAGATGTATTAGAGCCTAATTCTCATTTCGATGTAGCAAAATACTTAAAACTTGCTCGCAAGGCTATTTCTAATATTTATGATAAAGATAAAAATGTAATAATAGTAGGTGGAACTACTATGTACATAACGCCGCTAATTCACGGTTTAGCAACGCTTAAAAGTAGCGATAAAAATTTAAGAGAAAGATTAGAAAAAAAAGAAACGAGCGCTCTTTATGCACTACTGAAAAGGTTAGATGGTAAGGCTTCTAAAAGTTTAAGTGCAAATGATAGAACTAGAATAATTCGTGCATTAGAGGTTAAGATTTTATCAAATAAAAGCATAAAAGATGTGCAAAAAGAACATAGTTTTTTAGAGAAAAAATACGATTGTCTAGCATACGTAATATGTCAAAAAAGAGAGGAGCTTTATAATAATATTAACGAAAGAACTAGAAAGCTAATCGATTTAGGGCTTATAGAAGAAACTAAAAAACTACTAGAAAAATACGATAAAAACTTAGCTCCATTTTTAAGTATAGGGTATAAGCAAGCTGTGCAATATATAGAGCAAAAAATTTCTAAAGATGGTATGATTGAAGATATAGCTAAACGAACTAGGAACTTAGCTAAAAGGCAAATGACGTATTTTAGAAATGAGCCTGAAAAAAGAGGTTGGGATATTTTCCCAAAATACGAAGATAATAAAGCTAGTATGATTTTAAGTGATAATTCTACTATCGTAGGAAAAGGAACGTTGAAAGATTTTCTAGTATATAATTATACTTTCAATGAACTAGTAGATGATATAAAAACAAATATGAAAAATGGCATTAAAGGAGTTAGGCTTTCTTATATATCGCCTAAGTGTTTGTTGTAAAAAAGGCTTTTAGCATCGCTTAAAAATTTTAGAAATGAAGACTTTTAAGAGGAGTTTGAAAATAAAATGAATAATGTAATAAAAAACCCACTAGATTTTGAAAAGGAACTAATAATGCAAGAAGTTAGGCTAGCAGAACTCGGGGAACGTTTAAATGCTGGGGATGAAGAGGTAAGAAAAGATTATGCAGAGTTAGAAGAGAAAGTATCGAAATTAAGAAAAGAAACTTATAAAGGGCTTTCTGTATATCAAAAAGTTCAAATATCACGCCATCAAAATAGACCGTTAACGCTAGATTATATAGACCTTATATTTACAGATTTTGTAGAGCTTCATGGAGATAGGTGCTTTAGAGATGATCCTGCTATCGTAGGAGGGTTAGCAAAATTATCTGGTAAAAGCGTTATAGTTATAGGGCATCAACGTGGAAAAGACATGCAAGAAAGATTAAAGCGTAATTTTGGAATGGCTGAACCCGATGGGTATAGAAAATCTCAGAGATTGTTTTTTATGGCAGAAAAGTTTGGCTTGCCGGTTATAAATTTTATCGATACTGCGGGAGCCTATCCAGGGATAGAGGCAGAGGAAAGGGGACAGGCGCAAGCTATCGCTAAAAATTTAGAGATTTTGTCTACATTAAAAACTCGAATAATCTCGGTAGTAATAGGAGAAGGGGGAAGTGGTGGTGCTTTAGCTCTAGGCGTTGCAGATAGAGTGCTTATGCTTCAAAATGCTTGTTATTCAGTTATATCTCCTGAAGGATGCGCCTCGATTTTATGGGGAAAAGATGGAGAGGAGGTTTCTTTAGATAGGATTAAGCAATCGGCAGAGCTTCTAAAACTTACTTCACAGGATTTAAAGAAATTTGGCATTATAGATGAGATAGTCGAAGAGCCTCTAGGGGGTGCACATAGAAATTATAAAGAAATGGCAGAAGTGTTAAAATCATCATTATTTAGGAATTTAAAAGAGTTAGAAAAATTAAGTATCGAAGAGCTAACTAAAAAAAGGTACTTAAAATTTAGAAATATAGGGGATTTTTCAATATAATTCTGTGAGGGGGCTTTCACCTTAAGATTTTACTTATATTTTCCGACTTTAAAAGCATATAATAGTTTATATCTTAAATTATATTATACTTGAGGGAAAATATTTTGTTAAATAATAAACCGTCCATATTACTAATAGATGATAATTTTTTAGTTCAAGATAGTTTAAAAAAACTGCTTAGCACTTTAGATGTATCTATAACTTGCGCAAATAATGGGCAAATGGCTTTAGAACTTATTAAAGAGGAAAGGTTTGATTTGGTATTTTGCGATTTGCTAATGCCCGTTTTAGATGGTTTTAAGTTTTGTGAGAGTGTTAAATCTTCTGAAGATTACTATGATATGCAAATAGTAGTGCTCACCTCTCTAGATGATAAAGATGAGTTAAATAAATTAAGAGAGTTAGGCGTAGATGATATAATAATAAAACCGTATAACGCAGATGAGATTATTTCAATAACGAAAGGCAAGTTAAAAAAAGTAAACGATTTAAGATGTTCGATAGAAAAAGATTTAGAGAAAAATAAGAAAAGAATTTTACACACTATGTCGCACGAGTTTAGAACACCACTTTACGCTATTCAAAGCACTTCTCAGCTTTTAATAGATAGAAGAAACTCTTTTGATGATACAAAAATAAGTAAGCTTTTAGATTCAATGGTTGAAGGAAGCGAAAGATTAGAAAGATTGATAGCTAATTTTTTAACTTTGCAACAACTCGAAATAGGAATTCATAAAAAAGAGATAGAAAAAAAATCTAAAAAATATAATTTAAAAGATTTAGTAAATGATATAGTAAGTGATTTTAAAAATAATCTCGAAAATAAAATAAATATAGATATCGAAATAATAGATTGTAGCTGTGGCGTAAATGTGCATATTTATGATGTATATTTTAAAGATGTGATAGAGCGTGTGTTAGAAAATGCAGTTAAGTTTTCGAGTTTGCTTTCTTCTAATGGTGAAATTAAGATAGAAATAGATTTACTTAAGGAATTAAATAATGCGGTTATCGAAATTAAAGATAGAGGAATAGGTTTTGATGATAAGAAAGCGCAAAGTGCTTTAAAATTATTTACACAAATAGATAGGGAAATAGAAGAACAACAAGGCTTAGGGGTAGGGTTGTTTATTTGCGATGAGTATATAAAAGCTCATGGGGGTAGTCTAGAAATTCAAAATAGAGACTTAGGAGGAACTACGGTTAGGATAATTATTCCTTGTATTTTTGAGTAATCTTTTTAGCTAAAAATTTTAGTTCTATTACAGAGCTTTGTTGATATTCCTAAGATAAAACCCAAACTTTTAGCTCTTCACGTTTTAAATGGCCCCCTAGAGAAACAAAACGCCATTCTGTTTAATGGAGTCTTTGTGAAAGTTATCCACAGCCTGACAGCTTGACCTTTAGCTTTTTATTGCTGGGGCCAAGCTATCAGTTATGGATAACTTTTCCTAACAACTCTAATATTTATTTTACCAATAAAATTAACTATTATTTTAATAAAACAACAACAGTTTTGTAAAATAATTTTGTCAATTTAAATTAGAAGATAGACTCTAACCCACCTAAAACGTGAAGAACCAAAAAATATAACATAAGCAAAATGAGAGTAGGGTTTAGAATAAAAAAAGTTTAGGATAAAAAATAAGAAATAAAAAGAGGGACAGAGAAGATTTTTAAAAGATAAAAAGAAAGAAGCCCTCAAAAAAGAGAGCTTCCTTAGTGGTCGCTAGCGTCTCTAGAAGGAACCTAAAAGGTCTTAAAAAAAGACCTAGAACCTTCTAAACGACTTAAGGGTGCTGCTCGTAGTACCTTACTGTGATGCCAGACTTTTTTTGCGAGTTTTGCAATGCTTGCGATGTCGCATTTGGCGATTTTGCTTTCGGCGCTTCCGTTTCTGGCGCTTCCGCTTCCTGCGGTGCTTCAGGCGATTTTGCTTTCGGCGTTGTCGCTTGTTGCGGTGCCTCTGGCGTTGTCGCTTCTGGCATTGTCGCTTGTTGCGGTGCTGCTTCTTGCAAACCTTGCTCGCTGGCAGCTTGCTTTCTTGCTTCGATTTCATCTAGGCGTTTGCGAAGGCGTCCTACCGCTGCGTCGGCTTCCTCTCCAACTTCATTGTACTCCCTAGCCAATTCGGCAAGCTTGTCGTAAAATGCTAATTCGCTTTTCAGAGCCGCAGTGTACCCATGTAACGCAATTGCGTATTCAGAAAGTGCCACTTGGCCTTCGAGTCTCTCAATCTCAGTATTTTGCGCAAACGCAAACACTACTAACAAGGCAAAGCAAGCAATTGCAAACCAATCAAAGAGCTCCCCTAAGGAGTTCCAAAATCGTTTTAAAAAGGACATATTGTCCTCCTTCCATCTATAGCTACTAGCTTTTTAAAAAGCTAAATAGCAAAACATTCTCTTGTGTTTCTCAATGCCATACGTAGCATCGATACATAAACAGCCGAGACGATAACTAAAAATAGTATCGAGACTTTTTACTAAAATGCTTCTAAATTTATATGGTAAATTTATATGGTAAATTTATAGAGTAAATTTTAGAGATAAATTATATATGGTTTTATATTAAACAAGAAGAGCTATTCTTTTTAAAAAAATAAAAAAACTTCTTTAATATTTTATTTCTTTTTAAAGCTAAATTTTTTCTCTTCACCTTTTAATAAACGTTTTATATTTACAGCATGCCTTAAAATAACGACGGTGCTTATAAACGTTATATAATGTATGCTATTTTCTTTTCCTTCGTAAGATAGTAAAAATAAAATAGGTAAGAATAAAGCGGCAGTAATAGATGATAAAGATACAATCCTAAAAATAGCAAAAATCGTAATAAAGATAAGAAGCAATCCTAAGGCAATTTTAGGGTCTATAACGAGTATAACTCCAAATGTTGTAGCAACGCCTTTGCCTCCCTTTAATTTTGGGAGTGAAAAACAATGTCCTAAAACGGTTGCGAGCGCTACTAAGGTTAGCATCTCTAAGTCCTTAGAAATAAAAAAATAACATAGCAAGACCGATATAACGCCTTTTCCTAAGTCGCCAAGAAGAGTGTAAATTCCAGCTTTCTTTCCTATGGTTCTAGCTAAATTAGTAGCACCAACGTTTCCGCTACCAGCTACGGTTATGTCTATGCCATTTATTTTTGCGATTATAAGTCCCGTAGGAAATGCACCTATTAAATAAAAAGGAATTAGTCTTAAAATATTTAATAATATATCCATATATAAAATCCTATAAAGAATTTATAAATTACTAAAAATTGCTATAAAAAATTGCTACTAAAAATTGTTATGATAAATTGCTACAAATTACGCAATGCTCTAATTGCCGACTTTCTATCGCTAGATTTAAAAACAAATGTGCCTGCAACTAATGCATCTGCCCCAGCCTCTATGCAAAGTTTAGAGGTTTCTTTATTTATCCCACCATCTACTTCAATCAAACAACTTAATTTTAAATTATTAATAACTTTTTTTAAATAAGCTATTTTTTCTAGTGACGAGACCAAAAACTCTTGCCCCCCAAACCCAGGTTCTACCGACATAACGAGGACTAAGTCTAGTTTTTCTAAAAAATTTTCTATTTCACTTATAGGAGTGTCAGGCTTTATAGAAAGGCCGCATTTTAAATTTAATGATTTTATATAATCTATAGCATCTAAAAGCTTTTTATCATCATCAAAACTTTCTTTATGTATAGTGATTTGATCGACATTGCTATTATAAAAAGCTTCTATTAGTTTCATAGGATTTGAAACCATTAAGTGAACATCTAAAAATATATCCGTAAACTCTCTTAAAGCTTTTACGATATTATCTCCAAACGTAATTCTAGGAACGAAACTGCCGTCCATAATATCGACGTGGAGCCAATCGGCACCACTATCTATAACGGATAAAATATCATCTTCAAAATTTCTTAAATTGCTAGCTAATATAGATGGTGCGATAATAGTTTTTTTCATAATATTTCAATATAAAAAATAAGCTCTTTATGCGTTTTAATATGGCTTTATCTCTTATTAGCATTACGCTTAAAATTTAAAATTTAAATAAAAAGACCTTTTTCCTAGCTAATACTCCTATTATGCAAGAAGTTTGTTAAAATTAAAAGGATTTTGTTAATATTTTAAACGAGTTAGAAAATTATATAAGATAAGGCTTTCAAAACTTTTATAATTTAGTTTTTTAAAGTATAATTTAAAGAGTGTCATTTTTTAGTTTAGTTAGGAAATTTATTTATGCAACAAAGTATATCTGTAGTAATACCCGTTTATAACGAAGAGGAAAGCGTCAAGGAATGCTACACTGAGGTAAAAAAAGTTTTAGAAAAAATGGGGCGTCCTTATGAGATTATTTTTATAGATGATGGCTCTAAAGATGAAACGTTAAAAGTGCTAAAGGAATGTGCAAAAGATGATTTTCGCCTAGTAATAATAGAGTTTAGAAGAAACTTTGGGCAAACTGCCGCTATGGCAGCAGGGTTTGAAAATAGTAGGGGAGATATAGTTATCCCTATGGACGGAGATTTGCAAAACGACCCGAATGAAATTCCGATGATGGTTGAAAAGCTAGAAGAGGGCTATGATTTAGTGGCAGGTTGGAGAAAGAAAAGACAAGATAAAAAATTAACGGTTACGCTCCCTAGTAAAATAGGAAATAAAATAATAGCAAAAATCACTGGAGTTTACCTACACGATAACGGATGCACATTAAAAGTTATGACGGGAGAGGTTGCAAGAGGAATAAAGCTTTATGGCGAGATGCATAGATTTATAGCGGCGCTAGCAAACGAAATGGGGGCAAAAATAGTTGAAGTTCCCGTTAATCATAGAGAAAGAAAGTATGGGAAGTCTAAATACGGATTGTCTAAAGCTACTAGAGTGTTTTTAGATTTAATCTTAGTAAAATTTTTGCTAGGTTATTCAAAAAGGCCTATCCACCTGTTTGGACTTTTAGGGTTAATCTCTGAGTTATTTAGTTTTATACTATTTATCTATTTAACATTCCAAAGATTTTATATGCATATCCCAATGGGGAATAGACCGCTTCTTTCAATAGCGGTAATGCTCGCAATTATAGGCATTCAATTTATAGTGTTTGGTATAATAGCAGAAATGCAAGTAAGGACTTATTACGAGTCGCAAGATAAGAAGATTTATAGAATTAGAAATGTTTTTAATTATGCTCCTAAAGGAGGAATTTAATGGCTCTTTGACGTTTTAAGATGGGTTAGAAAAATCGTTTTTTTTTAGGCTTTGCTAAGTTGGTGATACTAATTTAATCTGAAGCAAAGGCATTAAAAGTTAAGAAGTATTTTAATAGTAGTTTTTTTAAATTTTAAGAATTTTAAGATGACAAAAAAGATGATAAAAATATGATGAGTAAAAATCATACTTTTCTCCTAAAGTAAAATCGGAAAAGGATTTTTTTTCTAAAAAAGTATACGTATGTCTAATGTAAATAAATTTAAAGTGCTAATCGATGCAAAAAAAATAGATGATGGAGGCATAGGAGCTTCACTTAGGAATTTAATAGAAGGGCTATTAATGAGCCATGGTATTGAGGTTTCGCTTCTAGGTGATAAAGAAAAAATAGGAAAGTATGCTTGGAGTAATTTAGTAAATTTAATTGAAGATAACTCTAAGCCGTATTCTTTTAAAGAAAGTTTTAGAGTATCAAAAAAAATAGATTTTTCAAATTACGATATTTTCCATACTCCACATTACACTTTGCCTTTTAAAATAAGTATTCCAAGCGTAGCTACAGTGCATGATATTATCCATATAACGCATCCAAGAAAATTTTATTATCCGTTTATAGCTAAAATTTGGATAAACTCGACTTTAAAAAGAGCTTCAAAAATTATTACAGTAAGCGAGGCTTCTAAAAGCGCTTTAATAAAAAATTTTAAGTATGCAAACGAAAATCAAGATAAAATAGTAGTAGTGCCAAATGCAGTATCGTTAAGAAGCGTAAATGAAGATGAGATGCAAAGCAAAGCTGAGTTTCCTTTTAATTACTTGATTTCAGTTTTTTCTAATACGATGCCACACAAAGGACTAGAAGACCTTTTATGGGCGTATAAGAAGCTAGAAGAAAGATTCTCTAAACAAAATTTACCAAAGTTAGTTTTAGTAGGATACGGCATTCAAAGATTGCTAGAAAGCGGAGAGATAAAAAATTTTGATATTTCGGAAAATATAAAAGTTTTAGGGGCAGTGTCTAATAAAAGGCTTACCTTGCTTATTTTAAATGCTAAAGCTATGTTAGTTCCATCTCTTGCAGAGGGGTTTTATATTCCTGCTATCGATGCTCAATCTTTAGGAGTTCCTTTTATTTGTAGACCAGTTCCTGCGATATGCGAGCTTTTATCTAATAATGATTTTTGTGCTAAAAGCATGTCTAAAGAAGATTTTTTTGAAGTGATAAAAAACTTTTTGCAACTTTCTTTTGAAAGTGGAATAAATTATAAATTAAATGAAAAAAGGTTAGAAAAATATAAAATAGAAAATGTAATTTTAAAAGTTTTAGATGTTTATAGTGAGTTGACGGGTAAAGAAATCGAAAGACCTAGTAAAGATGCTAGTAAAGATGCTAGTAAAGAAATTAGTAAAGAAGCTAGTAGAGAAGCTAATAAAGAAATTAGTAAAGAGGAGTCATTAGGAGAAACTAAAGCTATCGCATAAATATAAGTCCTAACTCGTATATTATAAATGATACTATCCACGCTACTGCACATTGAAAAAAAGCGATAAATAGAGCATGCTTTTTTCCTAACTCTTGTTTTGTTATCGCAATAGTTGCTACGCAAGGCGTGTATAATAGCGAGAAAGTTAAAAATACGAAAGCCGTAAGATTATTAAAAAGAGTAGAAAGTTTTGATATATCACCGTTTAGTAATACTGAAAATGTGCTTATAACACTTTCTTTAGCTATAAGTCCTGTAATTAGCGATGTGCCTATCCTCCAATCGTTCATTCCTAATGGTTTAAATATAGGAAGAAAAATATTTCCTAATAATGCTAGCAAGCTATTTTGAGCATCTTTAACTAAATTTAAACGTGTATCAAAATTTTGCAAAAACCAAATCACTATGGTAGCAATAAAAATAATACTAAAAGCTTTAGTTATAAATCCTTTCGCTTTTTTCCATATTAGCTTGTAAATGTTAGTAGCAGTAGGCAGCCTATAATTAGGAAGCTCCATAACAAATGGCACTGGCTCTCCCTTAAATACTAAAATTTTTAAAAGTAGCGCAGCGATTATCCCTACGAAAATTCCTAAAAGATATAGACTAATAATTACTAAGACTTGATATTCCTTAAAAAAGACTGCTGTAAATAAAACGTAAATGGGAAGTTTTGCAGAGCAACTCATAAATGGAGTTAAGAAAATCGTTATCTTTCTATCTCTTTCAGATGGTAAAGTTCTAGTTGCCATAATGGCCGGAACTGAGCACCCAAAGCCAAGTATCATAGGAACGAAACTTCTTCCTGAAAGTCCTATCTTTCTTAAAATTTTATCCATCACAAAAGCAACCCTAGCCATGTAGCCAGTGTCTTCTAGAATAGATAAAAAGAAAAATAAAACTATAATGGTAGGTAGGAATATTAAAACGCTTCCAACTCCTGCAAATACACCATCTATAATAAGTGAATGAACGGATGCGTTAAGCCCATAATTAGTAAGGGTAATGTCGGTTATATTAGTAATTTTATCTATAACAAATTGCATTAACTTTGCTAAAAAACCACCTAAAGGCCCAAAGGTAAGATAAAAGATAATAGATAAAATTCCTAAAAACATAGGGATTGCACTATAGCGCCCAGTTAAAATCTTATCTAATTTAGTAGATAGTTTATGCTCCTTAGTTTCACAAGGTTTACAAACGTAATCTTTACATAGCTCTTCGATAAATGAAAACCTCATATCTGCAAGGATTGCATCTTTTTCTAATTTTTTTTCCTCTTCCATTTGTAAAACGATTTGCTTGCAATTTTCAAGAGTATTTGCGTCTAAGTCTAAAGCTTTTAAAATAAAGGGGTCGTTTTCTATAATTTTAGTAGCTGCAAACCTTACAGGAAGATTCCTTTGTTTTGTCCTGTTTTCAAGCAGATGCATAATTGAGTGAACGCATTTATGCACGATATTTTTCTCATTATCATTCCTGCAAAAATCTAGCTTTTTAGGCAACTCTTTTTTAACTGCGATATTTACAGAGTGCTCGAGAAGTTCTTCTAGTCCCTCTCTCTTGCTAGCAGATATAGGCACGACTGGAATTCCTAAATCTCGTTCTAAGCCGTTTATATCTATTTTCCCACGATTACTAACTATCTCATCCATCATATTTAACGCTATAACCATTGGGATTTGTAGTTCCATTAGCTCTAGTGTTAAAAATAAATTTCTCTCTATGTTAGTAGCATCGATAATATTTATTATTAAATCTGGAGTGGAGTTTATTAAATAATTTCTCGTTACTATTTCTTCATTGCTAAAAGGCGATAAGGTATAAACCCCTGGAAGATCCGTAATGGTAATATTAGGATATCTTTTTACAGCACCTTCTTTTCTTTCTACAGTAACCCCAGGGAAATTACCTACGTGTTGATTGCTTTTAGTTAGCTCATTAAATAGAGTAGTTTTTCCAGAGTTTTGGTTGCCTACTAGTGCAAAATTAAAACTTCCCGCTATGCAATTAATATTTGAAGCATCGCTTAAGGAGGACTCGCCTTTTTTAGGGTGCTCGATTTCTTTAGTAGCTCCTTTTTTGTAATTAGTAGTATTCCACTTATAATCATCGTGTATATCGTCTATCAAGATTTTTTCTGCATCATCTTTCCTTATAGTAAGCTCGTAGCCTCTAACAAGCACTTGTAAAGGGTCTCCTAAAGGCGCTTTTTTAACGAGTTTTACCTCTACCTTAGGTGTTAATCCCATATGCAAGATTCTTCTTCTTAAGAGTTTATCTGAGCAATCGATTTTAGTTATGTATGCAGATTTTCCTACTTGTAGGTTTGATAATGTAGTCATTTTGTTAGTTTTTTTATTGTTAGTTTTTTTTTATTGTTAGTCATTTATTATTAATCTTTTATACTTCTTTGTAAAAATGAGTATATTTTTTAATAAAGTTAAAAGTATATTATGTCGAAGTTATATTTAAGAAGCAATAAGTTTGTTTATAAAAAGATATCGGTATTTTTATATGTCTAGTAAATTTGAAGGTAAAAATTATTATGAAATTTTAGGCGTTACTAATAATGCTAGTAAGGAGGCTATAAAAAAAGCCTATAAAAATATTGCGCTTATATATCACCCAGATTCTAATTTTTTTAATGAAATTTTAGGTTCAAGACAAGAAAGTGAAGATAGCTTAAAAGATTTTCAAATAATCACTAATGCTTTCAATGTGTTAACTGACGACCAGAAAAGAAAAGAATACGATAGCACGTTAGTAAGCTTTAGGGATTGGAGTGAGGAGGAGACCGTTGATGATTATTTTCAAGATATGTTAAAGAAAAAGGCGATAGATTTTAGCATTAGAAATTCTAGTAGAGAACGTGAAGCGACTTTATGTAGCACTGAAGATGGTAGTAATTATTTTAGAGAGTTAGAGGAAAAAAGAAAAAGTAAGTTTGAAAAAGCGAAAGAAGAATATTTTAAAAAATTAGAAAATGGTCCGTTTTCTCAAATAGTTAAGGTGCGTTTTTTTAGTAAAATAGATCTATTATTAGTATTAGGCATAGGTTTATTATTAGCTACAATCATCCTATACTTATTAGCCTTTTAAAAATTTTTATTAAAAAGCTTCAAATTATAAATGTTTTTTCTTATATACCGATAAATTATTCACAAGGATGGGAAGGTAAATTAAAAAAGTTTGAGGTGTATATGGAAATACGATCATTAAACGCATTATTTATGCTTAGATGTTAATTCTTTAAAATCAACATCAAAATCAACATCAAAATCGGCATCTAGAAAACGTGAAGATGATGTTTCTAAGGCTGTAGTTAACGATAAAATATCGGCAGGATATGTAAAAGGAGAACTTGAAGATAGGGATATCGTAGATGTTAGAGCTACTAACTATGAAGCATCAGAAGCAGAGGTAAGGGACGTTGAAGAGATAGCAAAAATAGCTAATAAGGTAACGCTAAATATAGCTAATTCTAAAAATGCGTTAGATGCGCAAGCTAATCAATTAAAAGAGAAAGTTCAATCTCTTTTAGGATAAAAGTTTTAATAAGAAAGAGTGTGAGTGTTTTATTAAAAAGAAGATTTATAAGGAAGATTTATAAAGAAGATTTATAAAAAAGAAGAATAGTGTTTCCGTATCTTTTTTGTTTTTCTAAAATCATATTTTTAAGTGGAATATCTTTATATTCTTTAGGGTCTATTTGAACGATAATCATATCAGGGGAGAGAGCTTTTATTTTTTCGTCTACTAACTTTAGTGCTTTTATCCAAAGTTCTTTATATTGTGGTGGGGCTATAAATATAATATCAAAATTAGCTTCGTTAGTTTGTAAGAATTTAAAAGCGTCTTTAAAATAAATAGTAGAATTGTTTTGGAATTTTGTTTTCGTAATATTTTCATTTAATGTTTTTATAGCATTCTTATTTATATCGATAAACGTTGCATGCCTTGAGCCTTGACTTAAAGCTTCTAGCCCGACGGAGCCACTCCCTGCAAAAAGGTCTAGAAAGGTTTTCTCTTTTATATCTTCTCTTATAATATCGAAAAGTGCCGTCTTAACTCTATCTAGTATAGGTCTAGTCGTATCGCCTTTTACAGAGGAAAGTTTTAGTCCTTTTTTAGTGCCACCTACTATTTGCATTTATTTTTATCCTTTTTTTCTATTCTTTTTATACTTTTAAAATTAAATTGCTTTAAGAAGTTTTGTATAAAACAATCTATAAATAGGTCGTATGAAATTTTATTTTTTAAAATTTCTTCTACGGAAGTTACTTTTAAATTTTCATATCCACAAGGTTTTATAAGATTAAATATTCTTAAGATATCGTTTTCAATATTTACAGATATTCCATGCATAGTGCAGTATTTATTTATATGAACGCCAGTAAAGCCTATTTTTTGTAAGGTGTTATCTTTTTCTATAAAAACTCCCTCCATATTTTCGCAAGTCTTAGCGTTCATATTAAAATTTTTAAGAGTGTCTATTAAAATTTTTTCTAAAATATGTACGTATTCCTTAGTTTTTAAACTAAAATCTTTTATATTTATTATAGGGTAAAATACGATTTGTCCATTTCCATGGCAAGTTATTTTTCCTCCTCTTTTAGTATCTACTAAATCGATACTTAATTTTTTAAGAAAAGCTTCATTTACTAATAAGTCTGTTTTAATCTTATTTTTACCGAATGTTATAACGTTATTGTGAGTAGTGATAATTAAATAACTTTTGCTGTTAGTTTTTAATAAATTTTCTCTACAAGCGTATTGGAATTTAGTGCATCGTTTGTAATCAAGATTTTTTAATATAAATATTTTTATTTTATTCATTCCTAACGCATTTTTATTATTGATGCTGATTATAAGTGCTAAGAGTTTTTCCAATATTAAAGCAATCATTTAAAAAAGCGTTAGTAGGTTTGTATTTAACGCTTATAGGGTCTGAAAATATATTCCAGTTTAATGCTTCAAAATATTCGGTTATCTTCTTAGCAAATGCAGGTGCCCAGCCATATGAGCCAAAGCAGAGGCAAGTTTTATTTAATGGTTTTAGTCCCTCTAGGTAAGTAAGAGTGCTAGCAACCGTAGGCAGGATATTTGAGTTAAGGGTAGGGGAGCCTACTAAGATATATTTTGCATCTATTGCCTCGCTAGCAACGATAGTATTATGAGTAGTTTTTAGGTCGCAAACTTTAATCTCTAAATCTTTATTAGTTTTTAGGCCGCTTATTAAACTAAAGGCTATATTTTCAGTGCTTCCCCACATTGTATCGTAAATTACTAATGCTTTTTCTTTATTTATACCATTAGCAAAATTTTCGTATAAGGAGAGCATCTCAGGCAAATATTTTTTAATTATAAGTCCGTGGCTATTAGCGATTATTTCGACATCTAATTTTTTTATTTTTCCTAATGCATTTAAAACTTGTTTAGGGTAGGGCAAAACTATATTTGCATAATATTTCGTTGCTTCAGAAAGTAGAGTTTCTTTTTTTTCTTCATAATCAAATATAAATGATGAGGCGTAATGTTGTCCTAGAATATCCATGGAAAATAGGAGTTTTTTATTAGGGACGTATGTAATCATAGATTCTGGCCAGTGAACCATTGGGGTATCGTAAAAATATAGTTCATTTTCTCCTAAGTTTATGGTATCGCCATCTTTTACAATTAGGAATTTCCAATCAGTAGTGTTGTAATACAAAGAGAGAATATCTTTACATCTTTGGTTGCATATAAGAGTAGCGTTTGGATATTTTTTTATAACATCCTTAATTGCACTTGAGTGGTCTGGCTCTGCGTGGTTGCAAACGATATAATCTAGCTTGCTAGTTTCTAACGCGCTAGATATATTATTTAACAATGTATCTTTAAATGTATGTTTTACAGAGTCTATTAGCACATTTTTCTTATCTTTTATAAAGTATGAGTTGTAGGTAGAACCGCTTTTAGTTTCGTATCCATGGAATTCTCTTACATTCCAATCTATAGCACGTAGTGAATATATATTTTCAGTAATTTCTCTTATCATAAATAGCCTTTAAAATTTTAGAATTTAAGTTTGAAACTTTATTATAAAAAATGAAGTAAAAGAAAACAACCATAAGAAATATAAAAAAATGAAATGTTTTAAACGGATCAAAAAGTAAATATAAAAAGTTAAGGGAAAAAAAAGGAAAAGCAAATAAAAGCAAGGCAAAAGAAAGCAAAGAAAGGGGGGAAATTGAAAAAATAAAATTAACAGATGTAATAAAAAATTTAATTAGAGAAAATTAAATTAGAAAAAATTAAGTAAATAATAATTAAGTAAGGAATTAAAATGGGAAAAAGATTTTAAAGGCGAGCCTTTAAATCTTTTTTATTGCCACCTTTAAAATCTTTTTATAGAAAAAATTATATATAATTTTTTAAAAACCATCTATAAAAACATTCTAAAGAACCTTTATAGCTTCCTTTTTTACAGAAGCGTTAAAGAGTGAGGCGGAGTGGAGTGGTGGGGAAACACAACGCGCAATGCCCGTGCGAAACATTCACGTTGCCCGCACAAAGAGGTTCTAAGCATCAAGGGGTAGAAAATAAGAGATGCTAGAAAAGAAAAGTTCCTCCACTCCGCCTCGAGAGGTGGTATTTTAGCAAATGCGAATAATAATACGCAAGACGCTTAAAATAATAGACAAGATAATTATTTATGTATCGATGCCAGGCGTCAATAATAATAGTAAATAACGAGAAAAGAAAAAGAGTAAACTCAAATAGAGCACCTACGCCCCTTTGATTTTGTGAAAGGCTTTACCCCAATGAAAGGCTTGCAGCTTGTTAGCCTTATCAACTAAAGGGGCGTAGGAGCCAAGGAGAGTGCATCTCTTTATTTCCTTATAATCGCTATTTTCTAAAATAGTGCTTTGCTAAAACCACCAATATAAATATACCTTATAACACTTTTTAACCTGCGATTTTTTAACTGCAATTTTTAATTGCGAACGCTAAAAAAAAATGTTGTTTGCAAAACTAAAAATAACAAGAATTAACTTTCGCCCTCAGGGTAAGCAAGTAAAGGTTAAGAAAGTAGCCAATGCTAAACTACTTTCGACGACCTTCCTCGCTTCCCTGAACATAACAAAGAAACCACAGCAAACTCTAGGGAAATGTTATAGAGATTTGCTATGCCTACTGCACGTAGCATTTTGTAGGAAGACACGTTTCAACGAGAAGCATATCTAAATTTCTCTGTTATAAGGCGAAAGCATGCTCGACACTAGCTTTAAGGAATTCCTTAGCTAAAGTATTGAGCAAATTGTTAGCTATGAGAAATTGTAGGGTGAGCTACGTCTCAGTAACTAACAAAGGTCAATATTAACCTCTTTTTTTAAAGCAAGTCAAGTTTTTTGCAAAATATTTTTATTTTTTTTGCAAAAAACTTTTTAAAATATTATTTATAAAAAAAGCAAAAAGCCTTTTGTTATTTTTACCTCCTAAGAGAGAAAAAAGAAAGAGTGCAAGGTTAAAACTTTTTAGAGATGGGAAAGCCTTCCTTTTCTTTTTCTAATTTCTCTCTTTAGTAATTAGTTAAAATTAAAGGGTAATTGAAAAGTGCATGCAGTTTTTTTAGGGTTAATTAAAAAAACTTGTCATTACGAGCTTTAGAAATGATCCAAAAGGTTAATTGTAATGTTCTTTCACTTTTGTTTGCATATTGGGAGTGAAATGTAAGCACTTTTCTAGATACCTAAATTGCAAGTTGGCAAGGAAGGCATCTATAAACGATAATATTGAATATAACATTTTTGAGTATGTAGTCAATGTTTTTGTAAGTAAGGGTGCAAGGTAATTTTTTTAATTTTTTTAAGTGAGTTTGTCGATTAAAATAAAAATTTTATATGTAAAAAGAGAAAAGTTTAGGTTAAAATGTTTAGGTTAAAATGTGAAAAATAAAAAAGATTAAAGAAACGAGTTTAATTAAAAATTTAATTAAAAATAGGAAAAGGGCTTCGTAAATTACCGAAACCCTTTACAAGTTGTCCTCTTTTTTTAGTTGCTCATCGCTTAATTGTTTTTAAACATTAAGACGAGAAGAACCTTTTAAAAAACGCTATAAAAATAAACGCTATAAAAATAAACCAAGAGGGGGGGCGCCGCGCAGAGGAAAAAGGATGAAACCTCCTTGCGCCCCCCTTTGCCTTGCTCCTAAAAGTGCGTCTAAAAAAAATGCTTACCTAAGCAATGATATATAGAGCAAAAACATAGAGCAAGGATTTTATGTTTGCCACCCTTAAAGTGAATAGACTCCCCTAGGCGGATTACTATAGAATCTCTTCGAACTTTTAAGGGGGGACTTATAAGGGTTTAAGCCTTTATTATATCTAATTTAAAGATTTCGCCGTAGGGGGCTAGAGCCTGCGGAGGAAGGTGCGATTTCTCGCTTTTTATCCAACTCTAGCCCCCTAATCTTTGCAAATGCTAAGATAAGTGAAACTTGTAAGACTCTTAGAGTCAGGCGCTACTTAAGAGCCTGAAACAAGCTTTCACTTCGGCGAAACCTTTGCTTCCCACACTAGAGAGAGTGCTCTAAAAAAGAGCAAAGGAGAAGATCGCGCAATTGTGGCACTAGCACGACCTAGCCCTCTTTCGTGATGGGAACTCGTAGCTAACAAGTAGGAACTCTGTAAAGCAACTTGTCGCTACGTATTTCGTTATATACTTATAGCAATTAAATATTGCTGATGTTGTCACTAAATGAAAAAGTAATATAACACTTTTTGATATCAAGTCAATAGTTTATGAAAAATTTTTTTAAATTATTTGTAAATTTTTTTATCTTTTATGTCTTAAGCTTTTCTTAAATTATTTTTAGTAGGTTATAAAGTTAAAATTAAATTTTATACGTAAAACAAGGAAAAGTTTAAGATTTAGATAATTTTTAAGGATTAAAGCTAATGTTAGAATTTTTAGAAGTATATTTTTTAAAAAAGGATAATTACTAAGAGTAAGGCGTAAATTATAAAGGTTAAATTATAAAAGATATATTAAGATATATGGATGTGTACTAATACGTATAAAGATGAAAAAAGTAGAAAAAGTAAAAATATAAAAATATGGGAGAAGAATTTCGAAGCGTCATCTTTGAACTTCGCTATTTTAAACTTCGTTATTTTAAACTTAGCTGTTTCAAAATCATTGCTCCGAAATCTTCAATTTTCGCATTATATGCGATTTTAAACCTTAAGACTTAACCCTTAAGAGAAAACCTTCTTTAAGATAAAAACCCTTAAGGAAAAACCTTATAAAAGTAAGCCGAGGGAGGGGGTACGCGAAGAAATGCCATGGTAGTGTTTCTTTTGCGCAGAATGCATTCCCCCTCCCTCTTCACTCGCCCTCACAAAGGTTGGCGTTTGGAGTCGTCATCAAACGCCTCCGCCCTTGGACACTTTTGTGTCAAGCGAGTGAAAGAACAGTAAAACACACTTAATAGCCGTAGCCGCGAGAGAAAGTAGCTGTCTGTGGCTCCGATGAGCAAAAACCACAAGCTACCTGCTACTAGCTACCCATGACATAAATAACTTAAAGCTTTAAGCCTAAGCTACGTTTTACTGTTGCTGTTATATTTATTTTAAAACTAGGGGAGAGAGCAGAAAATAAGCCAAAGCAAGCTAAGAGCTTACTTTAGCTAGCGATTACGCTTAGGCATCAACGTTCACTCTTCAAGTAAATACTTTGCCTATCTTCGCTCTCCCCCCACCCCCTATGGCTAGCTGACATGAAGCTTTCAACCACAAAGAAAAAGTATATCATTTTAAAATAATTAGTCAAACCTTTTCTCAAAATTTTTCTTAAAAATAGTTTCGTTATTTCAATATGTTAGAGTTTGGAAGGGGGAATAATTTAAGAAAAAATTTAGTTCTTCACGTTTTAAGGTGGGTTTTAGACCTTAAGAATTAGTATCGCTCTCCACGGGGCCCAAAAAGAAAGTTGACTTTAAAGAAATTTACATAAAATAAATTACTTTAAATATAGTTGTAATTTTTCTTTAAACTATAGCTAGTTCTTTACTAAAGTCAATTTTCTTTTAAACTAACTTAAAACATAAAGAATCAGATTTTAATTAAAAAGAATCTATATCAAAATCATCTTGCTCGTAATCTTGAGCCTCGAATTGTTCCGTTATTCCAGACTCATCTAGAGGGTCAAACCTAGTATACTCTCCCGAAAAAGCAACCCTTGCAGTGCCAGTTGGACCTGAGCGATGTTTGCCTAAAATAATTTCTGCAATGCCCTTATCTGGAGTGTCGGGGTTATACATCTCATCTCTATATACAAACGCTATAATGTCGGCATCTTGTTCAATAGCTCCCGACTCTCTTAAGTCTGCAATCCTTGGGCGCTTTTCATCTCTTCCCTCTACGCTACGATTTAATTGTGAAATCGCTATAACTGGTATATCAAGCTCCTTAGCAAGCCCCTTTAATGAACGTGAAATATCCGCTATCTCTTGCTCTCTACTATATTTGTAAGTCGGGCTTCTCATAAGTTGTAAATAATCTACTATGATCAATCCTAGTTTTTTTTCTCTAGCTAATCTTCTCGCTTTAGCTTTTAGCTCCGTAATAGTTAAACCCCCCGTATCATCTATATAAATAGGGGCGTCGGTTAATCTGCTTGCGGCATTGACTATTTTTGGAAAATCCGATTCGGGAAATTTACCAGTTTTTAATTTTGAATTTGAAACTCTCGCCTCTGAACTTAACATTCTCATAAAAAGCTCTTCTTTCGACATCTCTAAAGAAAAAATTCCCACCGCTAATTCTTCTCTTAATGCTACATTTTGTGCGATAGTTAAAGCAAAAGCAGTCTTACCAACGCCAGGACGAGCAGCTAAAATAAATAAACTAGATTTTTGAAAGCCTGCCGTTAAATCATCAAGTTTGTTAAATCCAGACGGAACGCCAGTAACGGATTTTTTCTTATCATACAACCTTTCTACTAGTTGTAAAGCGTCTTGCGCTATATCACCAATATGCGTAAAAGCCTTATCAGTTTTTTCATCTGCAATAGATAAAATTCTTTGTTCAGTTTCATCTATAAATTCATCTAAATTTTTTTCAGTATCAAACGCATTATTTATAACCTCACTAGCTTCATGAATAGCAGCTCTTCTAATAGAAAAGTTTTTTACTACATCTGAATAATAAGCAACGTTTGCAGCGCTAGGAACTGATGAAGCTAACCTAGAGATCATTTCTAATCCGCCACATTCCTCTAGCACATTATACCTTTTAAGCTCTTCGCTTAATGTAATAGCATCAATCGGTTCGCTTCTCTCAGTAAGAGAAATCATAGCTTCAAAAATTTTGAAGTGCGCTCTTTTATAAAAATCTGATGGTTTTAAAATTTCCATCGCAGCGTTAATAGTAAAATTGTCGACTAAGATGCCACCTAGCACCGACTCTTCTGCTTCATAGGAATGGGGCGGAACTCTAACTAGATTAGAGCTAACTTGTTGTTTACTAGACTCCGTAAACTTACTTTTTTTAGAGTTGGTAAATTCGTCTTGTCTAGCTACATTCATTACTTTTAATTATCTCCAAATAGTTTCAGAATCTGACAAATCGATCCACTTAGAAGCTGATTTTAAAATATCTTGATTGGCTTTTATTTTTCCAAAATCTGCCGTTATAGTTTCAGTGTTTTGAGTGTTAGCAAGCGAAATGGCGTAAGTTAGCTCTTTACTAGGACATACAAGATTTATTACTTTTTTAACTGATGAGTCTGTTAGAGAAGCATTTTTATTATTTAATTTGTTATCTAATTTATTATCTAAAGTAAGATTTCTTATAAGCTCACCTTTAGCATCTAAATCGTTTATCAAAGAAAAGTTATTATAACCAAACGCAAATGCTACAATATCTGAAGCCATTTCAGTGTCGACTAACACTTGGCGATTTACACCCTTAGGAGGCAACCTCTTTACTACTACTTGAAATCCTGCATCTTCTACGGCATCTAAATAAGCACGGTGTCTAGAATCGTCTTCATATGGAATAAGTGTATAATATCTTACCACCGTAGGTACAATTCCAAGAGATAGAGTTTTTAGAAGTTCTTTCACATTGATTTTTTTATTAACTCTTCTAGTAGCTCTATCTAACTCAACGCCATCTATAAAAATACCGATAACTTTAGGCTCGTTTCTTTTTATAATGCCATTTTTATTAGTTTTAAATTTCAAAATAGTTTCTCCTAAATTTTAAGAACTCCACTAACAAAAAAGGATTATAACACTTTATAGAAATTTTTCAAAAGATAAAGCCATATTTTTGAAAAAATCTATCGCTAGAAATCCTTTGATTTTTCAAAGTATTGTGTGAAAACTTTAGTTTCCTAGAAGCAAAACTTTAAAAGTTAAGATTAGTATTACAGTATGAACACATAAAGTAAACGTTTTTTTTAAAGTAAAAGTTATAAAAGTAAAAGTTGCTAAGAGGTTGCTAAAAGGTTTCTAAAAGGTTATCGAAAGTAAAAAACGTGATGATATAAATATATTAAAACGATAAATTAAAATGATAAATTAAAATGATAAATTAAAAAGGTAAAATTAAAAGGATAAAAATGTTTAATAACGTTATCGATAATAATTTTGATAGTGCTAAAATAAAACTAATCTTAAATCATAGAGAACAAGCAATAAAAATGGCAAAGAGCATTTTAAAAAAATGGGGGAGTTATCTAGATGATGATGAGATAATTTCTACTTCAGATTTATCACTTTGTGAAGCTGCTAGTAGATTTGATGAAAGTAAAAATGCGAGTTTTATTACATTCTTATATTATTATTTAAAAGGCAACTTAATAAAGGCTATAACGCATAGTGCCACGATTAATGGCTTAGATAGAGATGCTTATTTAGATAGAATTGGCAAGAGCGATAGTATATTAGCAAAAGAAAAGTTGCAAGACGCCCTTAATAGTGAGATTGCCGATGCTACGATAGGAAGTTCGAGTAAAAGCCCAGTGGAAAATATCCTAAAAGAAGAATTGTATTCATTAAGTAAAGAGGCTTATTTAAAATTAGATGATATAGAAAGAAGCGTAATCGAAAAAATATATTTTAAAGGACAACAAGTTATGCAGGTAGCTAAAGAGTTAGGATATTCTAGATGCCACATTTCAAGAATTAGGAAAAGATCTATAGAGGTTTTACAAAATTTTATAAATGTAGAATTAAATAAAGAATCAAAAAATGCAGATAACGCTAATTTGCTAAAAGTATCTTAAAAATTTTAATGGCTATTTTAATGATTATGATGAAAGTGCATCATTAAAATATATATGAAAAATATTCCTAAAAGAAAATATAATATATGCAATAACCTTTCACTCGTTTTACTCGAAGATTTAATCTCGGGTAAAAGGTCAACGGCACTAATGTAAATAAAAGTTCCAGCCGTAAAGGGTATCAGAAAATAAGTAATGCCTTTAGATTTTGAGAAGTATACGAAAAAGGCCCCTACGAAAAACGTAAGTTGAGAAAGTAGATTTAATAAAAAAGCTTTCTTCTTCTTGGCCCCAGAATGAATTAAAATGCCGATATCTCCAATTTCTTGTGGTAGCTCATGTAAGAAAGTTGAAATGGTAGTAACTAGCCCAAGGTTAGGGGAGATTATAAAGGTAGCTGCTATGCTAGCGCCATCTATTGCATTATGAAAAAAATCTGAAAATGTTATAAGCCAGCCAAGTTTGTCTTTATGATTTTTATTATGATGTTCATTATGATGCATATTATGAAGCTTATGTTCACTAGGCATTTTATGGCAATGGTGCCACTCTAAAACTTCTTCTAAAAATAGAAAGGTTAAAAATCCAAGCAATACAAAAAATAAAGAAAGGTGTGCATCTCCTAATAACTCTAAGCTTTCAGGTATTAAAAATAAAAAAGCAGCGCCTAAAAAAACACCAGATGATATTGAAACTACGGGGAATATTATTTTTTTTAAGTAAGCTTCTTTTATTAGTAATATTCCAGATGCAATGATTGAGGCAAAGCATAGTAGCAGACCTGCAAGGATAATATAAAGTAGTGTCATACGAAAAACCTTTAAATATAAATTTAAATTTTTTTAGCTTCTCTCCAAAGTTTATCAAATTCTTCTTGCGAATACTTACCAAGATCTTTAGTAGCTAAATCTTCTAGCTTATCAAACCTTTTTTTAAATTTCTTGCAAGCATTATTTAATATCTCTTCTTGGCAAAAATTTAATTTTCTAATGTATTGAATAGTCGCATATAGTAAGTCTCCTATTTCTTCTTTTAATGTATCTTGATTTTCTTTTACGCTTAGATCTTTTTTAGCTTCCGTTTTTACCTCTTCTAGTTCCTCTGAAATTTTTTCTAATACATCATTAGCGTTATTCCAATCAAAGCCAAGCCTAGAGGCTGTAATGCCTTGCTTATATGCTCTTAAAAATGGGGGAAAGGAGTTAGGAATTTTATCAAGCGTATGTTCGTAAGTTTTTTTATTATCAATATTTTCTTTTGCTTTTATTTTTTCCCAATTTTCTAAGACTTCTAAAGGAGTATTTGCTTTTATATCCGTCGTAAATACGTGAGGGTGTCTTCTTATAAGTTTTTTTGCTAGTTCCTCGATTACATCTTCAATCGAAAAATTATTTTTTTCTCTTTCTATCTCAGTATGGTGAATTATGTGGAGCAAAAGGTCGCCAAGTTCCTCTTTTAGCATACTAGGATCGTTTTGCTCAAGCGCATCAAGCACCTCATAGGTTTCTTCGACTAAATCTTGTTTTAAAGTTTCATGAGTTCGGGTTTTTTCCCAAGGACACCCAGTTTTAGGGTCTCGTAGTTTTTCGAAAATAGTTTCTAATGCTTTTATGCTTCTAAGATCTTCTGTAAATTCTTCCATAAACTCTCCTTAGTCGTTTTTTAAGTTATTATCCTTAAAATATTATTCACACATTTTAAAATAATGCATTTAAAATAATGCATTTCCAGTCATTTCTTTAGGCTTTTCAATGTTCATCATCTTTAGCACGGTAGGAGCCACATCACATAGAGCACCATCTTTTAGTGAAACTTTTTCCTTATATCTTACAAGTATTACAGGGACTAAGTTCGTTGTGTGTGCAGTGTTTGGTGTGCCGTTTTCATTTACCATAGATTCAGCGTTGCCATGGTCTGCGATAATAAGTCCTTGCCCACCTTTTGGTAATAATACATCAAAAATTTTTTGAATACAAACATCTACAGTTTCAATAGCTTTTATAGCAGCGCTTTCAATGCCAGTGTGTCCTACCATGTCAGGATTAGCAAAATTTACTACGATTAAATCGTAAGTATCTGAATTTATAGCCTCAATCACTTTCTCGGCAACTAACTTAGCACTCATCTCAGGCTTTTCATCATAAGTCTTTACATCTCTAGGAGATGGGATAACGCATCTATCCTCATTTTGCATCGGGGCTTCTATTCCACCATTTAAAAAGAACGTAACGTGAGCATACTTTTCAGTCTCAGCAGTTTTAAATTGTTTTAATCCTTGCTTTGAGATAACCTCGCTTAAATGATTTTTTATATCTATCTTTTCAAATAAAACGGGCAAATCGTACGTTTCGTCGTATTCTGTAAAACATAGAACTTGCTCTTTGTTAAAGCAAGGAATGTTTCTTTGAAAGCCATCAAAATCTTTTATCGCAAAAGCTTTCACTATCTCTCTCATTCTATCTGCTCTATAATTCCAAAATATTATTGAGTCGTTTTGTGAAACTTGAAGTTCTTCAAGGATTGCAGGTTCGATAAATTCATCACCAATATTATTAGCATAATTTTTAGTTAAATAATCTTCGATTTTTGTAATCCTAGGAGCATCGAGTTTAGTATAAGCATCGTATGCCTTTTTTACTCGCTCCCATCTTTTATCTCTATCCATAGCGTAAAAACGTCCGCAGATATCGGCGATTAAAACGTTTTTATAAGGTTCTAAAAATTTTAAGAAATCTTTATACTGATTTATAGCATCCATCGGCTCTGTATCACGTCCATCGGTTATTATATGAATGCATATAGTTTTGTCGGTATTTTTAGTAAGGTTTTTTATTAAAAGTTTTAAATGGTCTATGTGAGAATGTATGCCACCGTTTGAAAATAAGCCAAATAGATGTATTTTGCCGTCTTGTTTTAAGTTTGAAATAAAATTGCTATAAGATGAATTTTTAGTTAAATCACCTTGCTCGAGTTCTCGTGAAATTCTAACTAGCCATTGTTCTATAACACGCCCAGCTCCAATATTTAGATGGCCAACTTCAGAGTTTCCCATTTGTCCATCTGGAAGCCCTACGGAAAGCCCAGAAGCATTAAGTTTAGCGTGCGGGTAATGTTGTAAAAGATTATCTATATAAGGTGTATTAGCTAGCGCTATGGCATTATGCTCACGATTTTCATTTATACCAAACCCATCAAGAATACATAGTAATGTGGTCACGTTTCCTCCTAAAAGTTAAATAGTATTTATAATAAATTATTAGGTCTTATTAAAGTTTTTTTATTTAGTTTTTTCACAAAGAAAAGAACTAAAATTTATATTGCTAATATTTTTTTTGCTGAAAAGAATATTGTTAGAAAACTCAAATAATAATTTTTCTTTTTCATTAAACTCGATATTATTATCTTTTACATATTTTTCAAGCATTTCAAAGTAAGCACGTGCATCATCAAGCATAGAGAGTTTTATAAAACTTTCTATCGCAATAAAATAAGTTTTTATCATTTCCTTTGAATTAGCCTCTTTTATAGCCGTATTTATAGCGCTTATAGCTTTCTTAGGCTCATTGCTCTCTATCCAAATATCTATAATACGTTTCCAAAGGAATGCTTTTTTACTATTAGTTGCTACTTTTGTTAAAACTAGCAAGGCTTGTTTTACATCTTCTTTTTTTAATAAAAGCTCGCTTAATTTTAATCCAGTATCAATGTGCGAAGGTGCAATCTTATGAAATTCTTTTAGCCTTGATATTTGTTCATCACTTCCATCTTTAGTTTCTTTTAATATTTTTAAATACTTTATATTGTTTTCTATATTGTTTTCTATATCGTTTTCTTTATCGCTTTCTTTATCATCATTTTTTATGATTGCATTTTTATCTTTATCCTTTACTAAAGAGTTTAAGCTCTTTTGATATAAAAGAGCATCGTCGTATTGTTTTATGCTTATAGCTTCGTCTCTAGCAAGCTTAGCGATTAGGGCGCAGGGTTTAGTCCCGTAAATTCTAGTGTAATAATTTAAGGCCGATGCATTGTTTTGTAGCAAATTATGTGTTAAGGCTAAATAAAATAACACTTCTTCATTTTCGTTTCCATTATTATTTTTATTGTTATTAGAAAAGTTTAAAGCCGTTTGTAATATTTTTAGCGAAGAGTTGTAGTCGCCTTTTTCTATATAAATTTTTGCTATTTCGATATAAGGCACTAAAAAAGTTTTTTCTATTTTTATTAAATCGTTCCATAGTTTTATAGCTTTGTCGTAATCTTTTAAACAAGTATGCACTCTAGCTTCTAAGATTTTTTTAGAAACAGTCTCTTGCTTGCTCCTCTCTTTTAAAAGTTTTTTTTCTTTTAAATACGATTTAAATGAGAAATAACTTCCAATAATGGTAGCGATTAGAAAACCGAAAACGAAACTAGTAATTAAAACGATGCCAAGCCCAGTTTGCACGGATTTATTAGGCCAGAATATTAACTTAGTATCGGTGTGATTATTTACGATAATAAATACGACTACTAATATAACACATAGCACGAAAGTAATTTTTTTTATTAGTTTAATCATAAAATTAAATCTCCAGTTTCTTGGTCAACGTTAATCTGTTTATAATCGCTTAAAAGCTCATCGAATTCATAATGCGCTCTTATATCATCTAGAAAGATATGAACGATAACATCATTGTAATCGATAAGTATCCAATGTCCTGTAGTAAATCCTTCGATTGAATAAGTTTTAAAACCTATTTTTCGTAATTTATCCGTTATATTGCGTGCGATACCTTGGACTTGTTTTTGTGAGCGTGCACTAGCAATTACTAGATAATCTGCTAGAGATGAGATGTTTTTTAAATCGATTGCTTTTAAATCGATCGCTTTAGTTTCTGAGGCAATTTTAGTGATGTTTTCTACTAGTTCTAAAGTATTGATATTTTTCCGAGTCATATTTATTATTTAAGTTTATTATTTAAATTTATTATTATTAAATTTTTTTGTGATTTATATTGCACGGTTAATATATTAGATTATTTTTTTAATACTAACAAGTTGACTTAGCTTTAAAGATAAATTATTCGTAAATAAAGTAAATAAAATAAAGTAAATAAAAAGGACTTCTAGGTTAGCTTTAATTTTATCAACTAATTATTATATCAAATTATTATATCAAAACGTGAAGAACTAAAATTCACACTACAAATTTATATCCGACTCCATGGACGGTTAAGATATGCTTTGGAGCTGATGCACTAGTTTCTTCTATTTTCTGTCTAAGTCTAGCTATATGGTTATCAACCGTTCTAGTAGTAGGGTAGGTGTTATAACCCCATACCTCGTCTAGGAGTTCGTCTCTAGTTACGACGCTTCCTTTTTTAGATATTAAGCATTTTAATAATCTATATTCTCTAGCTGAAAGGTCGATAGGCTTTCGATTTTTTTCTGCCTTATAAGCCTTAAAGTCGATTTTTATATTAGAAAATTCTATTTTTTCAAGTTCTTGCGTTCCTCTATTTCTACGAAGCAAAGCTTTAACTCTCGCTAAAAGCTCTAACATTCCAAAAGGCTTAGCTAAGTAATCATCGGCTCCAAGCTCTAAACCTAAAACCTTGTCTACCTCTTCGCTTCTAGCCGTTAGTAATATTAGTGGGGTAGAAATCCCTTTATTTCTTAACTCTTTACACACTTGAAAGCCGTCTTTTCTTGGCATTTTTATATCTAGAATAATTACATCAGGTTTTTTTTCTTTGACTAAACTTATTCCCTTGATGCCATCTTCGGCTTCAAGCACTTTGAAGCCTTCGGGTTCAAAATTTAGCACTACAGATTTTCTTACAGAACTATCATCATCTATTATTGCTACGGTAGCTTTTATTTCCATATTTATAACCTTAAATATATTATTTGATATATCATTTATTTTAATTGTTGATTATACTACTCCTACAATATAATGTAAAAACGCTTTTTTAGACAGATGTTTTTTATTTTTTATGTAAACTTGATTTATTCATTAAAAATATGTATTCTTACAAAAGCGTGTCTTTACGTGTTTATGAATTTTTAAACACTACTTAAGATCACTACTTAAGTTAAGATAAAGTCGTGAATATAATCGTGATAAATATTAGTCAAATATTTAGTGTATTTAAGAAGTTATTGAAAAATGGAAGATGGTAAAAAAATGGAAAATGTAGATCAAATAAAAGAAACTAAAAAAGAAACTACAAAAGAAATCAAAGATGAGTTTAAGCCTTATGCAGTTATTGCTACTGGTGGAAAACAATATAAAGTAAGTGTAGGTAATATAATCGATGTAGAAACTTTAAATGCAGAAAAGGGCGATGAGGTAATTTTAGATAATGTCTTGTTAGTAAACGATGGCACTTTAAAAGTAGGCACTCCTTTAGTTGAGGGAGCAAATGTTAAAGCAAAAGTTTTATCTCAATTTAAAGGTGAAAAGTTGTTAGTATTTAAAAAGAAACGTCGTCAAGGTTATACTAATAGACAAGGTCATCGTCAAAATTTAACTAAGATTTCAATTCAAAGTATTAATGCTTAAAATTCTATATACTTTAAAAATGCATTAAAAAAATACATTAAATTGATATGCATTAAATAGAGTTTATTTTTAAGTTATTTTAAGCAAAGACAAAATTTTTTAGGGAGAATAAAAATGGCACATAAGAAAGCGAGTGGTAGTTCTAGGAATGGAAGAGATAGTAGAGGGAAGAGGCTAGGCGTTAAGAAGTTTGGTGGGCAATCGGTAGTAGCAGGAAATATTTTAGTAAGACAAAGAGGAACGACTTTTCACCCAGGCGTAAACGTTGGCTTAGGAAAAGATTATACATTGTTTGCATTGACAGATGGCGTTGTAGAGTTTAAAGAAGGCAGGAAAAATACGGTTAATGTTATAGCTAATAGTTAAAAAATGTAAGATGGCTAAAACAAAGTGGCTAAAACAAGGCGACTAAAATAAAGTAGCTTAAAGAAGATTAGTGATTTTTAATATTTTCACAGTTTTATTTTTTATTTTATTATTATATTTTAGTTAATTTTTTTCATTTTTGTTCCTTTTAAAGTTTATATATTTATTTAAGTTTCTTTTTTTTGTTCTTCACGTTTTAGGTGGGTTAGAAAAATTGTTTTTTGGGCTTCGTGGGGTGTGTGATACTAATTTTAAGGTCTAAAACCTACCTTAAAACGTGAAGAGCCTTTTTTTTAGTGATGATTTTTTTAATTTAAGTCTAGCTAAAAAAAGAAACTTGAAAAATAAATTTCATCTTAAAGTGCGTGTTATCCCTAACAGTTTTCTCTAGTTTAATAATATTTTATTTTTAAATCATTTTATAAAGTTTTGTTATGAAGTTTATCGATGAAGCTACAATTTTTGTAAAAGCAGGAGATGGAGGAAAAGGGGCTAGCCATTTTAGACGTGAGAAATACGTTCCATTAGGGGGACCAGATGGTGGCGATGGTGGAAAAGGGGGAGATGTAATTTTTGTTGCCGATAGAAATAAGCATACGTTGTTAGATTTTCGTTTTATGTCTAAATGGGTAGCTAAAAGTGGTGAAGCTGGTGGAACTAATAGAAAGACTGGGAAAAATGGAGAAGATTTAATAATTAAAGTTCCTGTAGGAACGCAAATTTTTAGAGTTAGTGATAGTGCTTTGCTTGTAGACTTAGATGAAGATGAGAAAAGTTTCGTAGTAGCAAAAGGTGGGCGTGGTGGTAAAGGGAATGCGTTTTTTAAAAGTAGCACAAATCAAGCACCCATAAAGTATCAGCAAGGAGAAGTAGGGGAAGAGTTAGAAGTTTTGTTTTCGCTAAAGTTAGTTGCGGATGTTGGTTTAATTGGTTTTCCTAATGCTGGAAAATCTACTTTAATTTCTAAAGTTTCAGCATCGAGACCTAAAATTGCAGATTATCCATTTACAACGCTAGTTCCAAATTTAGGAGTGGTAAAGGTAGGAGATAGCGATTTCGTGATGGCAGATATCCCAGGGCTTATCCCAGATGCTAGTAAGGGAAAGGGGTTAGGAATTACTTTTTTAAAGCATGTTGAAAGGTGTAAGATTTTAGTGCATTTAATCGATGTATCTATTTTAGGTAGCGATAAAGATATTGTAGAAGCGTATAATAAAATAAGAATAGAGTTAAGTGCGTTTTCAAAGTTATTAGTTAAGAAAGATGAGTTTATAGTATTTAGTAAAATTGATGCGGTAGCAGATAAAGATTATTTAATAAAAGCTAAAGAATATTTCGATGCAAAAGGCAAGGAAGTTTTCTTAATTTCAAGCGTAGCAGGAGAAGGCTTAAAAGAGCTACTTTATAGAATTTCACAAAAGATAGTAGGATAAGTAGGAGTTTTAAGAAGTTTTTAAGAAAAAATTTTAAAAAATAGGGAAAAGTTAAGAGGTAAAAAAAATAGCGACTTTAAAAGCATAAAAAGCATTTAAACTTTTTAGCTCTAAAGTCGCATAAATTGTCGCTTGCTCATCCTACGTGATTTTATTAGTCAAATAGCAATAGCACATTTAGGATGGAGAATATAATTTCCCCGAAATGGTCCTCTTTCACGAAAATAACAGAGAATGTTATCAACTGAAGGGCATCGAGAAGTCCCAGTTTTTTCAAAATTTACAACAAAAAAAACTGAGTTGTTATTAGCAAAAAATGCTTCGTCGTATTTTTTCCTGCATTTATTAATTCCTTGTCTTAATGATACTGCCCCAGGGAAATCTTTATAATTGAACTTATTAGCCTCATATTTGTTAAGTGTTAGTACTCGCAAATCTCTGAAGTTTATCGACCAATTATAGAGATAATCTAAAACTCTCGTGTAAATCGCATAATTTTTTAACTCGTATGCGATATATTCCTTAACTTTTCAAAAAAGTTCACCTAAACAAATAATCAATTAAAATAAATAAGAAATAATCGTTAAATTATGCATTTTTTTACTTGCATCTGTGTATTTACTATGCTATACTTTTAGTGCAACCGTTAACCTAAAGGAGGTTTTATGAATTACAATCGAACAGTTCCATTACCAGAGCAAAGAAATAAAATAATTATAAGAGAAAAAGGGGAAGCAAAATATGTGCTTTTTGAATACGATCGCACTTATAATAAAGAGAAACAGTATACTAATCCAAAGCGTAGCGTTATTGGAAAATTAGTTGATGGTAGAGATGATATTATGTACCCTAATGACAATTATAGTAATTATTTTCCAGATGCCCCTATGCCCGAGAAATTTTCAGACGCTTCACGCAGTTGTTGTCTTCGTATAGGTCCCCACTTGGTGATTGAAAAAGTAGCAAATGAATTTAATTTGCCTTTTTTACTAAAAAAACATTTTGGTGAACGTAGTGAACTTATACTTGATTTAGCGAGTTATTTTATTGTAAATGAAGAGAATGTCAGTCAGTATTATCCAGACTACGCCTTTTCTCATCCACTCTTTACAAAAGGTATGCGCATCTATAGTGATTCTACCATAAGTCGTTTTCTTTCTTCTGTTAGCAAAGAGCAGATAATTAACTTTCTTGACGATTGGAACAAGGGAAAAGATCGCAATCAAATGGTTTACGTTTCATATGATTCGACTAATAAGAACTGTCAAGCAGGTGATGTTGAATTAGTAGAGTTTGGTAAAGCGAAAGACGAAAAAGGATTCCCAGTATTTAATTTATCCATTGCCTTTGATCAAACGAATAGAGTTCCGTTATTTTACGAAGAGTATCCTGGTTCTATTACAGACGTTTCTCAATTTACTCATATGGCAGATAAGGTTATAGAGTATGGATATAAAAAGATAGGATTTATTTTAGACCGTGGTTATTTTAGTAAATATAATATTCAATATATGGATAATAGTGGTTTTTCTTTTTTATTGATGGTAAAAGGGTGTAAGGCTTTAGTTTCTAAATTAGTAGAAGAAAACAGGAATACATTTGAGTCTAAAAGAGACTGTAGTATTCGCTTATACAAGGTATATGGCACTACAGTGAAATCAAAATTATATGATGATGATAGTAAGGAGCGTTATTTTCATGTTTATTTTAGTGCGGAAAAGCAAGCATTTGAGAGGGAGCAACTAGAAATTAAATTAGAGGAGTTTGAACAATTTTTAAAAAACCATATTGGCAAAGATACAAAGTTTGGACAAACGTATAAGCAATTTTTTGATTTAAGTTATGACAATCAAGGAAAGTTAAGAAAAGTAGAAGAGAGAGCAGATGAAATTCAAAAGGCTCTTAATTTATGTGGGTATTTTTGTCTTGTTAGTTCGGAAGAAATGAGTGCTAAAGAAGCTATAATACTTTACAAGGGTAGAGACGCAACTGAGAAACTTTTTGCTATTGATAAGACTTTTTTAGGCTCAAAAAGTATGAGAGTTCATTCATCTCAGGCAGTATCTGCTAAAATTTTTATAGAGTTTATAGCACTTATAATTCGCAATCGCATTTATATTCTACTTAATGAAGAACTTTCTAAGCTAACAAAAAAGCCAAACTATATGAATGTTCCTGCCGCATTAAAAGAACTTGAAAAAATTGAAATGGTAAGAGGGAGTAAGGATTTATATCAGCTGAGCTATGCAGTAAGCAAAAGACAAAAAACTATATTAAATGCGTTTGATATAGATGCTGATAAGGTAAGATTAAAAGCTGCTCAAATAAATAAAAAATTACAAAAAAAATTTTAGGTGAACTTTTTTGCAAAGTTAAGGATATTGAGTGGCATTTCTATTAACATACAATTTGATAGCATCCGAGTCGTTAGCTTTTTGGTCAGCTTTTTTATTAGCCTCGTCGGGACTTATGCATTTTATATCTATATGAGGAGGTAAGTCGTCGCCATTTAAATATTTAATGCTACCTTTGGAACCTACCAAAATGTCAGTTTTTTTTAAATATACGTTTTCTGCTCCTATAATAATTGCAAGCCAAATCAGCATCTCTCTTAACTGGAGTGTTGGCGTGTATTTGTGAGCACCCTCTTCATATGGTAAAGCTTCTAGCCATATTTTATTATGAAATCTGTAATTGTAAAGTATATTGTAAGGCAATATCCCATTAAAATTCTTATAAGTTGCCACCATAATAAAAATTCCTTTCTAAAATCCTTTGTAAAGCTTTTTAAAACCATCAACTATTTGATACAACCTTATGTAACAAGCGATAACTAATAAATATATAGGATATTAAGTATTTAGTCAAAAGTGCGATTAGAATAATTTTTATAGAGAAACTTGGGGAATTTTTAGTGTTAGTTATAGGTAAATTTAATATAATTCTTTAATTAAATAAATTTAAAAAAGTAGCCTAAATAAAAAAAGCGAGATGCTTATTTAACTAATATATAAAATATTAAATTATAAAAGCACTCGCTTTTTTATCTACATTCTATTCTTACTTATAATAATAGTAATAAATTAGTAATTATCACTTTCATTATTAGGAGTAAATAAGAAAGTTAATGTAGTCGTGTAAACACCTGCAGGAACCATATCTATACTTGGTCTTCCAGTAGTCCCACTTCTATCTGTAAAAGTTACCGTGTAAGTAGCATTATCAGTCGGCGAACCCCCATCGCAACTTATTAAAGAAGTATGTGCAACATAACTAGTGCTACTAGCTTGGTTCTGAACTAAACTTTGAGTAGTTGCTCCATCACTATATTTTAAATCAAAATATACTTTGTTGCCCGCAGTTCCACCGCTATCTACCACAAAATAATCTGAAGAACCAGTGTTGTTAGAACTCGTAACGACTAGTGAATATTCGTTATTACCAGATCTACTATTATTACTTGCTACACATATGGTATCAGATTTCGTGTAATTTGCAGAACCTTCAGGAAATTGGTTAGGAGTATCTAGAGTTTTCAAATTTACGTCGAGCGTAACGTCTGCAAACCCATTTGCAATAATCATCTCAGGAATTTTTAAAGTAATTACTGAGGTTGCCTCTGATTTTTCACCCTTTGAACCTTGTGTTGCTGCAAAACTAGACATAGGCAATGCTAATAATGCAAACAATATAAATATTTTTTTCATTGTATCTCTCCTTTAAGTAAGAATAAAAAAAACTAACCTTGAAACATATGAACGGAATTTTAGATGAAAAACTTAAGCAAAATACTTCTTTTCTTAAATTTATTTTTGAAGAAAATAGATATCTACTATAACATATTGAAAATAAAGAATTTTATTTGCACACTATCTCGCCAAAATCTACTACGATATCATCTAGCTCTTTTTTAGGAAGCGAAATAGCACAATCATAATTGCTAGATTTTATATAAAGCTTCTCTTTCCCCGTAAGATTAGCCTGAAAAGAGCCATCTTCTTCAGTATAAACGTAGTCGGCAACACCTTTAATTTTTTGATGTTTTATAGGCTTGCCACTCTCATCTACGATAACGCCGATTCCTATAAAGACTTTCTTTATCTCCCAAGAGACCTCTCCAATATTTCCTGGGAATAAAGTAATCACTTTCGACTTGTTGTCGTAGTCGGTTAAATCTGAGTCTTCAGTCGATTGTATCCTTATTTTATAAGTCTTATATGGGCTTAAAGTTATCAAAGTAGGGGTATTAGCCCTAGCTTCCGTGTACTTTATATCATTTACAATAACTGAAAAGATACTATTAGAACTTTTTTTACTTGAACTCTCATTTCGACTCTCACTTGAAGATTTATCTTTAATATTTATTATCACCATTGAATTGCTTCTTTGTGGGGTCATAATTCTTCCAAACCCATCTTCAGTCAATATCATGCTAGATTGGATAGTGCCTCCATAGCTAGTATTGCTCTTAGAATCATAAAGCTGATTATTTAAATTTCCAGTCATATAAACGTAACGGTTTCCATAAGCCATTTGTAAGTTGCTATTTACAGGTATATTATCAACGTCTTCATACTTGCTGCCTTCTACATCTAAATTTACATCTAGCCCAGTGTTAGTAGTAGTATTTAAACCACTATACGTTAAACTGTTCGATAATTTTGCGAACTTAGCAGTCTCTTTGTTAAAGCTTAAACTAGTGTTATTGTATATTTTACTATCTAATCTTTTGTTGTATTGTAGTTGCGTATTTAAATTATCATCTTGCTTTTTAAAGTAATAGTTCGTTTTAAAATCTAAACTTTGAGTTTCATCTTGTAAAAGTTTAACGTTAACCCAAGGGCCAATAGCATAATTGTCTTCTGAAATAAGAAAAAAGTTTTCATCGTAAATATCTTCATCATATTTTTTATCTCTTGTAGTATTAGTAGTGTAGCTCCCTTGAACTCCGTAGCTAATATTTTTATAATTTCTTTGGATATTACCGCTTACAGTTCTTCGCTTGTTTTTTATAGATGAAGCAGCATGTAAAAATCTATCTTTCTTAGAATCTGTTGTGTAATCGTTAGCAAAGTTGCTATCTCCCGGAACCTCAGTCCAAGAAATACTAAAGAATGTATCTTTAAATGTAGTATTTAATGTCGTGTTAAAACCAACGTCTCCCTCATTAGAAACGCTCGCTTCAACATTAAAATAATAATTTTTCCAAAGTCCTTTTAAAGCTGCCGAAGCTATACCGATAGACTCAGTGGCAAAAATAGAATTCTCAGTTTCTAAAAAATCATTTGCTCGCACTCTAAATCCTGCTTCTAAAACTGGAATCTCAATTATGTCGGTTTTATCACGAGCAGAACCTAAACTTGCATAATAAATAGGACGCTCTCTAGATGCTAGCAAACCACTCTTTGTGAAAAATTGACTTTCCCTAGTAACACGCCCGTTATACTCTCTTATTTCTATATCGACAGTGTAGCTACCTTGAGGGAATCTAGTGGTGTCTATTTCTTGGAGTCCGTAATTTAAAATTTGGTAATCGATTAAAATATTATTTCTATAAAATAAAACTTTTGAAGTAGATGGAACGAAAATTTCTATCCTACTTCCTTTCGTTAAATCGCTATCTAAAAATAGTTGCTCTTCAGTCTCGATTTTCATACCTAATATATTTAAACTAGGTGTAAAAGTGTTGCCTCTGTTTTGTAAAAATCCGCCTTTTGCACTATATTTATCTATGATGGTTCCTAAATTTAATTCTTGTAATTCATAAGAATCTTCATCATCTACATAGCCTTGAGCTAACATAAATTGCTTTCCATAGCTTGCTAACGTTTTATGTGCAAAAGAATTAGTAGTTTCATCCTCATCTATATTTCCATAAGTCGTAAAAGAAACTCTATTTTCTAGTGAGAATTTATTTTGAGGATTTTGCATAAGTTTATTTATAGCGAGCCTCGTTTCAGTTAAATTTTCCTTATCTACGTTAATCAGTAATTTAAATGTATCTCTCTCTATGGCTATTTCTCCAATGCCGTCGATATTTCTATAATTTGGAATTTTTCCTTTTAATAAAGGTAGCAATTTACTAGGACTCTTTACTCCAGAAAGTTGTTCTAAGAGATCCTCTGGCTCAGGGAGAGTAAACCACTTATCGGTATAATTAACTAGCGCAAGTCCTACGTGATTATCTCCTAGATATAGATCAAATAGTGTAATGTCGTAATTAGCGGTAGCGGTATCATCCGTAAATTGCAAGAATTTATCGTACTCTTTAGTGTTCTTGCCATCTAACCACCAAGGGAGCGCTTCAGTATCGCTTCCTAACTCCTTGCTAGCACCTTTTGGTTTTTCCCACCAATTATGATTTTCTTTAATGTTTTTTATTTTTATAAGTTCATCGCCTTTAGATGTTTTCTCCCACCAATTTTGTTTTACGCCATCTCGAGTTTTATTTTGAGTTTTATTATATTGAGTTTCAGATAGAGAAGCGCCATCTTTAGTAGTATCTTCCCACCATACAGCACCTAGCGGTCTTGCCTCCATATTTTCATTTTTTAAAATTTTTATATCGTTATTATTCCCGTTATTATTTTCTTTATTATCTTCGTTATTATTTTTGTTATCTATATCGTTTTTAGTTTTGATAATATTCTCAGTATTATTATTAGTATTATTATTAGTATTATTATTAGTATTATTATTAGTATTATTATTAGCATTATAACTGCTACTAGTAGCTTCATTTGTAGAAGCTTTTTCTATTAAATCCTCGCTTTTTCTTTTTTCTCTTTTTAATCTTATAGATGCTTTCTTTTTTAAGTTATTTTTTAAAAAAATTTCTGATGTGTTAGTTTGGTCTTTAGTTGTTTCTACACTAATATTAGTATTAGTCGAGTGCACAGGGAGTGCAAAAGCTATTATTCCTATAAAAAATAGTATAGTAAAAAAAACCTTTTTATTCATATTTTTTATTTATATTTATTAATATTTTATTTCTTAATATTTAATGTTTTTATAATCTGTTCCTATTTTTTGTATTCCATAAAAAGTTTTATTTCTTTCTATATCTAATTTTAGCTCAGTGCCACTTGGAATTCGTATATCTAAAAGTTTCTCGCAATTTTTGCTATCACAGCTTTTAGCATCGTAAATATAAACGCTTCTATTTCCGCTATTTTTAAATGTGATATCTTTTTTCCCTCTGATAATAGAAAAAGCATCGTTTACTATAAGAGGGTCTGTTAATACATCGATATCGAAAGTTTCCTTAGTATTTGGTTTGCTAAAATCTTTATTATAAGGAGTAAAAGAAAGTTTATATTGGTTTTCCTTTTGAGAGGTAGTAGGAAGATAGACTACTCTAAATGTTAAAGACTCTTTAGGTTTTATCGAAGCATTCTTAGGAGTAATAATCACTTCCTTAGTCTCTGAAAATTCTGGAGCAAAAAAATCATCGTTAATAATCTTTTTTATTTCGCCTTTTATATATAGGGTAGTTTCGCTTTGATTAGTTATAACTATATTTCTTATAGGCTTTTGTGTTTTTTCAAAATAAAGGCTTTTTTCGCTTACTGTAAAATCGCTATCTTCCTTAGAATAAGATATTTTAGGGAAAAAGATTAAGTTTATAAGCAGTAAAAAAATAAATGAAAAAATAAACGATAAGGGAACACGGAACCTGTAAAATTTATTATCCATAAAAGCCTTTAAAAAAAACGTAAAATTCTAACAAATATAAATAATTATATTATGTTTTTAATTTTTTTTAAAGGATATAAATAAATAGAGAGATATAAAAAAATATAAAAAAAATATAAAAAAAAGGAGTCCCTTTTAAAAATCAAGAACTCCTTTTTATTATTTTAAGAGATTACTCTATATTTTCATTATTATTTTTATTATTATTCATCATTTTTGCTTTCAGCAGAAACTCTAATAATTTCATCGATAAAGAATTCTTGAGCTTCGTTTGGATTTTGAACGCTCTGTAAAAATGATTTAGTTTCATCATCATATAAAACGTGATCTGCGGCATTTTCAAGATCTAGTTTTTTGATATCATCTTTTGAATTTTTACCATTAGCTAAGATGTCGATTACTCTTTTCGTTCCCTCGAGTCCGCCATTAAGCAAAGCCTTTATAGCAAGATGAGAGTAATTATCTCTCTTAGAAGCAATCTCGTCTAATAGTGGGAAAGCTGCATCTTCAGGAACTACCTCGCCTAGACCTACGCCATCGTCGTAAAATCCTTTAGGGTCGTTAGATTCTTTAGTCATTTCATATAAAATTTCGATTGAATCCTTCGTGCCTTGATTGCTTATAGCAGCGATAGTTGCTATTTTCAATTCTTCATCATAAAAATTTTTATATTCTTCTTTTAAGTAATTTAAAGACTCGTTTGATAAGTTAGAAAGCTCTAGCGCTTCGGTAAAAATATCTTTTTCAGTCTCATTTTCGCTATTAGTAGCGGCGTAAACTAACGTTTCAATATTTTCTTTTCTACCACTAGTGCCTAAAATCTCTGCATAGTAAGTTCTCTCATCGCTACTTATTCTTTTATCGAGCGTAAGATTCGTAATATCAGTATAAAATTTTTCGCACCACGAGCAATTTCCTAGCATATAAAATTGCTCTATTACGATATCATCATAATTTATAGCAGCTTTTCTTACTGCTTTAAGTGCTTCGTCAGCAGAGCTATATACGTCAACAGCAGGGCGGATGTCGAGTTCTCCTTCATCATCTGTAATATCTTCGCTATCTTCATCGCTTTCTTCTTGTGCTTCCCTAGCACTTTCTTCTTGCGCATCATTTAGCGTCGTCGTTTGAGTACTTTCTACGCTAGCGGCTTTTTGTGGCTTTGCATCTTTGCTACTATCTTTAGCATACCAATATATACCTACGATAAGCAATATAATCGATATAATAATAATTGTTCCTTTCTTCATAATTGAAATCCTTTAATAAAAACAACATTAAATACTTACATAATAAACATTTATATAGCGCTATATAGCATAAAAATAATACAAGCTTATTAAATGTATGTAAGCGTAAAACTAAATAAATCAAAATTTCAAAGCTTAGCTATTTAAACTTAACTTTAAAAATAATATGGCTCATTCATTACGCATAAAGCATAACTAACTACTACTAGTTTATAACTAGTTTAGTTTACGCGCAATGTAAAAACTTTACTTGGTAAAGAAAATTCATTATTGTTAAACGAGGTAAGTTGTATAAAAAGCTTCTTGTCTTTAGGAATATTTTTTAAAACGTACCTGTATACCCTGTTATAAATAGGGTCTGACACTACCTCAAGCTCGCTAGTAAGGATTTGCACTTTATTATTTAAATTATTTTCATCAAATCCATAACTTAAAATAAACCCTTCGACCTCTTGGTTAGGTATTAACCAGAGCACTTCTACGTCTGAAATCAAAAGAGAGGTGCTAGATTGTGCGTTTCCTAAAACGCCGTTTGCTTGCCACTCTTTCCTACTAGTAAAATCCTTCTCTCCTTTATACGGATTCGTTTCACCGTAAGAGCTGTCATCATAAATATTATCATAGGTGTTATTTTGCCCCGCATTTTGCTCTAAATTCTGTAAATTTTGAGCATCTGACGTTTGTGCTACTTGCTTATTATTAACTTGTTTATTATCGAATATTGAACAAGCTTGGCTAAATATTAATGTAAATAGCAAGATTGTTTTTAATAAACTTTTGCTTTTCAAATCGTAATTTTTTTTGATATTATTTTTGATATAGTATTTCATATAAGATACCTTAAAATTTTTTGTAAAACTTTTAAAATTTATAAAAGTAAAAAACACTATATATATTATACTTTGTTTGTCTATGAATAAAAAGCGTGAAATTATAGAAATTTTCTCAAGCATATCTAAAAGATACGATTTCTTTAATAATGTAATTAGTTTTGGTATCCATAAGTTTTGGGAAAAAAGACTAATAAAAAAAATTACCTTAAAGAAAACTTATAAAAATTTATGCCAAGAAAATTTTGATAAAGAAAATTTTTATAACGAAAAAAAATTATACGAAAACGCTCTCGATTTATGCACTGGAACGGGAGCGCTTTTAAAAGATTTAAAACGCATTTCTAAAAACTTATATGCAGTAGATATTTCTAAAGAGATGCTGAGTTTAGCAAAAGAAAGATGCAAAAAACAAAATATAGATGTCGAGTTTATAAATAGCGAAGCTGAAAATTTACGATTTAGCGATGAGTTTTTCGATTTAATCGTAGTTTCGTATGGCGTTAGGAATTTTTATGATTTAGATAAAGGCTTAAAAGAAATTAGAAGAACTTTAAAAAAGGATGGCATTATATATATACTAGAGTTTGGAAAGCAAAAAAATAATAATTTCTGGGGAAAAATTTTTTCATTTTATTTTCTAAAAATAATGCCACTAATTATAAAAGTTTTTTGTGGAAATAAAAAAGCGTATAAATACTTATCTTCTTCAGTGCTTAATTTTCCATCTAGCAAAGAGTTTATAGAAATACTTTCTAGAAATAATTTAAATTGTTCACATTATGAAATTATGTTAGGCGGTTTCGTCTATATTTATGAGATAACGATTTAATGCGATTTCATGGTAGCTTAATAAATTTATTTAATAAATTTTACGTATAATCAATGCTAAAAAAGTAGCGATACATCTAATAATATACCAAATAATAATATATCAAATATCATATACCATAGAATGGTAAGCAGAATGATAACTAGAATGATAACTAGAATGATAATCAAAGAATAATATTAAAGAATAAGATCAAAGAATTAAAGTGTTTTGTATCAAATTTGTAATAAAATAAATTTTTGACAACTTATAATCCTCTTTCGCATCATAATTTACAGTTTCTTTTATAAAACGAAAAGAATGTAATTTATTTAATTTTAATTATTTAATTTTAAGGAAAAATTCCAATGAAAAAGAATAACAAAAAGCACTTAATAAATAAATCACTTATAGTAGTGCTCTTATCATTAAATATGCTTGCTTGTTCAACGGTGCAAAAAGAAGATGCTGTAAAGGTGCAAACTAGTCAAGATAGATATAATAAAAATATTTCTCAAGCGATAGAAAATGCTGTAAATAGAGCAGTTTTAGGAAATGAAAAAGTGTTATCCCACACATTAAATATTAAAACTATGCACTATAATGATGTAGAGAAGTATCACATAGGCACTAAAAATCCTAATAGTTCTTATAGCGCAAACGTTATGCAAAGTCCACTAAGATTAGTTCTCGACTTAAAAGGAGAGGGGAAAGGGAGAAACCAAAACTTTTCTATCAATAGTAAGTATGTTTCATCTTTAAGGTTAGGAGCTCATCCTGATAAAGCAAGATTTGTTTTCGATTTAAACTCATCAAACTTAAATAATGTGTCTTACGATGTAGTTAAGAATAATCAAGGTTTTGATGTTTTTATTTCAGATAATAAAACAAAAATAGCAAACGTTTTAAATACTACTAAGTTAAATACTACTAAAGAAGCTAGTAAAGTTGATAAAATTAATGAAGAAAGCAGTGATTTAAATAGTGCTATTTTAGCTAAAATTAATGAAGATAAAAAAGGCATTATGGAAGCTAACAAGTTAGCTGAAAAGCAAGTTTCAGAAAAAGAAAATCAAAAACTTGCTAACCTTGCTAATAGCGAGATAAAAATGCGAGAAGCAAAAATTAAAGAAGCAAAATTAAAGAATGATAAAATTAAATTAAATAAACAATATGTAGTTTCAAAAATACAATGTCAAGAAAAAGCAAATAGATTACAAGTAAATGTAAATGTTGATAGCAATGTGACGTTTGATTTAGAAAAAAACTCTGATAGTGAATATAGTCTAAGATTAAAAAATACTATTTTAGCAAAAGAAGCAGATAAACCTATAGCTTTACCAAAAACGTATAGTTCATTAAATAGTATCCAAGCAAATAAAAGCGATAATGATACAGTTATTAAATTATACGTAAATAAAGATACTGAGCTTAATGCCACTAGGACTAACTTAGGGGTTTTAATTTCAGAAAATTATAATGCACAAAATAATGCTAAAAATAATATAAAAAATGATATTAAAAAAAGCGCAAAAGAAATTAAGGAAACACATAAAATTGTAGCTGATAAAGATGTGCTCGGCGGCAAGCTTAAAAATAACGATTCTTTAAAAGCAACTATTCAAAAAGCTGATGCTACTACCGCAAAAGAAAATATTAAAGCTCAAATGGATTTATCAAAATTAAAAGAGAAATTTAATATGGAAAGTAGTAATAAAGCAATTAATGATACTAACGAGAATGTAAACGATGATGCTAAAGAGAAAAATTTAGGAGAGGAGATAAATAGCGGCTTAGGTGGTACTATTGAAATAGATGATATCTCTCAAGAGTATTCAGATGATAAAAAGGGGCTAGGCAATGAAGATGAAATGATAAAAGAAGATTTTGAAGGTATCGATGAAGAGATAGTTAAACTTTTAGACCCAGCATCAGGCTATACTGGAAAACTTATAAGCTTAGATTTCCAAGACACCGATATTGGTAATGCATTAAAAATTATAGCTGAAGTGTCAAACTTAAATATTGTAGCTAGCGATGATATCACGGGAAAAGTTTCACTAAGATTAAACAATGTGCCTTGGGATCAAGCGTTAGATGTTATTTTAAAAACTAACGGACTAGATAAAGTGCAAGAGGGAAATGTCGTTAGAATCGCTCCTGTAAATAAGTTAAAAAGTGAAAGAGAGGAACTAAAGGCCGCTCGTCAAGCTGAAGAAAATTTAGAGCCTTTGCAACTAGCTTACAGAAAGGTAAGTTATGCAAAAGCTGCCGAGCTTCAAGCTTTAGTCGAATCCGTGCTATCTGATAGAGGAAGCGTTACGTTTGATGATAGAAGTAATCAAATTTTTATTAAGGATATTAAGCCAAGAATAAAAGATGCTTTTGAGATAATAAAAAAAGCAGACTTAAGAACTCCACAAATTCTTTTAGAAACTCAAATTATAGAGGCAGAAAGAAATTTAGTTAGAGAGCTAGGTTCTGAGTTTGGTTTTACGTTAATTCAATCTGAACTAACGGGGAATGCTACTGGGTATAATTTCCCTTCAACTGTTGCAGTAGGAGGGAGCAATGGTGGGAATTTTTCAAGCTTCCCTGCAGCTATTAGTGAAGTTGGTGGTTCTGCTGTAAGCCTTATATTTGATAGCCTTGATGGCTCTAAAAGCCTGCAAGCTCGCATTTCAGGACTTGAAAACGAAGGAAGGCTTAAAATTGTTAGCAAACCATCTGTAGTAACTACTAACAATACACCTGCTGAAATAAAGAGTGTTGAAACTGTATCCATAAGATTGCCAGATGGGGGAACCTCAATAGCAACTGGGCAAGGTTCATCTGCATCAGGCGTAAGCAAATCTGCAACAGAAAGTATCGATGCAGGTATTACTTTAAAAGTTACTCCACAAGCTTCACCAGACTATTACGTGCTTTTAGATATCATGGGCGAGTCTAGCCACTTTGGTTCAAGAGCAGTTGATGGGATTCCATCGATAGTTATCAGACGTGCTACATCAACCGTGCTTGTATCTAGTGGGCAAACGTTTGCTTTAGGTGGTATATATAAAGTTACCGATAAAGATACTCTTGCAGGCGTGCCTTTTTTGAAAGATATTCCAGTTCTTGGGCATTTCTTTAGAAAATCGAGTGTTGATAACTCTGATGAAGAATTGTTGTTCTTCGTAACGCCAAGGATTGTAGAGGGTAGTTTTGATGATGCTAAGTAGTATTTAAGCAGAATTAGTAAAAAATTAATATACGAATTTTAAACATAAAGGAGATATAAATGAGCAAAATAAATAAAGGGTTAATCTTAGTAGTTTCTGCTATGGTGATATCGGTTTTCTGTGTAGCTTGCGGAAAAGTTCATAATGAGATTTCTCAAGTAAGAGTAAATAAGATTGCCGTTGGAAATACTAAGGTATTTATTGAGAGTGAAGATGTAGTAGGAAATGAGATCGACATAGAAGCTCACCTTTGCTGCTCAACTGGTAGTGGTGATATTGAAATTACATCTGAACCTTATTTTAATGGTATCGTAAGGTTTCAAGTGATAAATGATTTAGGATACGACGTGGAACTTTCACACTATTATTATGTGGTAAAAAATTATTATGGTGGTGGTAATGATTACGTTTCACCTAATATTGCTTTTTACGGAAATAATTACGTAGGTGGTAGAGATATAAACGAAGGGGACGCTTCGGCTCGTAATCCTAATGAGATAGTAACGTTTGGGCAATTTACCGAAAATGCATCTAATGGACAAAGATTGATTGGTGGTAATGAGCGCATAGAAGGAGTAGGAACGAAGAACGTTATATTTTATTTAACAGCAGTTTCTAAAACTGGCGAGATACTTACATTTTCAAGATCCATAGCAGTTTTGTTTGCACAATTTAATCAATGTGAAGAAGACAAAATCGCTTGTTCGGGGCCTAATTATGCATCTCAAGGGCAAGAAGATGTGGTTCAAGGGGATGGGGTTGATGAAGTAGAAGTGATAGATGAAGTATACTAATAATTTAAAACATAATTTAAGACAGAGTGCAGAAATGGAATTTTTTCCAGAGTATGCCGAGAAGTTAAGGCTTGTTAAAAAGCACTCTGCCTCGATAAGAGTTTGCCTTGAGGGGTTAAGCAAATATCCATCGGTAGATAGAGGAAGACTAGTCCTTGCTAGAACTTATTACGATTGTGGATATGTAGACTTTGCCCTTAAGGAACTCTTATATTTAAACCAAAAAAATCCTGATAATATCTTTATAAAAAGACTTATCACTAAATTTTCAATTTCAAAAAAAATAAGTGAAGTTCGCAAAGAGGGGAATTATATTTTTAATTAAATCACATTTTTAATTAGTAGAGATATTTTTCCCAATTATTTTTAAAATCTAACTCTCTAGCCTTTAGAGCTTCCGTATCACCTTGTTTCTTATAATATTTTAATATTTCTTTTTCTCTTTTAGCTAAAATTTTGTAGCATTCTAATTTATATTTTTTAGCATCGAGAGTGTATTTTGAGTTTGGATAATCGTTTAGTATAACATCGAAAAACTCTATGGCTTTTTTTACGCACGTCGTATTTCTCCCTGTGCCTTTAAAAGATTTTAAGTTTGAAAGACCAGTCATGTATATAGCATATTCTTTGTTATAGTTGCCTATATGACTTTTAACTAAATCGTAATAATTATTTACTGCCTCTTCATACATTTTATTTTCAAAATATGCATCAGCCATTTTCGTTTTGGCGTATAAAGCGTATCGTCCGTAAGGCTCTCTTTTATAAATCTTATCGAAAAATTTTAAAGCCGATCTGTAGTTTTTTTTCTCATAATGTCTATTAGCTTTTTTTACTAGCTCTTCGATAGGTTCGCTAGTATCTACAACGGGACCTGAGTTAAACTCGTGTGGGTCAGAAGCGTCGATATCTTTTCCAGAGCAAGAAACATAAAAAAACAGTGAGAATGATAATAAGAATAAAGAAGCGATACGCAATATTTTTTCCATAATTTTAGTCCTTTAATAAATAACCTTTAGAACATTAAAAACTTAAATGTATTATAAATTAAGATTTGCAATATGCAAATAGTTATACTTGATTTTGGGGTTTTGATTTTTTCTTTTTTATTTAATAATTTTCTATATTGTTATTTATAATTTGTAATTATTCAATTAATTTTATAGATAATTTTATAGAGTTTTTACATTACCTATAGCTACTTATAGTAATATTTATAGTCATTTAATTATAGCCATGTGCCGAAAGTGAGATATTTTAGGAAGTTGTAGAGTGCCTAGGGGAGGACGAGGATATACTGATGATTGGACTGCAGACGGTTTTTTAAGATGGGCTATTTCTATTGGGCTTCTTCAATACGATATGGATAGCGATGAGGTTTTTATAACTTCACTAGGAAAGAAGTTTATTTATTCAAAAACAGAGAAGGAAGAAAAGAATGTTTTGATTACAGCGTTTTTGTCTTATCCATCTGCTGTGAGAATCCTTAAATTGCTTGAGAGCAATAATAGCCACTTGACAAAATTTGAATTAGGTAAGCAGATAGGTGGTTTAGGGGAAGCTGGGTTTACTTCTATACCACAAGATTTATTTATTCAAGCGGTTGCGACTGCAATCGATAGCGACAAGGCGAATATAAGAGCTAATACAGAAGGGTCAGCAGATAAATATGCTAGGATGATATGTGGTTGACTGTCTAAAGTTGGTTTAGTTCAAAGGGTTGAAAAAGCGGTGTCTGCACAAATTGGTAAGAGAGAATATAAGATTACGATTGGCCATGCTTTTAGAATTACATTAAATGGGATAAAAGAGTTAAAGAGAGTAAAAGGGACGTCTTCATCCGAGAGGCTTAATAAAATTGTATATTAGCAAATGCTTGCGACAAAGGGAAGAGATCGAGATTATATAAGAAATAGAAGAGCTCATATTATAGTTTCGATAAATAATAAAAAAAGAACTTTAGAAGAAATTAAGGATTATCTAAAAGAAAATGATATAAATGAAAGCATCGCTACAATTAAAGATGAATTAAAAGTTATTGAAGCTATGGGATTATCTCTTAGTGAATCAAGTGGAAAGTATAGCATTTGTGATACTATTATCAATTTGGTAATCCCAAGGACTAAGATATCGAAAACTAATGTTTTAGAATTAAAAGACAAGGTAAGAGAAAAATTAATTCATTTAGATCATAGATATTTATCTTTGATAGACCTCGTTTATGATGGAAAAGCAAGCAGAGATTTTGAAATACAAACGATGGATCTTCTAATAAATGAATTAGAATTTAAGGGCTTAAGATTAGGTGGAAATAGAAAGCTAGATGGAATAATTTTTTATAATGCTAACGGCGTAATCATAGATAACAAGGCTTACGCGAGTGGATATAATTTGCCAATTAGTCAAGCTGATGAAATGATTCGCTATATAGATGAAAACAAAACTAGAGATGAAAAAATTAATCCTAATAAATGGTGGGAGAATTTTGATGAAAAGGTAAAAAACTTTAACTACTTTTTTGTGTCTTCGTTCTTTAAAGGTGGATTTAAAAGTAATTTAAAATATATTGCGAGCAGAACTCGAGTAAATGGGGGAGTTTTAAGCGTTGAAAGTTTATTATACCTTGCAGAAGAATTAAAATCGAAAAGATTATCATATCTAGCATTTTTTAGTTTATATAAAAATGATGAAATTAAATTTTTTAGTTAGAGAACAATGTGATTATAAAATATTGTTATAACTAAGGGCATAGCTAATAAAATGTTTCTTATAGATCTTAAACTTTTTAAAGCATTTATTTTGTGTTATTTACAAAAAAAACCATACAATGTAAACTCTTAAAGTATTTTTGTTAAAGTATTTTATTTTATAAGTTTTTTATAAAGGTAATTAAAGATGAAGCTTAGTGTTATTATTCCTTGTTATAACGAAAAAACAACGATTGAAGAAATAGTAGATGCAGTAAAAGCATCTCCTAAAAAAGATTTAGAAATAATAGTAGTAGATGATTACTCAACAGACGGCACGAGAGATATATTAAAAGATGTAATTTCAAAAAAAGTAGATAAAATTATTTACCACGAGAAAAATATGGGAAAAGGTGCTGCCTTAAGAACGGGCTTTAAAGAAGCAACGGGAGATATGGTAGTCGTGCAAGATGCAGATTTAGAATACGACCCTGCAGAGTACCCAAATTTAGTAGAGCCAATAGAAAGTGGAAAAGCAGACGTGGTTTTTGGCTCTAGATTTATGGGAGGGATGCCTCATAGAGTTTTATATTTTTGGCATTGTCTAGGTAATAAATTTTTAACTCTCTGCTCAAATATGTTTAGCGACTTAAATTTAACCGACATGGAAACTTGCTATAAAGTTTTCAAAAGAGAAATAATACAAAATATAGAAATAAAGGAAAATCGTTTTGGCTTTGAGCCTGAGATTACAGCTAAAGTTGCAAAAACTGGTTGCAGAATATATGAAGTGGGGATCTCATACCATGGTAGAACTTACGAAGAGGGTAAAAAAATAGGCTGGAAAGATGGCTTTAGAGCGATATATTGCATTATAAAGTATAATTTATTTTCTTAAAATTTTTTAAGACTTAAATCTTTATCAAAGGTTCTTTAGGCAAGAAAAAATGCAAGAAATGAATAAAGAAATAAATAAAGAAAAAGAATGCTTATTCGTAGACTTAGATGGAACGCTTATAAAAGGCGACCTGCTTTATGAATGCCTTATTTCGATTATAAAGAAATCTTTTTTTTCTATATTTTTTATTCCTATCTGGCTATTAAAAGGAAAAGCGTATTTAAAAGAAAAATTTTCTTTGCTAATAGAGTTAAATGTAGAGCTTTTACCATATAATCAAGAGGTAGTAGCCTATATAAAAGCTAAGAAAGAAAAGGGTATAAGAATTATTTTAGCTACCGCTTCAAATCACAATTTAGCTAAGCCTATATCGGGTTTTCTAGGACTATTTGATGATGTTATCGCATCTAATAAAAAAGAAAACTTAAAGGGAAAAAATAAATTAAAAAAAATTAAATCTTATTTATCAGATAATAATTTTAGTAAAGAGTTTTCATATATTGGAGATAGCACGGCAGATATCGTTATCTTTAATGAAGCTAAAGAGCCTATAATAGTAGGTAATGAAAAAATTTATAATAAAATAAAATTAAAAAACAAAAATGCTAAATTTATAGCTGAAAGTGCAAAGTTTTCAATAACGAGTTTCTTAAGTATGATTCGCACCTATCAATGGGTTAAGAATCTGCTAATTTTTATACCACTAATTTTATCTCATAAGTTTTTAAATATAGACTTAGTTTTAAAGGCGATAGTAGCGTTTTTTTCATTTTCCTTTTTAGCTTCGAGCGTGTATATCATAAATGATATATTTGATATTAACGCCGATAGGATGCATCCGAGTAAAAAACATAGAGCCATAGCTTCAGGGGATATTCCGATAAGTCTTGGTTTAAAAACGGTGATATTTCTTATTCCTTTTTCCATCGTGATTAGTCTTTCCTTAGGAAAAGAGTTTTTGCTTATTTTAACTCTATATTTTATTACTACTACGCTTTATTCTATCTTCTTTAAAAAAATAGTTCTAGTAGATATACTGATTTTATCATTGTTATATACGGTTAGAATTTTAGCAGGAGGAGTGGCTTTAAATATCGCTCTATCTCCTTGGTTAGCTATGTTTTCTCTATTTATGTTTTTTAGTTTGGCTTGCGCTAAAAGATATGCTGAGCTTTACGCAGTAAAAAATAATTTACAACATAAGATTATGGGGCGTGGTTATCAAGCCTCAGATTTAGAGCAAATCCAAATTTTCGGCTCTAGTAGTGGCTATATAGCAGTGCTTATTTTTGCTTTATATATTCAAAGTGATGTCTCGGTAAGATTATATAAAACGCCAAGTTTCCTATGGGGACTTTGTCCACTTATGCTTTACTGGATTAGTAGAGTGTGGCTTATATCTCATAGAGGACAAATGGAGCAAGACCCTATAATTTTTGCCATGAAAGATAAGGCTAGTTATATAATTTTAGTTTTTGTAGTAATAATTTTTGTAGTGGCAAAGTATGCTTAAAGGTATGTCTGAAAGTATGTCAAAAGGGGTAATTTCTGATAAGTATTTATCTTGGGGGAGAATTCCTAAGGTTTCCCAAGAGATAAGATATTTAGAGTGGCTAGCAGATGCTAAATTTCCTACTAGTGATAAACCTATTCTCCCAAGAGGGCTAGGGAGAAGTTATGGAGATAGCTGTCTTAATGAAAACGGAATTCTTCTTTCTACTGAATACTTTAGAAGATTTATAAATTTTAATGAAAAAACTGGGGTTATCCGTTGCACCTCTGGAATTACACTTAACGATATATTGAAGATAGCTCTTCCTAAGGGTTGGTTTTTGCCAGTAAGTCCTGGAACTAAATTCGTGACCGTTGGGGGTGCGATTGCTAATGATGTTCACGGAAAAAATCATCATGTAGCTGGAACTTTTGGTTGCTACGTAAAAAAAATTGCCATATTAAGGTCTGATAATAAAATTTACGAAGTATCTTTGGAAAATGAAATAGATTTATATAAAGCTACTATCGGGGGGCTTGGTTTAACGGGAATCATTCTTTATGCAGATATTCAATTGCTACCTGTGCAAAGTGGTTTTTTTGATGGAGAGTTCATAAAATTTTCAGGACTTGAAGAATTCTTTGATATAAATAAGGACTCAAAAAAACAGTTCGATTATACCGTTTCTTGGCTAGATTGCACGGCTACTGGGAAAAACTTTGGAAGAGGAATTTATATGAGAGCAAACCATAGTAAAAAAACTCTAAATGAGCTTCCTAGAGAGCCTTTAAAAATTCCCTTGATAGTCCCATTTAATTTTCCTTCTTGGTCGTTATGTAATTTCACCGTTAGAGCGTTTAATTTTGCGTATTATAATAAACAGCTTCCAAAGTTTGTTAAAAAGACGGTTCACTACGAGCCATTTTTCTACCCACTAGATGCGGTAGCAGATTGGAATAAAATTTATGGTAAAAATGGTTTTTATCAATATCAATGTGTAGTGCCAAGGGATAATGATGATAAGGCTATAAAGGAAGTTTTTAAAACCATAGTGGAATCTCGCTCGGCATCTTTTTTAGCAGTTCTAAAGGAATGTGGAGAGATAGAGTCCCCTGGCATGCTTTCATTTCCAGCCCCAGGGATAACTTTATGTTTAGACTTTATAAATTTAGGAGATAAAACTTTAAAGATATTACATACTTTAGAAGATTTAGTTAAAAAGTATAATGGAAAAATGAATCCATCTAAAGATACGTTTATGAAAGGAAGCTCTTTTAAGCAGTTTTATCCGAAGGTAGAAGAGTTTTCGCAATACGTAGATCCAAAAATTTCATCTAGTTTTTGGAGAAGAATACATGAATAAATACATGAATAAAATGCAATAATAAAATACAAAGATAAAATGCAAGGATAATTAGCTAACTTGTTTTTAGGGAGATTAAATAAATTATGAGAAAAATTTTAGTATTAGGAGCTACATCTTTAATAGCGCAAGGGACGCTTAAAAATTTTGCGAAAGATAAAGATTCTTTTTTATTAGTAGGAAGAAATAAGGAAAAACTTAGCGAAGTAGCCAACGATTTAACCGTGCATGGTGCTACTAGCGTTCATGTAAAAGTTTTAAAAGATATATGTGATATCTCTTTACACCAAGCGTTGATAGATGAGGCAGATAAAACATTAGAAAATTTTGATAATTTTTTAGTTTTTTATGGCATGCTAGGCAATCAAAAGGAAATGCAACAAGATTTTTCTAAAGGAAAAGAACTTTTCGATACAAATTTTATAAGTGTAGCATCACTGCTGTCGATAGTCGCAAATAAGTTTGAAAAAGAAAAACGTGGAAATATTATGGCGGTATCTTCCGTTGCAGGAGATAGAGGAAGACAAAGTAATTATTTTTATGGTGCTAGCAAGGGGGCTCTTAGTATTTTCTTAAGTGGTTTAAGAGCGAGACTTTCATCGAAAGGGGTAAATGTGCTAACCGTAAAACCTGGGTTTGTTGCTACTCCGATGACTGCCCATTTAGAAAAGGGGCTTTTGTTTGCATCGTCTGATTATGTAGGTAAAACTATTTATAAGGCAATTAAGAAAAATAAAAATATTTTGTATACGCCTTGTTTTTGGGGTTTGATAATGCTTATAGTAAAGCTTATCCCTGAATGTATTTTTAAAAAGCTTAAAATGTAAAGCTAGAAAAAAAAAGGTTCTTCACGTTTTAGGTGGGTTAGAAAAATTGTTTTTTGGGCTTCGTGGGGTGAGTGATACTAATTTTAAAGTCTAAAACCTACCTTAAAACGTGAAGAGCCAAATAAAAGAAGAATAATAAAAGAATAATATAAAGAAGAATAAAAATGAATAGAGAAATACATAAAGAAATAAATAGAAAAATAAGTAAAGAAATAGAAATGTCTAATAGTAAATTTAATTTTTTAAAAAAATTTTTTTGTGTATTTTTTTTAATTTTCTTTTCAATTTTTTTCTCATCTTGTGCTATAACGAATAAAAAAGAGATTAGACAAGATATAGTTTCAGAGCGTGAGATTGAGCTTATGTCTTACGTTCGAGAGGGGATGTATTATTTTAAAAATAATAGATACTTAGCAGCTACTCAATCGTTTGAAAGAGCTTTGCAAATTAGTGATAATGCAAAAACTAGATATAATTTAGCACTAGCTTTAGAAAGGCTTGGTGATACCGATAAAGCGCTATCTATTATGACTGAGCTTTATTATAATTATCCCGAAAATATTAATTTTAAAATGGCTAGTGCTAGAATGCTAGATTTAGTTGGTAAAAAAGATGATGCTATTTCCATCTACAATGAAGTTCTAGAAAGTTTACAAGGAAAGGAAGATATAAAAGATTATCGGTATAAGACTTATAGACGACTTTCCGACTTGTATTTTAATATAGGTGATTTGCAAGAAGCTAAATGTTATTCGCAGATGGCATATAATGAAAAACTAACTAGAGATGAATTATTAAGACATGCAAGGCTAATGCTATCTGTAAGCGCTCCTATAAAAGAAATTCATTCTTTTACAAAATTAGAAGCTAAAAATTTAAAAGCAAAAAGGCGTGCAATGCGAGATGAAAATAAAAATGAAAATAAAAATAATGAGAGTAATATAAATTATGAAATAGATAATATAGAGAGTGAAATGGGCGATATAAACACTAAAGGTAATATTGAAGATGATTGTAGGTTAGAGAGCATTTTTGCTTGGGACTTCTTAGATGATTTTAAACAAAATGAAGGTCTTTTAGTAGAAATTATAGAATGCTCGAAAGAGTGTTTAAATAAGAAAGACCCGTATATGATAGTTTTAATGGTTTTAGAAAATATAGTAGTAAAACTAGGCAAATCTTCAAATAATACTATTTTTCAAGATGATGAAGAAAATGCTTTAAATATAGTATCAGATGCTACTCTTATAAAACTTCCTTCTACTTCATATAAACATTTAGAAAGGTTCTTTCCGATATTATCTATTGCGAAGAATTAAAATTTAAAATATCATATACAAGTGATCGATTGGTCTTATTTTCTTAAATTATGGGGTCTTTGTATGTTTTCAAATATATTTAAACTAACAAAAACATCAATAAAAACATCATTTAGGATGTCATTAAGGATGATGTTTTTTTGTAGTTTTGTCTTACTTTTTTCTAGTAATTTAAATGATGCCTATGCAGTAAATGTCGATTTTAATGCTAATGGCAACACAGATTTTCATCTATATGGGAAAAATGGCAATAATGTTAATTTTGGTCACGGATTTTTTCTTGATGATGGTCAAACTGCAAGTTTAACACTCGGCAAAGTTAAAGGCGAAAAAATAGCTCTAGGTGATTATGATGGTGATAATAAGTGTGATGTTGGTATAGTAGGAGTAGGAAAGAAAAAAAATTTTGTAGTTTGGAAATATAGTGGTATTAGTCAAGATAGTAGGCTATCTAAAGTGAATAGGTTTGGTAGTGGAAAAGTTAGAGTTCTTACTGGATGTGATTTTAATGGAAATGGCAAAACGGATTTAGCTTATATAGATAGGAAAACGCTTTATTATAAAGATTTTAATGGGAAACAAAGACAAATAAAACTTCCAAGAGCTAATTACAAACACGTTTACTGCGCCGACGTTACTGGAAATGGGAAAGATGATTTTATAGGCAAGAAAAAGGGCATAGGTCTTTTAAATGGGAAAATTCAAAAAAATGTTTGGGGCTATGATGTAGTAACTAGTAGGTCTATAGTGCTTATAAGAAACGTGTCTTTTGGAGATAAGGTTCAAGGAAGCATAATAGCACACGATATAAATGGTGATAGGAAAAATGAGATAGGATATGTAAGAAAAGCTAACGACTATTCTTTTTTAGTATTTTTAAATAAGTTAAGTTTGAAAAATATCGAAACGACTAGATATATTATTCCAAGAAATATAAAGAAAATAGATAGAAAATTTGCGATAAATAGAGGTTATTTTCAAGATGGGGTAGGTTTTATATACATGGGAGTAGACGACAATGTATATAAATATAACTTAACTACTAATAAAGATACCACGTTTATTTTATCAATTAACACTCCCGATAATATAAGAAAAGGAAGCTTTGCTAGAGATATTAATGATTTTACGATTACTGCATCTAGCAATAATAATAATAATAACGATAATAATAACAAAAGTCCTAATGATAATGTAAATCGTGTTTCTTGTGATATTACTAGAGGGGTAGGAAATGGCTTTTTATGGAAAGGTAGGAGTGAAAGTGATGGAAAGTCTGTTGCGCTTCTTCCTATACACACGAAAGCATCTATTTGTTATGTCGTAGCAGGGAATAATTCACGCTCTGAAAGTATGCGAAATGCTGGGTTTGCTAATCCGCATGCTGGCGTATTAAGACAACATTGGAGAGCAAACTCTTTTTGCACCTCATTTTATAGACCGTCAGTTTTAAAGTGTAAAGTCGGCTCGCAGTGGCAATGCTGGAATATAAGCGACCCGTGTAAAAGTAGGATTGAATAAAAAAATAAAAATAAAAGTAGAGTGCTAGAATAAATATATCCTAAACCTAGGATAATTATATTATAAATGTTATAAGAATAATTATAAAAGTGCGTTTGCTAGTCAAAGAATTTATGAAAGAGAATATATAAAAATCTTATTTTATTATATATTCTGGCTTCTCAATTCCACTAAATGTTCTATCTTTTATAGCTAGTCCTTTGTGTGTGTACGATATCTTTTTTCCGATAGTGTTATTTAGTTTAGCACTAACTTTCTTATCGCTACTAATATAGATGTAGCCTATTAAGTTTTTTCTATTTAATAGCTTATTTAATTTAACTAGCCTCTGTGAAAAAGGAGATAAGGTTAGTTTTTTTACGTGTTCTCCATTTATATGAATATTTACTTTAGCCTCTATATCTTCACTATTTGTTAAACTTAATGTGCCTCTCTCGCCTAATGATAGATTGTAGCCAAGGATAATATCGTTGCTAGATAAGCTTTCTTTAGATGTGAAAGGAAAAGTTTTGCCTTTATACTTATAAAATGCCACTACGCTATTTGAGGGCTCCGTAAATTTAATATAAGGATTTTTAATGTTTTTTATATCTTTTTTAAAATTAAGAGTTTTTTGTGAGTAGGGTTTAAGCAAAATATTTTTTGTAGAATATTTTGAAAAATTAGAGTAAATAGTAGCCGATACATTTATTTTCTTTTCACTAGTGTTTGAGAGAATAACAGTATTCTTTAGTCTTTCTATATTTGACGAATCGAAACTTTCTGTAGGTTTAATTAAAATAGTTTCATCTTCAAAAAATACCTTTATATATGCGATATATTCTACTTTTTTACTATTTTTATCGACATTTTTATTCGGCAAAATATGGTATGTAATATTATTTTTACCTTTTAGGCGAAACACTTTAGTTTCATTAGGTTTTAAATTTTTTAATTCAAAAATTTTTTTTAGTCTTCCATTTTTAGAGTAAGATTTAATATTTGCATTAAAATTTTCATTTGAAATATTATGAATATACAAATTTATAGATTTGATTTTTTTATTAAATAATTTTTTATTATTTATAAAGTAAGAATTTCCTACGATAATATTGCTATTAGTAAAAAATGAAACACTGTTAATGTTATCATTATCATCGTAAGTATAATAATTTATATAACAGCACACATTATCGGTTTTGCTATCTATGGAGATGGTTCCTTTTTTACTATTTAACTTATTAAAGCTTTCTAATTCATTTGTGAAAAAAGTTTTCGTTTCTTTTGGTGCTATACTTATTTCTTCTGTCGTTTTTCTTTTTAAATTTTTTCTTTCTAAATTTTTTCTTTCTAAGTTTTTCCCTCTATTTACTCCATTGTAAGTAATATTTATAGTAGAATAAGTATCGGGGGAGTAGTTGGTGCAATTAACGAGCGATAACTCATTTCGTTCGGCTGACCAAGGGAAAGTAGTAGGTAAGAATTTTTGGTTTTTAATATTGAGTTTTGTCGCCCCATTAGGAGTAAAGTTTGGCAGGGCAATCATAGCTACTACTAACATTAAAAATATGAACGATATAAAATTATTTTTTTTCATAATAATATATTCCTTAATTTTTTAGAGTATATAATTAGAGTATATAATAAGTACATAATATAAGTGCATTATTACTATTTTGATGCTATTTTTTGAAAAAAGATGTGATTTTTAACGTTTTTAACCCACAATTTGCCATTGTTGAATACTTATTCTAGGACATTATTCTAGAACGCAGTAAAACGGCGAGCCTAGTTTAGCTATTATTTGTATTTATTTATATTTATCTATGTTTATTTATATTTAGTTTGCTAATTCTCTAAAGCTAGTTTCTTGTAATTTTTAGATAAAGTATATAGAATATGATATTGTTTTTAATTTCAGGAATTTAATATTATGAAAAGAATTTTTTTACTAGTAGCTATAATGGTTTTTTTAAGTAGCAATGTTTGTTATGCAGAAAGTAATGATAATAAAGTTTATTTTGTCGATTTTAATAAAGTTCTAGCCGAGTCTAAGTCGTCTAGAAAATCCTTAGATGCGTTAAAAATGGAAATGGAAACTGCTTATAAGGCACTAGAAAAAAAGAAAAGTGGCATCGATAAAAAAAGAGCTGACTTACTACAAAAAGCACCGCTTCTTTCTAGTTCAGCTTTAGAGGAAAAACAAAAAGAGCTTCAAAAAGAAGAAAGAGATTTAATGCTTGAATTTAATGATAAAAAAGAAATGTATGCAAGGAAAAGAAACGCCTTATTTAGAAGCTTACTTTCTAAAATACAAAAGGTAGTTCATGATTTATCAAAAAAGAATGGTTATCAATTAGTTCTCCAAAAGGGAGATGCATTCGTTATATATGCTAATGATGACTATGATATAACACGTGATGTTATTAAAATGTTTGATTAAATTATTTTTTCCTAAAAATTAACGTTTATTATAAAAAGAATTATATAACTAAATAGATATAACTAAATAGTATAGTGTAGGTTATAGTTTATAAAAGGGAGAGTTGAAGTTTTATGAGTAATAAAAAAAATAAGCCATTAAATGAACCATTAAAAGAACCATTGTATGATGTTAATGATATTGCAAAAATATTGCCTCACAGGTATCCATTTTTGCTAATAGATAAGGTGTTATCAAAAAATGAAAATAATGAAATAGTAGCAATTAAAAATGTAACTATAAATGAGCCTTTTTTCCAAGGACATTTCCCAGGAAAGCCCGTTATGCCAGGGGTGCTCGTTATAGAAGCTATGGCACAAGCTGGTGCATTTTTAGCAAGAATCGTGAAAGATACAGATTTATCTAAAACTTTTTATCTTGTAGGAGTTGATGATTTTAAGTGGCGAAAGCAAGTAGTCCCAGGGGATGTAATATACATCACGATGAAACTCTTAAATAAAAAAAGCTTCTTGTGGAAAATGCGAGCTACTGCTACCGTTGATGGTGAAATAGTTGCTAGTGGTATATTAACAGCGGCTGAAAAATAAGACGGAAAGATAAAAAAAGAAAGATAAAAAATTTAAAAGTAAAAAGAAGAGATTAAAGACGAAAATAGTCGGAAAAGATAAAGATAATCGGAGAAGATAATTATGGGAAATATTCATTCATTAGCAGTAGTATCTGATGGAGCACAAATTGGGCAAGGGACTGAAATTGGTCCCTTTACCTATGTAGGACCAAACGTAAAAATTGGCGAAAACAATAAAATTGCTTCTAATGTGGTAATCGATGGGAAAACTACTATAGGTGATAATAATCAAATTTTTCAGTTTGCATCGATAGGAGCAGTGCCTCAAGATTTAAAATATGCTGGTGAAGATTCCGAACTAATTATTGGAAATGGTAATAAAATAAGAGAGTGCGTGACGATGCACAAAGGAACTAAGACTGGTATAATGAAAACGGTTGTAGGTAATAATAATTTATTTATGGCTTGTACTCATATAGCTCATGATGTAGTTATCGGTAATAGTAATGTTTTTGCAAATTGTGCAACTCTTGCAGGACACGTGTCTATTGCTAATAATGTGATTATGGGTGGCTTAAGTGCTGTGCATCAATTTACACGTATTGGAGAAAAAGCCTTTGTAGGCGGTGGCGCAATGGTTACTAGGGATATAGCACCTTGCTGTTATGCTCAAGGAGATAGAGCAGGTCTAGTAGGAATAAATCAAATAGGACTTTTAAGGTCGGGCATGTCTAAAGAAGATGTGTTAAAAATGAGAAAGCTATATAGAAAAGTGTTTTTAGGTGAGGGACATTTTAAAGATAGAGTAGCAGCGTTAATGTCTGATGAAGAGTATAGCTTTGAGATGGGGAAAATATTTTTAACTTTTCTATCTGAAGATTCTATAAGAGGGTTTACATTAGCAAGAAAAAATATAGATGAAGATATGGAGCAATCTTAAGTTTTATTTTTTTAGATTTCTTTTATTAAATAACAAGATATTAAATAGCAAAATCAAAATATAAAAATATATAAATTATGTATATATGAATAATGCTAAACTCGATTCAAAAATAGCTTTACTTGCAGGGAATGGAAATTTTCCAGTGGATTTTGTGAAAAATGCTATAAAAAAAGATATAGAGATAGTCGTAATTAAGATAAAAGGTGAAGCATCTTTAGAGTTAGAAAAACTAGCGAAAAAAGTCTATGAAATAAAGATAGGAGAGTTTGGCAAGCTCTTAAAAATTTTAAAAAAAGAACGTATAAAGCAGATGGCTTTTGCAGGTGGCGTAAAGAGAGTAAATCTTTTTGGTAATGTAAAAATAGATGCAAAGGGACTTTTAATTTTAGCAAAAGCAAAAACTATAAGAGATGATGTTATTCTTAGAGCTGCTACAAAAGAGATAGAGGTAAATGGAATTCAAGTTTTATCACCTACAGTCCTTTTAGAAAATTACGTAGCAAAAAGGGGGCTGATTTCTAATAGAGATTTTACGGAAAGTGAGTTTGAGGATGTAAGGTTTGGCTGGAATGTAGCAAAAAAAATAGGCGAGTTTGATATAGGGCAAGGCGTTGTGGTTGCAGATGGTTTAGTAGTAGCGGTAGAAGCCGTCGAGGGGACTGATGAGATGATTTTTAGAGCTGGCAAGCTTATTCAAAAAAGTGCAAAAGAAAGAAAGGGCGTGCTAGTAAAGCTAGTTAAACCTCAGCAAGATTTAAGATTAGACCTCCCTACGGTAGGTCCTACGACTCTTGAGAATATGAATAAGGCGAGGCTTTCTGCATTAGCAATAGAAGCCGAGAAAACTGTTATAATCGACCCTATAACGTTTGAGGGTTTAGCAAATAAGTATAAAATAGCCGTAAGAGTCTTTGATAAAGAAGAACTTTAAATATTACAATTTACGGTTGCTTTGAAGTTGCTTTGAAGTGTAGTTTAAAATTAGCTTTATACGCTTAAATTTGTTATAATATATAGATTGACTTTTTAAAAATCGAAAGTAAAAGTCTAGTAAAGCAAGGTAAAATAAGCTGTCCATAAAAAACTATATATTTAAAAGGAGTTTTTAAAAATGCTATACAAAATATCTATAAAAACTAAAGAAGAAATCGAGAAGATGCGTGAAGTGTGTAAAGTAACTGCAAAAATTTTAGATGATATTCATGATATAGTAGCTCCTGGGATTTCTACTGAGGATATAAATACTTTCGTTCACGATTTAACATTAAAATTAGGAGCAACTCCTGCACCACTTAATTACCAAGGGTTTCCTAAGTCCGTTTGCACGTCGGTAAATGAGGTAGTCTGTCATGGTATTCCAAATGAAAAAGAGATATTAAAAGAGGGCGATATATTAAATATAGACGTTACTTCTATATTAGATGGCTACTATGGCGATGCTAGCCGTATGTATTTTGTAGGTGGCAAGAAAGCTTGCTCCTCGAAAGCTATCCATTTAGTAGAAACTGCAAAGCAGGCTATGAATATAGGCATTCAAATGGTAAAGCCTGGGAATAGAATAGGGGATATTGGTTATGCTATCTCACGCTACGTAAATTCACTCGGGAAAAATTATGGTATCGTTCGAGATTATACGGGACACGGTATCGGGAAAGTTTTTCATGAGCTTCCGCAAGTCGTTCATATTGCTACTAAGGGTTCGGGGGAAGAGATGCGTCCTGGGATGACCTTTACCATAGAGCCTATGATAAATGAAGGAACCTTTAAAACTGAATGCTCTACTGCTGACGGTTGGACGGTATGGACGAGAGACAGGAAACTTTCTGCCCAGTGGGAAGAAACGGTGCTAGTAACTGAAACGGGTGTAGAAATTTTAACAAAGAGTAAGATATATTAGTTTAAGCTCTTTTTTAAATAATCTCTTAAATTGCTTAAAAACGCTTGATAGTCTTTATTTTTATAATTTAAATAAGTGTAGGAATGCGTTTGCCAGCTTTTATGTGTGTATGAAAGCGTAGCTTCGGCGAAAATTCCTTTTTCTAAGTATATTCTATGCCCAGCATCTTTAGTAGTAGCAAGGACAAATTTATTAGGCGTAATGTATCCAGGGTCTAAATTGATGCTTCTTTTAATATTTTTAATATTTAATTTTTTTATAGCGAATGCATGTAATTTTTTTTCTATCTTATTAGTTTTTATTTTGATTGAAGCTATTTTTTTAGGAGAGATAAGTTTTTCAAATGATACTATTTGTAATTTTAAATTATCTCCCATCTCTTTTTCATAGTACGCAGTTTCATTAAAATTAAATAGCTCACTTTCTAAAGCGATTTTGCCAAATTTTTTTTGCAAGCATTCTTTGCTTTTTTCTATAAGCTCTTTGCTACTTGAAAAAATAGTGATAGTTAATAAAACTTTTTGTGGTTTTTTTGCTATTCCCATATGATTATTTATCGTTCCTTACGTTTTAAGGTAGTTTTAAATTTTAAAAATTAGCATAAGCCCCTAGTGGGTGCCCAATAGAAAATTGACTTTAAGAAAATTACATAAAACAAATTACTTTATATATGACTATAAATATATAACTATAAATATATAACTATAAATACATAACTATAATTTTTTAAAAAAACTTTAGGGAGTTTTCTATAAAAGCCAATTTTTCTAACCCACTTAAAACTTTAAGAACCTTATTTATTCTTTTTATTTAATGGCTCTGCGTTTCGTGGGATAAGTTCATCTATAGGGTAAGGGATCTCTTCTCCTAGCATCTGCCTTTTAATAATATCGCACGTTATAGGTGCATAGCCAAAGCCTATTTTATAATGCCCAGTAGCGATAAACAATCCATCTATCGTTGGCACTTTTCCAATATGTGGTTTTCTATCTCTTCCTGCTGGTCTTAACCCTGCCCAGTGGCGATTTATTTTTGCATTACTAATAATCGGAAGAGTTTCTTTTGCCCTAGTTAATATATCTATAAATCCTTGAACTGTTGCACTACTATCAAAGCCGACATTTTTTTCAGTAGTAGAGCCTATACCATAAGTATCATCTAGGGAAGGTATTATATACCCTTTATTATATTTTATAATGTGGCTTGCAAGTCTAGTTTCACTTTTTACCTCTATCGCTTGCCCCCTTATCCCCTCCATATAAGCGTAATACGCCGCTTCTTTTCCATACGAACCAGACCAAGCTCCCGAGGCGATTAAAATATTTTGAGAATAAACTTTCTCGCCATTTAGAAGTTTTATGCCTATAGCTTTGTTGTTTTCAACAATAAGCTCTTTTACGGGAGTGTTTTCTTTAATGGTAACGCCATTTATTATGCAAGCTTGTTTAATGGATTTTATAGTTTTATCGACCGATAATCTAGCAAAAGCTTTTGCGTAAATTGCGCCAAACTCTGTAAGTTTTATATTAGGCTCTAGTTTTTCTAATTCATCTTTAGGGATAATTTCTAACCTAGGTGTGTCGCTATCACATTCAGTGCTTTGAGTATACTCTACCTCTGCTAACGCTTGTTTGTATTGTGCCTCGCCAGGGATAATTTCTAAAGAGCCGATGCGGGCGTAATCTAATGGTATTTTTGACTCACTTTCTATTTCTTTGTAAAAATTTTCAGTCATTTTAAGGCTAATTCTATGAGCCTTGTGAAAGTTAGTTTTTCTTAAAGGAGATGGGTAGCCAAGCACTCCAAGGGAGTATGAACTTGCTCCTGCTCCGCAAGTATCTTTTTCAAAAACAGTAACTTTTATATTGTTTTTAGCTAGCGTCCAGGCCACAGTAAGCCCGATTAGTCCGCCACCGATTATAGATATTTCTGTGTTTTCCATAATTAAGTATTTTTAATCATTTAATTTTAAAAGTAAAGCGATATAATAAATCAAAATAATAAAGCAAGATAACAAATCAAATATTATAAGGCGGTAAATAAATATAATAAACAAATACAACAAACAGATACAATAAATAAAGTGTAAAGCAGCAAGTGATAAATAAAGTAATAATATCTTTTCATGTATATCTTAATGCGTAGGATTAAATAGAGCCCAAGGGTTCCTTTTTAAGATATTTTAAAAATATATTAAAAGTGGTATAGTTTTTTAGGTGGTTTCAAATTGGTAATTTCAAACTGATAGTTTTAAAATAAAATTTTTTAGCTTTTATAAAAAAGGTGCGTTTCTTGTCTAGTTTTTCATTAAAAGTTGCTAATAGGTATCTTTGCACAAAAAGAAAAGAAGCTTTTATAAGTATAATAAGCATAGTTTCATTGCTTGGCATCGCAATAGGAGTTGGCGTGTTAAATATCGTAATGGCAATTATGACAGGCTTTGAGTATGAGCTTAAAAATAAAATTATCGGTGCTAACTCTCATATAATAGTAAAGCGTTCGCTAAGCGACATTCTAGATAGCGATAAAATAGAAGAAAAAATTTCAAAAGTAAAAGATGTTAAAACGGTTTCTCCCTTTATTTATAGACAAGGGCTTTTAAAATACAAAGATAGAACTATTGGAATGCTTATAAAAGGCTTAAAAGAAGGGTCGGACGCTTCAAAAAAACTTTTTGAAAATGTAGCAGGTAATGAGGAAAGTGTTTTATATAAAAAACAAGATTACTACGACGCATCTACTAATCATATCTCTAGTTTGCCAGTCATAATAATCGGAAAGCAACTCTCTATGGACTTAGGGCTTTATAGGGGTGCAATCGTTACGCTTTTATCATCATCTCTTCAATCGTCTCCCTTTGGTTTAATGCCTAAATATAAGCGCTTTATCGTGGGAGATATCTATTCTTCAGGGTTATCTGAGTATGAAAGCGGCCTAGTATACGTTGATATTAAAGAAGCACAAAGTTTCTTTGAAATGAAAGATAGAGTTTCAGGTTTTGAGATTTTTTTAAACGATTTAGATGCAGCACCAATAGTTGCAAATAATATCGATAAAGAGTTAAAGCAAATTAGCCCGTATTATTTTACGCAAACTTGGCTAGATTTAAATAGACCTCTTTGGGAAGCACTCCAATTAGAAAAGAAAACTTATTTTATAGTTCTTCTTTTAATAATTATTATGGCTAGTTTCTCCGTAGTAACGACGCTCGTAATGATAGTTTTAGAAAAAAGAAAAGATGTAGCAGTGCTAAAAACTTTAGGTGCCACAACGAATGATATTGCTAAAGTTTTCGTTTCGATGGGAGTAGTTATAGGTTTTTTCGGAACCGTGTTAGGGGTAATTTTAGGAATGATAGGTTGTATATGTTTAGAAGAGTTTGGCTTTCCTTTAGATGCTAGAGTTTTTCCTGTCGATAGAGTGCCTGTAAAAGTGGAAGTAGTAAATGTTGTAGTGGTTTCTGTATCCTCATTTTTAATTTCACTTTTAGCAACCATTTACCCTGCAACTCGAGCTAGCAAGTTAAATCCTAGCGAGGTTTTAAGATACGAGTAATTTATAATATAATTTATAGCGTAATTTATAGCGTAATTTATAAAGTATTTATAAATAAAAAATTGGAATTTAAAATTTAAATTTTAAAAAAGTATTTTTTATGAGATTAAAATTAAGTGAATTATCAAAGACGTATAAAGATGCAGATACTACACTTACGATTATTCAAAATTTAAGTATAGAGTTTAAAGAAAAATCGTCTTTTGCAATTTTAGGCAAATCGGGTATAGGTAAATCGACGCTTCTTCATATTCTAGGAACGCTCGATAGGCCTAGTAGTGGAAAGATTTTGTTTGATGATATAGATATAACTAAATATTCAGATAAGGAGCTTTCTAGTTTTAGGTCGAAAAATATCGGCTTTATTTTTCAGTTTCATAATTTACTTTCAGATTTTACAGCACTAGAAAATGTTGCGATGCCACTTTTGATAGCAAAAATACCTAAGGATGTGGCGTATAAAAAATCGAAAGAATTATTAAAAATGGTAGGCTTAGAAAAAAGAAGTGCTCATATACCTAGCAGGCTTTCTGGTGGAGAGCAACAACGTGTTGCTATAGCTCGGGCGCTTATAAACAATCCTAGCATCGTTCTAGGAGATGAGCCTACGGGAAGTCTAGATGTAAATACATCAAAATATATTTGGGATATGATTTTAGAACTAAATAATGAAATGAAAAATTCTTTTATTTTAGTTACTCATAATAAAGATTTAGCGTTTCAATTAGATAATGTTTATGAAATGATAGAAAGAGGTTATTTAAAAAAAATTAAAATAAGGTCTTAAGCGATATGATAAAATATATATTAAAATGTTTGTTCCTAGTTTTAGTGTTTATGTTTCCTTGTGCTTCATTTTCACAAGATATATATGTAAGTGATGTCGTATTTGAGGGCAATCATAGGATAACTACTAATACGATAAAAAAGCGATTAAAAATTTCTAAAAAGGTGATAGACAAAAATCAAATAAATAAATACGTAAAAGAACTTTATGCGATGTCGTATTTTAGTAATGTTAGGGTGAGTTTAATAGCAAATAACATATTAAAATTCGAGTTAGTAGAAAAGCCAGTGTTAAGAAAACTTTTACTAGATGGCAATAGTAAGTTAGATGATAGAGATTTAAAGGACGCACTAAATTTCGATAATCAATCACGTTTTATAGATAAGAATATGCTTGACAATTCTATGAGAGCATTAAAAGCGGTATATCAATTTAGGGGCTTTTATGATGCTAAAATTTCGTATACTACTAAGGCGGTAGAAAATAATCAAGTGGATGTTACTTTTAATATTAAGGAGGGAAAAAGATATAAGATAAGAAAAATAAGTTTTCAAGGTTTAAAAGAAATAGATGAAAAAGATTTATTAGATACTATCCAGACTAAAAAATATAAATGGTGGAGTTCGTGGCTTTTTAGCACAGGAAGATTAAATCAAGAAATGTTAGAAAATGATAGAGAGTTGGTAATTAAATATTTTATGGATCATGGTTTTATTACGGGAAATATTAGTAAAGCAAATATTCAAAAAGATGGAGATGATGGAATAAATGTTTCGTTTAAAGTCAAAGAGGGCGTAAAGTTTTACTTTGGTAAGATAGATATAGAAACTAATTTTTATGAGATGAAAAAAGAGGATATATTAGGAAAGCTTAAAATTAAAAGAGGAGATGTTTTTAGTGCAGAGAAGATGAAAAGGGCTTCATTTATAATAAGTGATATTCTTGGTGATTATTCGTATGCTTTCGCTAATATAGAGCCTAGAACTACCATAAATAAAGAACTTTCAGAGGTTAATGTTTCTTTTACGGTTGAGAAAGGAAGAAAGGTAAAGATAAACAAGATTAATATTACTGGGAATGATAAAACGTATGACAATGTGATAAGACGTGAGTTTGTGATAAGTGAAGGTGAGAATTACTCGTCTAGAAAAGTAAAAAGAAGTGAAACTTTATTAAGAAGACTTGGGTATTTTAGCGAGGTAAATGTGGCGACGAGTGCTTTAGATGATTTAGGAAAGGTCGATTTAGATACTAGTGTTAAGGAATCTTCGACGGGAAGTTTTAGCGTTGGGGTAGGGTATTCAACCTCGGATGGTATGATATTTAATACTCGTTTTTCAGAGAATAATCTTTTTGGAACTGGTAGAAGTTTAATGCTAGATATCGATGTAGGAACGGAAAGAAACAACGCTACGCTTTCTTTCCTTAATAGAAGATTAAATGATTCTTTTTGGTCGTTAGGCATGGAGCTTCTCGCTACGGATAGAGAGTATAGCGATTTTGATAAAGTTACTACTGGTGGTGCTATCACTCTAGGATATCCGCTAGAGCAAGTTTTCGGAAGCATCTTTGAAGATATAGATTTTTCGGTAAGGTATGAATTATTAAATATTAATATTAGAAATATAGAAGAAGATGCGGCAGATTTTATAAAAGATGAAAGAGGAAAATCCGTTTCATCATCTATAAAACCAGCGTTAATAAGAAACACTTTAGATAATAATTTAAATCCATCTAAAGGCACGATGCAAAAAATTTCTTTTGAGTTTGGGGGACTAGGTGGAGATGAAGAGTTTTATATATTTGAGGCTTCTAATACTTTTTACTATCCTTTAGTAAAAGATGCGTGGAGTGGTGGAGATATCACTTTTTCTATGAGAACCGATTTTGGGTATGGAGAAGGTCGTGGAGGCGGTGACTTATCGCTATTTAAACGTTATTTCTTAGGTGGTATAAATTCTGTAAGAGGTTTTAAACCTAGAACGTTAGGCCCTAAAGATGCCAATGGTAGTGAGTATGGTGGAGCTAAGCAGTTTGTAAATAATATAGATTTAATCTTTCCATTTATAGAGTCGGCAGGTTTAAGAGCGTTAGTTTTCTATGATATGGGGCAAGCTTTCGATGATAATGAGAGTATAGATTTTGGTGAGCTTAGAAAATCTTGGGGTTGGGGTTTTAGATGGGTATCTCCACTAGGACCGTTTCCGTTAAGGCTTGAGTTTGGCTATCCGATAGATAAGGAAGATGGTGAAAGTAGCATGGTTACGATGTTTTCCTTTGGAGCACCGCTGTAAGAGGATATAATAAAAAACTGATAAGTAAATAGATAGCAACTGATAGTAAAAGATAAGATAAATAAAAAAATAGCCCTTTTTACGTAAAATGAAAAAGGGCTACTATGTTATGTTTCAAAAGCGATGTTTCAAAAACGCTCTAAAGCAACGCTCTAAGACTTCGTAAGGAGGGATAGCCTTGCAAGTTTATTCTTCGCTAAAAGAAGAAGAAAACAAATTTTCATCTTTTACTACGAAATGGTTAAACTTTTCTGCCCAATCCATAAGAGCCTTAATACATTTACTATTCGCTTGGCGAGAGGGAGCGTCTCTGTTAGGATCAAGAAGATTGTTTCCCTCGTTCCTAGCAGGATTTAAAATATTAATTGAAGCACGAACCATTGGGAAATACCAAATAGAATTCTCAAGGGCTTCAATGATTTCTTTTCTACAACTTAAGTTGACGATCACTTTAGCAGTAGCAAAGTCGCCATTTATAAAACAACTTAATAGTATCCTTACGAAGAAATCAGCGGCACTTTTATCATTACCTTCGCACGCAAAAGATTCTTCCTTGTTTTGGTTTTTTTGGTCTCTTATAAACCTTTCTTGCTCTTCCTTAGCCATATATGCCCAAAGTTTATTTGGCAAAGAGGGAGAGTAGTCGTTTAATGTTTTAGCAAGGTAGCTTTGCACTTTTTCATTGATGCGATATATGATGTTATTTTCCTCATCTGACATCAATTTATTTTCATACGCAAAGCGAAGAAATTCTTCTGCATTATAGTATTCACTCGGTGGTTGCCCCTTATTACCAACTATGGTGTTGTTGTAGGAGGCCCAAATGTCAAGCCTTTCTTCGAGCATTTGGAAAGTTTGAGGCAAGTCTAAAATCGCCTCTGCAACTTTTTTATCTATTGCATCTAGCACTTCAAAGGCATGCTGGTCCTCTTCTCTTAAAGCCTTTGCAGCATCTTCTGCTATAAGCTTTATCGTGTATTCATCTGCACCAAAAGCTTCTTCATCTTCGTGTGGAAGAATTATTAACTTGTTTCCCTCAATAAACCTAATGATTTTATTTGCACTAATTTCATCTTGTTCGCCGTTAGGCTGAATTGCCCTAAGCATTAAGTAGTAGAGATGAATTACCCGAATTATATCGGTGTTGTTAATCAACCTTTTCCATTCATCACTTTCTATCGAATTTAATGCTTTTATTACACCTTCTAAATCCAATGAAAAAAAACATTCTAAGAACTTGGCACTGTGCCAACCTTCTAAATTATGTCTAACAATATCATTTACTTTAGACATTTTCGCCTCTCTTTCTATGCTTTAAGTATAAGTATAATTTCTGAAGCGTTAAAACATATCAGGACATTTTAAAAATAAAATTAGTTTTAGTCAAATATTATTAGAAATAAGGCTATTAAAGGGACTTAGTAATTTTTAAAGGAGCTTATAAAAAAATATAAATAGAGCCATTAGACTATATAAAGACTATATGAAGACTATATGAACTTTTTTTAGTAAGATACATCGAAATAAACGAAGCATCTAAATTAAATATTACAATTTACAATATTTTTGTTTCAATCAAAAAAAGAAAATTAAAAAGGAAAAAGAAACGGCACTTCACGTTTAAATTAAATTATCGAGTAAATAACCCTAAAGTAAATAACCCCCTAGGTATTATTTAATTTTAGTTTTCGTGTTTTCTTTTAAGGCTTTTTTAAAAGGCTTAATTTTTAGGTTTAAATGCAGAGAGTAAAGAAAAATATTAATATAAAGAAACGCAAAAATGTATTTTTTTTAATATAATAAAATCAATACGTTGCTAGTTTTGTTTTTTAAATTTAATCAAAAATGAAACTAAAAAATTTATTTTGCATTTAATGTATAAACGGTTAAGAGTTAGTAAGTAGTTTTTTAGGTTAAAGTTTTATTAGCATTTTACCCGATAAACTACAAAGTTAGAATAATTTTAAATAAATATATTTTTTATAAAAAAAAGGGAAAAATATGAGAATAAATAAATGTTGGCATTATTCTTGCACCAACCAACCAACCAACCAACCAACCAGCCAACCAACCAACCAACCAGCCAACCAACCAACCAACCAATCAACCAACCAACCAACCAACCTTAAGAAATCTTTCTTAAGTTTTTTTCTAATTTTAAGTTTTAGTTTTATTTTTTATAGTGATGCATTAGCACAAAGTAGAGGAAGTGCGTATTCAGCACCTAGCTATAATCTATATCCTAGCTATATGAAGAGTGCTTCTAACTATGTTAAAAATGCTAAAAGTGTTGGTGCTGTTAGCCCTGTTAAAAGCATAGGTACAGTTCCTAGTTATATGAGAGACTCGCAAAGTTATGCTAAAAGCACTCCTAGTGCCAATAAAAGCCAAGCTACAATAAAAAGTAAAGCAGTGTCTTATAGTAAAGCTTCTAACTATGTTAAAAATGCTAAAAGTGTTGGTGCTGTTAGCCCTGTTAAAAGCATAGGTACAGTTCCTAGTTATATGAGAGACTCGCAAAGTTATGCTAAAAGCACTCCTAGTGCCAATAAAAGCCAAGCTACAATAAAAAGTAAAGCAGTGTCTTATAGTAAAGCTTCTAACTATGTTAAAAATGCTAAAAGTGTTGGTGCTGTTAGCTCTGTTAAAAGCATAGGTACAGTTCCTAGTTATATGAGAGACTCGCAAAGTTATGCTAAAAGCACTCCTAGTGCCAATAAAAGCCAAGCTACAATAAAAAGTAAAGCAGTGTCTTATAGTAAAGCTTCTAATAATGTTAAGAATGATAGTGATAATACTAAAAAAGATTACTTAAAAGATGCAATAGATGCGCTTAGCGATGAAGATGTAGCGATGTTTCTAGAGAGTGATTTTGGAGATTACCAAGCTACTAGTGAATGTTGTGTGAATAATGGAGGTTGCGGAGAAGATATTTGCATAACACATATGGGAGTTTCTAGATGTATAAAATTTACAGACGAAAAAGATAATAAACAAGAGTGTTGTGGTGAAGGGTATGAGCTTGTTGTTGGTTATGATGCATGCAAACAGCAAGTAGAAGAAGGAAATGAAAATAGTTGTGATGTGAGTGCTTTTGGTAATCTTACAAGCGAAGAAAAGTCTAATGTATCGTGTTGTGTTAAAAAAGAAAGAGACTGTTTTTGTGAAGTAAAAAAGCACGCTTGTGAAAGTGATGCAGATTGTTGTGGAGGGGTTTGCATGACGTCTTACGAAATAAACAAACAATTTGGAGAAAAATTTTGCAGTCTTCCTATGTGTACATTCGGGGCGCCTTGTAAAAGCTTTAGAGATTGTGAAGGTAGAGAGTGCGTAAACGGAAAGTGTTCAAATATAATACACGTAATGCCACAAGGTGGAGATAAAGACAGTAATAATTATAAGGCTAGCAACTCTAATGATATTAAAATTACAGATTGCAAAGTAGCTAGTGCAATAGATTTAGATGGGAAGAAAGCTCCTAAGTATGTTCAAGATTGTGCTGATAAATGTCATATATGTTTTTATGAAGATAATAATCCTAAGGATTTTAAAGTTTATCAGTGTAGAGATAAGCACTGTAAAAATAATGAAAATTATATAAAGCAATATGAATATATGCGTGAATATGTTAGAAGAAAGTGTTATGATTCTAAATATTGGGATCGTCTTCCTTGTACGGATTTACATGATGGTCGTACTCAATTAGGCTTTGCTACAATATCGCTAGTGCATGCTGCGGCAGTGCGAATGATTAATTCTATTGAAACCGATGAAGGTGGTAGTATAATACAAAGATGTGAATATAATAAGAATGGTGAATGTGTAAATAGATGGAAAAGTAGTTGTTCTCATCCTGAGGGTTATCTTAATACGGATGTCGGATATTCCGAATTGGTAGACTTAAAAAAATTTCAAATATTAAAAAAAATATCTAAGAGAAAATTTAATAAAGATAAAAAAAAATATTGTAAGATTTTGTCTGAAGCTGTAGCACCTACTAAAGTTGGTCTTGATGGTTGTGAAAAATTTACGTATAAGGAATTTAAATTAAGACTACGAGCTTACTCTAATTTGGTTATATCTTATGTGTCAGATAATGTAAAAGAATATGTTAAAAATTACAAAGAAAAAAATCCGCAATGCAAAACTCTATCTTTAGAGTTCCGAGCTCATTCTGGTAATTTTAATGGAAAAAAACTACCTGAGTTAGTAATGGATTGTTCTAGCGGAACTTGTTCTATATGTAATGTTAAAGATGGAGGTTGTAGCGGGTTTGGAGGAATTGAAGATGTTATGGATTATATGGAAAAGCCTGATCAAGAAACGAATGAGACTCTTTGTGAAAAAATGCAAAAATTACTTAGGGAAAGTGGACAAAGCGAGATTGTTTTAGAGGCTCACGCTATAATGGGAATTGCTTATCATGAAGTACCTAGCTATAAAATAATAGTATCGGAAAATGGTTGCAGGCTCGAAAAGCCATCCTGTGAATATTGGGTGGCCTATGAATTTTGCTCTGAAAAACTCAAAAAGCCTATATCGTGTATTGATAACAATAATAAAGAAAAAAACTTTATTGTGAAATTGTTGGTTACCATAATATGGACCCACTAGGATACTGGTATTCTAAATAGTGTTTAATAAAACAACGAGAGTATAAACTATGAGGAAATAAAAGAGAGTAAGCTTATTCTTTAAAAGAGAGCTGAGACCTCGGCTATTATCTCCGATAAAGTAGGGTGGGCGTGGATAGTCTTTGCTATATCATCGCAAGTTAAATCATTGTTTATAGCTAAAGTAATTTCCGTAATTAACTCGACTGCGTTTTCTTGAATAATATGACAGCCTAATATTTTTTTAGTTTCTGTATCATATATAAGTTTTATTAAACCCTCGTCTTCATCTGAAACTACCGCTTTGCCATTCGCTGAAAACGGAATACGAACGCTCTTATAAGGTAAATCCTGCGCCTTTGCTTGCTCCTCAGTTAATCCAACGCTCGCAACTTGAGGAAAACTATAAGTTCCATAAGGAATAACATTTTTATTAAACTTGCTTTCAGTGTTGTTTTCATTACTGCATTTATTATCACATTCACTATCACATTTATTACTACTACTACATAACGAAGCACTCGCAATAAGAGCCTCTCTACTTGCAACGTGCGCTAACGTAGGAAGCCCTATAACATCGCCTATGGCATAAATGTTAGCCGTGCTAGTTTGCATATCATCATTTACTTTTATAAAGCCCCTTTCAGTTAGCAAAATATTAGCATTTTCTAATCCTAAATCTTTAGTGTTAGGGACTACTCCTATCGATACTAAGCACATGTCTACCTTAAAAGATATCTCTTCGTCTTTTTTATTCTTTATAACTACATCTATTATATCATTATTCTTATTTTCAAAACTAGAAATACTCGAAGATGTGTGAATAGTTATCCCTCTATTTTGTAAACTTCTCTTTAATGTATTAGAAATTGTAGCATCCGCTTGAGGCATAACCTTATCTAAAGCCTCAACGATTATAACATTAACGCCTAACGCATTTAAAAATGAAGCAAACTCAAGACCTATCGAGCCAGACCCTATAATAAGTACATTTTTAGGCATTTTTTCATTTACTAAAAAAGTTTTTGAGTTATGAACGTTTATCCCATTGACTAGAATATTAGGAAGCACTCTAGGTGTGCTTCCCGTAGCAATAATAGCATCGTTAAAAGTTATCGTTCCTTTCCCGCTAATTTTATCTAAATTATTTTTATCTAAATTACCATTTTCTAAATTGTTAATTTCTAATTCTACCTCATTTTTGCTTTTAAATGTTGCTTTAGCATTTATAATTTCTACATTATATTTTTTCATTAAAAATCTTACGCCATTTTGCAATTTTAAAACTTTTTCTCTAGAGTTTTGAATAATCTTTGGGTAGTTAATCGTAAAATCATCTAAAGAAATTATAGAACGCTCTTTTGCATTTCTTACGCTTAAAACCTCTTTAGCACTATGAAGCAAAGCTTTAGTAGGCATGCAACCGTAATTTAAGCATACCCCTCCAATATCGCCCATCTCTATTAGTGAAACTTTTCTGTTTCTTTTTGCACACTCTATTGCAGCTATGTAGCCCCCTGGACCAGAACCGATAATAATTACATCTTTTTGCATAATGCTTTTAAGCTCCCAATAATTTTTTTGAAGTTAAATTTTTTAAGTTTATTTTTATATTTAAGTTAATTTTTAAAAGTTTATATAGTTTAAGATACATAATGCACTCACAAGATATAATCTTACAAAATATTAGAGATATTTAAAAGTATTTAGTTTTTTATGCGTCGATTATTGTTTTTAAAATTATATTACTTATAATAAAGGGACTTTAATAAAGAAACTATTTAGATTGCTTATGCAAGTTTATAAAAATTTATACAAATAATAATGGATAAATCGACTTTTAAAACTAGACTAATATCGCTACTACAAAAAAGTAGGCAAGCTTCAAAGTTATATAGTGAGCTGTTAAACGCCCAAGAGCATCCATTCCATTCAAATACGCTCTCTTACTCGAAACTTCAAATAGTAGAGTGGAAAAATGTAAATTTAGAGCTAGTAGCAGAACTAGAAACGCTACTAAATGATTTTTATGACCAAAAAACTTTAATTTCAAAATCATTTAAATTATATGAAAAATTTAAAACAGAGCACGTCTTTGAGCTAAATAATTTTAATGATAAAAAGTCTGAATTATTAAAGGCCACTCGGAATGATGATTTTGCAAAATCTACTAAAATATCTTTTGAGCTAGTTTCGTTAAAATCAAAAAATCAAGCTCTTAATGCAGTATTAAAAGAGTTAGATAAAATGTTAAAGCTAAGTAAAGCAGATAGCGCTAAAATCGATAAAAATATTGAAAATGCCCTAGAAGATAATTTTAAAGATAACTTAGAAAATAACTTAGAAAATAAAATAGAAAAGAAAGTAGTAAATAAAGCTGCAAGTAAAAATTTTATGCAAGATAAAAATAATAATTTAAATAAGGTTATATCGATAAATGTCTCAAAGAAAATTCAAGTTTTATAAGAAGTTTCCTATTATAATAAGCTTGTTATTTATAACTTTCATAGTTTGTGGCTACTTTAAATGCGTTGATGCTAAATCCTTAGATTATAAAATAGCAAATATGGTGATAGTAGGCTTTGATGGCACGAAGTTATCTAAAAACACGAGCATTTACGATGCACTTAAAAATAAAAACTTAGGTGGAGTGCTATTGTATGAAAAAAAACCTGATGGTAAAATTAAAAATATCAAAAACAAAAAGCAAGTAGCTAAATTATGTAAAGATATTAAAAAAGCAAATAAAAAAGCACTAATCGCTATCGATGAAGAAGGAGGCTATGTTTCAAGGCTTAACGCTTATAATGGTTTTGCAGAAACTAGCTCAGCTAGAGTAATAGCCGATAGAAAGAGCTTTAAAGAGATGCGAGTTTGGAGTAGGACTATCGCAGATAAATTAAGTAAAGTAAACATTAATTTTAACTTAGCCCCCGTAGTAGATTTAAACATAAACGAAAACTCTAAGGCTTTAGGCCAATATGAAAGAATGTTTTCAAAAGACTTTACTAAAGTTTCCATTTTAGCTTCGATTTTTATAAGAGAACATAGAAATAAAAATATTCTAACATCTATAAAACATTTTCCAGGGTACGGAAGCGCTTACTTAGACCCTCATAAGGATTTTGTAGACGTATCCGACACTTGGTCTAAAGAAGAGTTGATGCCTTATAAAATTTTAATTAAAAATAATTTAATCGATACGATAATGACTGCACATATTTTTAATAAAAATTTAGATGATGAATACGTAGCGACACTTTCAAAAAAAATTATAAATGGAGTATTAAGAAAAGAGCTAGGATATAATGGCGTTGTCGTTTCAGATGATTTAACTATGGCTGCAATAAAGAAAAATTATTCTTTTGAAGATGCGGTAATCTTATCTCTAAATGCAGGCGTCGATATGTTGCTTTTTAGTAATGAGTATTATAACGGCACTCCTATATTAGACGGAGTGATAATAGCTGTAAAAGATGCCATAAAGAAAGGCACGATATCAAAAAAACAAATAGATGTTTCGTACAATAGAATTATGGCTCTAAAAGATAAGTTATAATCTCTTTAAAATATACGCTAGTTAAATCGGTTAAAAATATTTTTAAGTTTAAATTATCACTACTATTTATATCATCAAAAATGACTCTAATAATTACAAAGGGAGTGCTAAAATCTTCGCATACTTGCGAGATGGCACCTCCCTCCATGTCGACTGCAAATGCGCTTGGCAGGTCTTTAGCTAAGGAAAGTTTTTCATCTTTTTTTAACACGGCTTTATCGCTAGATGTGATATCTTCTATAAATAATTTTGGGTGTTTAATATTAAAATCATTTAAGACATTTTGGCTAAATAAATTTTTAAAATTTGGATTAGTTAAAAATTTTTCTACTCCTGCTTTAGCTTTTTTAATTAACTTATCATTTCCTTTTATAAAAGGAGTTTTTTGAAAAGGTAGCATAAATTTTTTAAATGTAGGGCTAGCGGATACGTCGTGCTGATAGAAATTTTTACCTATTACGATATCCCCTATGGATACTAGTTTTTTTAGCGCCCCTGCAACTCCTACGAAAATTATTAAGTCTACGTTATGCTTTGTAATTAAAGTGGTAGCTGTAAGCGATGATGCTACTTTTCCGTACCCCGAGTAGGAAGCGACAATATTTTTATTATTAAGCTTTCCTATGTAGTATTTTCTATTTCCTATTTTTTCTTGTCTTTGCTCTTTTAGTAAAGGAAATATCCAAGAGATCTCATCTTTTATCGCTCCTAAAATACCTATAGTTTCATCTTTCATATTCGATTTATCTTTTTACATAATTTTTTTAAATAATATTTTTATTTAAAATTTTATTTTATAAGTAGTTATTTTAAAAACTATTCTAAAAATTATTTTTAAGATATCATACATTCCTTAGAGTGTTTTTTCAAATGGACATTTAGTTTGCGTCCTAAATTTTGTGTGTAAATATTGGCAAAATATGTAAAAGGTGGGAGAGGGGTGTATGAAAGTTTTATTACAGCGATGTTTAAAATCTTACGTAAAAGTAGACGGTAAAACGGTTGGAAGTATAGAAAAGGGGTTAACTATTTTTGTAGGCTTTGGTGTGCACGATACGAAAGTTAATCTTGAAAAGATGAAAGAGAAGATTATCAATCTAAGAATATTTTCAAATGATAGTGGAAGATTCGATTATTCTTTGTGCGATATAAAAGGGGAGCTTTTGTTAATTCCACAATTTACACTTTTTGCCGATACTTCGCATGGAAGACGCCCAGAGTTTGTAAGCGCTATGCAACCTAAAGAGGCGAGCAAAATGTTTGATGATTTTTTTTGTATATGTAAAAGCGTTCGTCAAATTAAAAAAGTAGAAAAGGGGATTTTTGGTGCCGATATGAAAGTTTACGTAGAAAACGATGGTCCCGTATCTATTATGATAGAAATATAATAAATATAAATATAAATATAATTTTTTAAAAAGCTTAAAACTTAAGCTTAAAAGGGCGTGCATTTACGTTTGCTATTTTTAAAAATTTATTTTTATAATTTATTTGAGTGTTTTTTAACTTTTTTAAAAAATTATTTGATTAGGTTATAAAGTTAAAATTAAATTTTATACGTAAAACAAGGGAAAGTTTAAGTTTAAGATTAAGTTAAATTTAAAGCCAATTTCCTTTTATGCTTTAAAGAGATTTTAAGCTTATCTGTCTTAGTGATTCGTAGAGTACTATAGATACTGCATTACTTAAGTTTAGGCTTCTTACGTGCTCGCAGGACATTGGGATTCTTAGTATTTGTGCTTCATCGTATTTACTTAAAAACTCTTTTCCTAAACCCTTAGTTTCACTTCCAAAAACTAAAGAGTCGTCTTTAGAAAAATTTGCATCCCAATATTCTCTCGTGCCAAATTTAGATATGAGCCATAACTTTGAGTCTTTATTTTCTAAAACGTAATCTTCCCAAGTTTCGTGCGTTTTTATATCGACATAAGGCCAATAATCTAGCCCGGCTCGCCTGACGGCTTTATCGCTAATATCAAACCCGATTTTTCCAACTAGTCTAAGTTTGGTTTTTGTAGCTCCGCACGTTCTAGATATGGAGCCAGTGTTTTGCGGAATTTGTGGATTTACTAAAACTACGTTCATAAAGAAAAATAATATTTAAAATAGTAATGTAAATCAAGTATTTTATAAAATAAAGGCTTATAAAAACTGCTATAATGTTATAAAATATAAAAAAATCTTTTTACGTTTTAAATTTAAAATTTTTAGAAGAACTCTATTTGTACAAAGGGAGTAAAATATGAAGTTAAAAAAAACTCAAGCTGAATTAAGGGAAATGGTTCAAAGTTGGAATAACAGTTTAGCAGAAACTATAAAAGTTCAAGAAGGGTGGAAGCTTTTAACTGGTGGTGTCGTATTAGGTATCGTTTGCACGCTACTATGGAAGATAGTTCTTTCAGTTCTATTTTTATTAGTAGTTTGTGCTTTAGTGCTTTATTTTTTATCTCCTAAAGATGCAGTAAGCTTTGATGATGATGAAGCGATTATTTTTGAAGATAGTTTTGATAGGAAATTTGATAATAAAGATAGCAGTAAGGATAATGATAGAGATAAGGACGATACGAAAAATAACTAGTTTAAAAATTTTATTTTAAGTTTTTATCTAATCTTTTTTATTTAATATATTTTTTATATATGTATTATTTTTGTATAAAATTTTAAGCATTAAATTTTTTTTAAGCATTAAATTGCATAAATTTTATGAGTTTTTTAAATGATATAATATTTTATTTAAATCCTGCTAATATAAATCTAGATATATTTAAAAGTTTTTTTCTAGGAAAGTATCATTGGGTAGCCTACGCTATATTATTTTCAATGCTTGCCGTTATAGCCATCTCTTGGATGTGTTTTATGGCAATCGTTGGAACGTATCTAGAAAGAAGGGTAGCAGGATTTATTCAAAGTCGTTTAGGGCCTAATAGAACGGGGTATTTTGGGCTATTCCAGCCCGTTGCAGATGGGGTAAAGTTATTATTTAAAGAGTCTATATATCCTAAGGGAGTGCATAAGGTATTGTTTGTTCTAGCTCCTATGGTTGTTTTCACTGGAGTTCTTTTTCCTTTTGCTGTGCTACCTTTTAGTGAATATTTTAAGGCGACCTCGATGAGTTTAGCTTTAATTTATATACTTGCTTTTGAAAGTATAGAGGTTATAGGGCTTTTAATGGCTGGGTATGCTAGCAAGAGCAAGTGGTCTCTTTATGGTGGCATTAGAGCTGTATCTCAAATTTTATCTTATGAAATTCCTTTAGGCTTGTGTGTATTGTCGGTAGCCATTATGGCAGGCACGATGAATTTTAATAAGCTTACTTTTTGGCAAGCAGAAAATGGTATTTTTAGTTTAACGATATTTAGGTCTCCTTTTTTATTTATACTATTTATAGTTTTTTTTATTTGTGGTTTAGCTTGTGCAAGAAGAGCGCCGTTCGATTTGCCAGAAGCTGAAAGCGAACTTACGGCTGGTTTTCATGCTGAATATACTGCGATGAAGTTTGCTTTTTTCTTTATGGCAGAATATGCTGCAATGTATGTAGTGAGTGCTTTTGCGGTAATGTTATTTTTAGGCGGATTTAAATATCCTATACCTGAGGGTGAGTTTTTAAGAAATTTAGAGTTAGTATCTATTAAGGATATGTTTTTTGCTAGTGAAACGCTTAAAGATTTTATTTTAAAGCTTTTTACTAAAAATAATTTTTTATTTTTAGTAAGGGAGATGATTGGGGTCTTTAACGTTTTAATAAAAACTTTTTTATTATATTTTACCATGATTTGGGTTCGTTGGACGTTCCCAAGATTAAGAGTAGATGCGCTTACTAGTTTGTGTTTAAAGTATCTTTTACCTATTAGTTTGTGTTGTTTTATTGGTGTGATTTTGCAAATTACGTTTTTTTAGAATTTTTATTTTTTAAATGTGAGATTTATTATTTTGAAGATAAAAAAATATTTTGAGAATATATATTTAGGTATTAAAACTACTGTTATCGGGCTTTTGATAACGCTTAAGTATTTTTTTAAAAGAAAGACTACTTTATGTTATCCTGAAAAAAGAGAAGAGCTTCCACTTTCGTTTAGAGGGGCTCATAAGTATAATAAAAATAAGTGCACGGCTTGTGGGGTTTGTAAAATAAATTGTCCCGTTTCTTGTATAGAAATAGAGGCAGAGGGGAAAGGCAAAGATGTTGATATAAAGAGCTATAGGATAGATTATGAAAAATGTATATTTTGTTCTCTTTGTGAAGAGGTGTGTCCACATAAGGCGATATATTTGAGTGATGTATTTGATTTATGCACTGATAAGAGGGAAGATACGTTAGTCGATTTTGTAAAAAGAGATAGCATAAAAGAAATTAAAACAAAAAATTAAAAAAGAATAAAAACGATTGATAATCTTTAAAAAGATATTTAAAAGATATTAAAAAAGATTGCTAAGAAAGATTATTAGAGAAGATTATAAAGAAAGATTGTTAAATTACAAAACACTGCTAGGGGTATTTATGGGGTGTGTTTTTGGGTTTGTCTAGTTTAATTTGACAATCTGCTAAGGAAAAAAAGGGGGGGTAAGGGAGATATGGTAGATTTTTTATCACTAGAAAGCGTATGTTTTTTTATATTAAGTTTTACGATAATTTTATCTTCGTTAATTTCAGTTTTAGCATCGGATATAAAGGTAGCTTTATTTAGTTTATTTGCTACATTTTTTGGCATTGCTGGGCTTTATGCGATGTTATATTCGGAGTTTTTAGCTATTATGCAAGTTATAGTATACGTAGGGGCTATTTTAATATTACTATTATTTGCCGCATTATTATTATCTCCTAAATTTCTAAAAGGTGAAACATCTATAGGGTTAAAGTTAAGTTCGTTTATTAGTGTTTGTGTATTTTTTATTATTTTTTTTATACCTATAATTTCAAAGTCTACTTGGGTAGGTGAAAATAGGGTTATTAAGAAATCTGATGAAATTTTAAGTAGTATAGGGGAGTTTCTTTTATCTTATGAATTTTTAACATTAGAGGTAGCAGCCGTGCTTATTTTAGTTGCTTTAGTTGGGGCATCGATAATGATTAAGGAAGAAAAGTAGGAAGTGGGGAGGGGTGTTTATATGAATGTAATACCATTAAGTTATTATTTATATTTGTCGGGTGTTTTAGCTAGTTTAGGTATATTTTCTATTATTAGTCGTAATAATGTATTTTCTATTTTGATAGGCGTGGAGCTTATTTTAAATTCTGCGATAATAAATTTTATGGCGTTTTGGCGTTTTAATCCTAGTTTTGAAACGACCGTTGATAAAGTTTCGGGTCCTTTAATAGGTATTATTATTATGGTAGTAGCTACTTGTGAGCTTGCCGTATCTCTTTCGATTTTAATTAGTGCTTATAAAAAATATAATTCAGTCAGAACCGATTTTACAAATGAGATGCGGAATTAAAGAAGATGCAGAATTAAAAGAGGGAGAAATAATTTGCTTAAATATTCTTTATCTTTTAAACTAATAGGGTTCTTAATGTAAACTTTAAATAATTTTTTGCTTTTATAGTTTTCATAAAAAATAAGAAAAATTAGAAGCAAATTGTAGTTTAATTAAGATAAAAGGCTTAAATGACCTTTTAAGTGCTTTGGTGTGCGTAGCATCGCATAAGAAGAGGTTTAACAATAGGTTATAGAAAGGACATAACAATATCTGACAATAAAGGTAAAAAAGGCTAAGATAGTGCAGATGGCTTGAAGGTATTGTTAATTTTAACGGTATAAATTACCGGCTTGGAACACTTATAAAACGTGGCTTGGTAGTAGAGTGCGAGAAATACTTCCCTGTTAAAATAAGTAGCCCAAGCGAAGGAGAATGCTACAAATCGCACGATGGCAAAAGAGATGAAAAAGCAACGAAGGATCACTTCCTAATTACTCTTCCCCTTTGGGAATCACCTAGACTTGTTCCTAAACTCAATATAATAAGAGGAGGAATTTATCAAAAGCAATATGGAGTATGGTATTGTACCTATGGCCGCAAATTTTATGATTTTATTGTGAATGGAAATATTTACGGACTCGAATTTGGTATCGATGGGGAAGTAAGGATGATAGGTATCGATGATTCCGTTATCGGGGTATTTTCTGGTAGCAAAGGGCTATACATTGAGGATTTAGATCCAACTACAAGAGTTTGCTATCTTTGACGCCTAATATTCCTTGACGCTCCTTTTTGTCCTATTAGGAAACAAGCAGGGCAAGCTAAAAGTTGCCCTTGAAACTTAACGCTTTACGCTTAAGGTTAGTTCGCTTAAAACGAGGCTGACCTTAAGCGTGTGTGTTTCAATTATTTTTTTATCGTTTTTTTTATTGTATTTTTTTATCGCATTTTTTGATCGTTTTTATAAAACACTAAAGGTCATTTTTTTTTAATTTTTTATAAATCTTTCTTTCTAATTCTTATAGCTTTAGGGGTAATTTCTACTAGCTCATCATTAGTAATAAAATCGATAGCCTTTTCAATAGTCATAGGTTGCACTGGCGTTAAAATAACATTCTCATCCTTTCCTGCAGCTCGTAAATTAGTAAGTTTTTTTGCCTTAGACGGATTAACCTCAAGGTCGCCCGATTTGACACGCTCTCCTATAACCATGCCTTTATAAAAAGTCTCCCCTGGGACTATAAACATTTTTCCCCTAGGCTCTAAATGAAATATCGCATAAGCAACCGCAATGCCCTCTCTGTCCGCTACTAACGAGCCATTTTCCCTAGAAACGGAATCCCCCCTATATTCCTCATAACCCTCTAGATAAGAACTCATAAGCCCAGTTCCCTTAGTGTCAGTTAAAAAAGTATCTCTAAACCCAATTAAAGACCTAGATGGAACCGAAAACTCAAGCCTAGTTCTCTTGCCATAATTATGCATATTTACTAAAATACCTTTCCTAGAAGAAAGCTTGCTAGTGATTACCCCCGTATACTCATCTTCACAATCTACCACTACATGCTCTATAGGCTCAAGCTTTTTTTCATTCTCATATTTATATAATACTACTGGTCGCCCAACTGAAAGTTCATAGCCCTCTCGCCTCATCGTTTCTATAAGAACTACTAGCTGCAACTCTCCACGAGCTTTTACTAAAAAAGTATCTGGCATATTAGTTTTTTCTACTTGAATAGATACATTGTATAAAGTCTCTCTTACTAAACGCTCGTAAATTTTTTGTGCCTGAATAAATTTTCCATCTCGCCCAGAAAATGGAGAAGTATTAGTAGAAAAAGACATCGCCACAGTCGGTGGCTCAACGTAAATTCTAGGTAGTGCTTCCTTAACCTCTAAGCTACAGATAGTATCCCCAATAGTCACCTCATCTATACCCGAAAGCAAAATAATATCCCCTGGCTCGGCAACTTTAGTCTCAACTATTTTAATATCTTGATACGATTGAAGCTTTACTACCTTTAAAGCATTTCTATTATTATTCTCATCTATTAAAATTAACTCATTGCCAGCTCTTGCCGTTCCATGTGCAACCTTTCCAATGGCTAAACGACCTAAAAATTCTGAATAACTAATGTTTGCTACGAGCATTTGAAAATGCTTGCCTTCATCGTAGCTAGGAGCTTGCACACACTCTATAATAGTTTCAAAAAGAGGCGATAAATCTTTGCCCTTGACACTTAAATCTTGAGTCGCAGTTCCATCTCGTCCTACGGTAAAAAGCACTGGAAACTCTATTTGCTCCTCGCTAGCTCCTAAATCTATAAATAAACTATAAATTTCATCTAAAACCTCTTTTATCCTAGCATCTTGCCTATCAATTTTATTTATACAAACGATCATCGAAAGCCCACGTTCAAGCGCCTTTTGAACTACAAACCTAGTTTGCGGAAGAGGTCCCTCAGCGGCATCTACTAGCAAAATAGCACCATCTACCATAGATAAGGCTCTTTCCACTTCCCCACCAAAATCTGCATGTCCTGGGGTATCTAATATATTGATTTTTTTACCTTTCCAATTTAAAGAACAGTTTTTAGCAGTAATGGTGATGCCACGCTCTCTTTCTAACGCCATGCTGTCTAATAGACGGTCTTTAGTTTCTTCGCCATCTCTAAAAACGCCTGCTTGCTTAAGTAGCGCATCGACTAATGTCGTTTTCCCATGGTCGACATGCGCAATAATAGCTATATTTCTAATCTTTTCGTTTCTCATATTAATATAAAAATAATTAAATTAAATAAAAATTTTCGTTCTTCAAGTTTTAAGCTAACAAAAAAGCCTATTTTCCTAACCCACCTAAAACGTGAAGGAGCAAAATTTTTTCAAAAAATACTAATATATAATACCCAATATATAATACCAATATACAAAACCAATACGTAAAACCAATACGTAAAAACAATACGTAAAAACAATACGTAAAAACAATACGTAAAAACAACACGCAAAACACATAGCTTATATGCCTTTTTAGACTTATAAGCTTGGCTTATAACCTTGACCTATAACCTTGGCCTATAACCCTTAAGCCGAGGCAGTATAAAATATGGTAATTATATTTTTTTATTTACACAAGAACTTTAGCATTTACAGATAGTTAGGGAATTTTGATTTTAATTTATCAAATTATCGAACTAAAAATTTCTAAAGCAATAAGCTAAAATAGTAATTTACCAAAAAAATACGTAATTTACAAATTTTTTACAATAAATATCGATAAAATATCGAGAAATTTTTTTTAATGCAACTCAAACGTTTGAAAAAGCGTCTAAAAGAATATAGTATTGTATAAATAAGATAAACTTGTGTTATAAAAATATATAAGGAAATAAAAGTTTAAAGTTTTTTAGTAAATTGTTTTATATCGATTAAATGAATAATAGTAATAATCAAAGAAAAATTTTTGATCAGAAATACGAAATTTTTGAAATAGTCGGAAAAGGACGAAGTAGCGTAGTCTATCACGCTAAATTATTAGAGAAGAATTTAGATGTAGCAATAAAAGTTTTAGTAGGAAAACAAACTGCTATCAATAAAGAACTCCTTCGCAAAGAATCTCTATCTCTAGTTTCATGCAGACACGAAAGCGTAGTAAAATTAGAAGATTTTCAAGTGCTAGATAACCTTTGTTATTTAGTGATGGAATACGCTAAGTATAATGATATCTCAAAATTTCTGAAAGGAAACGTTTTAGAATACAGAAAAGGAGAAAAATACTTAATCAAAATATTAGAGGTACTAGATTTTATCCATAAAATAGGCTTTATTCATAGAGATATATGCCCAGAAAATATTTTAGTTTTTGAAGATGATGTAGTTAAACTAGGCGACTTTGGATTAAGTGAAATTACTAATGATATAGATAAAAATCTATTAAAAATAGGAATAGAAAAAAAAGACTTTGTAGCTCCAGAATATTTTAATAATGGCAAAATAGATTTTACATCAGATATATATTCACTAGGTGCAACGTTTTTTTACTTGTTTACTCATAGTAAATCTTTAAATACAGATTTAATAAAAAATAAAAAGCTCTCTTTTTGTATAAAAAAAATGGTTATGCCAAATAAAAATGAACGCTTCGAAAGTGCAGGCGAAGTGCTCGATTTTTTAAACGCTAGAAACCCTATAAGCCTTGAAGCTTCAAGACGTCTTACTAAAGATCATTTAGAAAATATAGCAACATTTGAAGAAGAGTTTGAAAAAATAGGTGAAAGATTTAAAAAAGATAAACTAAATGAAGATAAACTAAATCAGGATAAACTAAATCAGGATAGACTAAATCAAGATAAACGAAACGTTGATAAAGAACGTAGCATAAAAGATAAAAAGAATGATTACGATAATGAAAAATATAAAAATAATATTCAAAATAATATTGAAAGTAATATTGAAAATAAAGAAAGCAAAACGTATAAGCGTGATACAAGCAAGCGTGATACAAGAAAGGCGACTCTAACTAAAGCTAGTAAAGAAGAATTATTAAACCTTAAAATAGATGATGCGTTAGATGAAGATATCGAAAGCGTTGAAGATATCGAAAAAAGAATTAGTAGTGTATACGGCATTAAAAAAAATAGAGGAATTAGCAAAAAGATAATCTTATTTTTAATACTACTCTTTGCAATAGCGTTGTTGTTTTACCCGAATGATTCTTCTGATAAAAAATTTAATAAAGAAAAAGAACTCTCAGAGCTTCAAACTGAGGCGCTCGATATAAAACTTTCTTTTCCAAATTTAGAAAATGGATTATACGAAGGAGAATTAGAAAAAATAATTTTTGATAAAGTCGGTTTCGTTATTAGCGTTAAAGATAATTTTATAGTATTTAAAGTTAAAAGCGAAGGCTTTTTGCCAGTAATGTTTGATAATAGTAATAATAAAGAAGAAATGGAAATACGTTTTAATGGAGTAATCCTAGTATTTAAAGCGACTTCTATTTCAAACGGTGTGATAACTGGAAACGTTGTAAATAAAATTACGGGCGAAAAAGGAACTTGGAATTTAAGATTATATAGACGAAAAAAGTAGCGTTTAACTAAAGATATTAAATAAAGATATTTAAATAGGGATATTTTAATAAAGATAATATTAAATAGTATGAAGAAAATATTTTGCTTAACAACCATTTTTTTATTTTTAATTATGCTTTCATTTGAAAATGCCTTTTGTGCTAGCGCAAAAGATATATTTCATAATGTGCCAGATGTAAGGGGGTTTCAAGCCGCTGGGCTTCCATTTACTCTAACTGCTAAATTAAATGGGACTAGAAATGTAAATAATAAAGTAAGGCTAATAGCCGTAATAGATGGCATGGCCGTAGATGTGCCATCAAACCAAGTGTATTGGGATGAGTTCGATAGGCCAGTATACGATTTTGAAATTTTTTATCCTAAAAAAACATTAAGCTATGCTTTCATAGTTGAAGACCCGAATCAAACTAAAAGAATGATGACTAGAAAATATGTAGCAAATAGACTTTGCGAGTTTCCTGTAGAAGTTTCTAAAGAAAGCTTAAACGATCCTCTGCAAAAAACTTTTGAGGAAGCTAATATAGAAGAAAGAAAAGCAAAAGTAATGGATGAGATTTATAATCTTTTAAAATGGTATAATAAAAAAATAGTAGCAGAAAATGAAGAAAATTAAATTTTTAACGACAACATTTTTAAACACATTTTTAAGTAAGGCGTTTTGCATGGTGTTTTGCATGATGTTATGCCTGGTGTTATTTGCAAGCGTCTCTTACTCGGAAGTAATACGCATAAGCATTCCTGTGAATGCTCTAGATATAGAAGATATTAAATCTACTAAGGGAGTAATCGTCAAGAAAGGCAAAATAGATTTTATAGAAAAAGTAGATTTTTCTAAAAATGTTAATACAGTTTCAGTCTTAATAAACGTTTCTAATGCTAAAGAAAATAGCGCAAGCCTAGTAGGAGCAGTGCTAGAGGATACAAACGGCAAAAAAATATATAGCACTTTAAAGCCGATAGCAAAATATTTATATGATGAAAAAGATTTGCCTTTTTGTCCGCACGAAAAAGCTAATATTACATTACTATCTGGGCAAGAATCTGCACTAAAAGAGCTAATTGCAACTAGAAAAAAAAGACAGGTTATATTAGAAAATGAAATAAAATCGTTGCTATCTGAAAATATGATATACGTGCTAGGTAATCTTGAAAAATATTTTGGTCTAGTGCATGATAAGCCACTAAGTGCTAATTTAGAAAGCGAAGAGCTACTTATAAGATTATCGCATATAAAAATAGCAATAAAGAATTTAGATGCCCATAAATTACGTAGAGTTAGAGTTGAAAGAGAAGCAAAAAGAAAAAATGATAAACAATAGTGTTCTAGATTTAGAAAGAGTGCAAAGCACTTTTACTAGTAAACACCATTTTTTCCAAAATTTAGATCGCTCTAATGTTAAGTTAGTCGATTACCTAGTTGAAGCCTTGCCACATATCGCCCCTAGTTCATGGGAAAAAAGATTTTTTCTAGGTGGTGTTTTCGTAAATGGTCTTTGTGCAAATATAAAAGATGAAATAACTGCTCCTTGTAATGTAGAATACTACGAACCTAAGTATGATGTAGAGAATGCAAAAGATTTTTTTCCCAAATTCGATAAAAAAAATATAGTATATGAAAAAGATGGTATAGTCGTATATTATAAACCAAGAAAACTTCCAACGTTGCCAACTAAAGAACAGTTTCATTTTAACTTAAGAACTTATTTAGAAAACTATTATCACTCTAAAGTTCACCTTCCTAGTCGTTTAGATACCTCTACCGCAGGACTCGTTATAGGAAGCTATAAAGAAAGTGAACATAAGTTTGTGCAAAAACTTTTCGAGCAAAAAAATATTCAAAAATATTATATATTAAAAGTAAAAGGGAGCGTTCCATTTGATGAATACGATTGTAATTTTTGTATAGATAAAAGTAGCGAGCATAGAGTTTTAAGGATATCCTCGCTAGATGGGGGAAAACCTGCTAGAACTATTTTTACAGTTTTAAAAAAAGATAAAGAAGAAGACACGACAACGCTTATTGCTCGTCCTATAACGGGGAGAACTCACCAAATAAGAGTTCATATAAGTTCGCTTGGGTTTCCGATAATTGGAGATAATTTTTATAATGGTAAAATAAACGATGAGCTATGCTTAGTATGTTTTAAATTAGAGTTTAAAGATAAAATGCAAAATTTAATTACTGTAAAAGCCCCTAAGGACTTAGCTCCTAGTTGGGTGCTAAGAGAAGTGCTGTAAGTTTTAAATAGATAATATTTAAAATTAAAGAAATAAAGATTTTTAAGAAATAGCACCTCTAAATTTTATGATTTTACTTCTCGCTCTACTTTTTCCTCCATTTAATACTTTAAAGCGAGATTGCGGTAAAGGTGGAGTTAAGGCTTTGATTTGAATATTATTAAACTCATCTTCAATGCTATCGTATAGCTCATTTTCAAATTTTTCACCTTCAATATCTTTTAAAGATTTTTTTCTATCTTTATTTTTTAGTAAATTCTTCGTAATATTGCTAAATTGTTTGAGTATTATTTCTCTTTCCGCTCCTGAAAGTTTAGAGATTAGGTTTAATAAATTTATACACTCCTCGCCGCCTGCATTTTCAAAGAGAGTTTCAAATTGAAGCTTTAAACATAATAAATCTTTAGTAAAATCGCTATCATAATCTAAGTTTTTCATAAATTCGCCTTTTTGCTTGTATTTAGATATATTTTTTATCATTACAATATTTTATCTTTGCTTATATTAAATCTGCTTCTAAATTTTTGCTCTTTATCTAAAACTTTGGTTCTTCACGTTCTGAGTGGGTTGGAAGAATTGTTTTTTTGTTAGCTTAAAAGAAAATTTGCTTTAGTGTTCGACTAGATAAAGATTTTTTATAGCTCTATACAAAGTAATTTGTTTTATGTAAATCCTTTAAAGTCAGTTTTCTTTTAGGCTTCGTGGGGGGAGTTGTACTAATTTTGAAAATTTAAAACTACCTTAAAACGTGAAGAGCTTTATTTTTTACTACAAACTCATCTAGTTTTAGTTTAAGAAAATTAAGAATAGAGTTTAAAGATAATATGTTTTTTAGTAAATCTTATAGCTTGACGATAGCCAATACCTAACTTTTCTTGAATTTCATTTAGAACGGCTCCTTTGCCTTTCTTGTCAAATTTATTATAACGAGTCTTAATCGAATTTAAATATAATTCTCTTTCATACTTTTCCATAGACATCACCTTTATAATAAAAACATTGTTTATATATTTTAAGTGACATCTATTATCAGCCAAATTAGTCTTAAAATTTTAATCTTGTAAGTTTTAGGTTTGTGATTATATAATACTTTTGTTAAGTTTTTTTATTACGATATATTTTTTTTGAGAGTATTATTTTTTTGAAAAAAGCAAATTGTTAATTTAAGCCCAAACTTTAAGAGTGTGCATGTAAAATTAAAAACTAGATTTTTATTATGTTGAAATTCCTTTTAACCTCAAACAACCGATTGAAAAATTTCTTTAAAAATTTCTTTCAAAATAAAAATTTGATGAAAAATAAATATAAAAAGTCTCATTCGAGTCGTGGTAGCGTTTTATCAGAGATGGCTATAGTTTGTTTTTATTATTTTGCACTTACATGGGTAGTGACGCATGTTTTCGTATTTGTTTTTCATATAGTATGTTTAAATGAGAGAAATCTAGACTTGTTAATAGCTGTAGAAAATAGGCCAGTGCAATTTGTAGTCGATGTTTCACCTCATTTTATGGTAGCCTTAAGAGAGTATTGCCTAGACGGTTTAAGAGATACAGACGTTCCTAATTGTGAGTCTGTAAGGGGGAAAACTCGAAGTGAAATAGATGAAGTATGCGAAGTGCCTGAGGTGCAAGCTCTATCTAAAGATTGTCCTATCTATATGTAAATTTTGGATTACGGCTTATAATTTAGCATTATCGAAAAAGGTGGCGACCCCTAAGCAACTAGGCTTTAAATATTTTGAGTTAAAAGGGGAGCCGTGTATAGCTAAGTATGCTATTTTAATTCCTGGTATAAAATTAGATAATGATAGTATAAAGACTACTAAACTCCTGAGGGAGTTTGTGGAAGAAGGAAGAATATTTAGATTTTGCTCCCGTTGATAAAGAAAGTGAGACGATAAAACTTAGGACAATGAAGGGAGGGAAGATTTATATTAAGTCTGGTATAATATTAGATATATTTAAGTTGTTAGGTGATGAGCCTCTCATAGCAGATTCGTTTCATGTAGGTTTTTTTAGGACTGCGCAAATTTTCGATACATCTAGTTCACCTAAGGGGAGTTCGTCTAGTAGCAGTTCGTCATCTAGCAGTTCATCGTCTAGTAGGAGCAGTTTATCTAGTAGCAGTGCATCTAGTAGTAGTAGCTCATATCCTAGTTCTTCTAGTAGTAGTAGTTCATTATCGCCTAGCAGTTCTAGTAGTTCGCTTAGCAGTAGTAGTTCTAGTAAGAAAAGTTCTAGTTCTAGTAAGAAAAGTTCTAGTTCTAGTAAGAGTTCTTTATCTAGTAGTAAGAGTAGTTTATCTTTTAGTAGTAAGAGCAGTTCAGCTAGTTCATTAAGTAGTAGTTCTAGTAGCAAAAGTAGCTCTAGTAAAAGTTCTTCGTCAAGTAGTTCTTTAAGTCCTAGTTCAAGCAAGAGTAGTTCTTCTAGTAAGAGTTCATCTTCTAGTAGCAAGAGCAGTTCATTAAGTTCTTCTAGTAGCCCTAGTTCAAGCAGTTCTAGTAAGAGTTCTTCATCTAGTAGTAGTCCGTCTAGTAGTAAGAGTAGTTCGCCTAGTAGTAGTTCTTTTAGTTCATTAAGTTCTAGTTTAAGTAAAAGTTCATCGTTAAGTAGTAAAAGTAGCTTATCAAGTTCGTCTAGTAGTAGTTCATCTTCTGGTAGTAAAAGTAGTTCTAGTTCAAGTAAGAGTTCTTCATCTAGTAGTTCTAGCTCTTCATCTAGTAAGAGTTCTTCGCTAAGTAGTAGTTCTTCTAGCTCTTTAAGTCCTAGCTTATCTTCTAGTAGCAAAAGCAGTTCGAGCAAGAGTAGTTCACCTAGTAGTAGTTCGTTTAGTTCTTTAAGTCCTAGTTCGTCGTCTAGTAGCAAAAGCAGTTCATCTAGTGGTAAGAGTTCTTCGCTAAGTAGTAGTTCTTCGCTAAGTAGTAGTTCTTCTAGCTCTTTAGGTTCTAGTTTATCATCTAGTAGTAAGAGTTCATCGTCTAGCTCTTTAAGTTTGAGTTCAAGTAGTTTTAGTAAAAGCAGTTCGCAAAGTTTATCTAGCAGTAGCTCTTCTAGTAAGAGTTCATCGTCTAGTAGCAAAAGCAGTTTATCGCCTAGTAGTAGCTTAAGTTCTTTAAGTAGTGTTATATCATCTGTATCTAGTATATCTAACGGTTCTTTATTTAGTGGCTCTTCATTGTCTAGTAAGTCTAGCAATTATTCTTTGGCACCTAGTAGTTTTTCTATATCTCTAGGAAGCGTTTCGTCTTCGTTAAGTAGAGTGTCGGTATCATTAAGTTCGAGTTCATCTTTTAGTAGTTATAGTTCTCAATCTAGTTCAAGTAGACCAAATTATTTTTATAGTAGTTCTTCTAGTTATTCTTATAGCGATAGTTATTCTAGTTCTAGTAGTTTGCCACCATTTGTAGGCTGTACGTGTCCTGCTGGGTATACGTGCATGGATAATATCGATGGTAATAATCCTAGTGGGAATGATAATAGGTGTTGCAATAAAGAAAATGGCGACCCCGGGGATGGTTGTTGCAAAGATGAGAATTATTTTGAAGGAGAGTTCGGAGAAAAATTATGCTGTGAAGATGGAGAAATTGCACAGTATCATATGGATCAAAATAGCAATATAACATTTACATGCTCTTTTGACTGCGGTGAAGGTTTTGTAGCAGGCGAAGAAGTAGTTCAAGTTGATGGTGAAAGCTATGTTATGGGATATTGCTGTCCTGAAGGAACTCCTAAACTTAAAGGATTAGGCATAGAGAAAGGTGAGAAATTTAATCCTTCTGGGGAACCTGTGTGTTGTTTAGAGGATTCAGTTTACTGTGGGGGGAGTTGTTGCCCAACTGGTGTTGAGGGAGATGATCCAGAAGCTATATATTGTGCCGATATAAAAGATTCTTTTAGGTATATTCGTATTCATGAAGATGGAACACGGGAAGTTGTGCCAGCTAGATCGTGTTGTTCTAAAGATGGACAGGTTCAATGTCCTTCTGGTGTATGCTGTGATGCCGATAAATGTATGTCATCGCTAACAGAAGCTCAAGAGAATAGCTTGAAAGAGGCAGATGAAAGTATGATAAATGAATTAATACTTGGAAAAATAACTTATACGTGTTGTAATGGAACTGTTTATAGAAGTGCTTCTGATACTAAGCAATACTGTTGTGATGGGACTGTTTATACAGATTCAAATGATCCTGATTATCAAGGTTGCTGTGCTAGACCTAACGATTATTATGTTGGGAGTGTGACGAATAGTTTTACAGGAGAACTAATAGATGTTTGTTGCAACCCACTTACAGATAATACGACTGGAACGTGTGGCTCTTCCTGTTGTAAACTTGGAGAGTATTGCGCATATAGCAATTGGGAAACAGAGATATTTGCATGTTGTCCATCTGGTGAGGCATATGATGAAAATACTGGTAGGTGTACAAACGAAAGTGAAAGTAGCACATCTAGTGGAAGTTATAATAGTTATGAAGCGGAATCTGTAAGTAGTGTATCTAGTAAAAGTTTAGAAAGCCAAGCGAGTTGCGAAAGTGGTTCTTATGCTTGTGGAACTAATTGCTGTTCTAGTGAGCAAGATTGTTATAATGATAGAAGTGAATGTTGCGATGGTAAGTTTGTAAATGGGACGTGTTGCCCAACAGAGAGAGTTTACGATGGTTCTAAATGTTGCGATGAGGGTAAAGTTGCTTATACATCATACTTAGGAAGTGGTTGCTGTGAGATAGATCGTATATATACGCATGATATTTATGAATATTGTTGTCGTGAGCCGTTATGTGGTGGTGAGTGTTGTGGCGAAGGAAGAACGTGTGATAATGGCGAATGTAAAGGAGAGTATAATTGTATGTCTGGGGAGAATTTTAAACCTTTAGGTTGCACGCCAGGCAGTATGACTGAAGAATGTTGCGGAGGTAATTGTATACGGTTTGAGGATGATATATACAGGTGTTCGCTTGGGGAAAAGAATTATGGCAAGCTTTGCGAAAATGATGCAGATTGTGATAGCTATAAACTAAGGTGTGAAAGTGGCAGGTGTGTAGTTTCTTAAGTGTCCTATAACACGATGCATTAGAAATGATGGCTCTACTTATATGGCGCCTCTTTGTGGTTCTTGTGAAGATAATGGAATGATAGTGCCACCACCTCTAGCACCTTAAAAGAAAGAGAATAAGTTTTGAGTAATTTAGTATAATTTAGGAAGTAAAAAATATAAGTTAATATATTTGTTTTGTCTGTTTGTCTATTTAAAATTTTAATTGATTTAAAAGCCTAGATATGTTATTTTTTTAAAGGGTAATTACGCTTTTTTAAAAAGCATAATTTGTTTTTAAGCTTTGCTATTTAGCTTAGCTGGTTTTCACCTGCTCAGAAAAAGGAGAGGTAGAAGGTTATGGACAAGAAGAAGAAGGTTCCATTTGTTGCTACTTTACTAGTAGCGTGTTTGGCATTGTTTGCTACTTCGCAAGTGCAAGTTTGCGTTGCACAAGGCAACTCGCCTAAGAATGTTGGCCCAGTTTTCAATTTCAATCCTACTGAACCTAAAGAGGAACTTTTTATTCCTAGTTGGTCTTTTGTAGAAAAGATGGAATTTAACGAGAGAACTAATTGGGATCTTTTTAGGAACATGCTTGGATATAAGTTAAGTGAACGCACTCTCGATGTTAATATGTCGTTAGAGCGAAAGCTTAATTTGCTTGAAAAATATACGCTCGCATTCCAAGGTAAGGTAAATGATATTTCAGTTATTGGTAAAAAACGTGCTGGCACTAGAGTTACTAACAACTGTAATTCAATAAATAAGGATTTTACCGAGCCTGTGCTTGAGTTTGTAAGGAGTACTAAACTTGAGCTATCGAAAAAGAGTGATAAGAAGCTTTTAACAGATCGTAAGTTTTTAGCTAAAGTCGCAACCGCAAAGTATAAATGCGTTCTTGCTGATTTGGTATTCCCTAAGTTAAAAGAACTCGCTAAAAAAGAAAAAAATGATGAGCTACTTAAGGCTATATCAGAGGCGAAAGATGAACTCGATAAGATGCTTGCGTCTTGTGAAAGCTTTTGCTTTCAGGCTGCAAGTTATCATTTAGAATTACTTGGTATTCCAAAAGCGGCTTTACAAAATCAAGACTTTGCTATAGAGCTTAGAGATGCCGAGTTTCATATTATAACGCGAGAAGAAAGGAATAATAATATCGCTAAGAATCAAGCGATACTAGATGCACGAGTTCGGGCTGAAGCTAATAATGGCAATGAAGTAGCACCGTAACGACGGCAACATTCTGTAGACGCGGTCAACGATGATTGATCATTTGAGCTCCTCGATTCAAGGAGCTCTTTTTTATTTTAAAATTAAGTGTTAATACGATTTAGCTCTAATTGCAATGCTCAAATGACATTCAATTTATCCAAACTTTCCCTTCTTTTACGTATATAATTTTAATTACATAACATATTGAAATCATTTAAAAAGTTTTAAAAAGTACTTGTATAAAGTGCTAAAATAGTATACGTATATACGTATGATAAAAAAACAACATAAATACTCATCTTGGGCAACAAAGTATAGAGCAAAAGACAGAGAGAGAGGTTTGCTATATTGACATTAACAACAAAGAAGCGTAGCAGAAAAATTACTATAGGCACTATCGCACTTTTTTCTAACAAAGATCTCCCCCCTGAAGATATTTATACTATGTATAAAATGAGGACAACGATAGAGCAAACGTTTGATACTTTAAAAACGACATTGAAGGCAGATGCACAATTTATGTCAGATGATGACAAGTTTCAAGGTTGGATGTTTATAAATCATATAGCTCTTTAGTTTTGGTATAGCATATTAAAAATTATAAAAGAAAATAAACTACCCACGGTGCAAGCACTCGGCTGTCTACTAGACAGCCGACTACGCTTCGCGTAGCGGGGGTATTTTAACGCTTCGCGAAACGGAACACTTAAGCTTATTGCAATGTATATAACTAATTGCAGTCGTGTTCCGTCCTTGAGTGCATTCACACTCAAGGCATCTCCGTTGCAAGCAACGGGGTATTAAACCCAGCGAGAGAATAAATGATGCTATTAGACGTTTGTCTGAAATAAAAAAAATTAAGGTTGCTAGCGATTGGTACGATCGCGAATAAACAAAAGCAGAACTTCAAATGACCAAACTTTTACTCTCTTAAAAATAGCATACGTAAAACAGTGGAATTTTTGCTCTTTATCTAAATTAAATATTTACTTAATATAAGATATGAAAATTAGTTTTTCACGTTTTAAGTGGGGTAAAGACCTTAAAGTTAGTATCACTCACCTCAGGCGAAGCCCAAAAGAAAATTGACTTTAAAGAAATTTGCATAAAATAAATTACTTTAAGTATAGTTGTAATTTCTCTTTAAACTATAGATAGTTTTCTATAAAAGCCAATTTTCTTTTAAGCGTGTGCCGGGCACGACATAGTTCTAGCGGGTGAAAGTCCCGTCACGGGTAGTTGTCACCAAGTGTAGTGATGCCACAAGCTCGAAGCAGTAATGTTAGAGTGAAGGAAGTGGCGGATCAAAACCAAGGAGCCTACGAACAGAAACCAGATACAAGGCTAAATGGTGGGTGAGGTTGCGCTACAAACCGAAGCCCTAAAGACAAACGTAAAACCAAACGAGTAAATCTGGAGGTTGTCTGGTGAAAGAACTATGCCTTACCCCGGGAGGTCCAGATAGCGTGCTATGCACGTGCGATATAAAGCTTATATCTGGAAGTCAGTTGATACCATAGTACTTGAGACACCACTCAAGGAAGGGTTGAACGTTAATATATTGTGAATCACTGTAAGCAAGGCTAGAAGAGTCCGAAATTGAAGATATGCCTAACAAACAGGAACGTAACCTGTGGGGGCAGAAGATAGAGGGGGTGTTTTCTAGTAGCTTTACAAACAGAGGGAGGAGCAACAGGTGGAATTGATTGAACTGATTATATCAGACAAAAATATAGATGAGGCTATAAAGGCTGTTAAGCGAAATAAAGGTGCATCTGGTGTAGATGATATGCCAGTAGATGAGCTTGAAGACTATTTTGCCGTTCACAGAGAAGAGATAAAATCTCAGATACGTGAAGGGAATTATAAGCCGAGTCCAGTTAAGAGAGTGTATATACCTAAAGCTAATGGTAAGATGAGACCTTTAGGAATACCTACAGTAGTAGATAGGGTAATTCAACAAGCGGTAGCGCAAATACTAGCACGCGGATACGAAAAGTATTTTAGTAATAGTAGCTATGGCTTTAGACCTAGAAGGAATTGCCATCTAGCAGTATATAGAACTCTTGAGTACTTGAAAAGAGGCTATGATTGGGTTATAGACCTAGACATAGAGAAATATTTTGATACTGTTAATCACGACAAATTAATTTCGATAATCAGGGAACGCATCAAAGATGCGAAGACACTACGATTGATAAGACAGTTCTTAAGAGCTGGTATAATGGAAGATGGATTGTTTACTGTAAGTGAGAAAGGAGTTCCGCAAGGAGGTCCATTATCCCCAGTATTATCTAACATATACCTTGATAAGCTCGACAAGGAACTGGAAGCAAGAGGACTTAAGTTTGTTAGATATGCCGATGACTGTAATATATTTGTTAGAAGTGAAAAGGCTGCTAATAGAGTAATGAAGTCCGTTGCGAGTTGGTTGGAGCGTAAGCTACGACTTAAAATTAATTCAAGTAAGAGTAAAATCTCTAGGCCGACGGAAAGCACTTTCTTAGGCTTTACCTACTGGAAGAGTGGGTATAAAACTTGGAAATGTAAACCTGCTGAAGATCGCAAACGAAAACTCTATGATAAAACTAGAGAAATTCTTTGTAGACGGAAGGCAATGGCACGAACGTTAGGTTCGACATTTCAACAGCTAAGCTGGTTAATTAAAGGTTGGATAAACTATTATAAGATAGGAACTCTTAAGACTTTTATAGATAAATATGGTCAATGGCTTAGACACAAAGTGAGGGTTATAATACTTAAACAGTGGAAATTGCCGAGACGAATCTATCTAAATCTTAAGAAATTGAACCGAATGCTTGGTTGCAATTTTAGAAATGAAGAAATCTATAAGGTTGCTAACAGCAGACTCGGCTGGTATAGACGCAGTTCGTGGTACGTAGTGAATTATGCTTAAGCCCTAAAATATTGGGGCGTAAAACAAAGGAACGAATTGGTTTAATCGACCCTTTGACGTATTACCTGAGTATTACTTGATATTATATTAATGGAGCGCCGTATACGAGACCCGTACGTACGGTGCGACGGGAGGGAGAGGGTATAGCCCTCGCTCTACCCTATTAACCCCCGAAAAACAATTTTTCTAAGCCCACCTAAAACGTGAAGAACCAGAAAATTAGTTCTTGCGTGTGCTTGCACGTGTGTAAAGAGCCTCAAACCTTGATTTTTAAGGAGTATAAGTAGTGGATAAAAAACTAAACGAGATGAAAACGCTTGTAGAAACTTTAAATAAGGCTGCAACTTCTTATTATAGAGAAAATAAATCGATAATGTCAGATTTTGAATACGATGCCTTGTTCGATAAATTAAGAGAGTTAGAAAAAGAAACTAGTGTAGTTCTTCCTAATAGCCCAAGCATAAATGTAGAGCCAGAGGTTTTAGGGGCGTTAGCTCACGCTACTCACACAAGCCCGATGTTATCTTTAGAAAAGACTAAACAAGTAGGAGAGCTTATAAATTTCCTTGGCGATAAACTTGGGCTTTTATCTTGGAAGCTAGACGGTATAACTATAGTTTTAACTTATGAAAATGGCACGCTTGTAAGCGGAGTTACTAGAGGAAACGGCATAGTCGGAGAGGTTATAACTGAAAATGTTAAGCGTTTTAAAAATATTCCGCTTTCTATAGATTATAAAGGAAAACTAGTGCTTCGTGGAGAGGCAGTAATAAAATACTCAGATTTTAATCGTATGAATAAAGAGGCTGGAGATATTTATAAAAATCCTCGCAATTTATGTTCAGGGTCTGTTAGACAAAAAGATAGCTCCGTTGTGGCTACTAGAAATGTTTTTTGCATTATCTTTTCTTTAGTAGAGGCATCAGATTTTATTTCAAACTCTAAAAATAAGTGTTTCGATTTTTTAAAAACCTTAGGCTTTAATGTAGTAGAAAGCGTAAGCGTAAATAAAGGTAATGTTGAAAGTGCAGTTTTAAAGTTTAAAGAAAAAATAAACGATTACGATATACCGTCTGATGGATTAGTGCTTACCTTTGATGATATTTTATACTCGGAAAGTTTAGGTATAACGGCTAAATACCCTAAACACTCCTTGGCTTTTAAATGGCAAGATGAAACTGCTAAAACGGTATTAAGAAGTGTAGATTGGTTAGTTTCAAGAACTGGGCTTATAAATCCAGTTGCGGTATTCGATAGTGTCGAGCTAGAGGGGACTACGGTTTCTCGTGCATCACTTCACAATATTTCGATTTTAAAAGGTCTTGAGCTTGGGTTAGGTGATACCATCTTAGTTTATAAAGCAAATATGATAATTCCTCAAGTTGCTAGCAACGAAACTAAAAGCGATAATCTTCTTATTCCTGATAAATGCCCAGTATGCGCACATAAAGCTACGATAATATCTGAAAATGATACGGAATATTTGTATTGCACTAATGAGTTTTGCCCAGCTAAATTTTTAAAAAAATTAAGTTTATTTGTAAGCAGAAACGCTATGAATATAGAAGGAATTTCAGATGCGATTTTAAATAAACTTTATGATGAAGGCATGGTCAAAGCTTACTCTGACTTATATAAACTAGAGCAATATAGAGAGAAGATAATTTTATTTGAAGGGTTTGGAGAAAAATCATACAGCAATTTAATCGAAGCGGTAGAAAAGTCTAGGAGCATAAAGCTTGCAAACTTTATTTACGCTCTTGGCATTCCTGAAATTGGCCAAGCTAGAGCAAAGCTTATATGTAATTACTTTAATGATGATTTGGAAAAAATAAGTAACTTAACTTTTGAAGAATTAAATCAAATAGATGGCATTGGAGAGGGCGTTGCAAAAGCGTGGGTAGAAGTTTTTAGCGATAGCGATTTTCTAAGAGAATTTGAAAATTTAAAAAAAGAAATAAATATAATAAAAGAAACTAGTGATAATAAAACTTTAAATAGTATAAATTTCGTTATAACTGGGAGCACAAACAGTTTTAAAAATAGAGATGAACTCGTAGAATATATAGAAAGTAAAGGGGGAAAAGTTTTGAAAGCTATTTCTAGTAATGTTAATTATTTAATAAATAATGATATCACTTCAAACTCTAGTAAAAATATTAAGGCAAAAGAGTTAGCGATAAAAATTATTTCTGAAGAAGAGCTTATAAATTTAGCAAAAGGATAAGTAAAATTATTTTTTGTTCATTTGTTTTGTTTATTTTTTATTATCTGTTTTAGTAATTATTTAACAACTTTACTGGGCTTCCTGTGTATGCTGAAATTACCGGCACGGGGCCAGGGCCAAAGGTTCTATCTATTAGGGCAACCCAAGATAGAATTGGAATGCCCCTTAAGGAAAGCTTAGTGTGAGCCTCTAGTGTTGACCTAGCCGTTGTAATAACATCGGTAATAAGCACCGTGTTATAACCTTTGTATTTATCGAGATAGCCACTTTGAATTTGATTTTTTAAATATTGCTCAAATGCTATTTCTTCAGAGTTTGAAATTATCTCTGAAAAAACTGCGTATAATCTTTCAGCAAAAAAACTATATCCTCCAGGGAGTTTTATAAATAGTTGTGGTTCTTGTGGAGATAGGACATTTCTTATCCTATATGCTACGTGCTCAGCACATATATTTAAATCTTTTTCACTTAAATTTTCTACTCTATAATAGTAATTGCTTTGACACCTTGAGCCTATATTTACAGGTTCTTGGTAATAGTCAGAAATCTTTTCAAAAATCTCGCTTATCTCATCAGGAGAATACATTTTTTGATTTTCCTTTATAAAAAAATGGTTTTTCTAGAGTTTGTTTACAATAAAATAATTTTCTCTATGTAAATTATAGTTAAAGTAAATTATAATCAAACTATAAAACTATAATACTATAACTATAATACTATAATTATAATACTATAATAGAGCAAATATTATTAAAGTAAATATTGCATTTTTTAGCAAGCATAATATCAAAATATTACTTAAAATACTATTATAACAGATAATATTTATAACGCATAATAATATATCGCATAAAAATTATATTTAATAGTTATGATTGTAAAAAAAAAGGAAATGATAATGAGAAAAACTAGAGAAATTAAGGTAGGGGATATATTGCTAGGAGGGAAAAACCCGGTAGTAGTCCAAACTATGTGCTCATCTAAAACTAAAGATATTAAAAGGACTCTCGAACAAATAAAAACGCTAAAAGACGCTGGGGCTCAAATTATAAGGTTAGCGGTAGATAATAAGGAAGACGTAAGGAGTCTAAAAGAGATAAGAAAAGAAACCGATGTGAATTTATCGGTCGATTTACAAGAAAACTATTTGCTTGCTAAAGATTTAGCACCATTTGTGCAAAAGATTCGTTATAATCCTGGGCATCTATACCATATAGAAAAAGAAAAAATCGTAGAAGATAAAGTAAAAGAGTTAGTGCAAATAGCAGGAGAAAACGATTGCGCTTTAAGGATAGGGGTGAATTTTGGTTCGCTTGACCCTGGTCTTTCAAAAGGCGTTAAAGATTCGGGGGCGATTGCTATAAAATCGGCTAGCGAGCATGTGGAATATATGGAAAAGCTTAGGTTTAAAAATTACGTAGTTTCTCTAAAAAGCTCCGACCCATATGGAGTTATAAAAATAAACGAGGAGTTTTCTTCCTTGTACCCTTTCGTGCCTTTACATTTAGGAGTAACGGAAGCAGGGATGCTCCCACTAGGAGAGATAAAAAGTCGTGTGGCGATGGAGCACTTATTGTCTAAAGGCATAGGAGATACGATAAGAGTTTCTCTTACAGTGCCTTTTTTAGAAAAATATAGAGAGGTTGAAATCGGAAAGCAGATAATTAAAGATGTGGCTAATAAAAAATTTTTACCTAAAGATGCCTATAATGCTAAGGGATTAAATATAATTTCTTGCCCATCGTGCTCGAGAGTTCAGACAGATAAATTTATAGAGCTTGCAGAGAAAATAAAAGAGGCAACGGTTTTTGCAAAAGATAAAAATCTAACCGTTGCAGTTATGGGTTGTAGAGTAAATGGCCCTGGAGAGAGCGATGATGCAGATATAGGTATGTGGTGTGCACCTAATTTCGTAAATTTAAAAGTTAAAGGAGAGCTAATCGGAAGTTATAGCTATGATGAAATAGTAGATGTGGCAGTTAAGAAAATAAAAGAAGCAATTTTATGAATACAGATTATTACGTAAATTTATTTAGTGAAGATGAACTCAGAGTTGAGCAAAGAGTTTTATTTAATTATTATTTAGAATTTTTAAAAATAAGTTCAACTGAAAATATATATTCTTCTAATTATAGGAATAGTCCTTGGGATACTAGGATAGTAGATCTTAAGAAAAATGTTTTGTATAGATTTTCATTTCCTGAATTTACTAAAGGCCTAGTTGCTTATGATAAGTTTAGTAAAGATAATTACGTAAGCAACAACTTAGAAGAATTAAAACAAATTTTTTTGCTTCTTAAGGAAAACAAACTTTCTGGAGTGCTATCTACGGGTGTCGCTGAAGAGCAATTTTGGTACGAAAGAAAATTATACCATAAGAGCAAATTGTTTACAGAGCTTTTTCTTTTTGAAAAAAATATCCTAGTTTTTTTAGATGCTTTAATAGACGTTATAAATTATGTAAAAATTTATTGGGATAATAATATTTGCCACGGGAATATTAGTGAAAATAATATCGTGTTAGATGGAAATAAATATATTTTAATAGACCCTATATTTTCTAGTATAGAAACTCGCCAAAGATTTCCTAAATATGAAGATGATATTTTAAAATTAAAAGAGTTGATGCAAAAAGTTGCTACTACAAAAAATTGCCCATTGTTAATGCCTATAATAGAGGATGTGAATAAAAATAATTTGCTAGTAGTAATAGCAAAAATAAATGAGATAAAGAAGGCTTTATATACTCCGCTTGTAAGTGGCGTGATTATAAAAAAATCGACTGAAAATGAAGATGTAAATAAAGATGTAAATAAAGATGCAGATAAAGATGCAAATAAAGATAAGAACTTAAATAAGAGTGAAAGTGATGAGAGAGTAGATAGCTATAAAATAAGAAGTGGAAAGATTATAAGAAAGCTAGATAAAGTTAATAATAAAGTTAATGATGGAGATGAAGTAAATAATGAAGTAAATAACGAAGTAAATAACGAAGAGCCACTTTATAATAATAATAATTATAATAATAATAATTATAATAATAATAATTATGATAATAATAAGGCATCTTCTAGAAATAACGGCTATAAAAACAAAGCGACTACTACACAAAATCAGCAATCTAGTAGATTTACGTTTTACGTTTTATTATTTGCCTTACTGTTTGTAATAGTGTTTTTTAATTCTGATAAATTTTCTAATGTAAATTTTTTTAAAGATAGTGAAAAGCTACTATTAGAATACGAATACGCTTGGAACACTAATCAGCCTGTAATTATGAGAGAGGTGCTTAGTAAGGCTTTAAAAGATGATTTAGTAGCGCTATCTGTAATAGTAAATGCTGCTAGTGATAATTCTAGTGATAATAAAAGAGCTTTAAATAGCGTTAATAATTACGTAGATAATTTAATTATAAGAACGATATTTAATCCGCTATGGGAAAATAATTTAACTAAAGAAGATAGATATACGGCGTTAAGATTAGGAGCTTCAAAGCTAATTTCTGCTTCAGAAAAAAGCGTTCCCCTTAAAACGCTAGATAAGCTTCACCCGTCTATTGCTTTAGCAGTGGCAGGTAGCGTTAGGCTCGATGCTACAAATAGCCAATTAAAGATGGTATCTCTAGAGAACATGTCTTTGCTAGGTGGTTTTTATGGAGATGCTTATAAAAAGCTTTCGCTACTTGGCGGAAAACATTTAGATGAGCTTGCTAGCAAGGCGTTAAGTAGTATTTTAGTTATAGGTGGAACGAAAGAAAATATAGCAAGTTTTTTTATAGACTCTATATCGAGTCCATCTATTATAAGAGGAAAGATCTATATCCTCTTAGATTTAGCCGAGCATAATTTAGTAAATGTAGATATGCTTTATGAGATAATAAATACGTATTACAGAAAAGTTATAAGTCCATATATGGATTTTTTTAATACTAAAGATTGGAAAGGTATCTCAAAGGCAGATACTTTAAATATCGTTGTAGGGAGACTTCCTAAAAAACAATTAGAAATATCTGAGTATATCGATTTGTTATCTTATCCGCTTTTAGAAATAAGGGAGCGTGCGGCGTTAGTTTTAAAAGCTAGCAAGAAATTAAATGAGTGCGTTTTAGATTTTTTAGCTTCGGGAGATAGTAAACTTTCTAGGGAGCAAATTTATATTCTAGTATCGCTATTTTTATTAGATGGTGATAAGCAACATGCAGTGGTAGATAAATTTTTATCTTACGATATAGATATAGATACGCTATTAAAACTTTTGCTTTGTAGAAGCAGTGAAAGTGAGGATGATATTTTTAATTTCGAGGTTAGTAGATATTTAAGCCATAAGAATTTAAAGCTTACAAAAGATATACTTTGGAAACTTTTAAAACATTCTGAGCCTATGGCTAGAGCTATAGGATACTCGCATTTAGATGTAAAAAATCCAAAGCATAAGGCTTATTTAGAAGAAAAAAGAAAGACGGAAAAAAGCGACTTGTTAAAAGTGCTGATAGCAAAAAGGTTAGAGTAGAACGGCTTTTTTAAAAAGCTAATTTTTTTTAAAATATAGAAAAAAACTAGAAAAAGTATTGCAGTATCATTCTATATATACTATATTATTTCTATAGTAAGTTTCTTAAGTATAGGAGGTTAATATGTTAGATGTTCTTGAAATACTTTTAATAATAATGCTTTTAGTTTACGTTTTGCTTTTAATAGGAGAAGAGCTAGGTATAATAGGCGTTATAGATACAAAATAAGATATAAAAAAAATAAGATATAAAATAAGACACTAAATAAAAAGCTAAATATAATGTATGTAAAGGGTGGATATAAAATGAACTTGTAGGTAGGCTTTTAAAATTATGGTATCTTTAACCTTTAAGGTTTTTTAAATTAGCTCTATGATGTTTAATAGCTCTTTGATGTTTATTATGATGTTTATTATGATGTTTATTAAAAGAGGTTTAAAAAAAATAAAGATTTATTTTAAAATTATAGCTATATATAAAGTATTTTATTTTATGTAAATTCCTTAAAGTCGATTTTCTTTATATTTTATATTTAGTATTTATTATTTAGTATTTATTATTTTGTATGTGTGGGGGGAAGAGAGTTTTGGCTAATAGAGTTTTTAATAACGAAGAAGAGTTTTTTTTATTCGATGAAGAACGCAATAATGAAAGTAATAATTTAGAAAATGATATTTTAGCTGATTTAAATAATGAGCAAAGAGAGGCCGTTTTACATACCGACGGACCAATATTAGTTTTAGCTGGTGCTGGAAGCGGAAAAACTAGAGTGTTAACTAGAAGAGTTGCTAATCTAGTATTAAATAAAGGCGTCTATCCATCGCAAATCCTAGCAGTGACTTTTACGAATAAAGCGACTGCTGAAATGGTTTCTAGACTATCCGACTTATTAGGAAACGAGGTTAACTCGCTTTGGGTTTGCACGTTTCATGCGATGGGAGCAAAGATTTTAAGAAGATATGCTGAGCGTTTAGGCTACTCTAATTCTTTTTCAATTTACGATACGAAAGATACTCAAAATTTAATTAAAAAGATTTGCAAAGAGCAAAAGATTGATGATAAAAAGTATACTCCAGATTATATAAGAGGGTGTATTAGTAGAGCAAAAAATGATTTTATCTTGCCTACAGAGTTTGAAGCGAATGTGGACGCAAATAAATATTGTTCTATTAGCATATTGTTGCAAGAGAAGGCGGTTTCAAGAGTTTACACTGAGTATCAAAAGGAGCTAATGGCTCTTAGTGCGATGGATTTTGATGATTTACTATTAAATACTCTTAAGCTATTTCAAAATGATAAAGAAGTTTTGCAGTATTACCAAAATAAGTTTCATTATATTTTAGTCGATGAGTTTCAAGATACGAATGAGGTGCAATATAAGCTAATGCACCTATTAGCTAAAGAGAGAAAAAATATATTTGTAGTAGGCGATGATGACCAGTCTATCTATTCTTTTAGGGGCGCAAAACCTACTAATATTTTAATGTTTGAAAGAGATTTCGATAATACTAAGGTTATTAAATTAGAGCAAAATTATCGTTCTACATCGAATATATTATCTGCTTCAAATAGTATTATAGCGAAAAATAAAATTCGTAAAGTCAAAAAACTTTGGACGGCCGGAAAAGAGGGGGATTTAATAACGCTATACTCTGCGTTAGATGAAAACTCGGAGGCGAGCTTCGTTGCAAGTGAGATAAGAAAGCTAGTAGATGAGGGAGGACGTGAGTATAAGGACATAGCGTGTTTTTATAGAACTAATGCTCAATCTCGTGCACTAGAGGAAGCTTTGGTGATGAATAAAATTAAGTATAAAATCTATGGAACTCTAAAATTCTGGGATAGAAAAGAGATAAAAGATATGGTTTCATACTTAAGACTAGTAGTAAATGATAGCGATGACCAAGCCTTTTTAAGAGTAGTAAATACGCCTACTCGTGGCATAGGAGCTCAAACGGTTGCTAATTTAATGGGTAGCGCTAAGGAGCATGGAACGAGTCTATTTAAGGAAGCTAGGGCGTTAAACAATCCTAGATTAAATGTTTTCGTTAATCTTATAGATTATCTAAAAAGTAGGGCACGTGATGTGTCTCTTCATAGACTTTTAGAAATAATATACGAAGCATCGACTTATAAGGCGATGTTAAAAAACTCTAAAGATCAAACGGCTGAAAGTAGGCAGGAAAACATCTTAGAGCTTATAGCTTATGCTGAAACTATTTCTAAGGGCGAGAGTGATAACGAGAAAGCTATAAGTTTGTTTATGGATAAGGTGGCTCTTACGGGAAGCGACGAGACGTTCGAGTCGAAGAACACTGAGGACGAAGAAGAGAATGCAGTTTCTTTAATGACCGTTCATATAGCAAAGGGTTTAGAGTTCCGAGTAGTGTTTTTTACGGGGCTAGAAGAGGGCTTAGTGCCTCATGCAAGGTCGCTAGATGAAGTGGAAGATTTAGAAGAAGAAAGAAGGCTATGTTATGTAGGTATGACTAGGGCGATGGAAAAGTTATATTTAACGTATGCTAAAAAAAGGACTATGTATGGAAGTAGCTCAACGTCTTATTTAAGGAAAGTTTCAAGATTTGTAAGCGATATTCCTAAGCAACTTATAGAAGAAAGTGGAGATGAGGAAGTTCTTGGTGAATTTGTGTTCGATAGTAGTTTTAGTAGCTTTAAGTCTAAGGGGAAGGTAGGGCATAAAATAAAGCCCGTAGCTAAGTCTGATAATTATGGGGAAGATAGTAATAATTTTGGTAATAATAATTATGATAATAGTAATTTAGAGCGCTATATGGATATAAATTATAATGATGCAGCTAATCTTGATTTTCTTCCCCCTATATATAAAAAGAAATTTTTTAAAGATAAAAAAGAAAAGGTAGATGTTTTAACGGATGTTTTAGGTTTAGTTCAAACTGCTACAAGTTTAGGAGAGCCGATAGGAAATTTTAGAAAGTTAGATGCCTCAGAGGTTAAAGTGGGTTTAAGAGTTAGGCATCAAAATTTTGGAGAGGGGATTATTAGGGATATTCAAGGAAATTTAAAAACTCAAAATCCACACAAAATAAAATTGTGTATAGATTTTGATAATGAGCCTAAGCAGAAAAAATTGATTTTAGGGAAAGCTTGTTTTGAGATTATATAGTTTTTTCACGTTTTAAGGCGGTAAGATTTTTAAAGTGGTAAAATAAAGTGTTAAAATAAAGTGCGAAATAAGGTGATAAAATAGAGTGTTAAAATAGAGTCGTAAAATAACGTGTAAAAATAAAGTAAAAAAAATAAGTGGTGAAAAAATATTATGAATAAAAATTTTATTTTGTTAAAAATATGTTTATGTTTTTTACTATTGTTTAGCGTTGATGATTTATACGCTAAAGATTGGTTTCTTTTAGCTCCCGATTTAGAAATGAAAGAGATACCGGTAAAGAGCAATCCTATTTTTGGTAGTAATCTATTGTTTATTAGAACTTCTTTAAAAAATTATCAAGTGAAAGTTATTCGTGCTAAGGAGTATGGTAAAAAGAGCATGGACGTTAAGTCGCTAGCTTTAAAAAGCAATGCTATAATTGCGATAAATGCAAATTTTTTCGATGAATACGGAAAGGCTTTAGGGCTTGTAGTTAATAGGGGAAAGGTTTTTAATAAGATGCATCGTGGCGGAAATACGTTAACTGGTGTTTTTCAAGCTAATAGGACTAATATAAAAATAACTGGGAGAAATAATGTAGATTACTCTTCTATTTTAGAGGCCGTTCAAGCTGGTCCTAGGTTAGTAGCTAATAGGGCGATATTAGAAACGAAAAATTCGTTTCAAAATAGCAAGCGTTCAGGAGTGTGTGTAGATACTCAAAATCGCTTAATTATTTTTTCTACGATGGATACTTTTTCTGGAGTTAGTTTAGATGATCTTAAAAAAATTTTAGTATCCGATGAGATAAATTGCAAGGACGCTCTTAATTTTGATGGTGGAGGTTCTGCACAAATATATATTAGTAATAAAATTCCAAATATAGTTAGCAATATAAATGCTAGGTATGTTCCGGGGAATGATAAAATTCCAGTCGCATTAGGTCTGTTTGTGTCCCCACTTTAATGTTTAGTTAAAATGCTTTATTTACTTTTTTGTTAAATGGTTAGCGACTAATTTTTATAAATTTATATATATAAATTGTAGAAAACATCTATATTAAAGAAAAATTTTTTGCTATAATTTGACGCTATGGATAAGTTAGATAATTACAGATTAGTTTTACAAAAAGATTCTTACGTGCCTATAGTCTTAGGTGGCATGGGAGTTAATATATCGAATGCAGATTTAGCCTTAGAAATAGCTAGACTTGGAGGTATTGGGCATATTTCCGATGCAATGGCTCTAGCGGTCTGTGATAAAGAATTGAAAACGACTTATTTAAGAGATAAGTTTAATCTTTTTAAATCAAATAGAGAATCTCTAGATAAATCAAAAGTAAAGTTCGATTTAGAAACGGTTTACAAAGCGCAAAAACAGTATATTTCTAGCGTAATGGAAAGAAAAAAGGGGCAAGGAGGAATATTTGTAAATATAATGGAAAAGCTTACTATGGGCGACCCTATCGGAAGCTTAAAAGCAAGGCTAAGAGGTGCCTTAGATGCTGGTGTAGATGGCATTACGCTTTCTGCTGGTGTTCATATGTCTAGTTTAGGCTTAATCGAAGATCATGAAAGATTTAGAGATGTAAAACTTGGGATAATAGTTTCTAGTGCTAGAGCGTTAAAAGTTTTTTTAAGAAGTGCAAGGAGAGCAAATAGGCTTCCCGATTATATAGTTATAGAAGGCCCACTTGCTGGGGGGCATTTAGGCTTTGAGGAGGATTGGAAAGATTTTGATTTAGCAGATATTTTAAAAGAAGTAAAAGAGATGCTTGAAAGTGAATCTTTAGATATCCCTCTTATTGCAGCTGGAGGCATTTTCACTGGGGGCGATGCAGTTCGTTTCGTAGGGCTTGGAGCTAGCGCAGTGCAAGTTGCTACTAGGTTTGTAGTTTCTAAAGAGTGTGCACTTCCATATGAGGTAAAGCAAAAGTATTTTGAAGCAAAAGAGGAAGATGTAGTAGTAAATACCTTATCTCCTACGGGCTATTTAATGAGAATGTTAAGAAACAGTCCTTGTATATCTGGAAAGTTAATTCCGCAGTGTGAGCTTTTTGGCTTTATGCTTTCAAAAGAGGGAACTTGTCAGTATTTAGAAGCTTATAAAAAACATGTTTCAGAGAAAATTATAAAACCGATAAAAGAGCATATAAAAGAAAAAATGTGTATATGTAATCATTTTTATAGGAACACTTGCTGGACTTGCGGACAGTATGCGTATAGGTTAAAGGAAACGAGTATAAGAAATATAGACAATACCCTTGAGTTATTATCTGCTGAGCATATCTTTAAAGATTACCAATTTAGCACTGGCGATACGATAGCTTTACCTAAGATTGCGTAAATGGGGAGAGAAAAAAGATTGAATATAAAAAATGAAGTGCAAATTCTTAAAATCAAAGGTGAGAAGTTCGCACTTCTTCCTTTAGAGATTTATGAAAGGCTAATAGAAAAGCTAGAAGATATGCAAGATATTGCCGAATGTAAAGAAATAGAGTCTCAAATATTAAAAGGCAAAATAGAGCTTTTTCCATCTGAAGTTGTAAATGCTGTTTTAGATGGTGAAAATAAAATAAAAGTATTTAGAGAGTTTAGAAAGTTTACGCAAGCAGAGTTAGCAAAAAGACCAATTTAAGTTTATCGATGATTAAAAAGTTAGAGGCAGGAGAGACAGAAGGTAGTATAAAAAGTTTAAGCAATCTATTTACTCTTAAACCATCTTGAAAACGTGAAGAGTCTTATTTTTTACGTTTAAATTATCAAATCTTTAATTTAAAGTTTTTTTATTCTTATTACGATAATTCCATATAGGTTTTTGTTTTTAGTATATAATTTTTCTCAAATACTATATGAAAAGTGCTAAAGTTTTTGATAAACAACTAAGTGAATGCCATTGGAAAGAGGTTGTCGCTTTAACAGAGGATCTTCCTTTAATGCCAGATGTTGCTCTTAAGGCTATCACGTTATTAAATAATGAAAATGTTTCAAGTGTTCAGTTAAGTGAAATTTTATCTAAAGATACGGCGTTAGTAGGAAGAATTTTAAAAATAGCAAACAGTGCATTATTTTCTAGGCAAAGAGAAATTGGTAATATAAAAGATGCTACCGTGCTTATAGGCTACAAAGCTTTAAAGGGAATTATTTATGCGGCATCGGTTAGAAAAATGTATGAAGATATGTCGATAGTGCAAGAACGAGTTTGGGAGCATAGCATCGCTACCGCTACATTTGCGACTAATATAGCTGAAGCACTAAAAAAGTCTTATGAAGATGAGGTTTTTCTTTATGGAATGCTTCACTCCTTAGGGCAACTAGCGCTTTTAAATTTAGAAAGCACTAAGGAAAGTTATTTAAAAGTTATAGATCTAATAAAGCAAAAGTCGCTATCATATTTAGAGGCGGAGCAAAAAGTTTTTGGTTTTACTCATGCACTAGTAGGGGCGTTAGTCGCTAAAAAATGGAATTTTCCTCTTGAAACGTGTTATGTAATTTTGCATTATTTAGACCCTTATGAGGTGATGTCTTTTACCGATATACAGTCTGAAAAAACTGTGCTTATTAGATTATCAAGCTTATTAGCACATAAGGTAGCCATAGGTAGCCCAGAGGGGTATAAGGTGGATTTAAAAGAAATAACGCTTTTAGCTAGAGCGCTAGGTTTTAATAAAAACACGTATAAGAAAGACTTAGATTTGCTTTGTGCTAACACAAAGATGCAGGTAGAGAAAGAAAAAGAGAATTATTAAAATTTCAAAAAAAGTTCAAAAATCAAATTCAAATTTTAAGTATATAGTTTTAACAATTTATATAAACGTTTTTTTTACTTATTTTTAAACACAAACTTTTTCTTGTTATACGTATGCTATGTTTTTAAGAGCTAAAACTTAGCCTAAGGCTAGTATTTGTTGTTTCTTAAGGGAACGTATTTACGTTTGCTATTTTTAATAATTTATGTGAGTGTTTCTTAATTTTTTTAATTATTTTGAGTAGGTTATAAAGTTTAAATTAAATTTTATGCGTAAAACAAGGGAAAGTTTAAATTTAAATTGTTATATCAATAAAATTTAGGGAGTAATGTGTAATTGGTAATTTATAAGGAAGGTCGGGGGGGCTGCAATTTAAAGCGTGCTTGACTTAAGGCGTGTTTGTTTTTATAATGCTGTTTGTCTATCTCGAATCGACCGTTGTATATTTAGTTTAACGCTAAATATTGGTTCAAACAAAAACCTTGTTGCTACTTTACGTAGTTATAGGAGATAGAAAGATGCAGGGTAAGCATTACTGTATTAAAGAGGAAGGGGATTGTTGTATTCGCATTTATAGGCAAAGCATTTTAAACGCTTTTAGGAACGCTCCTCGAATAATTAGCGCAAGTAAAGTGATATTTACTAAAGAATCGCTTAGTAAGGAGGCTTTAAATCTTACTCCTTATGTTAAAGGATTTGAAGGTAAGAATTTTGTTAGGCTACATTCTAAACATAATATAATGGAGCGAGCTTATGATAGAATGCTAGGGGCTTATAAAAGAATCGAGTCTACTGATACGAGAATTAAAAAAGCACGGGGAAATCGTGAGTTTAATTTAGAAGGCTCAGAGCCCAAGCTTGGAGAAGTCTTTGAATTAGAGGCAGTTTTTAAAAGAGATTCGAGGTCGCATTTTTAAAAAACATCTATTCTCTTAATTTTCAATTCTTAAAAAGCTATTGTGCTAAAACTAAAATAAAACAAATATAAAACACAGCCTAAACTTAAATATGGGCCAAAAGGAAGTGGTTCAGAAAGAGAGTTTTTTTTAAAAATTGCGATAATTATAGTGCCGATAATAGCTAATATAGAGCCTAAAAATATAGTATAAAAAGACGAAGGAAGACCAAAAAATACTCCAATCATTATAAGTAGCTTAATATCTCCAAAGCCTAAACCCTCTTTTTTTCTTATAAAACCATGAAGTGCCCCGATTAAATATAAAAATAATGCTCCTAAAAGCCCAAGAAAGAGACATTTAAAACTACCACAAAAAGGAAAATTTAAAAAATGAAAAAAATGATTAAACGATACTAAAATTATACCTATAATACTTACAGGATAAGTAATAATATTCGGTAAAATAAAATAATCTATATCGATAAACGATAACACGATAAGCACGGCACAAAACGCATATATAATAAACCCCTCTAAGGTAGCACCATAAAAATAAAAAGATAAAAATGCAAAAATAGCACTAATAATTTCTACTAACGGATAACGAAAAGAAATTTTAGTTTTGCAAAATGAACACTTACCCCTTAATACTAACCAACTTAAAACAGGGATGTTGTGATACCACCTTAAATTATTTTTGCAACTAGGACAAAAAGACCTAGTAGGATAAAATATAGACATCTTTTCTTTATCGCTTGGCACGGCTTCCCCATCATCATCTAACGCATCAAACCTACCTATGGGAAGCCTAAAAATACATACAGATAAAAAGCTTCCTATAATTAAACCGAATAAAATTATAAAAATAACTTGAGTAATATCCATAATTGCTTTTCTCTATTTTAATATTTTAAATTATCTTATTTTTACTTATTTTTACTTATTCTTCCTTTTTAACTTTATTTTTTAATTGCTCGATTAAACCAGCTATGCCATCTTTTCTAACTATTCCTGCAAACTCACTCCTATAATTAGATACTAAACTAATATTTTCAATCGATATGTCGTGAACTCTCCATTTGCCGTCTAGTTCTTTTCTCATCTTGTAAACTATGGGAAATTGGTCGTTATTGTAATTTATATCAGTTTTAACTAAAGCTTGGTCTTGCCTTTCTCGATGCCCTTTAAAGATAACGGTATCTTTTTTTATTAGATCTATCTTCTTTAAATAAGTAGTAGCTAAAAGATCTGAAAATAAAGCGACGTACTCTTTTTGCTCCGTTTCATTAGTATCTTTCCAATTATGCCCAAGGGAAAGTTTTGCCATCGCTTCAAAGTTAAAAGCTGGCTCTATTATCTTTCTTATCGTTTTTCGCCTTATATCAGTCTCTTCTTTTGAAGGATAAGTTTCTACCGCTACTATAATTTTATCAACGGTTATCTTTACAACCTCTAAAGGCGAGTTTTGTGAAAAAGCTATAGACGGCATTAAAGAAAATAATATTAAAACTAAAAAAATTTTTATTATATTTTGTATAGTATTTTTTGTTTCTATTTTTTTTACCATTTGCATTATCTTTATCTCCAATAAATTATTTAAATTGTTTTTTTTATTATTTTTTATCTTTATTACTCCCTTTACTATTATCTTTATCACTACCCTTATCATCATCACCACTAGTTACAGAGTGGATGATTTTTCCTATTAAATCTTCAAAGTCGACTATAGACTCGGTGTTAAATATAGTATCCCCCGGTTTTACGTAATCATCGCTAGCTCCCCTAGAAATTTTTACAAACCTATCGCCTATAATTCCCTTAGTTCTAATAGTTGCAATATCATCTTCTCTAATTTTTATATCTTTATCTATTTTTAACTCGACTATTGCGATAGCATCATCTAAAGATATATTTTCAACACTCCCGATAGGAACTCCAGCAATCTCGACTGAAGCTCCTTGGTTAAGTCCTGAAATATTATCAAACTCTGCATATACTTTGTAATACTTGCTAGAGGCTAACTCCATGCCACCAAGCCCTAGTGATAAGTAGCCAGCGCCTATTAATGAAATTAGCACGAAAAACCCCACCCAAACTTCAGTTGTAAAAGTTCGTCTAGGAATTTTATTTTCTTTTTGTTTAGTTGATTTTGATTGGTCCATGTGTATTCCCATTTAAAAATTGCCTAACTGCTTCATTTTCAGAATGTAGCAACTCATCAGGCGTTCCATCTTCTAAAATTTCGCCATTTAATAACATGGCAACTCTATTTGATACTTGAAAAACCTCTGGAATTTCATGGCTAATTACTATTCCAGTAAAATTCCACTTTTGATGACACTCTTTTATAAGATTGTAAACTTCTTGCCCAACTAGCGGGTCTAGCCCCGTGTTAGGTTCATCAAATAAAATAAGCTTAGGCTCCGTTATTAAAGCCCTAGCCATTCCAGCCCTTTTTCTAATCCCCATAGGAACTTTCCCAGGGGTTTTTAATGCATACTTTTCGATATCTAAATTTCTTAACATTCTAAGTACTCGCTTATGGATTTGCTTTTCGTTAAGATTAGTTCTCGCATTAAGTGGAAAAGCAACATTATCGTAAATATTTAGCGAATCAAATAAAGCGGCAGATTGAAAAAGCACTCCTAAATTACTCCTTATTTGATTCTTCTTAAATTCAGTTTTAGCCTTAGTAATATTTTCTCCGTAAATAATAATATCTCCACTATCAGGAGTTAAAATTCCAGTAATCAACTTTAAAAGCACAGACTTTCCAACTCCACTAGGTCCTACGATAGCGACTATTTCTCCATGCTCTATCTCAAGCGAAATATTATTTAAAACTAACTGCTTTCCAAAACTCTTTGTTATATTTCTTATCGAAATCAACTTAACTTACTCTGCCTTTTTTTATCTTTGTTTTTATCTTTTTCTTTTAATCTTTGTTTTTTTATTTTTTGTTTTGTAAATTATTTAATACAAACTTATAAAAATATAAACTTAAATTAACTATCCTAAAAATACTCTAGTTAAAATGCTAGCTAGAAAATAATCGACTACTAATATTGCTACCGATGCAGTAACTACCGCTCTAGTAGTAGCCTTATTTACCCCAACAGCTCCAAAGCCACAAGTATACCCTTGGTAAGCGCTTACCCAACCAAAGATAAAACCAAACACTATAGATTTTATAAAACCAGAATATAAATCAACCATTTTAACGGAAGATTGCATCCTTGCGATAAACGTTCCAGAGCTTAATCCTAAAATCCCGATGCTAACTACGTATCCTCCAAAAATTCCTACGACTATAAATATAATAGTTAATAGAGGAACGGATATTATCCCTGCAAGCAACCTAGGAGAGATTAAATATTTTATAGGGTCTACCGCCATAGATTTTAAAGCATCGATTTGTTCCGTAATTCTCATTATGCCAAGCTCTGCGGTCATTGCAGAACCTGCACGCCCGATAACCATAAGCGCAGTAAGCACGGGACCTAGCTCTCTTATTAAGCTTAAGGCTACCATAGAGCCAGTATAAGCCGCAACACCAAACTGGCTAAGAACGTATTCTCCTTGCACTGCAAGCACGGCGCCAGTAAAAAAACCGATAAGAGCTATAACTAGAGTAGAGTTTACTCCGATTTGTAATATTTGAACCATTATAAGATGAGGTCTAAAAGGTGGAACGAAAACTTGAAACCAACCTTTAAAAACAAATATGCAAGAAGCTCCAAAATTTCCAAGGAGTTTAATAGTAGCCCTTCCTAGTCTTTCTATACGGTTAATAAAAGTATTTAAAAACATTTTTTCTATCTTTTGAAAGTGATCACAATATTTTTTAAATTTTTAATTTTTTAAATTTTTAATTTTTTTTAAGCAATATCTATCTATTATATATTATTTGCCTTATAATCAAAACATATAATATAAAATTCATTCGAGGTCTTCCTAGAAGATTTTAATTCCACTCTTTTTATCGTTCTAAAAAGCTTTCTAGCTTCCTTAATTACAGTATCAATCTCCCCACACTTAAAAACTTTTGCTACGAAAATACCGTTTTGTTTTAAAGTTTTCTGCATTACAAAAAGAGCAAGTTCTAAAATTCCAGCAGCCGCCACATCGTCTGTAGCTTTAATGCCAGTAAGTTTTGCTGCCATATCCGATAAAACGATATCGAAAAGACCATTAGCTTTTTTTAGAATTTCATTTATTTTTTCATCATCGCTAGCATCGCCTATAGTAGTGTAAACCCCTTTAATAGGCTCAATTTCTACTAAATCAATTCCTGCAATAAAGCCTTTAGGAGAGAGCTTTTTTGCTACTTGAAGCCACCCACCAGGCCAAGAGCCAAGGTCTAACACGTAGGAGTCTTTTTTAAAAATTTTAAATTTCTCGTTTATTTCTAGTAGCTTATAAGAAGCTCTTGAGCGATACCCATCTTCTTTTGCTTTTAAATAATAACTATCTTTTCTATCATAGTTTGCCATAAATTAAGATTTTAAGGTTTTTTAAATAATTTTCAAGTTTATTTATTTTTACGTCTTTTAACTTCCTTTTTAAGACTTGTCCCCCCATGCTTTTAGATACTAAAGTTCTAGACATTAAAGTTCTAGATACTAAAGCTTATCTTTAAGTGGCATCTTAACATATTAAAATTATTGTGTTTTTTTAATATAATTTTTTTTTAATTTTTATATCTATCTTTTAGTTTCAATCTTAAAGCTTAATGTTAAAGCTTAATCTTAAAGCTTAATCTTAAAGTTTAATCTTAAAGTTATCTTTAAATTTATTAAAAAACTATAAGTTTACATTAAAAAAACTAGTTTTTTCTTAAATCGAATAAGCGTTTTTATCATCATATTACAAAGATGCTTTTATTTTTGTTTTTGGAAAAAATTATTAAATGAATAGTATGACATACCTATTTTTTCATTCCGACCACCCACTTTATTTAGTTGGGCAAAATAGCGGCACTGTAGTTGCAACGCTTAAACTAGCTAGCGCCCTAGCAAAACAAGGAGCGAGAGTAGTGCTTTGTGCTTATTTGCCAGACTCTAAAGAATGCATTAGAGGTGGAGTAGAGTTTTGGGATTTTGGTGAAGATTACGATATAGAAAAAATCTTGAAAAGAGCAAAAACTCTCGGAAAATATATTTTGCTAGCGGCTTCTAGAGCATTTCCTATCCTTTTAGCAAAAAACGAGCCTAATTGTTTAGGAAGATTTTTAATATGCCACGACCCATCTAGTGCAGCCTTTGGTGTTAAACCTGAAATTCTTTCAAGATTATGTGATGGAATTATTTGTGTAAGCAAAGCTCAAAAACAGATGATAATAAACGGGGGAGGCGACGGGAAAAAAATAAAAGTAATTTACAACGGAGCAGATTTAGAAAGATTTACGGTAGGAGATATAGATAAGAGAAATTTTAAGAAACTTATTTTTGTTGGTGCTTTAGTTCCACATAAAGGGGTAGATATACTAATTCAAGCTTATGCTAATTTAGTTTCAAAGCATAAAGACTTATCGCTAGATATTTACGGTTCTGCAAAACTTTGGGGACAAGAAGAGTTTCTCGATAAAAAAGAAATTGTGAAAATAGTTCCATCTATAAAATTCCATGGCGCTGTTTCACAAGAAGTGGTATCTAATGCTATGAAAGAAGCAGGCATTTGCGTAATTCCATCTAGACAATTCGACTCCTTCCCATTAACCGCCGTAGAGGCGCAAGTGAGCGGTTGCCCAGTAGTAGGCTTTGATGTAGGAGGAATAAAAGAATGCGTAGAAGATGGGAAAAGTGGAAAGATAGTAAAACGAGTTTCAGTAGAAGCTCTTTATGATGCGTTAGATGAGCTACTTTCAGATAAAGAAAAGCTAATAAGATTTTCTAATTACGCTTCTCAAAATTACCCTAAAAGATTTAATTGGGATAATACTGCAAAAGATTTTATAGCTTACACGCAAGCAAATCTTCAAGCAAATCTTAAATTAAATCTAGAACCAAATCTTAATGATATAAAAAATAAACTAGAAAATAAACTAGAAAATAAACTAGAAGATGAAACTAGAAAAGAAGAACTAGAAACTACTAATAAAGTAAATAATAAAATAAATAATAAGATAGGTTTTCTTACAACGTGGGAACAGCCTTGTGGTATTGCTAAATATTCAAAATTTCTATTAGAAGAATTTAAGGATTTAAACATAACCATTTTAGGTGAAGATGCACTAGATGCAGATAAAAGTTTAGATAATAAAAATGTAGTTAGATGTTGGAATAGAAACGATGAAGATTTTTCACGCTTAATAAAAGCAATTAATGATAATAATATAGATACGCTATATATATATTTTCACCCACACGTTTTTATAAAAACTAATCTTATAGAGCTACTTAATGAGCAAAAAAAGTTTGGCTTAAAAATAATAATTCATTTTCATAACACGTTCGACCTTTCACTTAAAAGTTTTTGTGATATAGCAGATGGAATATTTGTTCATACTCCTGAAAATAAGCTTCAAATTATCGCAAATGGCACTGAAAGCTCTAAGATTTTCGTAGTTCCTTTAGGCTTAAAAGAGATAGAGCAAATTAGCGAGGAAAGAAAAGAACAGGTAAGAAAAGATTTAGGAGTTAAAGGCGATGAAAAGCTAATATTAACTTTTGGTTTTATGCAACCTCATAAAGGACAAGAAGCAGTAATTGAAGGAGTTCATTACTGTTTAAATAGAGGCATAAAAGTAAAGGGCGTAATAGCTGGCTCTACTAGAAAAGATGATGTTAAAAGTGAAAGCTACTTAAGGGAGATAAAAAATATTATTAAAAATTTTAATTTAGAAAATAATATAAAAGTTATAAGTGAGTTTATTTCAGATGAAAAATTAAATGAGTATATACAAAGTGCAGATTTAGTAATGTTAAATTACCAATCTTCCTATTATGAAAGCTCAGGGGCTGCAAACTTAGCGCTTTCTAATGGTGCAGTTTTAATGACGTCTCTAGCACCAATGTTTAATAAGTATGAAGATTGCGTATGGCATATAACTTTAGGCATGAAAGTAGGAGAGTCTACAAAGATTTTACTAACGGATAGCAGGCTTAGAGAATACTTAAAAACTAAATCCAAACTATTTATTAAAAACAATTCGTTTAATGTAGCGTATAAAAAGATTAAAGATGTTATAGCTAAGTTAAATGAAGATAGTAAGGCTAGCAAGCTAGTTAAAAAAGAAACTAAAGGAAAGACTAAAGAAAACAAGAGGAATCAAAATATGAATCAAAATATGAACCAAAATATGAATCAAGATATAAACAACAATACGAGTAATAATAAAACAAAGAAAATACTATTTGTTAATAGACCTAATGCTTTTCTAGAGCGTGGGGGAGATACAGTAGTTATGGAAAAACTAAAAGAGCATTTAGAGCAAATGGGTTTTTTTGTAGGTATTTGTGAAAATATAGATGCTACAAATTTTAAAGATTACGACCTAGTGCATATTTTTAATTTTGCTATACCTACTTTTTCAACGCTTGCAGGAGTAAAGGCTAAATCGAGCGGCGTTCCTTTCGTAGTAACTACTCTATTTGAAGATGTGCAATCTTTTCATAATCAATCTATTGCGGTAGCAGATTATATGATGAAATACGTTCAAAATGGGCAGAGCAAAGAGTTTTTAAATAATCAAAAATTAGATATTAAATCTATAACGCCATCGAAAACGTTCGATGTGTCTTGGCTATGTGAAAATGCCGATGCACTATTAACTAGCGGCTCTTCTGAGTCCGAGAATTTAAAAAGAGTATATGCTCCAAAAGCAAAAATATTTGAAACGCATTTTGGTTTAAATACTACTATAAAGGGAAATAAAGAAAGATTTTTTGAAAAATATAATGTTAAAGATTTTATATTTTGTGTTGGAAGATTAGAGTCGAGAAAAAATCAGCTAATGCTTCTAAGTGCTTTAGAGGATGTAGATATACCAGTAGTGTTAGCTAGTGGAGGTTTTACATACCAAAAAGAATACGCAAAAGCCGTTAGAAATTTTAAAAGAAAAGGGGAAACTATCGTTCTAGATAAACTTCCTTTACAAGATTTAGCAGACGCTTATGCTGCTTGTAAGGTTCATGCTCTTGCTAGTTTCTATGAACTACCAGGGCTAGTATCGTTAGAAGCCGCTTTTTATGGTGCAAACGTTGTAACAGGCAAAAATGGAAGCATATCTGATTACTTAAAAGATGCCGTATATTATTGCGACCCGTATTCTTTAGATAGTATAAAAAATGCTGTAATGGCAGCTTATTATAGTCCCGTTAAAGGCGAGCTAAAAGAGTTAGTAAAAAACTATTCTTGGGAGCGATGCACTAGGGAAACGGTTTTTGCTTATAATCAAGTATGTAATTTTAATTTAAACAATACTACTTTTAATGATACTACTTTTAATAATACTATAAAAGAAAATATAATATCAAAAGAAGCAGATGAAGTGTGTGGTATAGATAACGAGCTTAGTTTGCTTCAAGAAGAAGAATTTAAAAAAGCACAAAATTTAGCAGAAAATAATAAGTATGATGAAGCTTTAGAAATATACTTTGCACTTAAGCAAAATGTAGGCTCTTCTTTAAAACTTTTTAGAAGCATCGGTGCAGTATCTCTAGCTAAAGAAGATGTTAGTGAAGCGAAAAAATATTTTGAAAAAGCGCTTATGGTAGATGGCAGTGATGTTAAATCTTTATCGGGGTTAGGAATCTGTTTGATGCGCCGTGAAGATTATAATGAAGCGATGGAGCTATTTATTAAATCGCTAAAGCTTGACCCTTATAACGAAGTGGCACTATTGCATCTTATGGAGTGTTCATTTTTAACCGATAAGTATAAGGATATAAAAAAGGCTTTAGAAACTTATTTAGCAAATAATGATAGCAATGTTCATATGCTATTTTCTTATGCGGGAATTTGTTATAAGTCTGATGACCTTCTTAACGCTAAGGAGGCTTTAGATAAGATAAAAGAGATCTCTCCTTTATATAATGGTGTAGCTGAAATGCAAGAAAAGATAGATGCGGCAAAATCGCTAAAAGATGCTAGGGAGAAAAGCACGCAATGTGAAGCTTCAAAATCTGAAACTTCAAAATCTGAAACTTCAAAATCTGAAGCTTCAAAATGTAAAACTGAAATATTAGAAAGTAAAGAAGGAAGCTTTCCTATGTTTGACTCTATCGACGCTAGGCTTGCATCTTTAGAAGAAGCTAAAAAAAATAGGGATTTTAAAGAGCTAGAAAGTGGTTTAGATGAGCTAATGCAAAACACCTCACTAAATTCTAATCATAGAGAATACGTAAATATTTTAAAAGCAGAATGTTTAATGCTAAAGGGAGATAACAATTCTTCTCTTGAAATTCTAGAGCAAGTTATAAATAAAAATCCATCATCTTATAGAGCGATAGCTGACCTAGGAATTTTAATGGCAACCTCTGGTGCGTGGGAAGAAGCTAAAGAAAAATTTAATTTATCATTAAGCATAAATGATAAGTATGATGTCGCTCTTTCAGGTTTAGGGTTATGTTATATCGAAGAAAATAATTTTGATATGGCCTACAAGTACTATATGAAATCTCTAAAGGTTAATCCTGAAAACGTTAGGGCGCTTTTAGGCGTAATAGATTTATCTTATAAGCTTTCTAGGTTAGATGATTTAGAGGTAGTGCTTAAAAATTATTTAGACTTGCACCCAGGAGATTTAAATTTTCTATACTCCTTAGCCGCATGCTATTATGCAAAGCAGGAATATGAAGAAGCTTTAGACGTTTTATCAAAGATCTTTATATTCGATAAGGATTTTAAAAATGCACTAGAGCTTAAAGGCTTGATAGATGAAAAGATGAAAAATATGGGCAAAGCTTCCGAGTTGCAAAAAAATAATTTCTAAGTTTTTTCTAAGTTTTTTTATAAGTTATTTATTAAGCTCTTTTAAAAGATGTCTTCCCTTGTTTTTAAAGGTATTTTTAGTCATATTTTCTTTTAAAAATTTTATTTTTCGGGGTGGCTCTATTGAATAACTTTTAATTTATATGTAAACTAACGTTTAGTTGTGTATTTTAAATTTCAATTGAATCAAAATAAGTCTTCAAGCATTTTTTCGGTTTTCAAAGGTTATATCAAAGTTTTTCTATCAATATTCTGATTCATAATACTTTTTTTTATATATTATTCGTAAAAAGAAGTTATTTTTATATAAAATTTTCGAGAATTTATTATAAAAATCTCTTTAGTAAAGATTAGTAAAGAAAAAAATTAGTACAAAAAAATTTAATAGAGAAAAGAGTATAAAAATTTAATTTAATAATTATGCAATATAACTGTATAAATATAATTATCTAATATAATTAGATAATATAATCAAATAATTAAATAATATAATGAAAGTCTTTTGTATACATATACCAAGAAGTGCTCATTTAAACGGTGGGGGAGTGGCAGAGAGTGCAAATAATGCTGCTAAGCTTCTTGATGGGCTTTTAGCAGAAACTTTTAGTGTTTTAAATAAGAATGATTTTTTTTCATTCGAGATTTTTTGTTATAAACAGATAATATATTTTACTTTTGCTTGTAATGAAAATATAGCTAATCATATTAAAGGCGTTTTATATGCCGCAAGTCCGTATTGTGATATAAGAGAAATTTCCGATTATTTATCGAATATAGATGCAGATAATTTTGAAGTTTTAAGTGCAAATTTAAAGTTAAAAAGAAATAGTATTTTCCCTATAAAGTGTTATCAAGAGTTCTTATCCGACTCGCTTACTAATTTAATAAATCAACTAGCTAGTTTTTCATTAGAAGATAGTGCTTTAATACAAATAGTGTGCAAGCCTTTTAAGGTTGGCTCATTTTTTACTAGGATATTTAATACTAAAGTTAGGCGTGATAGATTAAAAAGAATGCTTACGACTGTTAAGTATTGGATTAACGATACGCCACATGAAGAGTATTTAAAAAGTGCAGAGCAAAAATGTTTTAAATCGTCTTTATGTGCAGTTAATATAAGAGTGGCAGCGTTTATTCCTAAAGGCTTAGCTCCTAGAGAAAGGTCGGTTAGAAGATTGTATAATAATATGTCGCTTATTTCCGATGCGTTTAAATCTTATAATCACGATCTAAATGGGTTTAAAATGGGAGTTATTAAATATGGTGCAGATAATTTAAGTAAGTTTTTTAAGAGAATAATCGATAAGCAATATTCATTATTTTCAACTAGTGAGCTAGCAACCATTTGGCATATACCTAGTATAGAAAATATAACTAATATTCCTACGGTTCTTTCGGTAAAAGTAGCGCCTCCGAAAGATTTGCCTATAGATATATACGACCCTAATATTGCATATTTTGGCACTACCGACTATCGAGATGTAAAAATTAATTTTGGAATAAGAAAGGAAGATAGGAGGAGGCATCTTTACATATTAGGTAAATCTGGGAATGGCAAATCGTCTTTAATAAATCTTTTAGCAAAAAATGATATTATGAGTGGAGCTGGTCTTTGCGTTTTAGACCCTCATGGTGATTTAATAGATAATTTACTTACTATAATTCCTAGAGATAGAATTAAAGATGTTATAATATTCGACCCTACAGATATAGATTATCCAGTAGTGTTTAATCCTTTTTACGATGTTTCAAATGGAAATCGTTTGCCATTTGTATCATCGTTTATAGAAGTGTTTAAGAAAATTTTTTCATCTATTTGGAACGATAATCTTGAACATCTTTTAAGATGTGCATTATTAGCCGTATTATCATCGAAAAATGAAGGGCTTTTATCTATAAAAAAATTATTAACGGATAAGGATTTTAGGTTAGCTTTAGCTAAAAAGACGCCAGATAGTGCAGCTAGCAATTTTTTTATAAACGAATTCGACAAGTGGCAACATAAATTCTACAATGAAGCCGTTTTGCCACTACTAGAAAAGATTGATAGTTTCGTTTCTAATGAGTATTTAGAAAATATTTTTTTACAAAAAGATAGTAAATTTAATTTTAGAGAAATTATAGATAATAATAAAATACTACTTTTAAAGCTTCCAAAGGGAATTTTAGGCGATGAAAACGTATCTTTGCTAGGTTCTATGCTCGTATTTAAAATATACCATGCGGCTATGTCTAGAGCAGATATTCCTGAACATAGAAGAAGAGATTTTTATTTTTATATAGATGAGTTTCATTCTTTTATGACTGAGTCTGTTAATCAGATTTTAAGTGAAGCAAGAAAATATAAATTAAATTTAACGATGGCTAATCAGTATTTAAAGCAACTTCCAGTGGAGGTTGTCGATACGATTTTTGGAAATATAGCAAATATTGTCGTATTTGGAACTGGGGCTGATGATGCTTCAAGGCTTGCAAAAGAGTTAGCTCCGATAGTTTCTGAAAATGATATTATGAACCTAGCACCAAGAAGTATTTATGTAAAGATGTCTATAAACAGCGAAGTGTCTGCGCCGTTTTCAGCTACTACTTTAGATGTAGCTAAGTTTAGTAAAAGAGATTTTTCAAAAGAATGTATAGCGTATAGTAGAAAAAATTATTCACTTAGCAAAGAGGATGTAGAAAAGTTATACGGCAAAATAGATGGAGATAAAGATTACGCTAAAGTTCGCACTAAAGATTACGATGAAGATTATAGCGAAGATTATAAAGAAGATTACAGCGAAGATAATAACGAAGATTACGAAGAAGATTACAGCGATGAAGATTATGAAGAATATTATAAAGAATATTATAAAGAAGATTTAAAGGAAGATGAGAAAGAAGATTATGATGAAAGTTTTGAAAGCGTTGAAAGCGTTAATGAGCAAAGTAATTATTTAGAAGATGTAAATGAAGATGTAAATAAGAATATAAATATAAAAAGCAAGCGCAATAATCTTAGCAGTAATCTTAGCAGTAATCTTAGTGAAAATTTTAGTAATAATATTAAAAATGATTTTAAGAGAAATTTAAGATGTTATGGCACGGTACTTTTATTATCTTATTTAGGTATATGTGATGATATGCTCGAAGTATTTAGTGATAATGCGTTTAGTAAAGTAGAGGAGTTAGACTTAAAGGGAACTAGCATTAGTGATGATGCGTTAAAGTATTTACGTATGCTCCCTGAGCTTTTAGAGTTAAAGTTAGATGGAACGAATATTACATCTAGAGGTTTAAAAAATTTAATAAAGTTAAGAAGTCTAGACTTATTAAGTTTAAACGATACTGAGATAGATGATAAGGGAATTTATTATTTAACTTGGCTTTCTATTGAAAATTTATCTTTAAGAAATACTAATATTACTAATGATGCTGCCCAATATTTTTGCAAAATAAAAAACTTAGATGTTTTAGATATTAGAGGCACTCTTATCGATGAAGCCACAGCCGAGCAGTTAAAGGCTACTATGAAAGGGTTAATAGTGATATTTTAAGAAATTAAATTTAAAATTAAAGAAAATTATATTTGTAGGGAGTCTTGTTGGTACTCTTTCTTTTTTTTTCTCTCTTTTTTTTCTCTCTCTCTTTCTATAATCATTTTTCTATAATCATTTTTCTTCTAAAATCTCATCGCTTAAAAGAACGCCTCTAACGAGTTTTGAGTTGATATTAGGAAGTAGTAAAGAGGGCTTGCCCCAAGTGGTAATATTTAAATTTTCCTGTGCTCTAGTAATCGCTATATAAAGTAAATTCCTAGATATTTCATCGTTTGGATAACTTTTCGTCGTAGGATTCCATATCACAACATTGCAAAACTCTAATCCCTTAATTTCCGATATTTCCGTAACGATAATCCCTTCAGCGAATGAAAAATTATCCTTATCACCAACTCTTATTATTGAACCAAAGGTAGGCTCTAATAAAGAAAAAGCATACTTTGCTTCTTTCGCATCTCTGCATATTACACAAGTCGTTGCAGATGGATACTTTTCAGTAGCTTGCAAAAGCCAATTTATTATAGCCTTAAGTCCTTTTTGCTCTCTAAAAGATTGAAACCAAATAGGAGTTCTTCCAGCTCTTCCAGTTTTGACAAGGTGCCTGTTTTGAACGTAATCTGCTAGCTTCATAATAGGGAGCGTCGAGCGATGGCTTACAGTTAAACTAATATACCTAGACATAGAATCTCTAAAATTCCACTCTTTTTTTAGCGTATCCCAGCCAGGAAATAAGGAAGCCTCGTTTGCACTTTGTGCTATATCGCCTACTAAAGTTAAGTCGTTCGTAGTCTCTACTCCACCTATTATGCAGGCAAGATTAGTAGCACTAAAATCTTGTATCTCATCTACTACTATATGCTTGTATTTTCCTACTAACCTTGATGGCAAGTAAACTCCATCGTTTTTAATTTGTAAAAGTCTTAGTATAAGTGGAATATCTGATTCATCGATTTGATTGTTTTGAAAATTTACTACACTTCTCTCATAGCTTTGTTTTATAATCTCTCTAGAGATTAGTTTAGTGGTATCTCTAGAAATTAAATCTTCAGGATTAGCTAATAAATTTAAGATCTCTTTTAATGGGTCGGCTATTTTTTGCCCTGATGATTTTTTATAAAGCAAGTGGCTTTCTAGAGATTTAAGCATCGCCATTGAGCTTTTTACTCTAGATATAGAAATAGGACAAGGAGAAGTGGCGATTTTTAAGTAAGTTTTTTGAGTATGTTCCTCAACTCTGCAAAGCTCTGGGAGTTCGTTTTTTATAGTCTCTGTTGCCCATTCGGTGAAAGTTAAGATTCTAACATTATGAATTGCCATAGATGGCAAAGTTTCAAGGATAAATGATTTTAGTGAGTTATGAAGCACTATTACTACTACCTCGTGTGCTTTCAGGTCTGAGTTATCCTCATGTAAAAGCCAAGCAAGTCTATGAAGTGCAACGGTAGTTTTCCCAGAACCTGCAACTCCTTGAATAAGCACTGCTGTTTTTGCATCCTCTGTTATCATTTGAAATTGTTCTGCTGTGATTAAAGAAATAACGTTTGGAAGATACGATTGGCTACCTTGTTCATAGCTTCTAAACGAACCTTGCATCTCTTCCCACGAGCCATCTTTCTTGATAAAATTTCCTTTTGAACTAGATATCCTATTTAAAACTGATTTTTCTATTTCTAATTTATTTTTTAATTTTACGATGCCTTGTCTTTCTTTTCCCTGAATAATTTCAAAAAACTCTTCTCCCTCTTTATATTCATAGTAAAGCTTTGAAATGGGAGCTTTTCGCCAATCGATAATTCTGCAATCCGTGTTTCCATAAAAGCCTAGTTTATATTCAACGGTCGTTTTTTGCCCCTTTATCTCCTCTTCAAGCTCAAACCTTGCAAAGTATGGTTTGTCGTATTGCTTATGTAATATATCTATTTGCTCTAACTTTTTTCCTACTAGGCTATGAGAAACGCTCTCATCAGATGCTAAAAGTTGTCTATCTTCGTCAGTTTTAGCATTTACTAAGGCTTTCGTAAGCTCGCTAGCCCTTTCTTTTTCTATATCGGTTCTTCTCGCCATATCTACGCTACTTTCCTTAATTTTAGCTAAAGTATCGCTTAAGATTTTTTCTTCATTGCCGATTATGTTTTTTGCTATATCTGATAGAGTCATTTTTTTTGTTTTTTTTGTTTTGTTTATTATCTCTTAAAATTTTACTAAAATATTTCAAAAAAAATACAACACAAGTTAATCATTTTACCCTTTTTTAGGCTATAAAATCAAGTAAAATCAAGTAAAATCGAAAAAAAGTGAAACTTATCGCAGTTTTTTATAATCTTAAATATTTGAGTGTAGATTAAATATTTTAGAGCTAATATTTTAGGATATTATATGAAACGGTTATTATTTTTATTATCTTACATTAGTGTATTGTTTCTAATTTCTATTATTGCTTTTCCAGCATATATGCAAGAAGAAGATCTTCTTGAGGGCTATCAAGCACACTTATATTGCAAAAATGGAAAGTGCGATAGGGGATTTATAGTAGATGTTAAGGCAGATGTTAAAAACGGGACTAAACGTCAAAATGTAAAAGTTAGTTTTTTAGATAAGAAAGATAAGGCTTTTTACAATAAATTATTTACAGACTTAAAACAACAAAAAGATGATATAGCTTACGTAATTGTAGACGATGAAGGATGCGTTGAAAATTATATTAAACGAGATAATCTTATAGATAAGATTAGATTTAAAAAATTGCCATTTATGTCTCTTAGAAACATTCCTAAAAATAATAATGTAAGGCGAGGTGTTTGTATAAAAAGCAAAAGGAAGCAAGAGGTAAATAAAGAAAAAGTCCTTTGCGAACTTAGCGTCATTGGTACTAGTCAAAAATCTACATCATTTATGATTCTAAAATATTTATTTTACAAAATGCTTTAAATATAAATTTTAGTAAGTTTCTTAAAAAAATTATTTTTTAATAAAAAACTCTCCTTTAGCTTCAGCTAAAACATTGCTACCTAGCATAATTTTAGAATGAGTGATAACGCTTCTAGAGCGTCTCTCTAGAACCTTTCCCTCTAAGTATAGTTCTGTATTTATAGGGGTGGGTTTTTTAAATTTAGTGTTTAAACTCATAGTTACCGTGATAACATCGAGAGTTCTAGCTGCGTAAAATCCGGCCTCATCTAGCAGAGCGCAAACTATCCCACCGTGAACGATACCATCATATCCGTTAAACATTTTGCCAATCGTAACGTTAGTAAATGCGGTCTTGTTTTCTTTATCTAGAGTAAATTTTACATTTAATCCGTGTTTATTATTTTTCCCACATATGATGCAAGAGTTATCGGTTTGTATATCCATAGCTTTTATGCTCCATTTTTTCAAATAACTTTTTCTTTCGTAATAAATTATTATAATAAAACAGAGATAATTTTAAAAGGCTTAACATCCTTTAGTTTGTTACTTGATTATTAAAATAATAAGTAATAAACTAATAGCGTATTATAAGTAAACAAGAAATTTTAATTTAATTTTAATAGTAGGTAGCAGATGTCTGAGTTAGATGAGTTGTACCAAGAGGTAATAGTTGATCATTTTAAAAACCCTAGATGTTTTGGCTCTTTAGATGATTCTAACACTAGTGCTAATTTGTATAATCCTTTATGTGGTGATCAAATAAATGTGTGTGTGAAAATAGAAGATAGTAAAATCAAAAAGATCGCTTTTTCTGGGAAAGGGTGTTCGATAAGCCAAGCTGCCGCTTCTATGATGTGCGAGTTATTAGAGGGAAAAGACATAGAAACTGCCGAAGCTCTTTTTGAACTTTATCAAAATATGCTAAAAGGTGAAAAAAGAGAGGAAGAGCTAGAAAAGCTAGGTGATTTAACTTCGCTTTCAGGCGTTAGGAAATTTTCTGCTAGAATAAAATGTGCAATGTTAGGGTGGGAAGCCGTAAAGCGGGCCCTTGTTGATTATAAATCTGGGCATTATAAAAAACCTAACTGTGAGCATTGCGGTAAGGAATGTAATGAAAAATTTAATGAAAACATTAAATAAAAAGCATGCTACGGCTTTATCTTCAAATCTTGTCGTAATATTTTTACTTATATATTTTTATGTAGTAGCGGTCGACCTTCGTTTTATCGCAGGAGATGAGGGCTATTTTGCTTATGCAGGTAAGGCCGTGTTGCAAGGACAAACTCCTTATAAAGATTTCTTTTTTCCTCAAGCATTTTTATACCCATATTTTCTTGCCGCTTGGAGTTATGTTTTAGGAGAATCTTGGCAAATTTTAAGATTATTTTCTGCTCTAGTAGCAGCGTTAATTGGATATTTAATCTTTGATATAATAAGGGTAAAGAGAAATATATTAAGTGGGCTTTTAGGTGTATTGCTTTATATATCGAGTGATTTAGTAATAGCATATTTTTCAATTATAAAAAATTATTCCTTAGCAATTTTATTTTTACTATTAGCTTTAAGAGTTTATGAAAGTAAGCTTAAGTATAAATATTTTCTTATAGGCTTTTTCCTATCTATAGCTTTTCAAATTAGAAGTTATGTAGTTCTTTGCGAGTTTATATTTTTAGCATTCTTATATTTTGATAATAGAAATAAGCTTGATAACAAGCTTGATAACAAGCTTGATAACGAGCTTGATAACGAGCTTGATAAAAAAGAATTTACTAGGTTAGTAAAGTTATTGCTTTTAGGTAATTTAGTAGGATTTATTCCAACGCTTTACGTAATGATTGTGCATTTTAATGAGTTTATTTTTAATAATTTAACGTACCACGCTCTAAGAAATAGAGCAGGGCTTATCTCTGGATTTCATCAAAAGATAAAAAAATTTTATTCTTTTTTTTCAGGAGTTGAAAACACTGGGGATATAAGCTTGCAGTTTGCTCTTTTGTTTTTCTTAATGTGTCTTAAAAAAATAGATTTTAAAAGTATATATCTATATTTAATAATATTATTGTTTTTAGTATCATTTTTACCTACTCCAGTATTTGCGCAGTATTTCGTAGTAGTGATTCCGTTTCTTATAATTTACATATGTATAAATGAAAAAAATTTTTTAAATATGCAAGTTTATAAGTTTTTATTTAGCCTAGTGCTAGCTTTTTATTTAATAAACTCAGTAGTAGAGTTTCAAAGATATACATTAACTGGCATAAATGTATCGGGGATATACACGAGAAAAGAACCGACACTTTGGCGCCCTAAAAATTTAGATGAGCAAATAAAAAATGTAGCTAGCTATGTGTATTTAGAAGATGGGAAGAGAAAAGGAAATGAGAAACTACTAATATTTTCATCTTGGCCAGGGTATTTAATAGGTATGGATGTTTTAAGCTTGCAAGGGTTAGAGAATCATTTTGCTAGAAATATAGCGCATAAATTAACTAAAGAGGAAATAGAAAGGTATAAGATTTTTTATTCTAATGAAGATTTATCAAAACTTATAGAAAGCAGAACTTTAAGATACCTTATTTTAGGATATAGAGATAAAGGGGATAATTTACAAAGGCTAGCAAAAGAAAGTGGCTATAAAGTGTCAAATTATAAAGTCGTAAAATTGCTCACAAGAACTAGCTTTTAATTATTTCTTTGTGTACGCTAATGTTAATTAGCTTTCTTATATAAAACAAAGTTTCTTACCTTGCTTTGTAAGTAATTGTATATATGATCTTCGGAAAATCCGCAAAAATCGTATTGTTCTTTTTGAGTTCCGTGAGGAACGAACAGATCTTTAATCCCGAACCTTTTTATAGAGATATTTAAATTATTATCAGATGCTAGCTCCACTACGGCGCTTCCAAAGCCTCCTATTAAGCTTTGATCTTCTACTGTGCATATTATATCGTGTTTTTTCATTTCGCTAATTAGCAACTTTTCATCTAGTGGTTTAGCAAACCTTGCATTTACAATGGTAGGATATACGTTAGTTTCATTGTATAGACGCAAGCTTGCTGCTTTTACTAAATCATAAACTTGACCATAAAAAATGATTAGAACTTTTTCTCCTCTCTGTAAAATTTCAGCCTTGCCTAAAGGAATATTGTTAAAGTTTTCGCTTAATTTTGTATTTTCTGCTTCTCCTCGCTTATACCTTATAGCCACGGGTTTATTATACTTAGTAGCGGAATATACCATATCTTGAAGCTCATTTCCGTCTTTTGGAGCTATTAAAACCATATTAGGAATAAATCTTAAGTATGAAACATCGAATGCTCCCTGGTGAGTTTCTCCATCTGCTCCTACTACGCCAGCTCTATCTAGTGCAAATACTACTGGTAAATTTTGGAGTGCTATGTCGTGTAAAATTTGGTCGAATGCACGTTGCATAAATGTTGAGTAGATGGCTACAATGGGTTTTTTTCCTTCAGTTGCGAGACCTCCTGCAAAAGTTACTGCGTGTTCTTCTGCAATACCGACATCGTATACGTTCTCTGGGTATTTATTTTTAACGTTATTTAGCCCCGTTCCAGTTAGCATTGCGGCGGTTATGGCGATAATATTTTTGTCATTTTTTATAAGATTTTTTACGGTATGAGCAAAAACCTCTGTATACGTTGGCGTAAGTTTATCCTTTATATTTCTAGCCTTTCCATTTGCTGGGTAAAATGGATTGCAAGCATGCCAAGCGGTAGGGTTTTCTTCTGCCTCTTTAAAGCCTTTACCTTTTATGGTTTTTACGTGGAGGAGAACTGGTGAGTCTTGATTTTTTGCCATCGTAAAAGCGTTAAGAAGTTTTTCTATATTATGTCCATCTACAGGACCTATATATCTAAATCCAAAGCTTTCAAAAAGCATAGCAGGTGTGGAGATAATGCCTTTAAAGGCGAGTTCTAATCTAGCAAAAATTTTATAAATAAACGTTGGTAGTATGCCTTTAGTGTGTAATCTTTTTATTCTCGTTCTTAACTTTGTAGGGATATTAGATACGCTTCCTTTGTTAAGTATCCATTTTATAGCGCCAACATTTTCTGAGATAGACATTTCGTTATCGTTTAATATTACGATAAAATTATCTAGTTTCAATGCCCCAGCGTTATTTAACGCCTCGAATGACATTCCAGAAGAAATCGAAGCATCGCCGATTATAGAAATAACGGTATGTGGGTTATTATTTTTTTTAAATGCTTCGGCTATTCCAACTCCAGCTGAAATGCTATTTCCAGCGTGTCCGCTAGCAAAGGTATCGAACGGGCTTTCTTCTCGTTTTAAAAAGCCACTAATATGTCCTTTTTTTCTTATGTTTCCGATATCATTTTTTCTTCCTGTAAGTAGTTTATGGATATAACCTTGATGACCTACATCCCAAATAAGTTTATCGTGTGGAGTGTCGTAGAAGTGGTGTAAGGCTACCGTAAGTTCGGTAGCTCCTAGGCTTGATGCGAAATGTCCGCCACAGAGAGATATTTTATCTATAAGCTCTCTTCTTAATTCTGAAGCTAATTTAGTTAATTTAAGAATGCTAAAATTTTTAATGTCTTTTGGGTAATCTACTTCGTCTAGTAATCTAGTTTTGATACTAGTGTCGTTAATATTTTCGTTTTTAATAATTATGTTTTTTATATTTTTGGTTTTATTTTTCTTATTTTTAAACATAAGTGATGATAATAAGCACTAAAATAACTTTAGTCAAACGAGCAAAATAATTAACTATAACTAATTATAAATTAGTAATTATAAATCTATGAATTATAAATCAAAAAGCAGACAACTCATTAAACTCTAGTTTTAGAAATTTAAATTTTTTAAAATTATTTTTTTAAAAATTATTGTCTGCTTAGATTTATTTAATTATTTATTTTAATTATTTTTATTTAGTATATGCAGAAAAGTGAACTCTTCTATTTTTTGCATACGCTTCTTCAGTTTGACCATTATCTAAAGGAACCTCTTCTCCGTAGCTAATAGTAGTTAATCTATTTGGTGCTATGCCGTACATAACTAATGCTTCATATACTGAGTTTGCTCTTTTTTCTCCTAAAGCCATATTATATTCAGCAGTTCCTCTTTCGTCGCAATGTCCCTCTAGTTGAACGTAAATATTTGGATTGCTTTTTAAAATTTCGATATTGTAATCTAAATCTTGTCTAGATGCGTCTGAAATTTTAGAGGAATCGTAGCCAAATCTTAAGTCTCTAAAAAGATCATTCCCCTCGGCAGATGGAACTGAGCCATCACCAAAGCGGTTTGCAAATTTACTATTAAGCTCTTGTTCTGAAATGGAGTCGATTCTATTTCCGTTCATGCCATCATCTGAGCCTGAACTTGAACCGAATAGGGAACAACCGCTTAAATTAAAACTTAATACTAATGATAATGCTATACACAAAAATTTTTTCATCTTCTAAATGCTCCTAAAACTTATTAAAACATACAATACAATTATATTACATCTTTAACTTTATTTCGACAACAAGTAAGATATATAAAATGTTAAAAATATAAAAAAAATAGAGCTTTGCTTTCTTTTGCGAGTTTTTAAATATGGAGTTAGGGAATATGGAGACGATAAATAAGACGATAAATAAAACCACAAATAATATAACTAGTAAAATAATAGATGAAATTATTCTTAAAAAACTTTTTAGCAAAGCGGATGAAATTTTTAAGGATAATCAATATTCCTTTTTAAATGTATTAAGTGATTTTTTAAAAATTCCTAGTATAAGTTTAGATGCTTCTTATAGGGCTGAGTGCGACGCTTGTGCTAATAAGTTTAGCGATTACCTTATAAAAATGGGCTTTAAAAGCAAACTTATAGAAACTAGAGGTAATTTTTCAGTGTTTGGCGAGCGTGTAGTTTCTAAAGAGAAACCTACGATTTTAATTTATGGCCACTACGATGTGCAACCTGTAATAGAGAGTAGTTGGCTTACGGAGCCATTTGAGCCTATAATTATCGATGGAAGAATGTATGCTAGGGGAGCTCAAGACAACAAGGGGCAGCTTTGCTACGTTCTTTGTGCATTAGAAAGTTTAATTAAAGAAGGGAAATTGAATTATAATGTGAAAATTTTTATAGATGGTGAAGAAGAGTGTGGGAGCGAAAATACTGCTAATGTTTTAGAGAGCATTAAAGATGATTTAAAGAGCGATTATTTATTAGCTTGCGATACTGGAGCAGTGAGTGAAAAAATTGGTGGCATAGTAGTAGGGCTTCGAGGAATAATGTCTATGGACGTAAAGCTAATGGGTGCTAACTCTGGCTTCCATTCTGGAACTTTTGGCGGAGTTTTAAAAAATCCTGCAGTGGAGTTATGCAGACTTATAGGGACTTTACACTTAGAAGACGGGCGTGTGGCGGTAGATGGTTTTTATGATGGAGTATTAGACTTAAAAGACATTCCTTACGATAAAATTTCTAAGTTTGATAACAAGAAGTGTTTTGAAATTACGGGAGTATATCCGACAGGGGGCGAGACTTATATAACGAACGCTAATGTTCGCTCGGGGCTTAGACCGACGCTCGATATACTATATTTACAGGCTGGCGCTAGCAATGAAAAGGATATTACGAACTCGATACCCCCATTTGCAAAGGCTAAAATATCTTGTAGGCTAGTAGGGGAGCAAGACCCTAGAGACGTATTTTTAAAGGTAAAAGAACATCTTGAAAAGCATAATAAATCGGGATTAAAACTAGAAATTATTGGAGAGGGCAGTGGGGCGTCTTCATTTGTGATGTCTACTAAGAGTGATGGAATACAAAAAGCCTTAGAGGTTTTAAATGTTTTATGTGAAGATGTTAAGTATTGGTATGAGGGGGGTTCTATTCCTATTATTGCAAAGTTTGCTAAATACGTTAAAAATGCACCAATTCTCGTAGGGTTTGGGTTAGATGAGGATAATATTCATGCAGACAATGAGTCTTTTAGTATAGAGCAGTTTAGAAAAGGATTTTTGTTTTCGTATGTTTTTTTAGGAAGTTAAGAGAGAAAGCTTTTGTTCTTTAAGTCTATTTTCTAGGGGGTTAAAAAAATTTTCTTTTTAGGTTTTCTACTTAAGTGTTATTAGCATGTGTTATTAGGTTTTATTAGAAATGTAAAAAGCTAAAATTTAATTAGCGAGTAATTAGCGAATAAATAAGAGACGAGTAAAAAAGAATGTAAAAGAAATAAATGTAAAAGTTAAGAAATTAGTAAAGAAGAAGCTAGTAAGGAAAAAACTTGTAAAGAAAAATAATTTTTTTAAAAAGTTAAGTAGGGAAAAAACTAGTGAAAAAAACTAGTAAAGAAATAACTAGTAAAGAAGAGACTAGTAAAGAAAGGTGAATAAAATATGTCAAATTTTTTAAATAATAAAACTAGGCCGTTAGCCGATATTTTACGTCCGAATGCGTGGGAGAATATAAAGGGGTTAGAGAGTATCGATCCTTTATTTTTAGAAATGTTAAAGAAAGGGCAAGGGGTGCTTCCGTCTCTTATTTTATGGGGACCTCCAGGGTGTGGGAAAACTACTCTTGCCCGTCTTATAGGGAGTACTTTTAATTGCTCTTTCGTCTCATTTTCTGCGGTATTAGGTGGGGTAAAGGATATTAGGGAGATAGTAGACAGGGCTAAAAGCTACAATGGCACGACTGTGCTTTTTATAGATGAGATACACAGGTTTAACAAGGCTCAGCAAGATGCACTTTTACCGCATGTAGAAGATGGGACTATAATTTTAATAGGGGCTACTACTGAGAATCCATCATTTTCAGTTAACTCTGCTTTGCTTTCTAGGGTAAGGGTATTAAAGCTTGAAAGTCTATCTAAGGCGAGTTTGATTGAGGTTTTAGATAATGCTTTAAATTATTTAGGAATTAAGCTTTGCGATGAAGCTAAAAGTCTATTTGCAGATGCATCGTTAGGGGATGCTAGAAAGCTTTTAAATTTAGTAGAAGCTTTTAGTAAAACTAAGGGTTCTTCTTTAGAAGATGTAAAAAGGTTTTTAAAGAATGCGATATCTTTTATTTATGATAAGCAGGGCGATGAGCATTATAATTTAATTTCTGCGTTTATAAAAAGTCTAAGAGGTTCTTCGCCATCGGGGGGGTTATATTGGGGATTTAGAATTTTAGAATCTGGTGAAGACCCTAGGTTTTTAATTAGGCGTATGATACTTTTTGCATCGGAGGATATCGGCAATGCAGACCCTAGGGCGTTAGAGTTAGCGGTTTCAGTGCTTCATGCGTTTGAAAAGGTTGGTATGCCAGAAGGGCGTATTCCTATTTCTCAATGTATTACTTATTTAGCTACTGCTCCTAAATCTAATAGGAGTTATTTAGCGATGGGGCGGGCATTAGAGATGGTTAAGAAATATCCAAATGAAAAGGTGCCACTTCATTTGATAAATGCTCCAACGAAGCTTATGCAAGATTTAGGGTATGCGAAAGACTATAAATATCCGCATGATTTCCCGAAAGCTTACGTGCCAAACGAGCAATATTTACCAGAGAGATTAAAGGGAGAAGAGTTTTATAAGCCATCTAGTAGGGGGTATGAGAAAGTGATAAAGGAAAGAATGTCTTGGCTTAATGAGGATTAAAGAGTTTATCTTTTGGGCGTTTTAAGGCGGTAAGAAATTTTTTTAGTTCGCTTAAAAGAAAATTGACTTTAGCGAAGAACTAGTGAAAGATTTTTTTTTACGTTCATAGCTATATTAAAAGTAATTTATATTTGTGAAAGCTTTAATTTAGAGTAAGTTAAAGATTTTTTAATAAAGTTATTGAAGCATTATTCGTTTAATTACAGATATATAAATTAGTTTGAAGAGGGGAGAGTCGTTTAATTTCTCCTTTTTCACTCTAATTTGTATCAGGGTAGAAGACTAGGCTTAATAAATTAGGTTAAGGTAATTTTTTTTTACTTAAATTTCCTAAATTTTTTATTCCTTAAAATTAAGACGCAGATTTTTCTTAGATATTCTTGCTAATTTTTTTTTAAGTTTGCATTTTCAAAGTCTTGTATTTTTATGAAAAACTAACGAAAGGAAGCATCTTAAAATAAGCTTTTAAATGCATAAAGTTTATTTTAAGATGTTTCCTTTTATACAAATTCAATAATTTGTATGAAAATTTAAAAAAGAATTCCTAGAACAAAAGGAGAATTTCATGAAAAAGCTAATTAGTAAAATCTTCGCTTTCTTTGCTAAACATTTCGACAGTATGCGTAGTAGCGAGAGTGTTTCAATTAGCGACTATACTACTAGCGTTCCAAATGTTGCAAACGAGCCAAATGTGGGTTCTAATGAAAACACTAATGAACCCCCTGAAGAATTCCCTAAACAATTCCCTGAAGAATTCCCTGATTCAGATTTGCTTAGTAACGTTTCTGAAACCAAAGCAGGCGAAATTTCTAAAAACGGCAGTGATGCAGGTGCATCTATTCAAGCTGCAGAAGGTGATGCTGGCAAAGTTTCCCTTGTCGCCTACGGCAATCCGTTGTTCTTGAGGAGACTTGCGAAGCTGGCGGATGCGTTATACCATTTTGACACGAACAGGAGCACGAACGGGAGATTGTGAGTTTTATAGTTCTGTGGCAAGACAGGTAAATAATGAATTAAATAAAGTTGCTCTAGAAGAATAAAAAAAAATGGGAGAAGTAAAAAGGTTATATGCCACTCGTGCAAAAATGCTTAGTGCTTCTCCCGTTTTTTTAAATATATTTTTTCTATTTAATATTTCTCTTACTTAATCGTCCTTAATCGTCTTTTTTAATCGTCTTTGATTATCATTTTTGATATTTATGTTTTTAAGATTGCTTAAATTTTATTTTACGATTTTATAGCCTACGAAAAATATAGTTTCCTTAAAAAAAACATTTGAGTAAAAATTTTTTTTAAAATTTACTTTGCTCATAGCTTCATTACTTTTATTTCTAGTGTTTTTCCTTTTAAAAGTTTGCATTTTTTAAACTATATGTTTTTAATAAAAAAAGAAGCATTCTAAGTAAGCTTTAAAATATTAGAGTTTACTAAGAATGTTTCTTTTAACTCTAGCCTAGCTAGAAAAGAACATTTATCGTAGCTAACTTTTGTTATTTGTTAGTGGCTTAAAAAACAACAACAACGACATTAGGAGAAATCTAACGAGCAAATCAACTTTATGTCCCCCATCAACTTTATATGGCGTCGATGTGTCTGATGACAAATACCCTAGCGTAGAAGATTGGAGATCTGATTTTTATGGCGACAAAGACGACGACGACGACGAATAACTCTTAAGAGTCATCACTTAAGGTAGAGGGTGTCAAAATAAAAAAATGGGGAAGAGCAAAGAGAAGGTTTTTTATTTAGAGATATTGTTATCTCCCTTGCCTTATCTTCTTTCCCATTTTTTTCTTATTTCTTTTCTTTAATCTTTTCTTTTCTTTTTCTATTTTTTTACCTAAATTTTCCCTTGTTTTACGTATACTATGTTTTTAAGAGCTAAAACTTGAGCTTAAAGACTTGTTATTTGTTGTTTCTTTGTGCATACGTATTTACGTATGCTATTTTTGATAATTTATGTGAGTGTTTCTTAGCTTTTTTAAATTATTTTGGGTAGGTTATAAAGTTAAAATTAAATTTTATACGTAAAAGAAGGGAAAGTTTAAGTTTAATTTAAAGATGTTAGAAGTTTTTCTCTTTTTTAAATAAAAAAACTGAAGTATATTTAATTCTTTACAAGATTATATACTTAAGTAGAAGATAAAACTTTTTAAAGGTTTACTTTAAGGTTTGATTTTAGTTTAACTTTAAAACTTTCGCATGCTTATATCGTCTTTAGGGTGTCGTTATTTTAGACAAAGTTCTTAAAAGAGGGGAAGCTTTTGTTAATACTAAAAACTTAAAATTTAGGGTTCTTCCACAATAAGCTTGTAAGATATCGCTATTTTTAATCTATCAAGTTTTAATCTATCAAGTTTATTGTGGAAGAACTCATTTTGTATTTTGAGTTTTTCTATAGTTAACAATATTACAAGGTGCCTAAAGTGCCTTGCAAAAGAATTCCCCCCCCCATTAGACAGGAGTATCGATATGGATACAAACGTTGACAAGCTGCCGCCTGCAGAATTGGCAAAATTATTGGAAGGCAACGAAAATAGTTTGAAAATTTTGGAAGTGCTTTCCAGTCCTTGCGACGAGCCGCCTAACCGATTGGAGGTTTCGCTTAGTTCTCTGGTTCCAGGCAAGCATGGGCATAATTTAGATGATCCTCAGATTGCCGCTTTGCTCGCAGCAAGTGAACAAGCGGTGCGTGTTTTCGTCTAGCCCTTTGCCGATTGCCGACTTCGCTAGACGACGAGACGGGGACAAGTACGACTTCGCCTAATTGCCCAAGCGTAAGCGCCACGGTATAAGTCGATATAAGTAAAGAGAGAGAATAGGGTTTGTGGCTACCTGCCTTAAGTTTTATCTTCTCTCTTTCTATAATAATTTGTTTTCTTAATTTAAAAGTTTTATCATTTCTTATAATTTTAAGAATCTAGTTTAATTTGACAATTCGCTAACAATAAATAATATTTCAATATTATAGTTTGTTTATAAATCGTTTAAAAGCTATTATTTAGTACTTAGTTAAGAAATTAAAAAATAATTTTTTAGCTAAATATTAAGTGTAATACTTAAATGTTTATATATATATCGGGTAGAAGATAAGGCTAGAAATAGGTTAAGTTAATTTATTTTTTAACTTCCTAAAGTTTTTTATTCTTAAGTATAAATGCGTGAATCGTAAGTTAAATAGTCTTTGAAGTTATCTCCTTAAACTTATCTAATGTTAATTCTTCACCATTTATTTTTATTGTTGAGTAGCGCTTAACCCACTCCTTTAATGTAGAACAGGCAATGTTGTACTCTTTGCTTACTTCACTAATTGTTTTGCCTTGTTCAACTATTTTAACTAGACCCTTCTTAAATTCTATATCATAAGTTTTATATTTACGCATTTTAAAATAGCTCTCATTATCAAAAAAATTATTTAATATAAATAAATTCTAGACAAATAGATTCTAGATAAATAAATTTTTCTGTCTAGTTTAATTTATACAATTTTAGTCTTTGTTCTATCTTGCAATATAAGTCTTTAAAGTAGTAAAATAAAGATTGTTTGTCAAAAAATAATTCTTACAGCATATATTTTTTAGAGCATATATTTAGGAGCATATATTCGTATGAAAAGTAAAAATAATGAGCTTATGGCGCTTAGACACTCTTGCGAACACGTGTTATCAGAGGCGATACTAAAAATTTATCCTAATACTAAAATGGCTATGGGACCTGCTACGGAAGATGGCTTTTATGGTGATTTCGAGTTTGAAGAAGGCGTGTCGATAGGCTTAGAAGATTTGCAAAAAATCGAAAAAGAAATGAGAAAAATTATCGAAAGAAAAGATAAAATTATAAGAAAAGAAGTATTTGTAAATGAAGCTAGAGAAATTTTCAAAAATAATGAATATAAACTAGACTGGATAAATGAGATAGAAAAAAGAGGAGAGAAAGCGTCTCTTTATTATACTGGTGAAAGTTTCGTAGACTTATGTCAAGGGCCTCACGTAGATAACACTCAAGAGATCAAAGCCTTTAAACTTATGAGCGTCGCTGGAGCCTACTGGCACGGGGATTCTAACAATAAAATGCTTACACGTATTTACGGAGTAGCTTTTCACTCTCAGAAAGATTTAGATGCTTACTTATTTATGCTAGAAGAAGCTAAAAAAAGAGATCATAGAAAAATAGGAAAGGAAATGGGGCTATTTCATTTCGATCCCGAATACGCTCCAGGGGCTATCTTCTGGCATAATAATGGCCTTAGAATATTTAGGTCGCTTATAGAATATATGAGAAAAAGACAGGAAGAAAATGGGTATATAGAAGTTGCAACTCCATCTGTAATGGATAGAGTGCTTTGGGAAACTTCGGGACATTGGGAAAAATACGGAGCTCATAATTACTCAGGAACTACTCAAGATGGGAGAGTGTTTTGTATAAAGCCTATGAATTGCCCTGGCGGAGTGCTTATATATAAACAAGGATTAAAATCTTATAAAGATTTACCTTTAAAAATGGCAGAGTTTGGAAAAGTTCACAGATATGAAGCTAGCGGAACGCTCGCAGGTTTGATGCGTTTAAGAGAGTTTACTCAAGATGATGCACATATTTTTTGCACTTTAGAGCAACTAGAAAAAGAATGCATAGATACAACGAAACTAATTTTAGATATTTATAAAGATTTTGGTTTTAATGATGTTTCAATTTATTTAGCTACTAGACCTGAAAATAGGATAGGCTCCGATGAAATATGGGATACCACGGAAAAGGCACTTTTAGATGCACTTACTAAACATAATTTTAAGTTTGAAATTAGTAAGGGAGAAGGCGCTTTTTATGGTCCTAAATTAGAGTTTCATTTAAAAGACACTTTGCAAAGAAGCTGGCAATGTGGAACTGTGCAAGTAGATATGAGCTTGCCAGAAAGGTTTGATATCTCTTATGTCGGTGAAGATAATCAAAAACATAGACCTGTAATGATTCATAGAGCCCTATTTGGCTCCGTCGAAAGATTTTTAGGAATTCTTATAGAAAACTGTGAAGGGAAATTCCCTTTGTGGCTTGCACCTTGTCAAGTAAATATCCTTACAGTATCTGAAAGTTTTAACGATTATGGGCAAAAAGTATACGATGCTTTAAGAAATGAGGGATTTTACATTGAAAAAGATTTTTCTAATGAAAAAATAGGATATAAGATTAGAGCTAGTATCCCAAAAAGAGTGCAATACACGCTTATATTAGGCGCTAAGGAACTAGAAGAAAACTCCGTAACTGTGCGTGAAAGAGGAAAGGAAATACAAGAAACTATTCCTTTAGAAGATTTTATTGTAAAATTAAAAGAAGAAATAAAAAAACGTTCTTGTGCGTTTTAGGGTGGTTTTAAATTCTAAAAAATTAGTGCCATCTTATCGACGAAGCCCAAAAGAAAATCTCCGCTAGCTAAAGCTAGCTCCAATTTTCTTTTAAGCTAACCTCCAAAACAATTTTTCTAACCCACCTAAAACATGAAGAACCAAAATGCTTCCTCACGTTTAAGGGTGGGTTTTAGATCTTAAAATTAGTATCACTTATCGACGAAGCCCAAAAGAAAATCTCCACTAGCTAAAGCTAGCTCCAATTTTCTTTTAAGCTAACCCCAAAACAATTTTTCTAACCCACCTAAAACATGAAGAACCAAAATGCTTCCTCACGTTTAAGGGTGGGTTTTAGATCTTAAAATTAGTATCACTTATCGACGAAGCCCAAAAGAAAATCTCCGCTAGCTAAAGCTAGCTCCAATTTTCTTTTAAGCTAACCCACCTAAAACGTGAAGAACCAAAACTTACCCTTTAGCAGGAGTAAGTAAATCGGGAAAAACTTTTAGCGGATTTAAAGGGATGCCGTTCTTTCTCGTTTCAAAATGTAAATGAGGCCCCGTTGAAGTTCCAGTGCTACCTATTCTAGCTATAATAGCACCAGCCCTTACGAAAGTTCCCGGTTCTACTAAAAGCGTAGAGCAATGTCCATAATGGGTAGTTAAGCCGTCTTTATGGCGAATAACTACTAAATTACCATATCCTGCATACCTATCTGCAAAAACGACTATGCCTTTTTGTGCTGCTCTAATAGGAGAGTCCATAGGAGCTGCTAAGTCTATGCCCCTATGAGAAGAGCTATATTTTTTTATTGGATGTATACGTAGTCCGTAATTAGAAGATAGTCTTGCACTCATTATGGGATTTACGAAAGGTTCCGAACTATAAGAATAGTTAGTAGTAAATATGGCTAATAAGAAAATATAAATAATTTTATCTAAATATACTTTCCGTCCTATCCTCAACATCTTGGTTATATCCTTTTATTCTCGTTGTATAAGATGGTCTAGAGCTTGAAGTAGGGCCAAAATCGACCACATCCGAGGAAACCCATGCACGCTTTCCATTTGGAGCTATTACCCTATACCAAGAGCCTTGCCTAGTTTCAACGACTAGCCTAGTTCCTTTAGATACTTCTAGTAAAGGGGAATCCCTTAAGCTAGGACCTGCTCTTAAATTTGCTTTGCTTACATTTACTACTATTATCGGCATATCTGCTCTCTCTGCATCTATCTCACTTAGTGATTTTCTTATATCGCTTATCTGCTTTTGTTTATCGGGAATGCTTTGAGTGGTAGTAGACGGGCGATTATTAGTAGCACTTCCTAACTGAGCTCGATTTCTTTTTTCGATAATTTCAGATAGTCTTTCAACCTCGGTCTCAACTAAAATAAGTTGCCTCTTCTTGTTTTCTAGTTCCGAAGTAAGCTCTATTATTTTTTGATTTGCTAGCTCTAGTTGCTTATTTTCTTTAATGCAATCGTTTTCTTTAAAATTTTGCTCACCTAAAACTTGGTTTGTAGCTATATTATTAGTATTATTATTATTAGCATTATTAGTATTGGCACTATTAGTATTCGTGTTATTAGTATTTATATTACTAATATCCGTATTACTAGGAGTTATAACTTTTTGTGGAAATGGCGTCGCTATATTTTTATTTTTATTAACGATATTTTTACTAACGCTTGCATCGTTTTTCGTTGGTGTTTCTATTTTTATAACTTTTGTAGGCTTAGGAGTAGCTTTTGTATTTTTTAAATTTGTGTCTTTTTTATTTATGCTTTCTTTATCTAAGTCTTTAACATTTATTTCTTTTAAATTTAGTGTAGGTTGAGGAGGAGCGTTATCTAAAGCATTATTATTTAAATTATTATTTGAATCGTTATTTATATTATTTTTCTTTAAAATATTTAGTTGCTCTAAAATTCTTCTTTCTTCGCTTAAGGTTCGCTCTAAGTCGATATTTTCTTGAGCATTTGCAATAGAGAGTACGAGCGGTATGCTTACTAAATTACAAATAACTAATATTTTATATATAAACACTCTATTCATTTTTTTTAAATCCTACTCATCAATCCTACTCATCAATCTTATTCATCAATCTTATTCATTAGATGTAAATCCTTTGCTAGATTGGTGAAGCGCTAAACGTCTCCCTTTTTCTTTTTGTATAAGTATTTGTAGCTCCTGCGGAGAGTCGACTCCCTCAAATACGATTTCAATACCGCCCGTTGCTGAGGTTCCAACTTCAACGGTGCCAATATTTAAAATCCTTTCTATTATAGTTTGCTCAGTTTCAACACTTCTAATATCTTCATATCTTATTTTCACTGAACGCTTAGTTATAGCTAAAATGCCGACTATTATTTCTAAGCCTTTTGCAGTCATGCTATATCTAACATTATAAATTCTAATAAGTGCCCAAAGAAGAAAAAAAGCTGCTGGCAACCAAAAAATAGGGATCGATAAAATTAGCATCTCTTTTCCTATTTGAAATAGCTTTACAGTAAGCACTGTTGCAGGAAATTGGTTCGATAAAAATATAGAAAGAAACATACTAACAAACGATAGTATGACGAGCTTATATTCACTTTTCCAAGTTTTGTATATTATAAATCTCTTTTCATTCATATTTTATATTATCAAAATCAATTTTCTTAAGTTAATTATCTAAATTTAATTATTTAAAGTTAATTACCTTAAGCCTAAATCTGCCTCTATGGAGTCGAATGTGTTTACAGGCTTATCCTCCTTTTCTACATTGTTTTCTACACGTTCTTTAGGTTTCCTAAGCCTTAACATGCTTTCAAACTCTTTGGCATCTATTTTTATAGTCCCTTCGCTAGGCAAACTATCATTTCTTTTAGTTTCTTTTACCATTTTTACGTTTTGAGCCTTTATAGCATTTACATTCTTAGCATCTTCTACCTTTATGCCTCCATTTGAAAATCTAAAAACTGCTACTAGTATAACTACTAAAATAATCGTTACTAGTGGCGTCGTGTTAGTAAAAGGCGAAAAAACAGTTTTTATAAGTCCCATATTAAATTCCCTTTAAGCGCAAGTTCGTTTTTATAATAAAAAAAACTTGCAACCATATTAACTTAAAAAATATATTAACTTAAAAAATATATTAACTTAAAAATTATTGCGAATAAAATTTTATATTATAAACCTTTTTTTAAGTTTATACTATAATTAGTAGCATTTTCTTATTCTTGTGGCTTTTTATAATATTGCCATTTGCCTTGCCTAATTTCAATAACTTCCTTATGCTCTGGTCTATAATAAATCCCCTCAGGGTCTAATCCTGGAGGAACCTTTACTACATCAACCATCGGCTCTTCCCAAATATAATCTACTACCGCAGGGTCTTCTTTTAAGTATTGCTTATCTTCATGCTTTATTTCTAATGCTTGTGAAGATTGCTTTTGCGTAGTCGCAGTGCAAGCACATAGTAGCATTAACAATATAGCACAAATAATATTTTTTATATTTAATCTCATTTTTCTTATCTCTCCATATCATCAATATAACTGTTTAAATTGTTTATTCTATTTTCTCTATTTAAATCCATTCTGCTTTTAAAAACGTGTGCTCCATTTGGAGCAGTAGCAACTATTTGCTCTAATGTTTTTAAAAAGTTTTCATTGTTTTGTTTTAACATATCTGCAAACATTTGGTTATCATCACCATTGTTGGTGCTTACCCAATAAAATGCTGGCTCTAATGGAAGCACGAGAGCCGACTCGCCTATGTCTGATATTAAATAAAATTGCGACTCTAATCCTTTTATCGTATGAAGCCTTAATATTACGTCTGCTTGTTGCGGAGTTAAATTAAAAGCCTTTGCAGTCATATGAAATTTACTAGGGTCTTGTTTTAAGAAAATTTTATGAGCACTGTTTTGAACTATCGCTTGCCCACCTTCTCCTAAATAAAAGTCTTCACCAGATTGAGATGCAGCTATAACTATACCTTTTCTTTTTCTGTAAAGTCTAAATGCAGTTTCCACGGTTCCCGAAGCGGTTTTACCTATCAGGTCGTGTGCCTCGTCGAATACTAATATTTTTCTCGAGTCTAATTCCATAGGGTCATTCATCACGGTATCTGCCCAAAGCATCGCTACTTGTAAAAACACTCTTTGTAGGTCTGGGTTTCTACTTAACGCTTTTAAATCGAATACTATAAAGCGTTCTTGTAATTTTAAAGCGCCAGGTCTATCAAAGAACCTTGCGTAAGTTCCATCGCCGTAATAATCGGCGATAAGCATCGCTACTAGTTGTCTGCGTTTTGCAGTATCTTCATCTTCATCGACTCTTTTAGGGGCTCTAAGCACCGCAACGGCATCACTTAAAATAAACTCTCTTCTCATAGGGCCGTTTCTATACAGCCTGTGCGCTTCAACTAGAGAGGCTATCACTACGTTTTTTTCAAGTCTTCCTGGTTGCTTAGCTCCCTCGACTGCCATGTTGCATATAATATCTGCACACATATCTATTAAGTCTTTGTAGTCTTCATTCCTAGGGTCGGGAGCAGTTCTTCCTAGTCTAGCAAGAAAGTTCATAGCAGGTGCTTTTGATGGAGTAGCTTCGTAAATTCTTCCTCCAAATAATTTTGCAACTTTTTCAAAGCCGCAAGGTTGCCCAGTCATGCCTTTGTCAAAAACGAATATAATAGGAGGTTTTTCAACCATTCTTCCATTAGGAAGAGAAGCAAAGTGCCCTCTGCCTAGCGTTATAAGCATATAGCAAAGCAAATAACTTTTTCCAGAACCTGAAACTCCACTTATTAAAACGTTTGGAGCTATGTTAGAATCGTATAAATCAAATCCTACTAGTTCTCTATTCCATAAAGACGGAAGCAAAAATTGTTTTCCTTTAGTCCCTCTCCAGTTTCCATAAATAGGAAACAGTCTAGCAGCTCTAGACGAACGCATAGTAACTGTCCAGCCTTCGCCATCCATTTCTGGGTCGTACATAGCAGGGAGAGAGTGGATAAAGGTCGCTAAATCTGAAATATCATGCACCATACCTCTAGCTCCATTTAACTGAGATATTGTAGCTATCGCCTCAGCGGAAGCCCTTTTAGCCTCATCTTCGTTTTGGCTAATAAAAGTTTGGTGCACACCAACTCGCACTATTTGAGAACGTGAAGCGTAGAGTTCTGCTCTAGCTGCACGAATAGCAGAAATTTGATGTAAAACTTTTTGGTTAGCTCTACCCCTTGCAGTTCGTTCTCTAAATCCTAACATCGCATCTCTTTGGTCTAATTTTTTTAATTGTTTTTCTTGAGTGTCTTTAGAGTAAGTTACGCTTAAAATATTTTCATAAGAGGCAGATTGAAGCGGAGCTATCATAAGAGGTAAACATTGTTTAGGTGTTTGAACCATAGAAACAGTTCTGTAAACTCTACCATCTTTCTTTATAATTCCATTTTCAGGATGCTCAACTTTAGTTTCTGAAATTTGATTTGAAAGTATTTCTAATGGGTCATAGACTGGCACTGCTACATTAGTATTTCTGCCACGTTTGTATTTTCCGCCCTTTGTGCTTCTTCTATTTAAAAGAGGGAACATTAAGTCTATTAAATCTTGTGCTTCAAATTGATAAGGTCTAAACCCTAAATCTGAAAGTTTCGCAGCAGTTCCTTCCATAATCCCTTTAAATTTATTAGCATGCTCTGTATATTCTAGTCTTCTTCTATCTGCGGACATATTATTTGAAGAAAATGAAAAAATAGATCTCATACCCTCTGCAAGTTGCCCAGCTATGTCTCTTCTTTTCCACTGTGGGTCGTATCTAAAACAAAATAGTAAGTCTAATTTTTTAGGTCTTAGAGAAAACTCTGCACTATTTGAAGCATTTCTAATGGCTCTAATCCAACGCCTTGCCATCCAACCAGCAGGCCCCGTTAAAGGATAAGAGTTTAGGTTCTCTTTAAGAAGAGCTTCGATTTCAAAACTTGTAATCCAGTTTACTTGCACTGCCATATTCTTATCGAATGTATCAAAGAGTTCTTTTATTGCATCAGCGGTAGCAAAAGCATCGCTATCAGATACTTTAGTTATTCCTAGAGGTTGGAGCCTAAATATGGCCCAAAAAGATGTGTCTGAATGAAAGAAAATTCTATAATCTTCATCATACTCTGCATACGTTAGTAAATCATTAAACAACTCTTCATCATGAAATAATCGTTCTTTCTGAAGTCTTGAGATACTCATATTAAAAAATCTCCTTTATAAAACCTTTCTAAGTTTAGAGTTCTTTTCCATTTATTCTCCACGTCCTAAAAACCTTACCTCTTTATCTACGTGATCGATTCTTACTCTAATTCCGTGTTCTCTTTCAATTTCCGCTGCAATTTCATCGATAGTTCCTAAAGTCACTATTGAAACCTCTTTTTTAGCGATACTCGGGTCGCAATAAACCGAGTATTTAGCAGTGTTTGCTAAAATTAAAGCAACCTCTTCAAAAGTAGAGTCTTGCGCTTCAAATTGAAAAACTGGAGTAATTACTTTGTTAGACACCGGGTGCTCGCTTCTACTAGGAAGTGGGGAAGCTAAATGCACAGTTTTTATCCTATTGTATGTAGGAGGAAGTGGGTGCTTTCTTACTGCAAAGATATGAACTCTTCTATCGTTAGCATTGTAAGGTTTTTTATATTTAGGAGTGCAACTTACTAGTAAGAGCAAACTTAAAATTAAAATAAATATTTTTATATTATTTTTTATCATATTAGCACCTAATAAAAACTTACTAACAAAAACTTTACTAGCAAAAATTTAATTATACCCTTTATTCTCAGTTTGACTTATGTACGGTATGTTAGATGTATCTTTGCTTCCCGTATTTAATTGTCTTTCTAAATCGAACGCATCAGTTACTGCCCATCTTTCACTTAAAACTTTTAAATAATAATAGTGAGCAGGAACTAAATCGCCGTGAGTGTTTAAGTGATCTGGTATCCACATAAGTCTTACTACCGCAGGTCTCATAACAGGGTTGTTTGGCTGCGGTAGATGCGCTCTTTGGTACGTTGCCATACTCTCTAGGGCATCTCTAGCGCTACTACCCGTGCTAGTCGTTCCTTCTTGGATAGCAAGGTCGCTAAGTTCTCCTTTTAGAGCGTGCTCTGTTGGTGGCTCGTAAAAAGGATTGAAAATATTTTGTAGTGCATAGCAACCACTAAAACACATGCTTAAAAAAGCTAGTAGTATAAATTTTTTAAATACGTTTTTAAACTTAACTTTAAATATAACTTCAAACATAGTATTTACCTTTTAAATGCTCCTAATAAAAATTAATCTAAACCGCTATATTGCTCAGCAGTATTATCATCTTCTAGTTGCTCATATAAATCTTCAATAGTTACCTCATTTGCAAAAGTAGCGGTAGCTTCTCTACCAGAAAGAATTTGAACAACGGGAACCATTTCTTTTAGTCTATCTTTTAGCACATCTGTCCAAACCTCAGAGCCTCTAGATAAGCCTTCGCCTAAAGCATACTCGGCGGTATCTCCAGTTATAATTCTGCTATCGCTATTGTAACCATGCCTTACAGTAGAGTTTGCGTCCGAGATAGCTTCTCCTGCACCTGCAATGCCCCCGATCATCATTCCACCTGCAATAGCCTTTCCGATAGGGTCTATTAAAATTCCCTTAAGTCCTCTAATACCATCTTCTCCGACTATCCAGCCGTCTACATCTACAACCTTTCTTTCTCCATTTGGAAGCCTAATGCTAAGTTTGGTAAGCCTAAATAAAGCTCTTTGATCTACGATAGAGCCTTGAGCCGCTGCTATTAGTCTTGCTTCTCCTAAAGGCAGTTGTGAGTTATCTGGTCCTGCAACGTGGGAAATTAGTTTAAAGATAACTGGGTAAGGCGTTCCATCTGTAGGAGCGTTTACACCACCTAGTAATTTTACTCTTACCGTATCCCCAGGGGCAACGAAAGCCACTTTCTTTTTAACGTCTTTTTCTACTGGCTTAACGTTTTCTTTATCATCGAAGAACGATTCTAGTTGATCTTTTCCTGCTAAATTTTCGCCATCGTCTACAATTTCATCTTCTACCATTAAATCGTCCGTTACTACTGAAGTATTATTAACATCGTAGCCACTTCCTGCGCCACCAACTTCAAGGTCTGAAATTTTTTCTAAGATTTTCTTAAAGATATCTGATGTTCTTTGTTCATAAACATCTAATCTGTTTCCTAGCTCTTGCATATCTTTTTTAGCGGCTATTTGGTCTTTTTGAATTTTATTTAAATCTGTTCTAAAGCTTTTAACGAAATCATCTAAGTGTTCATCTCTAGGTGCCATTTTAGTTACTTCTGCTACTTGCTGTCTTTCTCTTACAGCATACTTATCAGAGGTCATTGTCATCCACACCAAGCCGACACATAGCAAGACTGCAATTATTATAAATTGCGTCTTTCTATCTTTCGATACTAGCATTTTTATATCATCTAACTTTTGAGCCATTTTTTTTACCTTTTAAAATTTATCTAGCTTTAGTTACTATATAAACCTTTGTTTTATGCCCTTTAGCAATTTGCTCTTCAATATTTAATGGTTGCGGAGACAATTCCCACTTTTCAAAGGAAATTGCTCTAGTGCCATCTAGCCTAAACGTAGCAGGGTTTAGTTTTTGAGAAACATCTAAAAGATTTTTTACATCGAGAACATACCCCCACAGATTAGTGCCGGTAAATATCGTATCTATGGTAGCGTGTATAGCGCCATCATTTATTACGGTTTCGCCTCTATATTTGTCTGTCGCTCTATATCCATTTATAGAACCTTTTCCAAACTCAGAAGCTAAAACCATTTCTCTCATAAGACCTGAAACTTTAGTAGGCGGAGCAAATGTAAGGGAAGAAGCACTTTTTGCAGCATCGCTTACTTCCTCTCCTGAACTAGTTAAAATAGATTGACTTTTGTCTATTACTCTTACTAAAGTATCTCTCTCATTTTCTGAAGCTTTTTTAATTCTTAATGTGTAAGACCTTCCGTCATCGAGCCTAATAATCATAGACTCGCCAGTTTCAGTTAATTGCTCAGTAGCAAAAATTACTAAGTCGTAGCCTTTTTTATCGAGTGATATTGCTGAGATTTTCTTTTTAAATCCTCCTAACACTTTCGAGGGGAATTGAACTTGAGTAGGCTCCCCAGGGGCTACAAATACATCTAGCTCGCTTCCTCTATACTCGACATCTCGTGCAAAAGCATCACTTACTACTAGGAATTCATTTACTACTATGAATAATGAGCAAATTATTAAAAGTGATATTTTATATAAGTTATATAAGTTTGTATCTTTTTTCATAGTTTTTATCTCTCTTAATTATTTTTAAATAATTACTTTAAAATAATTACTTTTAAAATCGTTTATATAATTTTTTTTAATTCTGCACCTTTTCTAAAATTACATCCGTAACTACAATTCCTAAAGGATTAAGATCGTTTCTAGGAAGTGTAGTTAAAATAACTACATACTTAGACTTAACTGGCTCTATCTCTCTACCGCCTATATATTTATGTCTTACTCCGTATAAAGTTACTCTTACAGTATTATTGCTAAACCTTTCAATGGTAGTTTTCGATGGGTCGACAAAAAATACTTGTGAAAGAGATGTAGCATTTATCGCCTTTAACTCATTGTCTAAAAACTCATCTGTAAATCTTTCTAAAAGATTGCTATGGATTAAAGCTGCTGCTCTTTTAAATTGCTCTTCCGATGTATATGGTTGAAATGTTGCTATTAAACTTACAAATGAGTTTGCAGCTTCGACAAAATCTGCATCAGGAATTTCTTGCGTGTTATATTGCCCAGGGACTGGTCTTTGTGGGACTTTTAATGTGATTTGGCGAGTTTGCCATAATATAATACATAAGATAGAGATAGCAGTAGTAGCAAGAAGCTGTATAATAGATAGTGCTCTCCACATTACTGCCTGTTGTCTATATCCTTCCCATATTCTTATAGTGTCATCCCCTTTTCTATGAGGTTGAACGTTAGCTTTATCTAAAACTTTTTGACTTTTTTCTCTTAAATTTGCCATTTTATAACCTTCCTTAATTATCTGTCATTTTTTGTTTTTTCTTTTCTAAAAAAAACTCATCAAACCCTAACTGCATAAACAAAGTGTTTTCCTTCATTCTTCTTACGGGAGCACCGCTCCAAACTGGTTGCAACTCGCTAGGGGCAGGAATGCTATTTGGTGCTTTTCCAACTATTTTTACTGAGCACCAATTTACAAAGCCCCTTGTCCCATCTGGAAATTTTAATCTTGCGCTTGCTAATCCATAAGTAGAGAGAACCATAATTCCAAAGATAAGAGGCATCGCATTTATGGCGTCCGTTAGAAAAATCTCATTAACTATTAAAGCGAATATCATTCCTGAAAGCCATTCGTGAATTCTTGCCATTAAGAACTCCCAAGGCTTATCTAAATTTGGAATAACCTCTCCATTATCCATTAACACTCCTTAGTTTTTAATATCGTTTTTAATATCGTTTTTAGTATCATTTTTAATTATTTTATTAAACCTAATCATCTTAATTTTAGCCATCTTAAATTCAGCCATTTTAAATTTAGCCATCTTAATTTACAGCCTCACCTAATAGCCTAGTATCAGGCGAGAATCTAACTCCCTCTTTAGAAGTTCTAGGTTGTGGGTCTAAAATTCTTTCTAGCTCTTCTGCTCTATCTATTAAAGTAGAGCGGAATCTGCTTACATCTAGTAGTGACTCTGGGTTTGCAACGCTAGTGCCTCTATCGAATTCGTTTATTGCTGCAATAAGGAGCGAACGTGCTCTAGCGTAATGACCTTGCGATTTTTTAACTTGAGCATCAGTTGCTTGTTCTATGAAAGGTGCATTATCTGCGAATGCATTTGCTGATAAAAAAGTTGATATAAATAATGTTGATATAAATAACGTTGATAAAAATAACAAAGTTGCAACCAATAAATTAAATACCTTAAGTCTCATACAAAAATTCTCCTTTTCGCACAGGTGTTCCTTAATAATAAATTTTTAATTATAGCTAAAATTTTATAAATTATTCATAAATTATTTGTAAATTATTCATAAATTATTCATAAATTATAATGTAAACTATAATAGTTTTTCGCTTTATTTTTATATTTACTTATATAAGAACTCCATTTTTAAATAAAAAATCTTGTAATGTAATGTTCGTACATTTTTTACAAAACCTTGATAGAATTTTGCTTAGAAATTCATCATAATCTTTATCAGCGTGCGAGGCTATTTTGCTTCTACCTTTTTAATATTTTTTAATATCTTAATTTTTTCTAAACGAGTGGTACTAACTTAGGAGTTTTTTGTTAAATATATTAGCTATAACAAATTGATTTTATTATATAAAATTACTTATGTACCACAAGTAGAATATAAGATAGATGTATAAAACGCTGTTATAGATATTTCTAACTCTCCACGTTTTAAGGCAGCTTAAACTCTTTTTAATATTGAGATACAAAACTTGAGCTTAGAGTTTAAACAACAAAGTTTAAACAACAATAAGAAAACTAAGATAAGCCATATTTTTATTTTAAATAACGTATTTATTTTATTTTATAAAAATCCGATATCTTATACAAGTAATAACAAATAGAAGAAAATAGGTCTTTTTAAAAATTTTTTGATATAAGAAGACTTTTTGTGCTAAACTTGTTATTATCTATAATTTAAATGTATTTAGGTGTCGTTTTTTATGGTTAAAAATATCAAGTATGATGCAGAGACAAAAGATATTGTTTCTCTTATGGACGAGAAAAAGTCTACATACTATTCGTATATATTTTTAGCTTTTTTTGCAGTTTTAATATTCGTTATAGAATTATTACCTTTATTCTCAAATACTACTAATATTATAAACAAGGCTTTCGATAGCCTACATGAAATACAAGAGATAGGGAAAAATATTTCAATCGTTGATTCATTTGAAAAATACTATATTTGGCTTTCAAAGTTCGGCACTAAAGGAGAGCTTTCGTTTTTTTCTTTAATTTCGCTTTTTATATTTAATTTATTTCTATCTATATGTAAAATATTCCCATCATCCCCGTTGCTAATTTCATCGTTTGTGATTATATCAAATTCTATTTTGCAAATAATTTTTGTAATGCTTGCATGTTGGAAAGTTTGGGCAGTATGTGTTATATACGCTGCAGTGCGCGCTACATTAAATGTAAAACCATATAAGGCAAAAGATTTTCTAGGAGTTTCTGGAAATGGTCGCTTGTTCTATTCTGGTGCTAGGGCAGATATTAAAAAATGCGATAAAAATGGCAATCCAACACTCCACGTCCCTGGGCTTACTTGCTTAGAGAAAGTATCTGATACGTTTTATAACAAGTCTGTTTTTTGTGTGCTCTTAGAGAGATACAATGCTAGCAATTTAACTAATAAATATTTAGCTTCTATTATTCTTCACTATTACAATTATCCTACAAGTATAGATGATGGAGAAGGGAAAGGGAATTTATTTGAAGATACTTATGAATTTTTAAAAAGTGCTTTTGAAATTCAAGCAAGTTTAAATCAAGATAATTTAAGCGAAAACAAATCTAATAATGGAAATAAAAATATAGGAGTGCCTAAAGATAACAAAAGAAAAGTAAATATGATAAATTCTTTAACTGAAAATATGAAAGACGCATTAAAAAATATTTCCCCTAAAAGCATTGGAACTGCAATTATGGCTCTAGAAGCGGGAAGAATTTTAGCATACGATCATATCGCAAAAAATAGATGGGCAAGCCACTCTAATTATCCGCATCTTTGCGCTCGGGCAGTGCTCCACTCTTGCCCAGATTATGGCGACGAATATTCATTTGATGAGCGAGAAATGATAAGAAAGGCGATAGTGTTTGCAGAAAGAAAGAGTGATTTTCTAGAAATTAGAATGCCACTTAAAATGAATATCCAATCTTATACTCTAAGGCAATGGCTAGAGCTAATACTACACTTTGATGAAATCGATGACGCTATCGATGAACTTTTGTTTTTTGCAAAATCCACAGAAATTCATAAAGCTTGGACTAAAATATTTGTAGAACATATAGAAAATAGCGATGCTCTTAAAGATAATTTTTATACTACAGAGAGCGGACAATTGTTCGTTAAAATTGAGATTATAGTTAGTTTGTTAAATGATGCGATGAAAAATGATTTAATAGAAATGACAGAGCTTATAAAACGTGTATACAATAAAAGGGAAACTGATAATCTACTATCTTTAGTAGAGCAAAAAACTTTATCTGATGATAATAATTTATTTTTAAAAGAATTTTCTGAAGAAACGAAAGAAGAAATGCTAAAATTTCTACCCAATGAGAGCGATGTAAAGGTATGGCAAAATTTACGCTCTTGTTTAAATTCATTTAGCTGGCTTGGAAAAATGGTATCGGATAGATACGTTCCTTATAATGCTGTAATAGATTGTAAATTTTTAACTAACGAAGATGAAATAAAAGATGTTGCTGGAGTAGTTTTATTTAGAACCTCTAAGCTTGTAGATTTTCTAGGCATAAGATGGGCAGATGAGATAGAGAAAGTAAAAAGAGTAGTAATTACTAAAGCAACTGAAATGAAGATAGATGTAAATTAAATAAATATAAATTTAAAGGTTTAGAATATAAAAAAATTAAATGGCTAGGCAGTACGATAAGATAACATACGATGAAAAGAAAGAACACTTGCGAGATACGCTTATAAAACGAGCAGTTTTTGCAACTATTATTTTAATTATTATAGTTTTATTGCCTATATGGGAAGGAATAAATGCGTTCGTTTTATTTTTAATTGGCTCTTTTCTACCCGTATTTTTTTATTGTAACATAGTTAAAGAGATAGCAACAGATTACGCCGTAGAGCGACATAGAGAAAGTGAAGTAATTTTAAGAGGGGGAAGAGATGTTTTAGGAATGCCCCCTGAAAGGAATTGCTTTAAAATAGCGCTAGATGAGGCGAGAGCGAAAGGAAAGAAAATAATAGATAAATATTTAGTAGGTTTTAGTTTAGACTCTGGAGAGCCTTTGTGGTTAAGCGATAATGATATGTGTAGCCACGGGTGCGTATTTGCTAAAACTGGCGTTGGTAAAACTCTTTGGGTAGAATCCTTAATGTTTCAACAAATGGCTAGAGGAAGAGCTAGCGGTTTTACATTTATAGATGCAAAGCGTGACTCGGGAGTTTTAGCAGATATTATTTTAATGGCGCTAATAACTGGAAGGATAGAAGATTTAATAGTTATCGATCCTTTCGATACTATTCACTCATATAATTTTGTGCTAACGAATCAAAGAGCAGATGTAAAGGCAAGAAAAGTTCTCCGTGCTGGGCTTCCGCCAACATCAGATCAAAGCGCCACTAAGCACTACGATAGGCTAGCTTCCGACTCGATCAATAGAATGATTAGAGCTCTAGAAAGCTTCGGGCTTGCTTGGTCTATAAAAGATGTTGCCATGGCACTTTCAGCTTTTAATTTAGCGTATCCTCACTTAAAGGCTATGCTTGAAAAAATAGGTGCGAAACAGGCAGTAGTCGAGTTAGGCCACTTAGCCACAAGTTATAGAGATAAAAAAGGAATACTCGATACTTCAAAAATTACTGATAACTTAAGAGGTATCTCATCTGAGCTTCATGCGATAAGCGGTTCTTCTATGGGAGGGATATTTTGCACTAATTATACCGACTTAAATTTAACGGACGCAATTTTAAGAGGAAAACTTATATATTTTATGCTTCCAAGACTTGAAGATGCAGAAAGTGCTGCGAGAATGGTAAAACTTTTTAGAGAGGATTTAGAGGTGTCCATAGGTGAAATTACATCATCTAGGCAACATCACTTAGAAGACCCACACTTAGTTATTATAGATGAGGGCTCCTCAACATTTGGTCCTACTTGGGCAAACTTATTTGAGCTAGCAAGAAAAGGAAGATTTTCTCTTATATTCGGGGCGCAATCGACTGGTGGTTTAATGGATAACTCTCTCGGGCTTAGCCAATCATTTTATGAGCGTGTTATGGCAAACGTAAACTTAAAAGTTATGATGCGTTTAGGAGATAATCAAACTGCCGATGATATGTCTAACTGGATAGGTAAAATTACTACGGTTAAAAGATCTATCGGAAGTGGAGTTTCCTCTAGCGTTGCGAGTTCTGGGTTTGGTGTAAAGGAAAGCGGAGGAGAGTCTCAAAATTATAGTATAACTGAAGCTGAAACTGATTTAGTAAGCGCAGAAGAGTTAAAACACGAGATGTCTGCTGAAAAAGGTTTAGCATATTTCGATTTAGGAAATGGAGAAATAGTTAAAGGGCGTTCGTTTTGGTTTAATGCTGAACTTCCACCTACTTGGGAGGGAAGAGAGTACATCAATCAATTTGAAAAAATAGAAAATGATGAGATAGGTTTAGCAGAATGGGTAGATGAAAAAATTTATTCATTAGAACAGGCAGACTTAGAGTTAGAAAGTAGCGATAATCAAGAGAGAAGCAAAAAACCTTCAAGAAATACTAATAAAGAAAAGAAAGATAAGGGGAGTAGTGGGGGCAGCAGTAGTAGCGATAAACCTAAAGCTTCTCAAAATAGAACAAGGAAACAAACGGAGAAAACAGTAAATTTATCTGAGACGAGTTTTAAGCGTGGATTAGTAGGAGGGATTAAATTTCAAGGAAACGTTACTAGAGTAGCAAGTGCTAATAATGAAAATTTTAAAGAGGCTCCTTCTTCTAAAGATATTACAGATAATTTTGGAAGTTATCCTGAAAGTTATCCTGAAAATGATGAAGTTAAAGAAAGCGTAACGGTTGTAAGTGTAGCAAAATCGAATAAAAATAAAGATAATAAAAAAGATAATAGTAAAGATAATAATAAAGATAATAATAAAGATAATAATAAAGATAATGATAATAAAGATAGTCAAAATAAAAACGATAAAAAATCAAAACCTGAAGAACAAAAAGAAAGCAAGGGAAAATTTAAATTAACTTCATCTTCTAAGTCTAGAGTTAAAGGCGTAGTATCATCATTTAAAAGACCTAAGAGTTAAGACTTAGAAAAAGGGGATATTTCTTTTATTTTTCTTTCTTATTTTTTTCTTTATCTTTTTTATTTTTCTTTCTTTCCATATCTGGAAGAATAAATTTTATTTTAGCTATGGACCATTCGTAATGTTTATTTTTGCCCGTTTGGTATATTTTTATACAATCCGTCTTTACGATATCTTCAAAAACTATTTTCATATTGCTTTGACCGCCGTAATAAGGGTAGCCTAAGCTCGTGTATTCAATCTGACCTAAGTTTACTTGCTCTGCTATTTTTTTATCATCACAAGTAGTTATTAAAATAGAGGTCGGAAAATCGGTTCTATAATCTCCCGTATCGAGTATAACGCCATGAATGCTGTAAGATTTAGGAAGACTTATTTTTATCCACTCATCTCCATCTTGCCTAGTTTTCAATGTTGAGTAGCGACTTTTCGGATTTCTATCTAAGATTTGTTTTAAAGTGTTTTCTCCATAGTTAGAAGATAATGTAGGGTTTAATATTTTTATGTTTCTTTGCATTCTTTTATTAAAAACTATATCCTTTTTAGTTAAATATTGAAATCCTAGTGCTTTTATAGTCGATGAACTAGGAGATAGAATTATATTTTTAAACTCTGAGTTTAATAAATCTCCTTTTATAACATTACTCATAAAATTCGTTGCAGTATCACTTATAAGTAGAGGCTTAAAGTTATTAAAAGAAACGAGTACAGATAAAATAATATTTAATAAATAAATAAATATGAAATTTTTTAAATTTAAAATAGTAAAAATAAAAAAAGTAAATAATATAAAAAATAAAAATATTGGGTATAACGAAAAAGTATAAATACTAGGCACAGTTCGCCAAATGGCCTTAAATGGCATTATAATAGAAATGTTTATAGGTAAAAAACATTCGATTAAAAAAGATAGTAGAAAGAATATAAGTAAATAAGAAAGATATTTGTTTTCGCTTACATTAGATTTAAGATATCTAGCGATAACGAATAAAATATATAACGAAAGAAAAAGGAGAAAAGGGGCATATAATTTCTTTTCTTTCATTTCATCTACGAAAGGTATTTGGCTACTTTCAATAAGAAGAGGTCTTAAAACTCCAAGAAGCCCATCGTCTTTAACTACAGTTGCATACCACGGAAAATTAAATGAAGGTAAGTAAGGCACAGAGAAAGTAATGTAATAAAGGGCATAACAAAAACTTAATATTAGTAAAAAATTAGCAATTCTTAAATAAGTATTATTATTAGTAGTAGTATTGGTATTAGTAGTATCATTAGTAGCAGTATTAGTGCTAGTTAGGCAAAGCAAAATTAGGCAAGAGAAAATAATGTAAAAAAAACGATAGCCCGTAGGCCGACCTTACTAGTAGTATCGTTGATAATATAAAAAGTAGGGTATTTAAAATTACGTGTTTTTCGTCTTTATATTTATATAGCGATAATAATGAGAATATAAATAATGGTAAAAATGTAATGCTACTTATTAAGAAAGTTTTATTGCCGAAAAAAAGCATTATCATCACTACAAAATTTAATGATAAAAAACTCGAAGTAGCCAAATTTAAATTCTTATTTAATAGTTTTATTAGTGGAATAAGGAAAATAAAAAATAACGATAAGTTTATATAGTAAAAGCAGGTATTAAAATTTATAGAAAATACATTAGAAATAAATAATGTAAATTTAAAAAGCTTACTATAAAATCTCCAAGAGTAAAAAGAGTTTGACGTGTAATCGAGTAAAAAACGCCAAACGTTAGAGGTTATTTCTCCTTGCCTATATAAAAACTCTAATGAACTATCTGTAGTGTAAGATTTAATCGCTATATAAAATATAGCTATAAATACTGCAAAAAATAGAGCCTTTAAGGCTATCATTAAAAAACTTATATTTTTATTTGTCTGTTTTTTACTCATGTTATCGCTTATATTATTATTTGTTTTATTATTCATTTTAATATTTATTTTATATTTATTAGTTGTTTAGCACTCTTAAAAAAGCGTTTTTAGCTTCCAAAGTGGTTTCTTTATTTATATTACAATCGTAAAGTTTTATAAATTTTATAGATCTTGAAGGTTTAAACTCCGTAATTTTACAATTATTAGTTTGTAAAAAAGGAAAATAATTAAATTTTAAAACTACTTCTTTAGTAAGCGGAGTGAAAACTAATTTGTTATCATAAATTTTTAAATCAATCAGATTGCCTGAAATTAAATATGAGTTAACGTAATTCTTATATCTATATACTTTATAATTATAAAATGCATAAACTTCTTCAAAATTTTCATTATTAGAAAGAAATTCTTTCCATTTTCTTTCATGAGCGACTAGAAGTTCAACGTTTTGTAAGTCTAAATATTGTTTAATTAAATTGTAATTATAGTTTTTGCTTAAAAACTCTATGGGTATAACCTCAGTGTATTTCCAAATATTGTGAAATGGGCTAGAAGCTATCATTTGTTTGCCCGTTAAAAATGGGGTGGGTGCAATATGTCCTTCTCCATATTCGTGAAGAACAAAACCTACAAATAGCACTCGCCCGGTAGTTTTATAATCTTTTAAAAATGTTATTAAGTTATCGACATTTTCATTTTTATGGTGATAATTCTCAAGAGTTCTATTTTTAAAAATGCTACCAGTTGAAAATATACCTACAAATAAGACCGATAAGATAAGAGCTTTAGAAATTTTTACTAGCAAATTAGTAGAATTATTTTTTAAAATATTACATATGCTTTTAGTAGCAGGGATAACGCTTAATAAAGTTAATATGATTAACATTCTGTTGAATTCCATTTGTGGTTTTAGTTCTGATACGGCAGTTCCTAAAAATAATAGCCACAGCGATGTTAAAATATATAAAACTCTGTAAGTGCCATTTAGTAGAAAAATACTAGGGATTGTAAATAAATATATGAGAGGATTTATAGAGATGAAAGTTTCTCTAAAATTCTTTAACACTCTTTCTAATGTAATATTATTTACTTTTGCTTTTACTAATTTTTCTTTATTGCTAAGTGTATTATTGCTAAGCGTACTACTCGAAGCTTTATTAGGCATTTTATCTAGTGCTACATTTTCAATTTTTTTAGTTTCTTTTTCAACTTTAATAAAACTACCAACATTTGAGGCAGACCAGAAGATAACTATCCAAGGAATATTTATTAGCAGTAAACTTAAAATGATTTTAATTGTATATTTTTTTCTGAAAATACGTTTTATAAAAAATAACCCGTAGATTATACAAGGGATAAACACTAGCCCAGCTGCACTCCAAAAAAGCAAAAGGGTAGTCGATAAGACTAGCAAAATGGCTTCTCCATTAGTTAATTTTTCATCTTTGCTTAAAAATTTTTGAGTAAGCACGAATACTAGAGGAGATAAGCTTGCGCTAGTTATAAAGCCTAGCGTTCCGTATTTTAGAGTCCAGCGATACCAAACAAGAGAGTTAGTAATCGTAAGAAGAGTTGCGATGCTAATAAATTTAAAATCTTTTTTTAAAATTTTACAAGCGAGTATCGTGCAAAGTGGAGGAATAATAAAAAGCAAATAAGCTATAATAATATTGTAATTACTAGGAACATCTAAAAATTTTATTATCGGGTATGCTAAAAAGAAAATATTTAAAGCACCCGTAGCGAAAAAGTCCCTTGCATCTAGCCCTGAGTTCCAGCCAGTGTAATAAAATGGGATATTAGGGAAAAATTTTTTTAAAGCTTCAAGCCTATATATAAATGTAGGATTATCATCCGACCAAACTATTCCCCTATGTCCCTCATATAGAAAGATGCACGAAAGGATAATAGGGGAGAGGATGAAAAGGGTATATATGAATTTTGTTTTTTTTATTTTTAAAAGTGTGTAAAAAAGTATTGTAAATAGTATTATTTCACCTTTTATATCGGGGCCTGCTAAAAGATTATAAGGTTTATTAAGAGCGTTTGAGAAAAGTAAAATAATTAGCACGAATGCAGAGCCTATGGGGTCTATGCTAAATTTTGATTTATAAAGGCTAAAGGGAAGTAAAGTTATAGAGCCTAATAAAGTTAAGTAAAAATATTTCCCTTGGAGTTTAAAGGTATTAAATGTTATATCTTCGTAGAGTAGGAGAGATAGTAAAACTCCTATTAAAAATGTGTTTAATACGGAATAACAAGATTTAGTGTTTATTTTGCTATAAATAAAGCAAAAAAAGGATTTTATCGTCTTAATCATAAGATAAGATTATAGCAAAAGTATAAAAATTTTAAATAGGAAAAAATAGTAAGAGAGAAAATAAGAAAGGTTTTTTAATATACTAATTAAATTTTAGATTTATAATTTATATAAGCTAAGGTTTGTTGTTAATGACTTATAAAAAGTATGCCTAGAGAGGGGGTCGAACCCTCACGCTATTTCTAGCATTGGATTTTGAGTCCAACGTGTCTACCAATTCCACCATCCAGGCAAGGAAAAAAGTTTATGGTTAATCCTTAATTTTTTAATTTTGCTAGAACTCACTTAAGTTGTCAAGAAGTAAGTTGTCAAAGACGCAAGTTTTTAAAGACGCAAGGATTGTAGGGAAAGTAAAAGGAAATGTTAAAGGTAAAAGAAAATGTAAAAGAAAAGGCAAAAGAAAAGGTAAAGATAGCGTAAAAGAAAGTGAAGATAAGACTAGTTTTTTTTCGCCTTTTTAAAAAAAGCCTTAAGAAAAACCTTTTACCTTCCCTTTCTTTTATTCTTTTCTAGCAACGACTACTCTTTTCTAGCGACTAGAACTTAAAATTTTAAGTGCCAAGCGCTTAGCTTAAAGCTCTTATAGTTGTTGAGTAGGGTAGCTGGCTGACAGTAGTTCTCCATTAGGATCGAAAGGCCCAACATTGTGCGATTCTCCGCGACTGTCCCTTTTCCAAGCTGCAAGCCTATCTGCAAGCTCATTTGTAAGCGTGTCGCTAGCTGCAGGTGAAACGCCATTAGGTTGATTAGTGTTTTCATTAGACATTTTCAAAGTGCTCCATAAGTTATTAGTAACGTGAAGTTTAGTAAATTTGACTCATTTTAGCTAATATAATAATAGTTAGCTAATATAGGCGAATGCATTTTTAAGACGCTATACTGATATAGTTAGCAGTCTTTATATTTTCGACCATATCCTTTAATGAATCAAAAACTCTATATTTAGATTTTCGTAAAACATCTTTGTGCTGAACGCCACGTGATACAAGAAAACAAGTTATATTTAAAGCTTCTGCAACTTCCGCATCGTGTAAAGTATCTCCTACCATTATGATCTCATGGTTTTTGAAGCCACTTTCTTGAAACCACTTTTTAGCATTGTCTATTTTGCTACCTGCCTGGGTATCTTTAGTTCCTGTGATATTAGTAAAAAACTCATCGATACTTTTATCTTTAGTATTTTTCATAAGCATATTATGCTCTAAAGAAGACAGGATAGATAAACTTACATTTTTGTTTTTGAAGAACTCTAATGTTTCTTTTACATCGCTAAATAACTCGCATTTTTCAAGGAGTAAAAGAAAGCGCCTATGATATTCATCCATCATTTCTGCAAAATCATATTTTTCAGTATCGAACCCATTTGCAATATAGAAGTCCTTAACTGGGTAACATAGCTCTTTTTGAAATCTATCGAATGAAAGAGGGGGGAGTTCATGCTCTCTAAAAGCTTTAGCACAAGGCTCGTATTGAGCCAAAGCATCATTTATAAGAGTGCCATTGTAATCGAAAATGATATGTTTTAAATGTAAATTTATATCTTTACGTGGCTCACCATGTTTGCTACTTTCCATAGGCAAGTTTTCCTTTCTTAAAGTTTTCCTTTCTTAAATAAGTTAAAACTAAAAAACTAGTTTAGGAAAATTTTTCCATTAAAGCAAGCTTTGTGCTTTAAGCACTTTAGTTTTAGTTTAATTATTAAGGCTAAAGGGGAAGCAAGTAGCAAGGAGTTAAGAACTAGAGTGGAGGTACATCACCGTAAACAGATGGTGGGAGGCAGTGTCCGTTAGGCGATACATCATCATAGCCATCTATGCGAGTTAGCTTTGGAGTTTCTGCTTTTGAATCTCCGCCACAGGCTTACTACTTTCCGTTGGGTTTGTTGGGTCAAAATCTAGAGGTAATTTTTCATCAGCCATTTTAAAGCCCTTTCTTTTTTTAATAATTTTAAATAAAAAGAGGTTTACTTAAAAATTTCTTGATTTTTGTTAGTTAGTAATTAAACTCGCTTTAAGCAATCGTTTCAAAGTCCTGCTTCGCCACCTTCTTCATTAGTTGCGGCTTCTGAAGGAGAAAACGAAGAAGGAGTAAGAGTGTTTCCATCGTTAGGAACGTCTCCTTGCCTACCTTGGTTTCCGCAATTCCCTTCTTTTAATGCCTCAGCAAGTTTAAATGGAATTTCACAACCTGCTTGCTCGTTATCTGCTAAGTTACCCGCTGGTTGCTCGCTCATATTTAGCTCCTTTACTATATGAAAAAAAAGTTGATAGAGATGCATCTTGCAAGCTTATATAAAATATGCTCACAAAATATGCTCACAAAATATGTAAGTCATCACGAAAGCTTTATATATATATATAAGTATTTCTAAAGAATAAACTTTTAAGGTTAAGTTATATAAATAAAAAACTAAAATTAGTCTTATCTTCTACTCGATATAAATTGTATATTAGCTAAAAGATTTTTTTTAAATCTTTTAAGCGAAACTAATATTTTAACCTAAAAAGCGTTATTATACAAATGGGAAATTTAGATTTTTTACTTAAAAAAATTCTTTCTTATACTAATTCCTAGCACTATTCCTAAGGCTGCCATGGTGCTTAGCATCGATGAGCCACCGTAGCTAAAAAGTGGCAGTGGGATTCCAACTACTGGAAGAAGACCTATAACCATGCCGATATTTACTAATACATGAAAAAAAATATAAGACGTGACGCCAACACAAATTAAAGTGGCAAATAGACTACTACTTTTACTCGCAATGTATAAAAGTTTATATAGTAAAATAAAATATAAAAAAAGTAATACTAAACACCCTACAAACCCCCATTCCTCAGCTAAAACTGAAAAAATAAAATCTGTAGTATGCTCTGGCAAAAATGAAAGCTGAGTTTGAGTGCCTTTTAAAAATCCCTTGCCCCATAATCCCCCTGAGCCTACTGCAATCTTCGATTGTATAATATGATACCCTGCACCTAACGGGTCAAAGTCTGGATTTAGTAAAGCCATTACTCTCCTTTTTTGATAAGGAGCTAAAAAACTCCAAAGCGGAAATATAGAAGCGATGCCTAACAGAAAAGTAGTAATTAAAATTTTAAACTTTACTCCAATAAATAGAATCATTGCTACCGCTGGAAACACCACAGCTAAACTAGTTCCTAAATCGGGTTGCGCTACTATTAGTAAAAATGGACAAAGCACTAAAAGACTAAGGACAAATAAATGCTTTAAGCTTAATAATTCTCTTGTTGCCACTTGCGATAAATATCTTGCTACTGCAAGCATCGTAGAAATTTTCGCAATCTCAGATGGCTGTAATTTTAAAATTCCAAAGTCTATCCATCTCCTAGAACCTTTAGAAATACTACCATAAACCATAACAACGATAAGCAAAAGAATAGTTAAAAAATAGATTAAATAAGCATACTTTTTTAAAAAATCAGTCGGAATTAAAGAAACTAGTATCATTATAAAAAGCCCTGCTATTAAATATAAAAACTGTTTCATAGCTGGTATGCTCTTTATCTCTAAATTAAATAACTTTCCTTCAATTAGCTTTACCGTATCTACTGGGTCATAACCAGCACTATAAAGAACGACTAGTCCAAAAATTGGTATCGCTAAAACACAAAGCACTAACTTCCAGTCAAAATTTGTAAAAAATCTTCTATCGATAAGCATTTAATCTTTCCTTGTTTTATTTTATTTTCTTAACTTAGTCGTTTTTTCTTTTTGCCTTTATCTTTATCTTTCTTTTTATCTCTATTTTTGTTTTTTTCTTTTTCTCTATCTTCTTTTAAAACTTCGGGGTACTTTTTATTAAAATAGGCTTCTAGCACGGTTTTTACTAAAGGAGCAGCAACGGCACCTCCGCTTCCTCCATTTTCTAGAAGAACTGCTACTACTATTTCAGGTTTTTGTGCAGGTGCAAAGCCTACAAACCAACCGTGATCTTTATGCATCTCATCCTTTATTTTATAGTTTAATCCTACTACTTGCGATGTTCCAGATTTTCCTCCTACTGTAATATTAAATCTTTCATCTATCTTAGCTCTTTTGCCAGTTCCTTTTTCATGATTTACAACTGATATTAAGCTATTTTTTACCTCTTCTAAAATATCTTTTGAAACATCTAAAGTGTCTATAACTTTCTTATCGAATTTATCATCTATAAATTTTTTGTCATTAGAAACGATTTTTTTTACTAAATACGGTTCATATAAAGTACCACCATTTACTATAGTCGCTATCATATTTGCTTGCTGAAGCGAAGTTACTAAATTAGCACCTTGTCCGATAGCCACAGATAGAGTTTCGCCAGGGAACCATTTTTGCTGTGATGGTGTGCTTTTATAATACCTTTTCTTCCACGTTGTAGATGGAATTAGCCCTTTGTTTTCATTAGCTAAATTGATGCCACTTTTTCTATCGAAACCAAATTTATACGCATATTCATGTATTCTATCTACACCTAAACGCTGCCCAAGAACGTAAAAATATACATCGCAAGATTGCGCCATTGCTAGTTCTAAATTAAGAGCCCCATGTCCTACACGTTTATGACAATGGTAGCGTCTCCCTGCAAACGGCAAATGCCCAACGCAATTTATTTTAGTATTAGGAGTAATCACTCCTTCAGAAAGCCCCGCTACTGCCATAACTGCCTTGAAGACTGAACCTGGAGGGTATGCTCCTTGTATAGCTCTATTGTGAAGCTTCTTTAAAGGGCCATTTAAGTCTTGCCAAGTTTCAGTAGATAATTCCTTAGTAAAAATATTTGGGTCAAAAGATGGGGCAGATGACATGGCTAAAATTTCACCATTGTTTGGGTCTAGCGCCACGATCGCACCTTTTTTATCCTCTAGAGCTTTATCGCTTGCTAGCTGCACATTTTTATCTAGCGTTAAATAAATATCATGCCCAGCTATTTCAGCATCGAACGATTCTTCGCTTATTCTAATACCGTTAGCATTAACCTTTACTAGCTTTACTCCTTTTTTGCCCTGAAGATATTCTTCCCATTTTTCTTCAATGCCGTACTGCCCAACGATATCTCCCATAATATATCCCGACTTTGAAAACCTTTCGCTTTTTAATTGCTCTTGAGTAAGTTCCCTTACGTATCCTAAAACGTGAGAAGCAAAATTATTATATTTATACTCTCTAGTCGGAATTACGTTTACTATAACACCAGGAAGTTCATATTTGTGAGCCACTATTTTAGCTAGTAATTTACTATCGATATCTTTTATCAATACTTTTGGTTCAAAGCGTCTTCGTTTGCTATGATCCGTGGTTTTTTGCTTTAAGGTTTCATATGGAATGTTTGATATTTTAGAAAGTTTCTTTAAAACTTTCTTTATATCTGGGCAATCCTCAGTGGTGATTTCGATATTAAACGCAGGGCGACTTCCTACTAGCTCTTTGCCATTTCTATCGTAAATATTTCCTCTTGGGGCTTGAACGTAAACTGTGCGAAGTAGATTGTTTTCTGAGCGATCTTTAAAATATTCAGAATTAAAAAGTTGCAGATACACTAGTCTCATTATTATTATAAAAAATATTATAATAATAAAAATAGTATAAATATTTACCCTTTTTTTAATATTTATAAAGCTTCGTTCAAAAATAAGCATTATTTTTTTAAATACTCCTTTAATTTATTTTTTATTGTTTATTTTTATCTATTTTTAATTGGGTAATATTTTCTTAATATATACACTATAAATGGACTAAAAATGGCAGTAACTATGCTCCCAATTAATATATCAAAACTAAAATTATTAGTGTTAGCTAAAAATGTAAAAATTAAAACAGTGTAAACGATATCGCAAATGATAGAGGAGATCGCCGTAATAATTATTAGAGAAATCGTTGTATCTATAAAAATTCTTCCCGAAAGGATCGCAAACATCGTGTAAATAATAACGAATGATGCGCTCCAAGGCCCAAGCAAAGTGCTAGTAGAAATATCTAAAAGAAGTCCTAGAAAAAAGCTTAAAACTAAGCCAAAAATATTAGTTTCATTAAAACTTAAAAAGATAACGAATATAAGGATAATATTAGGTATAAAAGCATTAGGTAAAAAAGGCTTTAAAATATTACTTATTAAAAATAACATTATAAATGCTAAAATTAGTATGATAAAAATTTTTTTAGTTGTATTCATAAATTATTTTTTTCTTTCTTTTCTTCTTTTTTAATCTCGTTTTTAATTTCTTTTTTTAATTTTGTATTTAATTTAGTTTTTAAAACTATTACAAACTCTAGCTTAGAAAAATTCACAGCTGGCTTAACTTTTATAGCGCTAAATAAACTAGAGGAAGTAGGGGAGATGTCGGCTATATATCCTACGAGAAGCCCTTTTGGGAATACTCCATCTAGACCGCTAGTTAAAACTTTATCACCAATTTTTACATCACTATTTTTTAGGATATATTTAAGTTCGCAAAGTTCTTTTCCACCGCCTACTAGAACGCCCCTAGCTCTGCTTTGATGTAAGAAAACGTGCGTTGCACTTATCCTATCTATTAGCACAAGGACTCTTGCCGTGTGAGGGCTTGCCGAAACTACTTGCCCGACAACCCCTTCATGGCTTATAACGGGGTCTCCTACGGCTACGCTATCATTGCTTCCTCTGTTTATAAGAAGCATATGTCCCCATTTTGCAGGATTATATCCTATTATTTCTGCCCCTATGGAGCTAAGCTTAGTTTTTCTTTTTATTTTTAAAAGTCTTTTTAAGCTTTTATTCTCACGTTTTTCTTCATTTAATTTTAAATTACGTTTTTTTAATTTCGCAATTTTAAATTTTAATTTTTCATTTTCAGATTTTAAATTTACTAAATTTACGTAATTATCATAAGCATTATGAACAAAATTAATGGAGCTATTTGTGAAGTTTTGAAAAGGGTACAATATCTCGTAAACAATTTTATAAGAATACTCGATAAGCGTTTTATCTTTAGAAGTATGATGTAATAACATTGTCGATAGTAAAAATAAAACTAATGAACATAGTGCAATTTTTATTCTGTTTGAATACGTAAGTTTCATTTCGTTTTATTTTTACCTTAATTGTTATATAATTACATATTATTATTTATGTTATATACATAATTGTTTGATGTGTTTGTTATTTAAGTATCACATCTTTTAATAGTTCTAATTGGTCTAGCACAGCTCCCGAGCCTCTAACTACTGCAAGAAGTGGGTCTTTTACAACGTTTACAGGAAGTCCCGTTTCCCTAGATATAAGTTTATCTAAATTTCTTAAAAGCGCTCCTCCTCCAGCTAAACTAATGCCGCAATCTACAATATCAGAAGAAAGCTCTGGGGGTGTTTTTTCTAATGCTATTCTTATAGTTTCGATTATCTGATTTATTGGCTCGAATAAGGCCTCTCTTACTTCTTCTTCTGTGACTATTGCAGACCTTGGAATTCCTTGAAGTAAGTCTCTTCCTTTTATTTCTAGCGTTAAATTTTCCGATGTCGGCACTGCACTTCCTACCTCTATTTTGATTTGCTCGGCCGTTCTTTCTCCGATTAACATATTATATTTTCTTTTAATATGATTGACTATCGCCTCGTCTATTTTATCGCCTCCAACACGTAGTGAGCGAGAGTATACGATGCCCTTTAGCGATATTATCGCTATTTCCGTAGTCCCACCTCCGATATCTAAAATCATACTTCCGCAAGCCTCCGTAACGGGAAGCCCCGCTCCGATAGCTGCCGCCATAGGCTCTTCAATTAAGTAAACCTCTCTTGCCCCTGCCGACTCAGCCGACTCCTTTACGGCACGTTTCTCAACCTCTGTAATGCCGTGTGGAACGCATATTATTATTCTAGGTCTTACTAAGGTTTTCCTATTATGAACTTGCCTAATAACGTGTCTTAGCATCGCTTCGGTAATATCAAAATCGGCAATAACGCCATCTCTCATAGGTCTAATAGCTTCAATACTTCCTGGGGTTCTTCCTAGCATTTCCTTTGCTTCTTGTCCGACTGCTAGAATCGTTTTCTTCCCAGTGTCTTGGTCTCTTTGCACTGCTACTACTGATGGCACGTTGCAAACTATGCCTTGCCCTTTTAAATAGATAAGAGTATTAGCAGTTCCTAGATCTATAGCTAAATCGTTTGAAAAAAGCCCATATATCGAATTTAAAATCATTTCTTGATACCTAGTAAGTAAAAAATAAATAAAAATCAGTATTTTTATGCTATAAATCGCTATTTAAAAATTGTTTTAAAGCTATAAAAAAATAATAATAAATAATAAATAAAAAAAAATGTAAAAATAAAAAAATAGTAATAAATAAAAAGCGAGTTTAAGCTAATTTTTTAATCTGATAAAATCTTAAGCTTGATGATAACATATTTTAAAAATAATAAAAGAAATTAAGGCTATTTATTAGCTTATATTAACTTTATTTTTACTTATTTTAAGCCTTATTTTAGCTTTATTTAGCTTTATTTTTAGCAATTATTATTAGCTTTATTATTAGTTTTGTTTTTATTGTTTTTCTCTACTTCGCTTTATAGCTTCTTGAAATCTTTGGTATAGAAGTCGTCTTTTAGCTTCAGCATCGCTCTTAGAAATTTGGTTTTGGTTAGCGTTAGCACTGTTTTCACCATAGCCTCTATTAGGTTGCTCATTATTGCTCATAATAGTGCTATCTGGTAAGTTTTTCCCCGTTCCACTTAAGCCCTCTAGTAATTGAAACAAGTTTCCGTCGGTCTTTTTAGCATCTGCTTGCTTGCTATTTTTAGTTAAAGGCATAAAAGTTTTCGATTGTAAAATTTCTTTTTTCTTAAATTGTAGTTCTATCGTGTGTTTTATCCACTCTGGATAATTATCGAGAATATATAAATTATCAAAATTCTTATTTTCAACTTTTCTAGATTTCTCATTTATATTTTTTAGAAAAATTTCCTGACGTGTTTTAATTTCCTCATAATTACTATCGCTTTTTCTTTTAAATAAAAAACCTACGATAAGAAGAGATGATACGATTAATAAAAAGCCGATTGTAAACAATATTCTATGTATATTTTTAAGTTCTCTTTCACTATATTTTTTTAGCGTTTCATCGGTATGTTGAGTTTCGTTTTTTACTTTAGCATCTTCAAACACTTCTGGTTTAAAATCCTCTCTTTTTTTCATTTGAGAAGCGATAGGGGGAATAGGAATTGGGTCTCTAGTTTCTCGTAATTTTTCCTTTATTTCTAAAGAGTCTGCTAAAAGAGCAGTATTTTTATTATCTCTATTTTCTTTATCTTTATTTTCTATATCTTTTTTAGTTAAATCTATATTAGTTATATTTTTATTTATTATATCTTGATTTTCAATTTCATTTCTAACTTGTGATAGAAAATCTTTTAAATCCTGATTATTTGAGCCAAAGCCAATAGTCTTAGTTCTAGAAATTCCAAGTTTAAATTTTTTTATCAAGTTTGAATCATTCCAAAACGAGGCGTCATAATCGAGTTTAGTTATTATAACTGGTAAATTTTTTTTACTAGCATAAGTATGAATGTTTTTAGCGATAGGCTCTTTCCATTGTGGGAGTAAGTCTTTAAAAGGCTCTTTTATAATAAGCGCTTTATTGCTCTCTTGAAGTGAGATAGCGTACTCTAATCTCTTTTTCTTATCATCATCTAGCTCATAAATTTTAAGCCCTTTAGTATTATGAAGCCCGAAAGTATTGAGAATAATTTCTATATCGCTTTCATCGAATCCGTAAGTTTTAAAAAGCTCCCCGACAGATAGCGCTACATCTTTTAATATGTGATTATAACCTACTAAAGAGTGCATAGCTGGGTCGAATTGCAGAGCGTCGTTGATAAAGATTTTTAAATCATTCTTTTCATAAATTCCACTAAATGCCCTTTCAAGAGAATCGATAGAGGTATTAGAGCCACTAAGCACGGTGATTTTTCCTGCTAGGCAATTAAATATATTTATAATCTCAGCATTGCTAGATAGTTCTTTTATTACAATTTTTTCTAACGACATATACACTTATCTTACTATTTATAATTCTATTTATAATTATTATAACATATATAAAGTATAGCACTTATAATTAAAATTATCGGATAGTTAAACTAATTTAATTAGATAAAAATTTAAATAATTTAGTAAAAAACAGCGTTTTATAAAAGCGTATATTAGCTAGAATTTAATATAGTAGGGGTAAAGAATAGCTTTTGTTTAGCTTATTAGTAGGCAGTAAGTTAAAAAAGATATTGCAAAGAGTGCTTTCGGCATTAAGATATCTATCGAATATTAAATATTCACACGATATTAACGCTTCAAGAGTTATAGCAAAGATGCTTTTTAACTTTAAATCGGTTTCGTTAGTCATCTTTTTTCTTATAATATTTCTTAAGATGTGAATGTCGTACTTTAACTCATCTTTATTTTTATTTTTCGCAAGTTCACTAGCAAACAAATTTAATACGTAAATATCGCCCTTTAAAATTAAATTTATTTTTTCTTCAAACTCTCTAGTTTTATTTTCATTATTTAATATTAGCTCAAGGTTTATAAGGCTTCCTTCTAAAAGTTCAATATCGTTTTTAGATTTTAAGGATAAGTTTTTTTCTTTTAAAATTTCTAATATTTCATCGTTAGTAAGCGTGCTAAAGTGCCACATATGACATCTCGATGTAATAGTTATAGGAAGTTTAGAAAAGTTTGATGTTATTAAAATAAAGTAAGTATCACTTTTAGGTTCTTCTAAGGTTTTTAATAATATATTAGCGCTTTGTTCTCTTATTAAATGTGCATCATTAAAGATAATAAACTTATACTTTGAAGAGAAATTTTTTAAATTAAGATTATATAATAGCTCTCTTATATTTTCAGTTTTTACTTGCTCCTTATCGCCACATTCAACAAAGTAAAAATCAGGAATAGCAAAATCATTAAATAATCTGCACGATTTGCACTCATTGCAACCCCCAAGTTTAAAGGTAACTTGTTCTTTGCTGTAATCTTCACAATAAAAAGTCCTAGCAAACTCTAGTGCTACAAGTTTTTTTCCTATTCCCGCATCTCCATTAAATAGCATGGCGTGGGGAACTTCTCTTGTTTGCACTAATTTTGAAAGTAGCTCTCTTTGTTTTTCGTGTCCTATAATCTTCATATTTTATATATTTCTTTTAATACGTTAGCTGCCGCGTTAGCGATATAGTCCTCATCTTTTGAAGCATCGATTATATAAAATCTTTCTCCTAGTTTTTTAGTAATATCTAAGTAGCCATTTCTAACTTTAGTATGGTATTCAAGTTTTTTGCTCTCAAATGCATCTAGCTCTGTTTGGTTTCGTAAAGCAATCCTTTTAAATGCGGTTTCTAAATCGACATCTAAAATAAATGTTATATCTGGGATGCAGTCATTTACGATAATTTTAGATATAGCATGGACAAAACTAAAATCCAACCCTCCAGCATAAGATTGAAATGCTAGAGATGAATAATAATATCTATCGGATATAAAAAACTTTCCACTATTTATCGTAGGTAAAATAACTTTTTTTATATACTCAGTGCGACTTGCAGACATTATAAAAAACTCGGTTTCATTTTCTAAGTCGCTAGCTGAAAGCACTACATCTCTAAGTTTATCTCCTATTTGAGTCCCCCCAGGCTCTTTCCCGAATGAAAAATCTAGATTATTTTTAGTAAAAAATTTTTTTAAATTATTTAAGAGCGTAGTTTTGCCACTGCCGTTTATCCCTTCGATTACGATAAACTTATTTAATTTTTTAGGTAAATTATTTTTATCAAAAATCATAAATATTTCCTTTATATTTAATTTATATTTTACATATATTTTTTCACTTAAATATTCTTCACTGAAATATTCTTATGCACTTAAATTAAAAAATAATTCTTCAAAGACGCTAGTCGTTCCTAAATTTCTATCTTTTAATTTAGCCTCAGCTTTTAGTATGTGATTGATGCAATCTTTTAATTTTTGAGTAGAATATTTAGAAACTACTAATAAGTTTTTTTTAATTAGCCAATTTTGCATCCCTGTTTTTGAAGTGATCTCTTTTATAGTTAGTTTTTGCATTTGAAAATATTTTATTTCTAAAAGCTTAGAAAAAGTTCTATAAAAAATAGAAATTAACAAGAACTCATTTTTATTTCTTAATATTTGCTTTAAAAGTGTCATATATTCTAGGTAATTAGAGCTATATATTGGGTCTAGAATTTTAAAATCGCTAACGCTTCTCACTCGTGGAAAAAGTTTTTCAAACTCTGCTAGCGTTATAGTGCCTTCTTTTACGTAGATAGCAAGATATTCAATAATCTCTTTAATATTATCTATGTTAATATTATCTATATTAGTATTAACTATATTAGTATTATTTATATTGTTTTTGCTAGCTTCACATATAGCATCGATAAGAGCTACTGGGTATTTAGTTAAATTTATTTGCTTTAACTCTTCTTTTATTTGGTTTTTAATATCTGCTTCTTTAATAGAGGTCGAATCGACTAATGTCTCGTTTTTTAAGTGGTGCTTATAAAATATGTTAGTTTTATTTAAAGATTTCGCTGTTAGAATAACTAGAGTGTGCTTTGGGATGTTTTCTAAAATTTCAAATAGTTTTTTTTGCAAATCTGCTTTTATTTTTTCTATATCATTAATAATAAAAACTCTAATAGGAGAAAAAAGGGAGAGCTCAAAAAGATTAACGCTAAGGGCTTCTAGTTTTTTTAGAGAAATCTCTTCTGAGTTAATTTTAATAATATCACTAGCGTTATCATCTAAAAGGGAAAAGATGCTCTCTATTATGCTTATTTTTTGGTAATTACTACTTTGCAAAGTTAGTAAAGCAAGACCCTCTAGCGTAGCAATTTTTTCTTTTAATTTATCGTTAAGTGGAGTAAGTAAAAACATAATGGTTGAAATTTTAACTTATATAAAAAAAAATGTCTAGAAAGGGAAGTTAGGAGAGTAGGCATTAAATAGTAAGTATTAAATAGTAAGTTTTAGCTATTAAAGAATAAAAAAAAATGTTAAAAATATACTTGTTAGTAGTTTTTTTAAAGAATTATTTAATTTATGGTTTTATCGATTATAATACCAGCATATAACGAAGCGGAAAGATTGCCAGCGATGCTACTAGACTTAAAAAATTTCTTTAAGAAAAATGATTATAGTTATGAAATAATCGTTGTAAATGATGGTAGCAAAGATGATACCGCTAATGTAGTAAAAGATTTTTATAAAGATTTCTCTAATATAAGATTAATAAATATTTTAGAAAACAAAGGAAAGGGCTACGCTGTAAAAACTGGAATGTTAGAAGCTGTAGGTGAGCGTAAAATTTTTGCCGATGCAGATGGAGCCACCCCATTTTCAGAGATTTTAAAAATGCTTCCTGAGTTAGATAAGGGAAACGATGTCGTTATAGCCTCTCGTGCAATGAAAGATTCTAAAACCAAGACTACGCTTTTTTATAAAGTAAGAGGTCGAGTGTTTAATTTTTTAGTAAATCAAATTCTTGGGCTTAAGATAAATGATTTGCAATGCGGTTTTAAGCTTTTTAGCAAAAAGGCCGCCGATATAGTTTTTTTAGAACAAACGCTAGATGGCTTTGCATTCGATATAGAAATTTTATATAAGGCTAAAAAAAATGGGTTTGCTATTAAAGAGGTTCCTATAGTTTGGAATAATGTTTTAGGCACTAAAGTAAGACTTATTGCTGACCCTATAAAAATGTTTTTTTCGATTTTTAAAGTTAAGTTTTTAAGTTAGTCTTTTTATAAGACCGCTTTACTTTGAACCTCGCTTATAGTTTCTTGATAAATTTTCCAAATATCTACCTCTTCTATTTTACTTTCAAACTCGAGCTTATCTTGATGAAGATATAGTAAATTATCGATAAAACTAATTTGCCAATTTATTCTTGAAGATATATGGAGGGCAAGATTTTCTACAAAATTGCTATCTATTGAGAAAAATTTAATTTTATTAAAACTTTTAGTTTTTACCGAGCGAAAGTCGTAGCAAAAATTTCTCGGCTCTTCGTTCGAGCAAAAATAGATTTTAAAAGAAGCCTGTTTGTTTTGCTTTATTGCTCTACTTGTTTTTTTATACGATGGAACTCCGACTTGTATCCAAGAGATAATATTTCCTATAACGTCTTTTTCCCAAATCGTTGGATCTTCGGGAGAATAAAATCCTTCTGAAAATGTAAGCTCCTTTTTATAAGCATGACAATAGGCTAAAGCTTTATTTAGAAGCATTTCAAAAGATTCATTTGGGTGCTTAGCTAATTTAAAAAATAGCTTATCATAAATGTTGTTTTCAACATTTACTAAGTCTATATTAAATGTGTAAAAGCCATCAACAAAACTCATTTTTTTATATTTGCACCTTTTTTTATTATCTTTTTAAAGTTTTTACTATTTTTTAAAGAATGTAAAATAATAAAATAAAATATAATAATATAATATAATAATAGAAGAGAAGAATAGATAAACAGGTTATCTTAAATCGTATCTTACAGGAACCCAATTTTTAATATTGCAATTAGGACACACAAAAGTAGGTTCGTCAAGATTAGGGATAAGCGTTCTTGAAAAAAAATGTTCACAATTGCCGCAAACGATATCTACCTTATAAGGGAAGACCTCGAAATACATAGGGACTATCGCAGACTTTTTACTAGCACACTCTTGCCACTGTTTTTTCTTTTCTTCTAAGTTATTCATATAAATTATTCGTTAAATTATTTTAAATTATTCTTTAAATTCCTTATTAAATTATTCGTGTCCATATATGTTAGATATAATTAAATCTGTTTAGTTTCCAATAATTTACAAAAAAATTATATAAATAATATAAAAAATCTTATTTTTTTTAAATCCTTTATATAAAAATTGTAATCAAATATATAAAAGATTGCCAAAGTTCTTTTTATTAGAGTTTTTTTAAATAAAATATAAAGGTTTTTGTATGAAAAAATTTATTACCATTTCTCTTTTAATGTTTTGTTATATTTCATTAAGCGCCGCTAAAGGTTGTCGTGAAGATTACGTTATTCTTAAACAAGCAACGCCAACCCCAACCGAAACCGTTGAGCCTACCGAGACTATAGATGATGATATAGATGACGATATAGATGAGGATGTAAATGATGATACGGAAGATATAGATGATGCGACTAGTAGTGATGGCATTGTAGTTGATGATGATGAAAATAATACTAATGATAGTAATAATGATGGTAATGATGAAGATGAAGCTCAAACTGAGGCCATAATAAAAAGCACTTTTAGAAAAAATTCAAATAAAGAAGATTCAAATAAAGAAGATTTAAATAAAGAAGATAATGATGATAGTGAAGATGTAAAGGCTAATGTAGATATGAACGATTTGTTAGCAGAGTTAGAAACTCTTTCAGAAGAAACTAAAGACCTTAATTGGCTAGGAAGAGCGTTTATAGATAAAGATAACGATAGTGGTTCTAATGAAGAAAATGATGATATAGATTTCGTAGATTCTGATAATGATGGATATTCAGATATATTAGAGTTAGAGTTAGACACGAACCCACATTCATCTGCATCTTTTCCTTATGTGGCAAAAACTAGATTACACGATAGGATATCTCAAGATTTAATAAACGAGGTTCTGAGCTCTTCTGCTAATGCAAAAGATACTAACAATGATGGTTTAAACGATGAACTCGAGCGATTGTTAGGGACTAATCCTTTTGCTTTAGATACTGATAATGATGGGATTTCAGATTATAGAGAATTTATAAATGGGACCGATCCTTTAATTCGAGAATTTTAAGTTCTTTTAAAATTTAAAATTGGCATTTTTTACAAAATCTTCGATAAGCTATTTATAAGTTGCAAACGCATTTTATGGCGTTATTAGTAATAAATAATAAATAATATTTTTCTTTTAAAAATAGCTTAAAGGTTTATGCCTGAAGAATTAATCATAAAAAACAACAATGAATTACTAGATAATGTTTTAGAAGAAGAGCTTCTTAGTTTGATGAAGAAGAATTCTGATAAAGAAGCGAGAGCTCTAATAAAATATAGTGATGCAAAAAATTTTAATGTTCTTCCACTTACTATCTTAAAAAATAATTATCAGACGGTTTTAACGGTTGCAACTAATAGCAAGCTTAAAAAAGATGAATTAGAAGCGTTAAAGTTTTTAACCGACCATGATATTAAAGATATTCTAGTTAAGAGTAGTAATTTTTCAAATATTATTTTTTCAGTATACCATGCAGACGAGACTGTAATAAGAGCAAGCGTTCAGAATTTAGAAAAAGAAGCTAGCAAGGAAGAAGAAAAACTAGAAAATAAAAAAAGTTTTTTCGAAAATGCTACTAACGATGAGGGAAAGTTTTTAGAAGATATTATAAAGTATGCTATTTCTATTGGAGCTTCAGATTTACATATAATTCCTACTGCCTCGACTACATCTATTAAACTTAGAGTAAATAGAGAGTTTGCACATTTAAATGATTTTAAATTGTCTAAGAATCAACACGTAGTTTTAATAAGAAGAATAAAAATTTTATCTTCGTTAGAGTTAGATAAGAAAGATTTTCCGCAAGATGGAAGTTTTATAATTCCAGAGCTTAAAAATATTTCAGTTAGAGTAAGTTTGATGCCGACTATTTTTGGGGAAAAAGCGGTGCTAAGGTTTCATTCGTGTCAATCTGTAAGCGATATTTCCTCTCTTGGAATTATAGATGATGTTATGTATCAAATAAAAAATTTTTTAGATGCGGTTGGGGGGGCTATGCTTTGCGCTGGGCCTACTGGGTCTGGAAAAACTACGACGCTTTATGCGATGCTTAATTATTTAAAAAATAAAGGACTAAACGTTTTAACTATAGAAGACCCTGTTGAGTTAGTAATAGATGGCATATCGCAGACCTCACTAAATACTAGCAAGGGCTTTGATTATAAGGACGCACTTCCAGCAGTTTTAAGGCAAGACCCAGATGTTATAATGTTAGGTGAAGTAAGAGATGAGACTAGTGCTAATTATCTTTTGCAAGCCGTATTTAGTGGACATAAAGTAATATCTACAATACATGCAGGAGATATAGTAGAGATTTTTTTAAGGTTAAAATCTTTAAATGTAAACACGATAGATATGGCACAAGCCCTAAAGTTTTTATCATACCAAGAATTGCTTCCAAGGATGTGTGCAAGTTGCACAGCTAGGGAAGATGAAGCAAGCAAGGCGTTAGGGATAGATGTATTTTCTTCGAGTGGTTGTGTTAAGTGTAATAACACGGGAGTGCAAGGGCAAATATTAACTTTTGAAACGCTTACTATCGATAGTAAGGTTAGGGAAATATTGTTAAATGCCTCGATTTTAACTAAAGAAAATATTAAAGATATAAAAAATTACTATTCATTTAAACAGTATCTTTTTAATCTATTAAAGGAAAGAAAAATATCTGCTAATATGGTTGCTCGCTATTTTGCTTAAAATTTATTTTTAATTTCTTTTAATTTACTTTAAATTTACTTAAAATTTACTTAAAAGCTTAAGGCTTCATAATTTACTTAACAAAGAATTTGTTTTATTATTAAAGATAAAGTTTTATATGAAAATATAGGTATTTTATGGTATTACTTGCAGCTCCTAAAAGAAAAATAATTTTAAAAGAACAGAAAGAAGATGTAGCTAAAAAAATAAGTGAAAAATTTAATCTATCAACGATTACCTCGAATGTATTAGCAGCAAGAGGTTTTGAAGCTAATGAAGAACTAGATAACTTTTTAAACCCTACACTAAAAACGGGACTTCCTAATCCTAAAAATATGATAGGTTTAAATGAAGCTGCTAATCTTATTAAAGATGCAATAATTGCAAATGAGATTATAGCTATATGCTCAGATTTTGATGTCGATGGGTTAACATCATCGGCGCAAATAAAAAGTTTTTTAGATGCACTAGATGTGAAATCGAAAGTTTATGTTCCAGATAGATTTAATGAGGGCTACGGACTAAACAATAGAATGATAGATGAAGCGAAAAAAGACGGAGCCTCGCTACTTTTGTCTTTAGATTACGGAACGACTAATCAAAAAGAGATATTATATGCTAAGAATTTAGGGCTCAAAATTGTCCTAATAGATCATCATCACGTTGGAAATAACGACCCTAAGGCAGATGTATTTGTAAATCCTAAACAAAAAGGCTGCGGATTTTCTAAGTATGAGCTTTGCACAGCAGGTTTAGTTTGGTATTTCATTATAGTTTTAAAGAATAAATTAGAAGAAAAAGGTTTTAAAGATGTCCTAGACCCTAAAGAGTTTTTAGACCTAGCTTCCATTGGGACTATTTGTGATATGGTGCCTCTGTTTAGTGCAAATAGAGTTATAGCTAAAAAGGGATTAGAGTTTTTAAATTACACTAAAAGGGTAGGGCTAGTAGCTTTAAAAAACTCTATCGGGATTACAAAGAGAGTATCTACTTATGATGTATCGTTTAGTATAGGACCAAGGTTAAATGCTGCTGGAAGAATGCTTTCAGGTGAGATAGTTTCAGAGCTTTTAACTACTAAAGATGAAAAAAGAGCAAAAAAAATCGCTCAAAAATTAGAAAAATTAAATTCAGAGCGTCAAAAGATAGAAGAACAAGTTAAAAAAGGAGCTATAAAACAGATAGAGAATCTTGATTATATTCCAAGTGGAATTTGTGTTTACCATCCAGATTTTCATACTGGGATTATAGGCATAGTAGCTCAAAGATTAGTGGAAATGTACTACAAACCCTCTATAGTTTTAGGTCTAGATAAAGCAGGAGTTTTTAAAGGCTCTATTAGAGGCGTTGAAAATTTTAGTGTTATAGAATGTTTAGAAACGCTTTCTTCGTATTTAGAGAAATTTGGAGGGCATGAAATGGCGGGGGGATTTTCTATAAAAAGAGAAAATATAAAAGTTTTTGCAGTGGCTTTTAATCAATATTGCGAAAGAAAGTTCAAGTATATAGATACGACTTATAAGGTTTATGCAGATACCGAAGTAAAAATAGGAGAAATTACTAAAGATGTAATAAATGAGCTTGAGCTTTTTTCCCCATTTGGCATTAGCAATCCATCTCCTACGGTGCTATGTAAAGATTTAGAAGTTAGTAAATTGTATATTCTTAAAAATGCACATTTGAAAGTTGTTTTTTTAGATGAATATAATAAAATGATAACTGGTATGCTTTGGAGGCAAACTTCGCATCCACTATTAAAGGAAGGAAGAAAGGTGGATATAGCTTTTAAACCAGTGCTGTCGAATTATCTTGGCATGGATGAAATTCAAGCAAATATATTAGCAGTTAATTTAAGTGAAAATAAATAAATAATAAGTTTACATGATAAATTTTAATAGTTATCCTAAGATTATTGATGAGATTTACAAAGACAATCCTGAAGCTAAAGAGATTTTATTAAAGCATAGTTTTAGTGTTGCTAAAAAAGCATTAAGCATTATAGATAAAAAGAAATTAGACTTAGATAAAAAGTTTATTTTTGAAGGAGCGATGCTTCATGATATAGGAATTATAGGCACCGATGCAAAACAAATATATTGTTATGGTGATAGACCTTATCTATGCCACGGAATAATAGGAGCAAAGTTATTAGAAGGAACTAAGTTTGAAAAATATAAATATATTTGTTTAAATCATACGGGAGTAGGATTAAGCAAAGATGAGGTAGTTAAATTAGGGATTGGAACTTTTGCTATGGAACCAAGGGATTTAAGTGAAAAGCTTATAACCTATGTCGATAATTTTTATAGTAAGTCTAACGTTAAGACGCTTCAAGTAGAATTGCAGATAGATGATGTGATAAGAAGATTATCGAGATTTGGAAAAGAAAAAGTAAAAATTTTTTATGAGTTTCACGCATTATTTTCGTGAACGTTTTCGTGAACGTTTTCGTGATTGTTTTCATAAAATTTATATATGAAATTTCTATATGAATTTTTAAATGGTTTATAAAATTTTTTTAGGAGAAAAAAAATATATGTTAAGAGCGCTACTAGTTTTAATTTTAGGATCATTATTCGTTTCAGGATTAATTTCTCCTAGTATATATTCGTTAATAAAATACCTTTTTCCAGAGATCACTTGGCCATATTCAAGAGTGTTTGATAGAATTTTAATGGTAGTAATCTTTATATTTCTTTTAATTCTAAAGAAAGATTTTTCTATTAAAGAAGCAGTTGAAAAATTTCGTGTTAGATCAAAAAAGGGGGCTTTAAAAGATTTCTTAAAAGCTTTTAGTATAAGTTTATTCGTTTCTATAATTCTTATGTTCTTTTTAGATTTAGAAGGTAAGTTTGTTTGGGGCTTTAAAGATTTTAATTATTATCTTGCAAAAATAATAAAGGTTATATTTACTGCTATCATTATATCCATATTAGAGGAAGGTTTCTTTAGAGTTATTTTATTAAATTCTTTTAAAAGAAGAGTAGGGATATTTTGGGCAATGTTTTTTTCTAGTCTATGCTATTCATGCGCCCATTTTATAGTCCCTGCTAAGGCATATAAATATTCAAAATTATCACTTACTGTGGGTTTCGAGTATTATATAGAGGTTTTAAAGACGATGTTTTTCCCAGATATTTTATTTGCATTTATTGGTCTTTTTTTGCTTGGCTTTGTTCTTTGTTTAATTATGCAGAGATTTTCTTCTATATATATAAACATAGGGTTGCATTCTGGGTGGGTTATGGCGATGAAATTATTTATTTTTTCTATCGCCGAAGCTCCGAATGTAGCTATAAGCACTATGGAAAGAAGATATTTTTTAGTTTCACAAGGGTTAGGTTGGTTGTCGGTAATTTTAGTATTTGCAATTTCCTATATAGTATTTTCTAAATCTTCAGGTTCGTTTGAAGATGATGATGCACGCTTGATTGGATAGGTTTTTTTATACTAAAGTCGGGAAATTAAATTCTTTAAAAAAAATTAAGTTTATTAAAATTAAGTTTAATAAAAAGGCGATAAATACTCATGGAAGTTGAAGCATATTATGTTTAAAAAAATTAATGCACTTTGGTATAGATCTTGTGTTGCAACATTTTCAGATAAAGGACGAGTAGCAGATATGCTACTTTTTTCTATGTCGTATTTAGTTATCTGGGGATTATTTTTATATGCAGATATCGTAGATAAAAATGTTGCTACTAGCTTGTTTTTAATAAATCTTATCTGGGCTATAACTGGAACAATTCAAACGCAATCTAATAGGGGAATGATGAATGATATATGGTGAGAGGAATTTCCTGAGTTATTTAGAAGTGGCGTTGATTCTGTTAGTTATCTTTTATCTATTTTAATTTTTGGTTCTGTTGCAGGTCTGATAACGGTAATAGTTTTTTTAATTTTAAGCAATTTGCTATTTAATTTTTCTTTAAATGATATGATGCCACTTTTGATATCATTTCCCTAAGTTCTTTGATTTGTTTTCTATCGATGGAATCTAGTGTTTCTTGTGTCTTATCAAAGTTCCCCTCATTTAATAAAGAGCATACGTTTTTTGCTAATTCTTCTCGCTTAATCTTATCAGAGCTAGAAGTAGCTAATGTTGCGTCTGAGAGATCAATTTTGCTAGCCTTACTAGCATTATTAGTGGGCTTTGCATCATTTATATTATTACGAGCAAAATCAGGCATCTTAGTTTCTTCTATATAAAAACAGCCTATCTGCTTTCTAGAACAACTTTTGATTTTATACTAATGCTAGAGTTTTATCAAGTAGACTAAAGGTAAATAATTTTTATCTTTAGGCACGGCGTTTGCATTTACTTAAATTAAGTTAGTGGAAACATGCCTTTAAAAGGCAAAAATTTCCTTATTTTTCGGAGATAAGTATATGGCAGTCGATGGAATAAACAATTTAGATTCTAGCTATTATACTAGTAGCGATAGTCAAGTAAAAAATGATACTACTGCAAATAGTAAGAGTGTAGTAGGAAAAGATGATTTTTTACAACTACTTATAGCACAGCTTCAAAATCAAGATCCTTTAAATCCAGTAGATAACCAAGATTTTTCAGTAAATTTAGCTCAATTTTCACAATTAGAACAACTAATTTCTATAAATGGAGCTATGGAAAAATTTTCAGGTAATGGCAACTCAGAAAGTTTAGCAAGCTATTTAGGACACCAAGTTTTATTAAATGATAAAACTATAAACGTTTCAAACGGTCAAGGCGGAGATATCGTATTTAAACTCCCTGAAAATGCTTCAGACGTAAGAGTAGACTTGCTAGATGATGCAAATAACATTGTTGAAACACTATCTTTAGGAGAGTTAGAAAAAGGAGATTATACTGCTACACTAGAAAATATAGTGTCGGGAGCTGGTAGCTATGAAGCAAGGCTTAGCTACTTAAATTCTCAAGGCTTTTATTCGACTATCGATTTTGCTAGAGCTGGTATCGTTAGCGGATTTATTCCTGGTGGTGAAACACCACTACTCATAGGAGATACGCAAATCGCTCTATCGGATATTAAAGAGGTAAGAATTTAAGAAAAGAGAAAAAAAAAGAAGAAGAGAGAAGAGAAGAAGAGAAAGAAAGAAAAGATGCTAATTAAAAGCTTTCTAGTTCTTATCTTAAAATGCGTAGAGTAAACGTATTAAGCAAATGTGTAGAGCTAAAGTTTTAAAATAAAATATAAAAAAGTTTTAATTTTTTTTTGGAGAAGTAACTATGACAAGTATAATAAACGGTCTATTTTCAGGAAGGTCGGGAATTTCTAGCCACGGAACTGCTATATCTGTTTCTGGTGATAATATATCTAACGCTAGCACGATAGGTTATAAAACTGCTAGAGCCGAGTTTGAAGATATGATTGCTTGTGGGCAAGCAACTGGAAAGATAACTGGAGCTGGCTCTGCAATAAGCTGCGTAAGTAATATTATGGAGCAAGGAACTTTAGAAACCACTGGGAGAACGCTCGACTTAGCAATCGATGGAAATGGCTACTTTGCTTGTTCTCACGGTATAGGTGGAGGAAGGTATTATACTAGAGCTGGGAACTTCAAATTAGACTCGGATGGGTATATCGTTACGCAAGATAATTTTTATGTTTTAGGTTTTCCAGATGTTGGAACGGGAACTTTAGAGGCTATAAATGTAAACTCTATTTCGCAAAACACTATCTCTACTAAAAAAATATCTATCTCAGGAAACGTAAACTCTAATGCTAATATTATAAACCCTGCAAATATCCCTGCAGTTCCTATCGTAGGACAAGGAGCTGGAAGCGATTTAGTTTCTTATGCAGATTTAAACGACGCTGCAGAGTTTTCAACAGTAGTTGAGGTTTTCGATACACTCGGGGAAGCTCACGCTATAACGTATTATTATTTTCATACTGGCAACAATCAATATCAAGTAAGAGGTTATGTAAATAGCGATGAGGTAGATACTTCGGGCGATGTAAAAGGATATCCTAGATTGATTACTACTCTTAATGGGGATGAGGCGGCAGGTTTAATAGATATGACTTTTACTACCTCAGGGACTAGAAACAACACGCCTCCTGCAGGCACTAGTGATTTAAAAGCGTCTGTCGCTTGGAATAATGGCTCGGCAGCTAGCTCTATCGATATTAAAATGGATCCATTTACTCAATACGCATCAGAGTCTAATATAATTTCTATCGCTCAAGATGGACAAGGCGTTGGTTCAGTCGAAAGTTTAAGCATTGAAAAAAATGGGGAAATTTTCGCTATACTTTCAAATGGACAAACTGCCACTATTGGTTATATTGGATTAGTAAACTTTGCAAACTGTGAAGGATTAGTCCGAGTTGGAGGGCAACTTTTACAACAAACCCCTGAATCTGGAGAGCCAGTTGCGGGAACTCCTAACGCAGGAACTTTTGGAACGCTCCACTCTGGTTCTTTGGAACTTTCCACTGTCGACTTAGCAAATGAGTTTATTAAATTGATAACTTTGCAAAGAGGCTACCAAGCTAACTCTAGGATTATATCCACTATAGATTCGCTTCTAGGAGAAGTAATTCAGTTAGCTAGATAAAACTTTACCTCTTTTTTAAATATATTAAATATACTGTGATTTTACTAAATTTATAAAATCTTCATTCTTTATATTTATATTTTCATTATCAAGTTTACTTTGAATTTGGCAGATATCATTTGAGCTATCATGGTTAGAAGCTGTAATATCTAGTGCTGATTTATTAGTGCGAATTAAGTAGACGATAAAAACTAAAAGTAAAGTAGTATAAAGTCGGAGATATGAGTCAGTAATATTATACATTTTACTAATAACTGTTATTTGACTTAATAAGATTGATGACATAAATGTAATAAAAAGGCTAATAGATAATCCTTTGCAATTTTTAGTAAAAAGTTTTGTAATTAAAAATATTAAAAGCGCTACTACGATAGAAAAAGTATAGGAAGGTTTAAAAACCATATCGCCTGAGTAAAGATACTTCTCTATTTCAAAAGGGAAATGAAGTATGCTTGCAAGTGAAGATAGTATATTTGAAAAAGAAATTAAGAGCGTATCGTTTAAAATGGAGCTACGTTTTTTTATTAAAATCTTTGCTATAAAAAAACTTGAAACGCTAATAACTAAAAGCCAAAAAAATGGTAGCTTAAATGCTATATAAAACGGTAAGGTTTTAGGTCCTGGCCCTATATGTACATTGTATAGCTTTAAAATACTACTTTCCACCATGGGAAAAAACGCACTAGAAAGCAGTAGCGTAATAATATTAGAAAAAACTTTTTTGATACCCATTTTTAAAAATAATCCATTTATTATTCCTAGTAAAGCACTTATTAGTAGCAGTATAAAAACACAGTAAGATATAGTATTCGTTTTAGGAGGGGCATCGTAAAGGCTACGAGCAATCGCACCCGAATAATAAAAGCAGGGACCAATAAGTAAATTTATAAATTTTAATTTATAAACACACATATAAAAAGCTACGCCTAATAGCGCATAAATCATTCCTATATTAAAACTTTCTAAAAGTTCCATTTTAGAATTCTCCCGTTCTAAATTCTTTTAAGATATTAAAATAACATATGCCCTCTAAAAAACACGTCTCCATATTATTTATCTCGTCGTTTATAAGATGACATAAGTCTACTGCACCACCTTTTTTTATAAGCAAACTAATTATATCGCTAGGCGTGGCGTCTTTTGAAAAATCTTGTAAAAAATTCTGTGAAAAATTCGTAGTGCCACGGTCGAATATTAGTGCGTGTATATGAGTATGTAGGGAGCTATGCGAAGCGTATGGCTTTAAGAATTTTTTAATAATTACATTTGCCTGATTTATAGCAAACCCTACTAAAAGAGCGGTATGCCCTTTATATTTATCTTGGTTTATTAGTTTAAAATTTTTATCAAAACTCGCTTTATTAAAAACATCATTATATTGATTTGAAAACATCGGGCTTATAAGTCTTAGTGAAGATAACTTAGAGAGCTTTCCACAAATAACGAATGAGACTGCATTACACGATGTAAATTCCATAAGCGAATATATAAGACTAGACATTTTTAAAGGGCTAGCGTTTTCGCTATTAAATTTTACGTAATGCGCAAAACTATTGCTAGCCCTTAAGCCATAAAGCGAATGAATTTTATAAAACTGATTTTTTTTACCATTTATCTTTTGGTAATCTGGCACTGCGTTTTTATTAGGAGGAATATGGAAAGTGTATTCACCGATATTTAAAAATTCGCTAAAGTTATCTTTCGTGCCGTTTACATCGTAAGACATCGCACCAAGCCCTAATCCTATATCGTTTTGAGAATACCTAAGTAAAAATGGTTCTTCCTTTGAAAATTCTTTAAAGTAAAATTTATCTGGATTTCCAAAAGCTTCTAAAAGGTCTTGATTAGTATTCTTTAATTTATAATATTTTAAAACCGTATTGTTTATTCTTGCTAGATTGTTTGGAGTTTCAGCTGTTTTTTGTTTTTCTAAATGGTTTCTGTTATATAAAAGTGATGTGGCGCTTTCCTCATTTAAAAATTTTTCTAGTTCGTAAGATGTGTTAGTTAAAGATAGACGACCGTGTAGCTCATTAAATTTTTTATAGTTTTTAATTAGAAAATCTAGCCCCGCAGAGGACATTTCTTCTAAATTTTTGCAATTTATAAGTATGTTTACGTATCCATGTTCTGTAGATTTTATAAAAATTTCCGACAATTCTTTTGAACTATTAGCATCTAGTCTTCCTTGTAGCGTAATAACGATTTCTTGTTTTTCATTTATAGTAGTATCTATTTTCATTACCATTTTTTTTTAATTATCTTATTACAGTATTAGCCTTATTTACTATATCATTAGGTATAGCAATATTAATTTCTTTAGCACGCTTTAAATTAACTACTAATTTATATAAATTAGCAAGCTTAATTTTATCTTCTTTTTTAATATCTTTCTTAGAAAGTAGTTTTATAATTTTATTAGCAGTCTGTTTGCCAATAGTGCCATAATCTGCACCTAATGAAATTATTCCATTAAATTTTCTTAATTCTAATTCTGAAAAGGTTATAACTGGCATTTCTATTTTTTCAAAACGCTTTCTTATTTCTTCATAATTTTCTAAAAATAAATTTGATGGCACTAATAATACCAAGCTTGACTTAGATTCTTTTTTTAATATATTTAAATTTCTTATACTATTCTTGTTTTTTATATTTACTTTTATATGCTTTATTTTGGCTTTTTCTAGGCTTTCTTTTATTTTTTGATAATTGTAAGAACTTTCATTTTCTAGTCCATTATAGGCTATAATTACTTGTTTATTAGAGAAAGATTTTTTTATAAGGTTAGTCATAGCGTTTATTGATAAAGGAGCTCTGATGCCTAATGTTTTATCATTAAACTTAAGTTTCTCTTTGCTCTTTAACTCGTCTGTATTTAAAAGCAGTGTGCAGACAAAGGGAAAATCTTTTAAGCTGCTAGAAATACTTTCATATATAGGTTGAGAGAAAGTTGTGATTAGTTTTACATTTTTATCTTTAGTTATTTCTTTTGCTATTTCATCAATATTATCTAGCCTTAAGCTGACTATTTTTTCTTTTATTTCAAAATCGTTTTCATTAAATTCTTTTGAAGCTTTTAGCTCGTTTTTTAATTTACTTTCAACCTCATCTAAAATAAAATTACTTCTTTGTTTTATAAAATAGATGCTGCCTTTTAAACTAATATTTGTATCTACGTCATTGTTATTATCATTATTATTATCATTATTATTATTTGCACTAGAGGCACTCTTATTATTAGTAGAGGAGACTAAGGCGAGTTCGTTAGTTTTTAATGCTTTAGCTTTTTTTAATCTTTTTTGTCTAGCAGCAATTTTATCTTTTTTAGTTTTCCTTTGGCTTTTTTTTGAAAGAGTTGCTTTTGCGTCTTTATTTGATTTTTGTTTTAAGTTTAATTTTTTATCTTCCTTTAAATTATCTTTAGATTTTTCTAGAACGGTTTGGCGTGCATTTTTGCTATTATTTTTATTATAACTTTCTTTATTATCTGGTCGTTTAATTATAATTAAAAGTGAGCAAACAAAGACTGCTATAAGCGAATATAGAACTATTTTACTTTCTTTCATATAATTTAAAAAATTAAAAAACGATTCTTTTCTTAGTTTAAAAAAAAACTAAAGTTTAAAAAAATTTAAAAAAAGAAAAGTTAAAACAAAAAGGCAATTTAAATAAACATTTAAATAAACATAGCTCTAAGTTTATTAGTTTCGTGAAAGTTTGTAAAGGATTTTAGTTATTCATATAGTAGGTAGTTTGTTTTTTCGTTATTTAACTTTTGTTAGTTGCACTCATAAGTGCTATGTTCGTAGAAGCTTTGCTTAGATTTATTTTTTAAGTTTTCGTATTGAATAAAAAGACTTTTTAAGTCATCTAAAATCATCGCAGAAAGACCATTTATAAGCTCAACTTTTCTAATTATTTCAGATGTATTGTTGATAGCTTTAAGATAAAAAACCTCCTCTGAAAATCTTCGTTGCATATCGCAAATTCTTCGATAGGAGTCGAACCTAGATGTATATTTATGAATCTTCTTTCCTGCCGATAGCTTATCTTCAGCTGCCGATATCGCATTCTCTAAGTTGTTAATTGAATTTAAAAGACTATCTAAACTTACCGTCATATAGCACCACCTTTTTTTGAAACATCTTTCTAATTTTAGCTTTCTAATTTCTGTGTGTTATAACTATATAATCTTAACTACCATTATAACTGCTTCAAATTTTTTTTAATATAGCATATTTAAAGAAATTTTTTTAAATTTTTTTCGATATATTCTTTTAAATCTGTATTATTTAAAAAAGATATCATAAATTATGGCTGAATATAAAGGCTTCGACGCAAGCGAAAAGAAAAAAAGAAAAGCACTAGAAGAGGGGAACGTCTTAAAAGTTCCTTATTTTAATCAAATTTTATATTTTTCTCTTTTAATTTTAACTACTTATATTAGCATTTCAAGCAATTTCAACAAAAAAATAAATGGAATAAAACAATGTGTTATAAATCCTTTTAATATGATACAATCTTGTGTAGGTTTGTATACTGAAAGTTTATTTATATTTTGTTTTATTCCTATGTTAATCTCTTTATTGCTAGTTATCGCAATTATCGGATTTAACAATAGGAAAAATCTTTTAGTTTGGTCTCTAGCTAGACCTAATTTTAAAAAAGTTAATCCAGTCTCAGGTTTAGTAAATTTTTTCGGTTCATTCAAAGATATTTGGCTAACGATTTTAAAGCTAGCTGTGTTATTTATTTTTTTATGCTTTTTTCTAAAAAGTAAAATAACTTTTTTAATAAATAATTTTTTTCAAGATAATGAGTTAAGTTTATATCTAAGCATTTTAAAAAACTTTCTTATATACGCCGCTATAATTTTTTTTATCACTGCAATAATCGAATATCAGATAAAAAAAAGAAGATACGCTTGCGAACTTTCTATGTCTCAAGATGAGCTTAAAAGAGAGTATAAAGAAGATGAGGGGGATCCTTTAATAAAATCTCAAAGAAGAAATATGCATGAAGCGATTTTAATGCAAAAGATTGAAGAAAAAGTTCGTAAGTCTAAAGTTATAATAGTTGACTAAGTAGTTCTTTAAGTAGTTTTCTATCGATAGAAATACATTTTTCAAAAAAGAACTCTTTTAGCCTAAGCATAGGTGATGTTTCTTATATGCAAAAAGACGATCAGAGTTTAAAAAATTTAATACGTAAAAATGTTAAGAGTAAAGATTTAATAGGTAGCTTTATTTTATATATGCTAGAAATTTTTAATCTCGACGCAGGATTTGCCATAGTTGTTGATACTACTAGCGAAAATGATAATAATAATGAAAATGATAATAAAAATGATAATAAAAATAATAGCAATTTCGCTTTTGATATTTCAACTAATAATATTATAGCTAATATTATAACGGTCAATATACTAGATAAGGTAGTTGAAAATAATGTTTTAGTATATAAAAAAATTATAGAGAAAAATGAGCCTCTTTTTATAAATAAACCTTTATATGGCTTCAAAAGCTCAGTTTTAATTCCTGTAAAGCTAGATAATTTTAGTAATAGAAAAATTTTATTTGCCTTTTTAAAAAAGGATTTTTTAGTTAGCAAAGAGATATACTCAAACTTAAGAAAAGAGATCTTTAACTTTTTAAAGTTGTTAAATTATTATAGCAATTATCAAATTAAAAATGATGCTAAAAAACTTTCTAATATATTTTTGAAAAATTTAAATAAAATATCTATCGGTCTATCCTTAGGTAGCATTATAGATGAATATATTAAAGTTTTAATAAAAAATATGCCAAGCTTTATATCGATAACTAGTTATAAAATAACTAATAAGATAGACAAAGCGACGCTCGTTTCTTTTCATAGTAAAGCTAAAATAGTTAGCATAAATCCATATGTAAACACAGATTATCTATTTAAAAATTTTTCTAATAAATGCAAAATAAAATCATTAGAAAATATTTTCTATAACGATAAGAAAAAAAACGTAGTCTTTAAAAAAGTAGAGCTAAACGATGCTACTTCTTACGTGTTTATATATGAGCTAAATAAGAACTATAATTATTTTGATTATGAGAAACTTATTAAAAGCTCTTTGTCTCATATAAATTTATTAGTGTGCCTTTATGAAAATAAGAAACAAGAGTGCGATTTTGGAAAACAACAATCCTTGTCTTACTTATCATCTGGCTTAGTTCATTACGTTAATAATTTCTTGCAGGGGCTTTCTAGCAGATTAGAGCTTATAAAAATGCTTTCAAAAAACGATGCAAAACTTTTAGAGCAAATAGATAAAATTTTACTATCGTTTGATGGGGCTAAAAGTTTAAGTGGTAAGCTCTCTCTTATTAGTAATAATTTTAGTAATAACCCTTATGCTACTTTAGAAGATATATCGTTTACCGATTTTATATACGATATATTTGTAAAATTTAGCGATGAGTACGCGGACACTTACGGCGATTTTTTAGATCTTCAAATAAACGATTTAACAAATAAGTATTACACTACTTGTAATAAGGAAAGTTTGTTTTTAGCGATATGGGGAATTTTAGTAAATGCCGTGGAGTTTTCTAAAGATGAGTTTACAGATATAAGAATAAAATTAAATTATTTTTACAAAAAAAATGTAGATTCCTGCAACTTTTTAACTCTTTTTATCGATGATCTAGGTAGGGGTATGAAAAAAGATGTTTTAAGTAGAGCATTTGAGCCTTTTTTCTCTACAAAAGATATAGATATAAAAACGAGAATATCTCCTAACCTTTATGGACTTAGCTTAACTATATCGAGAGCAGTTATCACATCTATTAGAGGGCATATCGATATTGTAAGCACAGAAGATATTGGAACTCGTGTTAAAATTATATTACCAATAAAATTAAATAAGATAAATTAAGACAAAATATTATATGGCAAATATGGGAAATGGTTCAAAATCAGATAAAAAATATTCTCACAATCGTGCGATAGTGCTAGAGTATGAAAAAGGGAAAACTCCCATAATCTCCGCAAAAGGAGAAAAATTTATAGCAGATTATATTATAAAACTAGCTAAAAAATATAATAAGCCGATAGTAAAAAAATCGTTTCTATCTAAAGCCCTTTACCAAATTCAAGAAGGAAAGCAAATCCCACCATCGCTTTATGAAGCCGTAGCTGAAATATTGTATGAAATAGAAAAATTATAATAAAATTATTGCTCTTAAAATATTTAAATTTAAGATATTTAAATAAAAAATAATCTATATAAAAAATAATCTATATAAAAAAAGATAAAAGTCTAGTAAACTTAAGAAAAGTTTATATAAATTTACATAAGTTAAAATTTAAGTTTAGGTGAAAAATATGAAAGAAACTATTCTAGTAGTAGGAGGGGCAGGTTATATAGGCTCACAAGTAGTAAGCGATTTGTTAAATGAAGGTTATAATCCGATAATTCTTGATAATTTTATATACGGCAATAGAGATATCGCTGAAAAGATAGGAGCGCCTATCGAAACGGGGGATATGCTCGATACAAATTTTCTAAGATATGTTTTTAATAAATATAAAATATCCGTAGTTATGCACTTTGCGGCTTATGCATACGTAGGAGAGTCTGTAATTAGCCCTTTAAAATATTACAAAAACAACGTTGTTGCTACATTAAATCTTCTCACTATAATGAAAGAGTTTAATGTTAAAAAGTTTATTTTTTCATCTACTTGCGCAACTTATGGCGTCCCTAAAGTTATGCCTATTACCGAGCAAACACCTCAAAACCCAATAAATCCTTATGGGAAAACAAAGCTAATGGTTGAACAGATTTTAAAAGATTTCGATGTTGCCTACGATTTTAAATCCATTATCTTTAGATATTTCAATGTATCTGGGGCAAATAAAAATGGCAAAATGGGGGAACGTCATAGCCCGGAAACTCATATAATTCCTTTAGCTATAGGGTGTGCTATGGAAGGCGGCGTATTTAAAGTTTTTGGTGATGATTACGACACGCTAGACGGAACTTGCATAAGAGACTATATTCACGTTGCGGATATTTCTAGTGCGCATATTTTAGGAATGAAAAAACTTTTAGAAACTAATAAAAGCGAAGTATACAATATCGGGACTGGAAGCGGAAGTTCAGTTTTAGAAATACTAAACGCCATAGAAAAAATATCAGGTAAAAAAGTTAAAAGAGAGTGCGTGAAAAAAAGAGAGGGTGACCCTCCTAAATTAGTAGCAGATGCTAAAAAAATAAAAGATGCGTTAGGTTGGGAGCCAAAGAACTCAAATATTGAGAATATCATTAAAACGGCTTGGGATTGGCATAATAATGATATAAAGAATAAAAATAATAAATAAGTATTTTTTTTTAAAAAAGGAAAGGTAGTTATGACTAAACAATTTGAAGTATATAAATGCGAAATATGTGGAAATATAGTAGAGGTATTAGAAGAAGCAGGTGGTGAGCTTTACTGTTGCGGTGAGCCTATGGAATTAAAAGCTCCAAAGAGCGCAGATGAGGGATTAGAAAAACACGTTCCCGTAATTGAAACTCTAGAAAAAAGTGATTGCGATAGTGGAAAGAGAAGATTGATTAAAGTAGGAGATATTGCTCATCCGATGGAGCTAAAACACTATATAAATTGGATAGAGGTGATAAAACCATCTAAAAAAATTGCTAGAAAAAATTTAAATCCAAATCAAGAACCAAGCATGGAATTTAAAATTGAGGAAGATGGAGAATATACCGTAAGAGCGTATTGTAATTTACATGGGCTTTGGGAAACTAAGTATAGAGCTTAAAAGAAAAATCTAAGCTAAAGAAAATTTTTTTAAATTTTATAGAAATAAATTTTATAGAAATTAAATGAAACGAAAATTTTTACTTTTTACAGTTTTGCTTTTAATTATATTACTAGTATTTATAAAACTTTTTGCAGGCAATTTTGCATTGCTTGGCATTAAAGAGTTAAATAAAACTTCAAATATAAACGTGCTTCCTCAAAAAGTTAAATTTTCGTTTCCAGTTTCTCTAAATTTCAATAAAGTTTCTATATTTAATAAGCGAAAGCCTTTTTTAAATGTTGAGCTAGACACATTAAAAACGTATTTAAGCTTAAAAGGTCTATTGACATTAGTAATAGATGTAAAAAGCAAAGGCACGCTCTATGATGGGAATGCTAAATTTGATATTTGGAAAAACTTTAGAAGTGAAGATATAAGGGCAGATTTGTTTTTAGAAAACGTCAATATTTCAAAGCATTCTTTTTTAAAAAATTTTCCCATCTCTGGGGGTTTTTTAAATTTAAGAGCTTTTAATTTTCTGTTTGATAAAAAATTTAATATCGTTTATTTAGGAGGAGATTTTAATCTTTCTCGTTTAAGTTTCGATAGTGCGTTTAAAATCCCTGCACTTCTTTCTGGTCTTCCTTTAGATGTAGAAGTGCCAGAGATTAGCATTTCTAATATCTCATCAGTGTACAAATTAAAAGAAAAAGATTTATATTTAAATAATTTTAAGTTTGAAAGTGATTTAATAAATGCTGAATCTAAAAATTGTGAATATAATTTTAAAAGCAATAATTTTTCAAAGTGCATAATTAAATTTAATTTTACGGATAAAGGATTAAAAAACTTTTCAAGCTTGCTTTCGCTTTTAGCAGGAGGGCGAATAAAGGACACTTCGCAGTATGCAATAGAGTTAGAAAAGAAAAATGTTAAATTTTTAAGTTCTTTGACGTTTTAGGTGGGTTTAAGACCTTAAAATTAGTATCACTCACCTCGACGAAGCCAAAAAGAAAACAATTTTTAGACTAAAATATTAACTAAAACTTAAACTTCTAAATTTATATACCACTATTTCTTGATGCCATTTATTAGGGGCAAATCCTGCCTTTAAACATAGATTAGATAAAAATAGCTCCTTGCTAGGTAGTTCTTCCCATACCGATGGCAAAAATAATCCTTGAAGTGCTCCATTTTTTATAACTAGTCCATCTTTAAAAGGCTCTATAAGTGTGTATAATTCTTCTATCGAGTTATATTTAATTTCATGCAAATCGCTTAAAACTGAAATGGAAATGCTGATGCTACTAAGCTCTAGCTTACTAATTTTTTCAAAACGAGTATCTTTTGAAGCAGCAAAAATAGTATTTTCTATAACATCGATATATAGCGGTCTATGCGCTACAACGCTTCCTATACAACCTCTTAAATCTTTATTTTTTTTCAAAGTAATAAAGCTAGCAGTATTTTTAAGTAAATTTTTAGAAAGTTTAGCTTCATTTACTTTTGGTTTATTAGTGTTTAACACGAAATTTTCTAATGTTTGATAAGATAATTTTATTAGAAAATTTTTTTCTTCATCGTTTAATTTAGGAGTTAAAAAATCCAAAGCTTGCATAGCCTACCACCTTTTGTTTATCTGCTGTTTTATCGCCTGAATTGCAATATCCAAGCACCTTAGGTTTTAAAAAATATTTTCTAGCAATTTTTATTAAAGCTTTTATGCCTACTGCTCCACAGGCATCATCAGATTTTATCGCTTCATCGTTTAGCTCTAGCACGTTTTTGATGGTTTCTTTATCAACCTGCTTTGCAATATCGTATGAATTAAAATGGCTTAAATCGGAGCTTATAACTATGTGAACTCTAGGAATTTTAAATAGTGCATCTATTAGTTTTACTACATCGTCTAGTTCGTAGGCTCCCGATAAAATATTTACTATTTTAAAATTAGGATTTATATAATGTAAAAACGGTAGTTGCACCTCAATAGAGTGCTCTCCATTGTGTGCATCGTTATCTATATCGACTAAATTATCTTTTAATAATTCGTCTATAAGGATTTCATCTTTTTTTAATATTCCTGTAGGTAGTGCGTAATCCATATTTAACACGGCAGGTTTTCGTAGTAGCACCTTGTGCGATGGACCTATTATAACGACAGTATCAAACTCGTCTTTGTAGCCGTTTAAGATGCTGTAAGCTTTGCCTGCGATTTCTCCACTAAAAATATATCCAGCATGCGGAACTATTAGCGCTAGAGGTTTTTTATTTACTGTAGGAGTGTCGCTTATAAACTCTTTTAAAGTATTGTTTAACTTTTCAGTATTTTCTGGATAAAAGTACCTAGCCATTTTAGGCAAAGCTATATTCTTTGTCATTTAATAATCACCTTAAAACTATCTTTATATTTATTTATAATTAAGTTAGAATATTTAAAATATTATGCAAGTTCTTTTAATAAGAATTTAGTTTTTATGTAAAAAATGGTTGTAAAATTTTCCCTTAAAATAAAATATATAAACAAACTATATGAAAGAGAAAAATATAATACATTCTAAAATAATTGGCAAAGGTGCGCCACTAGTATTTTTGCACGGTTGGGGAGTAGATTCGACGCTTTTCTTAGATCTTGCCGAGCTACTAGCAGATAATCGAGAATGCCATTTGATAGATCTTCCTGGATTTGGAGAGTCTTTAAAACCTAGCGAGGTGTGGGGAACGCTAGAGTATGCAAAGTGTATCGTAGATTATTTAAAAGAGCGTAATATCGAAAGAGCAGATATTTTAGGCCACTCGGTTGGAGGGAGAATAGCATTAAGAATAGCAGTGCATTACCCTGAGTATGTAGATAATTTAATTTTAATTTCATCTGCTGGAATAAAATCAAAAAAATTTTTATTTAGACGATTTAAAATTTTTATAATAAAAAAAGCAGCAAAATTTTTTAAAGCCATAGATAAGCTTTTAAAGAATAATTTTTTTAAAAATAGATTTGCATTAAGATTTGGTTCTAGAGATTACAGAAATGCTGGAGATATGAAAGAGATATTTGTAAAAATAGTAGAAGAGAATCAAGAACACGAACTTAGTAAAGTTAATGCAAGAACCCTTTTAATTTGGGGAGATAAAGATACTGAAACTCCAGTAGATATGGGAGAAACTTTTTCAAAAAAGATAAAAGATGCAAAGCTAGTGATTTTAAAAGGTAGAGGGCATATGCCTTTTTTAGGAGACGGCGCTGGGCTTTGTGCTTATCAAATAAAGGAATTTTTAAAATAAAATTTAATAAATATATATAAAGGATAAAGAAATTATGAATGACTTAAATGATGTTATAGTTCTTATCGGTATGCTAAACAAGAAAGGTATTTTTTTACTATCGCTATTTTGCACTATAATCGTAGTATGTTTTCTAATCGCCGTTTTTTACTTGTTTAAAATGCTAAAAATAAGGACTCATAAATACTTGCTTTATTTACAACAAGATGAATACGCTCCATCTCGTTTTTGGAAATGGTATAAGAAAAATAAAGCGTTCGATAAAAAAGTAGCTATAATAACTATCTTATTTATTATTTATGAAATCACGCTAAAACTACGCTATTATTCAAAATACGCACATTTAGGCGATGTTTTCTACTATTATGTAGTTCGTGTTATTAGTTTTTGTGCATTCGTATTTATAGCATGGAAGGTAATAAGAAAAGAATTAGATCCAGCTACTAGTAAAAATGCTAAAATACCTTTAAACTTAACTTTTAGGGCGAGACGAATAAGAGGAATTAGTTTACTGCTTACAGTGATGCTTTTTTTTCTTATAACACTTTATCCATCTTTTGATTCTCACTATTATCCTTTAGTTATAGCATTATGTTTTCAATTTATCCCTTTTTCTTTAATGCTTTCAGTCGTTATACTTTCACCACACGAAAAGAAAACTAGAGAAAAATTTTTAAATGAAGCTAAAGAGAAATTTTCTAAAGTTAGCCCTTACGTTATAGCGGTCGTTGGAAGTTATGGAAAGTCTACAGTAAAAAATATGCTTGGAGAAATTTTGCAAGCTGCTAAAGGTGGCACTTTCTGGCCAAAAGCTGGCATAAATACCATTATGGGAATTACGAGAAAAATTAGAGAGGAACTAAAAGATACGGATAAGTATGCAGTGATAGAAATGGGAACTTATAGAAAAGGAAGCATTAGTAGCATTTGCGAGCTTACTCCACCAAACGCTGCTATTTTAACTGCTATAAATCATATGCATCTAGAAAGATTTAAAACGAGAGAGAATATATACGAGGCTAAAACTGAGGTTATAAAAGCATTGCCTAAAGATGGTATTCTTGTATGTAATGGCGATGATGATTTCGTTTTAAGAGCTTATAATAAAGCAGATATTAAAAACAAGTTTCTTTACGGATTAGAAAGAAAGGACGGTATTAAAGATGGTATTAAATTAGATGCGTATTTAACGGATATTAAATATTCTAATAATGGAACTACTGCAAAAATTTATTGGAAAGAAAATGAATATAACGTAAGGACTAAGATAGTTGGAAGTGGGGGACTTTCAAGCCTACTTGCTTGTTTTACTATGGCCTGTGCTATGGGGTTAGAGCCTAAAACCGTTGTAGATATTATAGCTAGTATTGAACCATTATCTAATAGGCTGGTATTAAAAAATTATGGAAATAATTTAATATATTTAGAAGATGGCTATAATTCTAATCCTCTTGGGTTTGATGCTGCGCTAGACGTTTTAAAGGCGTTAGATGTTAAAAGACGAATAGTTATGACGCCGGGAATTATAGAGTTAGGAAAAACTCAATTTGAAGAAAATTATAAGATTGCTCTAAAGATTACTAAAATTTGTGATAAGGTGATTTTTGTAGGAAATGAAAATAAGGAAGCGTATAAAAAGGCTTTCGATGAGCAAAATTTTAAAAACGTTCAATACGTAGAAAGTAGGGAAGAGGGATTTAAAGAGCTTACCTCATACCAAGAAGCAGGAGATGGAGTGCTTATCGAAAACGATTTGCCAGATTGGTATGAAGCTAAGGTAGATTTTTAAATAAACTCTAAATTAAAATAATTTTAATAAATATGTATTAGTAATAAATTTTAGAAAAGTTTTTTGTAGTATTAGGAGGTTAAATTTTTTATGGATAAAATAAATGTTGCAGTGCTATTTGGCGGGAGAAGTTGCGAACACGAAATTTCTATTATTTCTGGGCTTCAACTTATCGAGTTTTTAGATACTGAAAAATATAATGCGATCCCCGTTTATGTAGCTAAAGACGGCCGTTGGTATTCTGGAGATGAGCTTTTAAATAGGACGTTTTATAAAGATTTTGAAAATAAGAAAAAAATGTTAAGCGAGGTAATGCTGTATCCTTTCGTAGGACAAAAGGGCTTAACAGTTTTAAAGAAAGCCTATTTTTTCGGTGAAAAATTTATCCCTGTAGATATGTATTTCCCAGTATTCCACGGAGAACTAGGAGAGGATGGCGCTATGCAAGGGCTTTTAGAGTTAGCAGGCGTTCCTTATGCTGGCTCAAATGTGCTAGCATCTTCGGTGGCTATGAGCAAAGACACTGCAAAGGCTCTAGTTTCTAGTTATGGCATTAAAGTTTTGCCGAGCATCACCATTTTAAAGGAATTTGTAAATAATCATGGGGTAGAGAGTGCAAAAAAAGAAGTCTTTAAAAATAGTGCGTTAAAATACCCTTTATTTGTAAAACCTAATAATTTAGGCTCATCGATAGGGGTGTCTAAAGCTTCTAATGATGGAGAGCTTTTTTTAGCATTATCAAACGTATTTAAACACGACACGGAGGCTTTAATCGAGCCATTTATGGATGATATGTTTGAAATTAATATATCGCTTTTAGATACCACAGATGGGCTAAAGGCATCTGTGGTAGAAATTCCAGTGCCAGATGGAAATTTTCTTTCATATGAAGATAAATACTTAAGAGATGGAAAAGGAAAGAAGGGGAGTTCTCCTTTAAAAACTAGAATCTCTATAAGTCAAGGTATGGCAGGTTTAACTAGAGCCATAGACCCTGTAGATTTAAGTGATGAAATAAAGAAAAAGGTTACGGAATATGGAAAAATTATTTTTAGAGCTTTAAAAGCCTCTGGAGTTGCTAGGCTCGACTTTATGTATGATAAAAAATCTGAAAATATTTATTTTAATGAAGCGAATTTAATTCCTGGTTCGCTAGCATTTTATCTATGGGAAAAATCTGAGCCTACTATTTTATACACTGAAGAGCTTTCGATGATTATAGATAGAGCATTTGAAGTTTACGAGTTAAAACAAGGATTAAAGAAAGACTTAGGATTTAAGGCGTTATAAAAAAAAAGAGATATCTTAAATTTAGATATCTCTTTTCTAGCTAAACCCACTTATCTTATGCTACTTTAAGCTTTACGTTTTCGCCCCTTAGAGTTTTAGGGAACCAAACGCAATTTTTTAGAGTATAGTGGGTAGTGCTAATGCCTACTGCACCTTCTCTCATGCGCATTCGTTTATCTTCTATTTGGTCTCTATCGATGGTGATTAAAGCAAAGCTTGGATTCTCCCCACCTAGTTCACCAGGACAAATGGTAAGCCTACTAGGGTTGCAATATGTCTCACCTTTATGTTCGACAACTTTAGGCTCTTGCTCGCTTCCATGGATAATAACGTCATACCGTTTTTTCCAATCATACCAAGTAGTCATTTCATCGTTTATATTAGGAACTATTAAAGACTCGCTTTCACCTAAGCGAGTCTCGATTTCTCTTTGTGGCCAAGGCGAGTTTGGCCAGAGAAGACTATATATTCTAGTTAGTTTATCTTTAAACTCTTTGTTTCCTTTAAAAACGATTCGTACATTAAACTTTTTAAGTTCTTTTAGAATATCTAAATCCTCGTTTTTAACTCCACAAACGAATATAAAGCCGTCAAACTTAAGCTCAGCTAGAAATTTAGTAAGCAACTGTAAGTTTTCTGACTTGCCATGAAGGCCAGCTATTGCAACAATCATAACAACAACCTTTCTAATTTTAACTTTTTAATTTTAAAACGTATGAAAAACCATTATCGATATATGTATTGATACTCGTATCGATACTCGTATTGATAAACGCATCGATAAACGCATAAGTATCACTCGTAATTTAAGTATCACCCGAAATTATAGTATAAAATGATAAAGAATTCTAAATAGCTAGTCAAATTTAGGTCTTAATGCTAAAAAGTCTATTTCAAGCTATCCTCTACCACTAGCTATTAGCCCCCCCTAGAAAGCCCCCCCCCAAAACAGAGGTGAGAATTCTAATTCTAGTCTCTATTAGGTAGTTTTTGTAATTCCTTAAGTTTTTTCTTATTTTAATTATTTATTATTTTAATTATTTATTATTTTAATTATTTATTATTTTATTTATTTTTTTATTTAATTTATTTGCAAATACTTTGTTTTTTACAAAATTTTTTACAAAGATTAAAATAGTTCTACACGCCCTAGTAAAATATCTATTAAATTACAGTGGAATATACCCCTGTCATCATAAAAATTATGTGGGATATCCATGCGAATTATAATCTTTTTAAAGAAATCTTTTGCTAACATTAAAGACGAAATCTCAGAAGATTCCTTTTTATTAGTTTCTATTTTAAAATCACATTGGATATAGCTTCTTTTATCGACATCATTTACAACAAAATCGATTTCCTTTTGTAAACCAGTCCCATTAGCTCTATCTACTAACACTCCAACATCGACTGAATATCCACGCATTATAAGTTCATTGTAAATAATGTTTTCCATAATATGACCTACATCGTAAAAGTTTTTCTTTTTTTTTAAAAATAGTGAATGAAAAAATAATTTTCTCTTAGTTTACTTTTGAATGAGTTTTAAAATTATATTACATTTATCTACGACATAAATTTTACACTTATTGTAAGCAAATATAATTTTATCTAATAACTTATACTCTGGGTAGAAATACTCGATTAACGCTACAATGCCTATTAAAATAGCGATAAGAAACAAGATAAGTAGTATATTTTTTATTATTCTTTTTCTATTTCTAATATCACTTTTAGCTTTCATTTCCTTAGCTAGCCTATTCATATTTTTCAAACACGGCTCTTTAATTTCAATGTCCCTAACCTCATAAGAGTCGGCATTTCTAGATAAAACGCTTTCCATAGTCTGAAAGCTTACCTCACCTTTTTTACTTTTAGCACCTTGCACATTTCTTATTATTTCTCTAATTTTATCTATTTCTTTTTGTTCGTTTTCGGTATCGATTAACTTTTCTTGCTCTTTTTCTTTTTGAATTACACTCTCATCGCCATTTAAAATTTTTTGAAGTTTTTCTAAATCGTAGTGAAGTTCTTTTACAGTTTGATATCGCTCTTCAGGCTCTCTTTCTAAAGCTTTTAGAACTATATCATCAAGCCCCGTCGGGCACTCTTTTCTTTTGTTGCTAGGGGGTTCTATCTCTTCTTTAAGTCTTGCTACCATCGCATCGTAAATCGTCTCCCCTCTAAAAGGCGTCATCCCCGTTATCATTTCATAAGCTAAAATGCCGATAGCATATATATCAGACCTATAGTCTATTTGAGAATTTAACATATACTCAGGGCTTACGTAATCTATAGTTCCAATAATGCCACCGTGTTCCGTAAGTCTAGGGCCCCTCTCGGTTCTAGCTATTCCGAAATCTGCTATTTTAACATTCCCAGATTTAGTTAATAAGATATTTTCAGGTTTTAAATCTCTATGGATAATCCCTGCTTCATGTATCGCCCTAACTCCTGCAGTCATCTGAACTAAAATTTCGATTATTCTATTTATAGGAAGTAAATCTTTAGGCGATTTTAAACAGTCGGCTAAGTCTCCTCCGTTTACATACTCCATGGTATATGCAATGATATCTTTTTCCTTTATATATTCGTACGCCCTAACTACATTTGGATGCGATACACCGTAAGAGGCAAAGATTTCATTTCTAAATCTTGCAGCTGAAATTTTATCGTTAGCAACCTCTGGAAATAGCACTTTTGCTGCTATTATATGACCCGAAAGTTCTTTATGCTTACACGCATACACGGCTCCCATGCTGCCCGTTCCTAAGCACTTTATAACCTCATATTTATCTGCTATAACAAAACCTGGTTTAAATTCTTGATGCCTTGCCATAATAAATTATCGTATTAAATTAAACATACCTTAAAAACCATATCTCCAAAAGTTATAATATCTTTATCTAAAATAGTTTCACTTTCTCCCGATAGTTCAATTATATTATCATCATTAAAGTGTTTTACAGTAGTCCCATTTTCAGAAAACTGATCGAGTAAAGTTATCTTATCTTGAGAAATTTTCATAATAGCATGCATATTAGATATAGACACATCACAAATTACTAGCGAGTTTACATTACTAGGTTTTGCGGTTATCGCTAGCTTTCCCTCTCTTATCTCATAAAACTCGCCATTAGGGTCTTTACTAAACGATACTAAAAATCCAACTAGTGGCGTAAGCTCGCTCCAGTAAATATGCGTAGTTTGCCTAGAAGTTTCACTAGCCTCTTTTATCATTTGCAAATTCATTCTTGTAGCTTTAAGGTCATCGTTTGGTCTTTCATTATTTATTTCATTATTTATATCATTATTTATATTATTATTTATATTATTATTTATATCACTATTTATATCACTATTTGCGATATTTGCTATTTCTTTTTTTATTTCAGTATCTATTTTAATATCTGCTTTAGTATCTAATTTAATATCTGCTATTTCCTTATTTTCGTTATTATCATTTTCATATTCAAATTTTTTAAACATTGCTGCATCATTTTCAATTTCCTTTATTAAATCATCTTTAAAGCTTTTGTCGCTTTCAGGTTGATCTAAAACTAAATCTTTTATTATTTTCGATGCTACCTCTTCAGTCGCTTTTTTAGCTCTAGCAATTTCTGCAATTTGCAACTCTTTATCGCTTACCGAGTTTGTTAATGTTTCATCTTCATCAAAAACGCTTTTTTGTATTTGACTTATAGGATTTTCTCCTCCAAAAATACTATAATCATCTTCATTATTATTATCTTTATTATTATCGTTATTATTATCTTTGTTCTTATTTAAACTATCACCATCTTGCCCATCTTCATTATTACTATCATTAGAATAGAAAAAATTCCTTGGAATACTAGTTTCCTCGCTTTGTTTTTCCTTTTGTTTTTCTTTTTCACTAGCGTCTATCGATTGTAAAAAATTTGACAAATCTTGTTCTTGCAGTTGTGCTCTAATTTCCTTTGTTATATCTGGCCCAAGCATAACAGTCTTAGTCTTATTTCTTCTGTTAGGTATATCATCATTGTTTGTCATAGAAGCCTCAATTTAAATTAAACCTATATAAAAACATAAAATAGAGATAAAATTAAATAATATCGTTAGTATAGCTAAGTGCAAAGAAAATACATAATTATCTATATCAAAGTTTTTTGCCTTTATTCTTGCTTCATTATTTATTTCTTCTATCTCTTTATACCCAAGTGGCAAAACATTTTTCAATTGTCCTTTTAGTGGAACTATTGCTAATGAAATATTTTCATTAGTATTTTTAGATTTTGCCAAATCTAATAATTCACTACCTACTAATTTATAATCTTTTTCACATTCAGATATTTTGTTCATTATCTCTTCTTCAGATACGGCATTGTAAAAACCATCTGAACATAACAAAATAACATCGTTAATATCTACATCACAATCTTTACTATCCCAAATCCATAGCGAAAGCGTCGCTATATCGATATTAGCAACACTTCCTAGCATCCTAGTAAGAGTGTTTTTATTTTCTTCTATCTCTTCTTTAGTTGGGGTTATACCGCTTTCTAATAATTCTTGAATGTAAGTATGTTCTTTATTAAGCTTTCTTATAATATCATCTCTTATAAGATATGCTCGACAATTTCCAACGTTAGCAATGCATAACTCTCTATCTTTAACATGAACTCCTATAACAGATATTTGATCGTTATCTGAAAATTTCGTTTTCCTTAAAAGTATCAATCTGTTTGCTTCTTTTAATGCTTGAACTACCGCAAATTTTGGTTCTCTTTTTTCATAAAAGTTTAGCACTCTAGTTATAGCATCGATGCAAATCTGCCTTATTAAATTGCCTAACTCCCCTGCCCCTACATTATCTAAAATCGATGAAAAATATCCGTTCTTAAATTCTAAACTAAAACATTCATCTTCGTTTATAAGAAAGCTACTTTCAATATTTTCATTAGCATTTTGAGTTATATTCTTAGCAATATCACTGCTAGTATCACCGCTAATATCACTACTAGTATTATAATCAAAACTATTATTTGCAATATTGCTAATATCTGAAAGCGAGCATACGTTTTCTATATCTACAAAATTATAATAATTTTTAAATATATTTTTCTTAATTTTTCTGTGCATAAATTACTCGCTAAATTTAAATAAAAATGTTATTACAATATATATAGTCGATATACTGTGCAAAAAACTTAAAGTAAAATTAGTATGATAAGATATAAAACAAAGTTTGAGACAATTATTCAAAATACCGTTTTTGAGTTATTAGAAGATAAGGAAAAACGGTTAGTTAGAGATATAGCGTTTTACTATAAATTAACGCATCAAGATTTAAAATTTCTTTGTGAAGTAGTAAAAGACTTATCGACTTGGGATATAGATTACATTAGAGATTTAAGCTTAATATTTGATTTTAAAGATGATTTTTCTGATAACTCTAAAAATATAGATGTGAAAAACCCAAAGGAAGAAAAGAAGAAAGTGCTTTCAAAGCTTAAAGCTTATCATGAAGAGTTAAAATGTAGTAAAAAAGAGTACGTAGCTTCTAATAAAGAAATAAGTAAAGAAGAATACAAGGAAGAAAATAAAGAAATAAGCATAGAAAATTTAAAATGCGTAAAAAAAGATATAGATGCGAGTATTTTTAGTAGTTGCCCAGTTTATTCTGAAAAAACTATTTGTTGTGGCTTAAAAACTTTAGATGTAGTTCAAAATTGTCCCTTTAATTGCTCTTATTGCACTATACAAACTTTTTACGGCGAAGATTTCATCTTTGTTAATAATTTAAAAGAAAAATTAGCTACTCTAAACTTAGACAAAAAAAAGCTTTATCATATAGGCACGGGGCAATCATCCGATGCTTTAGTGTGGGGAAATAAATTTAATGTGCTAGATGCGCTAGTAGAGTTTGCTAACAAAAATCAGAATGTTTTATTAGAATTAAAAACTAAATCATCGAATATAAAATATTTTAAGTCTTCTATAATTCCTAAAAATATCGTTTGCTCTTGGAGTTTAAATACACAAAAAGTTATCTCTAATGAGGAGTTAGGAACGGCACCTTTAAAAGAAAGGCTTGCAGCCGCAAAAATGCTTGCTTTGCTTGGAATAAAGGTAGCTTTTCATTTTCACCCTATAATTTATTATGCAGGTTGGGAAGAAGAATACAAGGAGCTAGTAGATTGTATAGAAAGCAATTTTTCACCAAATGATATTTCTTTTATAAGTTTTGGAAGTTTAACCTTTATAAAGCCAGTTATAAAAAAGATAAGAGAGAAAAAAATAAAAACTAAAATCTTACAAATGCCCATGGCGCACGACCCTAACGGAAAAATCACTTACCCTACCGATTTAAAAATTAAATTATACAAAACTCTTTATAATTATTTTGAAAAATTTCACAATAAAACTTATTTTTATTTATGCATGGAAACTAGAGAGATTTGGGAAGAAGTATTTGGATTTTGCTACAAAGATAATGATGCATTTTTAAAAGATTTTTTAAAGAAAACTCTTAAATTTTAAAAATTTATTGAAAAACTAGAAGTCGTGATTACTATATAAAATTATGATTATATTTTAATAATATTATTTTTAAAGAGTTCAAAGTTGTAAAAAATTTAAAATGAGGTAAAAAGATGAAAATAGAAATGATAAAAAAACAATAAAGAAAACAATAAAGAAAATAATAAAAAAAAATAATAAAGAAAATAATAAAGAAAATATTATAAGAAATGTAAAAAAAATTACATCTCTTACAGTAGTTCTTTTGCTATTAGTTAATATATCTTATGCTAAAGAGCAAAGCAGATTTAGTAATTTTTTTAGTAATTCAAAAAGTAAGACTGTAAATAAGCAAGTAGAAAGTGTAGCAAATAAAGATACTAATAAGACTATAAATAAGGTAGCAAATAACTCTCTAGAAAAAGATTTAGAGTATGCACAAAGCTTATCAAACGTCTTTGAGCATGTAGCTAAAAGCATCACCCCTTCTATAGTTAATATTAAAAGCACTAGAAAAATAGAAAAATCATCTAGGCAAACTTTAATGATAGATCCTAGAATGCGACATTTTTTCGATTTCTTTGAAAAAGATTTTTTCGATGATTTAAACGAACAAACCGTCCCTGAGATACAACAAGGCTCTGGAACTGGCGTAATTATCGATGAAAAAGGTCATATAGTTACGAACAATCACGTTATAGATAAAGCCGACAAAGTTGAGGTGAAACTTTCAAACAAAGAAACGTATACCGCTAAAGTTGTAGGGAAAGACCTTAATAGCGATATAGCAGTTTTAAAAATAGATGCTAAAAATTTAGTCCCTGCAAAATTAGGAGACTCAGATAATGTGAAAATTGGCGAGTGGGTATTAGCAGGTGGAAACCCCTTTGGGTTAGATAACACTATTACGACTGGTATAGTAAGTGCTAGAGGACGCTCGTTTTCTAGTGGAACTAGATACGAAGATTATATTCAAACCGATGCTGCGATAAACCCTGGGAACAGCGGAGGCCCGTTAGTTAATTTAAGATCTGAGGTAATAGGAATAAATACAGCCATATTCTCAAAAAATGGTGGTTATATGGGTATCGGTTTTGCAATTCCTTCTAATATGGTAAAAAAATATAGTAGATAGCTTAAATAAGCACAGGCAAAGGTAGTTAGAGGCTGGCTTGGGATTGGCATTCAAGACTTAACGCCAGAGCTTTCTAAGTCGTTTGGCTATAAAAGCACTAAAGGCGCTCTAGTTAGCTATGTTGAAGATGATGGCCCAGCTAAAAAGGGGAGGAGTTTAAACAAGGGCGATATTATTTTTAAGATAGATGGAACGGAGGGTAAAAGATAGCAATCATTTAAAAAATATAGTTGCTAAGAATAAGCCTAAAAAAAGATATTAAGCTTGCAATTTTTAGAGATAAAGAAACCATTATTGCGAATGTGCGTTTAGGTGAATTAAAAGAAATTAGAGACGATGAAGGAAATATTATAAGGTGGGTAACGCTAGCGATATTTTATTAGAAAAGCTAGGCATCTCTTTAGAGGCTTTAAATACAGATAATAAAAACAATATATAAATTTAGAAACTCAAAAGGACTAGTAATAACTAGCGTAAAAGCAGGTTCTATTGCACAATTAGCAGGAATATCAAAAGGGCAATTGATAGTAAATGTAAATGGTGATGTGATAGAAGATGTGAAAGAATTTGAAAAGATAGTAAATAAGAGTTTAAGAAATGGAATAAGATTGCTTATAGAAGAATCCAAATTCAAAATATGGAGCATTTCGTATTTTTACAATCTAATTAAATTTAGCCTTTTTAATAGTTTTAAAAATAATTATAGAATTATTCTTTAAGGAGTTCTTATTTAATAAATAGATAATTTATTTTATAAGAAACTCTCTTAATTGTCTGTTTTTAAAATAAATGATTTTTAAAAAAAAGGATTGTAAAATGGGAATTAGCATTAGCTATTTAGGAAAGGAAAATAAAGAGTTAGAAAAAGATGTAAACGCTTTAGTAAAAGATAATTTGTTAAATAATATTTATAATGAAGACGAGATAGCTAGCGTTTTCTAATTACCCTGTAAAAATTTTAGAAAAAGATGCTAAAATATCTGATAGAAGTTTTAGAGTATATTAGATTTTTATGTCAAAGATATGATAATGAGATGATAAAACCTACAAATCTCGTATCGCACAGAAAATACATAGGAAGATTTATTACGCTAGCTAAGAAAATTATTTTTAGATGTGTAAATTTTGCGTTAAGAAATTATATTAATCAGCAAAAAGAGTTTAATGCTTGGGGTATTAAAAAGCATTATAAGTTTGCATAATAAAAAATAGTGGCTCTTCCACGTTTTTAAGGTAGGTTTTTAGACCTTAAAAATAGTCCCCTCCTTGCCCCTTATGGAGCCTTAACTACTTTTAATTATTTTCAAGATTAAAGATTTGACAAACCTGGTTGTTCTGCAAATAGACTTTCAGGAATATTTGCTTTTTTTATATGCGATATCTTTAGGAATAGAGATCTCAGAGATATAGTGTCTACCTAAAAAAGTCGTAAGCCTTATTAAGCCCTAAAAGTGGTATACCTAAAAGATAGAGTTGAAGATGAATAAAATAGGATTAGAAAGTTTCTCCCCCGTATCTTGGCATACTCCGTGTGGGCATAATATGCTATGAATAGGAGTAGTAAGTTCATTTAGCATATCAGCAAGAAAATTTAAGCTTTCATCTTTAGCATCATTTTCGCTTAAACGTTCCCATTAAAACGTTATCAAAACTAGCAAACAATTCTTCTAAACTCTCTTTATTTTCTTTTGGAATCTAGCACTATTAACTCAAGCCCTAGAGCCGAGATGGCTTCAGCTTGATGTTTTGAACTCTAGTGATAAATCACCTAATGTTTTTTTGAGGAATAATTATAAAGGGTTCCCCCTCCTGCATTATATAAAGCCTTCTTGCAGTAGCTAGTGCTATCATACCCGATATATTATCTTTTTACAACGACTCCAACTTTTGCATTTTCTGCCGACAAACCTATAGTGTGAGTTCTTATAATCATAGCTAGGCTAAATGAAGCGCATTCAACTATTTGAGATAATGTTATAAAGTATTTTTCATTTAATAGCGTTATTAGTTCATTAAATTCTTTAAAAGTAATTCCGTTAAACTCGTTTTTATTTTTATCTTGAAATAAGTATTTTTTTATCGTTCATATAAATATAACCCTATGCAAAAACGTATAAATAGACTAGAGGCAGTTATCAAAGCTTATGTCTCATAAGCTCAACCCAGCGAAGTCTCCTGTAAGAGTCTCTTTTAGTTATATCGCCAGGATTAAGTCCAGCAATACAAGAAAGCTAAGTATAGACTACCTTGAGTTATCGCCCTAAGAGGATCCTCAAAAGAGTGTCCATTGCAAAAATAAACCTCAGTTCTAAACTACGGCAGGAAGCTCATCCCAATTAGGAAGCTTTTTCTAGTATTTTAAAATTTTTTAATGATTCTTCTAAGTTTGAGTTTTCAGGGGCTACTATAATAGTGCCTGGGTTTAATTTCTTGATTTCTTCCCCAAGTAATTTTTTGATGTTCATTATCTTTAGTTTCTATGCAATTTTTAGCGCACACTGTATTTACTAAATCTGCGACCCAAAGCCCGTAAGTTTCAAAAGGCTCAATATTTTTTTAAGATTAAAACTCTTTTGTTTTTTATTCTTTCATAAAAGCCATCCGTTAAACTTAGGAGCTGAGCCTTATTTCTTTGCACTATTTGAGCCGCTTTAGATTTTTCTTCCTATTATTTCCCCTATCTCATCGATAGTATTTAAAATTTTATTGACTGTGCTATATTCAAATAAATAAATATCTTTATCAAAAGTGCCACTTTCTTTTATATATGAGAGCGCCTCCCCTACTTCTTTAGAGTTCTTATCTTTTACCGCCATAAAGAGCATATCTGCATTAGTCTCCTTTATTTTGTCGAACAATATTTCATTTTTCTAGAGAAAGTGCTTTAGAATAAGAGTCTATGTTAGAATTTTTTTGAAGTTTTTTTTAGCTATAATAACCTTGCTTTCTCTTTCATCTTCTTGTAAAGCGTCTAGTATTTCGCTAGCATCAGGTATTCCAACGATGCTATCTTCATCTTTTAACGATTTTAACAATTCTATATAAATAGTTTTCAGTAGTAGCTATTTTCATATATTTTTCCTTAAAATTTAATCTCTTATCTATTTCTTACTCTTTTCTTGCTAGTTTCTTACTAGTTTTTTTACCTATTAAAATTAAGGTAAAAAAATATAATTTTAAGCTTAATTTTAAACTTAATTTTTGACTCTTTTTCTCATAAAAAAAAGCATCATATATTTTATAAAAGAACTTTTATTGCTTTTTATAAGATACTTTAACATTAATATTACTTAAAAAAAGATAAATATGCTATGAAAAAAAAGTGTTTATATTACATTAACCTTATTTATTCTATTTTCAACCTCTTGTCATTACAAGATAAATAATTATCCATCGCTAGTAAATCAAGGGATAGTGCCTGTAAGTAAGTCGCAAGCTTACGTTGGGGCAAACTTATTTCTTTCAAATGAGATGGGAAAGAGTAATTATCTTTACCATTTTTTTAAAACAAAAAGGTGCTCCCGATGCGATTGAGATAGTAAGAAAATCATTTAATGATGATAGGTTTTATATTTACTATTATCAAGCTAAGGAAGTTTATATAGCAGACCCTAAGCAAGGACGGCAATCATTTTGAATGGATAATAAAAGGGCCAAAAAGTGCCTAATTGGAGAGATTTAAAAAGATTAAGAAAACGTTATGGACACGAGCAACCTAGATGCTCCCTTTGTTATTAATGGGCGAGAGGAGTTTTTTCCCTAGTCCTAAGCAAAAACTTAAATATGCTACCTAAAATTAAGGAATCAAGTATAGACTTAAACTTATTTCAAAAAAAGGTAGACTTATCTAAGCTTCCCAAGGAGCCACCTAAAAGAGTTATAGTAAGAAAAAGTTATACTCCTAAAAAAAGAGTAGAAACTAAAGTAGTGGCTAAAAATATTGAACGCAAGAATGCTACTAAGCAGAGTAACCTAGAGCAAAAAAACTGAAGATACGAAGCAGAGTGAAAAGGCTGATTTTTTTATCATCGCTTGAAGATTTAACCTCGTTTAAAACCTTTAAATAGCGATCAAATGGCGATAGCGACTTCTAAAGGCTATGCTGCAAGGGATAATAAGGGAAATGTATTGCATACTATAAGAAGTTATACTGAAACATTGCAAGCGATTTCATTTTGGTATACGGGAAGCGAAAATAAATGCTGTTGAGATTGAAAAAATTTAATAATTTAAGTGATGCAACGAATTTAAAAATCGGTCAAACTATCATTATACCGTTTAATATGTTAAAGAAAGTAAAGAAAATGCCAAATTAAAAAAATGCGAGATTCTAGCTACAGGCAGAATCTCGCAAAGTGTACCTAAAAATGCTTTAGACATTAGAGCTTTCTGTAAACCATTAAATGGCACGTGCTATCATGATGATTTCATGACACATTCTCCACGTTCATTAGTGTAAAAAAATAACACCATGTCTATTTTCTACACTTTTAAACATGTTCACCGTCTTCATTTTCTCTGCCATCATAGTCTAGAAATTTTTAACGCCAATATTTCTTCAGAACCTACTACTAGTCTTCTGCTTAAACATTTA
>JBMNLI010000016.1:0-56392 GCA_050952645.1 Bdellovibrionota bacterium | reverse complement strand
ATTTTTAGTTTTTATGTAATTTATGAAATTTATAATATACTAATTTCTCTTAATCTTTAATTATGATTTTGAAGTTAAAATAAGATTCTTTTTATTACAAATAAAGTTAATTTTTTATAGCTTTAATGAGGATAATTTGTTTTAATGGGAGTATTTTATTAGAGTATATTATTTGATGGAATATTAAGGGGATTTTTTTTATGAAAGCTAGGTTGTTGTATTGGATATTTTTATTTGTTCCAAAGAATCATTTAAGTTTTATAGTAGGTAAGGTAGCGAATATAAAATCTCCAAAGTTTTTAGTACGTTTAATAACAAAGTGTTTTATTAAATTTTATAAGATAAATACTGATGAAGTGGCAAAGGATATAAAGGACTTTAAGTCGCTAGGGGAGTTTTTTAACAGGGATTTAAAGGCTGGTGCTAGGCCTTTACAAGGTGATTTTGTAAGCCCTGTTGATGCACGTTTAAGGAATGCGGAGAAGTTAGATAAGTTATCGTTAGAGGTGGTAAAGGGCAAGAGTTATGATTTAGCTAAGTTTATAGGTAGTGATGAGGATGTTAAAAAGTTTGATGGGGGATATTTTATAAATTTATATCTTTCTCCTAAGGATTATCACAATGTTCATAGTCCTGTAAGTGGTGTTATAAGTGGGGTAAGGTATATTCCAGGGAAGCTTTGGCCTGTGACGGATTGGTCGTTAAATACTGTGGAGGATCTTTTTTCTATAAATGAAAGGTTAGTGTTTGATATTGAGAGTGAGTTTGGGGAGATGTTTTTAGTGATGGTAGGTGCTACGAATGTAGGCAAGATGAGTTCTAAGTTTTTAGATTTTAAAACTAATAATTTAAATGCAAGAGTGGCAAGAGATTTCCCGATAGGAAGGGAAGTTTCGATTATGGAAAAGATTGGGTGCATTTAGGCTAGGTTCCACGGTAGTTTTAATTTTAGACAAGAATTTTAAAAACAAAATAAATTTTAAATAATAAAGGCGATATTAAGGTAGGAGAGAGCCTTTAAAAAAAACTAGCAACATTGCTAGTTTGTGTCAGGGCTTGCAAAGTGGTTCTAAAAAATGGTATTTTCTATAAAGATTAAAAAGTGTAATAAACATTTATTTTAAAGGAAATATTCTTTGAACTATATAGCACGCATTACAGAAGAAGGAGATATCCAAACTATTAGAGAGCATTCTGAAAATGTTGCAAATTTATCATCGAGTTTTTCAATTGAAGAATTAAAAGATTCTAAATTATTTAATAGGACTTTTTCATGATATAGGAAAATATCAATCTACTTTTCAAAAAAGAGTAAATGGTGAGAATGTAGCTATAGAACACTCTTCTTGTGGTGCTAAAGAAATACATAATGAATATAAAGATTTTCCTCCTATATTGGTTCCTGCCTATTGTATTATTGGGCATCATACAGGTATACCAAATGGCGGAATTATCGACGATGCTGAGCATGAAACGACTTTAAATGGAAGATTAAAAAGAGAAACTGAAGATTACTCATTTTACAAAGAAGACCTTAAAGATTTAATAGAAAAAACGAAATTAACTAAAGAAAAAAAAGAACAACTAGTTAATTTTTTACTTAAAGATTGTAATAATAGTAAAGAGAAATTATTAAATAAATTTGCATTTATAACGAGATACTGTTTTTCATGCCTTGTAGATGCAGATAGTTTAGATGCGGCGTCTTTTAGCCAAATGCTTCCACAAAAATTAAAGACTGATTTTCATGAATGTTTAAAAAAAGTCAATAAATATCTAAAAGATAAAAATTTAAATGCTTTTACAAAACTTCAAAAAACTAGAAGCAAAATACAATCGGAGGTGTTTTCAAAAAGATCTACTGATTCTGAAATTTATTTAATGAATATGCCAACTGGAAGTGGAAAAACGTTATGTTCCGTTAAATATGCATTAGAAAAAGCTATAAAAAATAACAAAGAAAGAGTTATATATGTTATTCCTTACAATAGTATTATAGATCAAACTGCGAGTGTTCTAGAAAGCATATTTGGCGAAAGTGCTGATATTTTAAGGCACCAATCAACATTTTTACTCGATGAAGAAAGTAGTAAGGAAGAAATTTATAATGTAAAATTAGCTACTGAAAATTGGAACGCAGATTTTATAATAACGACAACCGTGCAATTTTTTGAATCAATCTATTCAAACAAAAGAGGAAAATTAAGGAAAGCTTCACAATATGCAAAATAGTATTATTGTATTTGATGAAGTGCAATTAATGCCACAGAAGTTATTACAACCTTGTTTAGAGGCAATCTTCTATTTATCTAAATATTTTAATAATGAAATCTTATTTTTAACGGCAACAATGCCAAATTACAGAAATTTATTTGATAAATTTTTAAATATAAATAGTAAAAGTGATTTACAAATATTAGATTTAAATAAGATAGATGATGCTTTCTTAAATGTGTTTAGAAAGTGTGAATATAATAATTTAGGAACGAAAACATTTGATTCTTTACTTAATGATTTTCAAAATGAGCCATCTCTTCTTATAGTAGTCAATAAAAGGGCTACTGCTAGGGAGTTCTATAATATGTTAGGTGGAAAAAAATATCATTTATCGACTTATATGACTGCATATGATAGAAAAAGAGTGATATCTGAAATTAAGAATGAATTAAGTCTTCTTAAAAAAGAGTTTAAAGATATAAAAGATATTCCAAAAGAAAGGCAAGTAAAAGTTGTTTCTACATCTTTAATTGAAGCAGGAGTCGACTTAGATTTTTTATACTGTTTATAGGGAAATATCTGGATTAGATAGTATTTTACAAGCTGGTGGAAGGTGCAATAGAGAAGGTAGTTTTGATAATTGTAATGTGTACGTTTTTAAACTAGCAGATAAAGAAAAAGCGTCTAAAGATTCAGATAAAAAAAAGTTCAATGATTTAGATATAAAAAATAAGCGTTACGTCAAGTTTGCTCGATAGTTATGGAGATAATATCGACTCAAAAGAATGTATAGAAAAATATTATGATGAAATCTTTGAGTATAATAAAGAAGGAATTTTAAAAAAATCTTTCTTTTGTGATGATAATAATAAGAGTTGTAGTTTAGATTCTGCTCGATTTAGATCGTATAGTGAAGAAATTTTTAAGATTATCGACGATAGGCAACTATCTATAATCGTTCCACAAGATAAAAAAAGTCGTGAATTAGTTGAAAAATTACGAATAATAGGTGAGAATAAACTAAAAATGAGCACTATAGATATCGTTAGAAAGCTACAAGTTTACGCTTGTTCAATTTACCCAAATGAATTTGAAAAGTTAAGAAAAGAAGGTGCTTTAGAAGATCATGGAACTGGCATTTGGTATTTAACTAATATTGATTATTATGATCATGATATTGGAATAAAGTTTGAAGGGTTAGATTATATAGTATGATTTATATAATATAATCTTTTGTTAATTTATTTAGAAAAATTTTACTTAATAGTTTTTAAAAATATTTTTAAAGGAATATCTTAAATGAGTTATGGATTTAAAATTATAGTAGAGGGGGATTACGCTTGTTTTACACGACCTGAATTAAAAGTTGAACGAACAACGTATGATGTTCCTACACCGAGCGCATTAGAAGGACTTTTAAAAAGTATATATTGGAAGCCTGCTATTAAATATGTTATCGATAGAATAATCGTGTTTAATGATATTAAATATATGAACATAAAAAGAAATGAGGTTAAGTCTAAAGGCTCTACTAGTCCTATATATACATCTGAAGATCGCACACAAAGGTCGGCAATGATATTAAAAGACGTAAAATATGGGGTAGAATTTCATTTTGAGTTAACGGGTGAAGCTATGGAGATAGAAGATAATGCTAATGAAAAGCATTATAATATTATAAAAAGGCGTTTAGAGAAAGGACAATTTTTTAAAGTTCCATGTTTAGGATGTGCAGAGTTCCCGGCAAAAAAGATTGATTTATTAGCCGAAGGGGAAGATTTTGATTTATCTTTGCAAGATAAGAAAATAAAAGAATCTGGAGAAATCGATTTAGGGTTTATGGTTTATGGTTTAACTTTTGAAGACTCGCAAAATAGAAAGCTAGATTATTGGAAAAAAGTAAAAGGAGAACGAGAGACTGCTTCCGATAAGGCGAATGCATCATATTATCGCCCTAAAATGGTAAATGGTCAAATTGATGTAGCAAAATATGCGGAGGATGTGAGATGTTAATTAGTGCTTTATGTGATTATTATGACGAGTTAAAGGAGCAAGGTAAGTTAATTAGTAAAGGGTATAAAAAAATTAATGTAGCTTATCTTGTATGTTTAAATAATGATGGAAGTATAAAAGAAATAATTCCATTAGATAAAGGAAGAGAAGAGATAATCCCTGAGGTTTATAAACAATCACCAAAAATAATGTCGTATATTATAGAAACAAGAGGCGTGTATCTCTTTGGAATAGAAGGAAAAGGGCAAAAGCGTAAATTAAACAAACAAAAATTTGATAAGTTTAAGGAAGCACATAATGGGCTTTTAGAAGGAGTAGATTCTCTAATAGTAAATGCTTTTAGAAATTTTATAAATACTTGGAAGCCAGAAGATGTAATAGATAATAAAAATGAGATCTTAGATGGTATTGATTTAACTAAACACTTTGTATTTTGTTTCGAAGGTAAAGTAAATGAGTTGCTTCATAATGATAAGTTTGTAAAACAAAAATGTGAAGAACTCTTATCTATTAATGAAGATGAAAAGAGCGACCAAGATAAAAACAAAGCGATATGTGCGATAACTGGAGAAAAAAAAGAGATATCTCGTATACACGACAAAATTAATATTGGCAAAGGAGCAGCACTAGTATCGTTTAGAGAATCTGCCTATCAATCTTATGAAAAAACGGAAGCTTTTAATAGTAATATTTCTGAAGATGTGATGATAAAGTATACTACCTCTTTAAATCATCTTTTAAAAAATAATGATAAATTTAAACACGATATTCATAATATTTATTTTGCTACAGATTGTAATAAAAAAAGCGAAGATTTGTATGCGATGCTTATGTATGGGGAAGACGATTCTCAAACTCAAGAGAAGATAGAAGATGGGCTTGGTGCTATAGTAGAGAAAGTTAGGAGGGGGGACTTTTCTAGTGAAATGCTTAAAAATATTGATATCGACCCTAATGTTAATTTTTATATATTTGGATTAGTTGGTACTGCTAGATTGTCGCTTAAGTATTTATATAAAAATAAATTCGGAGATATATTTGATAATCTAATGGTGTTTCAAAAAGATTTAGCTTTTATAAATTCTAAAAAAGAATATTCTAAACCTTTAACGTTTGCAAAAATAGTATATCAATTAAAGTCTCCAAAGATAAAAAATGATCAAGTGCAACAAGATTTAATAGTAGATTTAATAAGCTCTGTATTGAATAATGGTAGATTCCCACAAGGACTTTTGCAATGCATTGTAATGCGTATAAAGAAAGATAGTAAGATATCAAAAGATGAAAGTGCTTGGAGGTTTATAAGTGATGATACACGTCTTTCAATATTAAAGGCTTATATAAATAGAGATTGTAGATTTAATAATAAAAAAGAGGAGATAGATATGTCATTAAATAAAGAAAATAATAATCCTGCATACGTATGTGGTAGGCTGTTTGCCGTTTGTGAGAAGATCGATAATACCGATTCATTAAGAAGAGGGTATTTTGCTACGGCATCAACACAGCCAGCTTTAGTTTTTCCTAAAATACTTAATTTGAACGTGCATCGCATAGAAAAATTAGCCGATAGTTCAAAAGTATATTGTGAAAAATTGATTCAAGAAATTATTGATAAATTAAACAATGAGTTTCCTTTAAGATTAGGTCTTATAGAACAAGGAAAATTTGTGGTTGGTTATTATCAACAAAAACAAGATTTGTATTCTAGTAAAAAAGTTAGTCCCCCTGAAGACGAGGATACTAACGCTATTGAAGAGTAAGACAAATTAGAGCAAGTTTATAAATTTTTTGTATTTTTTAAAAAGGAATATTGATTATGGAAAATAATGTAATTAAAAATAGATATGATTTTATAATGTTATTTGATGTAGAAAATGGAAATCCAAATGGAGACCCAGATGCTGGAAATGCTCCTAGAACCGATATAGAAACGGGCTATGGATACGTAACGGACGTATGTTTAAAAAGAAAAATTAGAAATTATGTAGAGACCGTTAAAGGTGGTGTAAAGGGTTATGATATCTTTATAAAAATGGATAAAGCACTTAATACTAAAATTGATGAGGCTAGTGCTAACGAAGCTAAGAAGAAAGATGCACAAGATAAAGCACAAGATAAAAAGGAGTTTATGTGCAAAAAATATTTTGATATCAGAGCATTTGGAGCGGTAATGTCGACTGGAAAAAATCCTTGCGGAGTTATTAGAGGCCCAATTCAAATAAATTTTGCTAGAAGCTGTTCTCCTGTAAATCCTACCGAAATTACTATAACAAGATTAGCAATAACTGATGTAACCGATTTTAATGGAAAAGAAGCAAAAAGTAAGTTAAATGAAATGGGTAAAAAGAATTTTATTCCATACGGTTTGTATAGAGCTGAAGGGTATATCTCAGCATCTCTTGGTGAACAAACGGGATTGACTGAAGATGATTTGAAGCTTTTCTTTGAAGCTATATTAAATATGTTTGAAGATGATCATAGTGCAGCTCGTGGCAAAATGAGTATGAGAAGGCTTATAGTTTTTAAACACGAAAGCAAGCTAGGAAATTGTCAATCGTATAAGTTATTTGATAAAGTAAAAGTTGCTTTAAAAAACTATGGAGTTCCTCCTAGAAGTTACGATGATTATAATATTGAGGTGTCTAATGATAGGGAGACTCATAAAGGAGTAACTATTTTTGATAATGTTGATTTAGAAAATTTAGAAGACATCTTTAAGTCAAATGAGTCAAGTAATTAGCATTAGGCAAGTTCAGCATTATTTATATTGTCCTCACAGATGGGGCTTAATTGAAATAGGTCGCATCTGGGAGGAAAATTATTTCGTAACTAAATCGCAGTTAATGCATGAGAGAGTTCATGGTCAAAATAATGATTATTCAATAAGAGGAAAAAAAGTTTGGACGTCTGTTTCAGTTTATAATGATTTACCTGAATATAATTTATATGGAGTAACGGACTGCATAGAAGAAACTTTAAATCCTAAAAGTTCTAATGAGTTAAGGTTTTGTATAGTAGAATACAAGCCGACAGCACCTAAAAATAAGCCATTTAATTTTGAAAATGCAATGCAAGGTTTCGCACAAAAGATATGTGTTGATTATTTGTTTAAGACAAATTGTGATGCAGTAATTTATTATGCAGATAAAAAAAAGCGTCAAAGTCTAAATTTTGCGGAAACTTATGACGAATATAATAATAAATTAAAAGAACTTTTAATTAACATGAGAGAATGCATGACTAATGGAACAATTCCTCAAATTGTTAAAGGTCAAAAATGTTCTGGCTGTTCTTTTAAGGATGTATGTATGCCTAAGAAGCATAAAGCAGTTAAGGTAAAAGATAGAATTAATTTATTAGATTAGTATGCATGAGAAAACTTTTAAATACGGTGTATGTTACGGATGAGTTGGCTTATTTATCTCTTGATGGTGAAAATCTAGTTTGTAAAGTAGAGGATAAGATAAAGCTTAGGATTCCATTTGATAATATTGAAAATATAGTTTGTTTTAATTATTTAGGCTGTTCTCCTAAATTAATGGGAAAATGTGTAGAAAAAGTAATCGCGTTAAATTTTGTATCTCCAAGTGGTAGGTTTTTAGCAAAAGTTTGTGGTGAAACCAAAGGGAATGTATTTTTAAGAGTTTCGCAAATTGAATGTTTTAAGAGAAACAATTTATTATTAACGCAAAATACTATAGCTGCGAAGTTGAGTAATACTAAGCAGCTTATTAAAAGAACGCTACACGACAATGAAAGTTTAAGAGCTGATGAAGACATATTAAAAACCTTAGATCAGCTAACAAAGGGGATAGACAGTTTATATAAAGCAAATAGTGTTGAAAGCATATTAGGCATTGAAGGGAGTTGTGCAAAAAGTTATTTTGAGATTTTTAATAAGCTATTTACTTCGACTAGTGATGATTTTAAATTTGTTCAAAGAGAAAAGCGTCCGCCATTAGACCCGATTAATGCTACGTTATCATTTTTATATACTATGCTTACCTTAGATTATGCTTCTGCATTAGAAACCGTTGGTTTAGATAGTTATATTGGATATTATCATACTTTAAGAAGTGGTAGGGTGTCGCTTGCGTGTGATTTAGTAGAAGAGACTAGGTGTATAATTGAAAGGCTAGTTATTACATTATTTAATTTAAAAATATTGAATATAAATGATTTTGAAAAGCAGATTTCTGGAGCTGTGTGGTTAAATGATGATGGTAGAAAAAAGGTTATAACTAAGTGGCAAGAAAAGAAGAGGAGTGATTTTATGCATCCTTATATAAAGGAAAAAATTCCATTTGGATTGTTGCCGTATGTTCAGTGTAGTTTATTAGCAAAATATATAAGAGGGGATATTGAGGAGTATCCGTCATTATTAGTGTCGCAGTAAGAGTGATTGTAAAGTGATAGGAGATATAGTAAAATGATGGTATTGATAAGTTATGATGTTTCTACTGTTGATGCCGATGGTAGAAAAAGATTAAGGCGAGTAGCTAAAAAATGTCAAAATCATGCTCAAAGGGTGCAAAACTCAGTATTTGAAGCGAATTTGGATTATTCAAAATTTTTAAAATTAAAAGATGATTTAATAAAAATAATAGATAAGGAGAAAGATAGTTTAAGATTTTATTATTTGGGGAATAACTGGCAACGAAGAATAGAGCATATTGGTGCAAAACAAACGTATGATTCTGAGGGTGTTTTGATAGTGTAAAAATTGTTATAATGTAGGTTGATAAATTTAAAAAAGATTGAGTATTACTTCTATGCGAACCTAATGTGATGTTAAATATTTAGTAGGTTCGCCTAATTTCCGTTCAAAATCATTAGATATTTTTTTTAATAGTAAGTTGTGTTTTCCTGCAAAGCACAATATATTGTCTATAGTATATTGAAATATTCAATATATTGTGGTCGCACCCCGCGCGGGTGCGTGAGTTGAAATTTCATGGGCAATGCGGGTCGCACCCCGCGCGGGTGCGTGAGTTGAAATCAAGCCCGATCAGGCCAGTCGCACCCCGCGCGGGTGCGTGAGTTGAAATTCGCCTGGGATGGTGTACCGTAGTCGCACCCCGCGCGGTGCGTGAGTTGAAATCACACCGCACCCCTGGATGTCTTGATGGTCGCACCCCGCGCGGGTGCGTGAGTTGAAATTTGGACAAGCTAAAATAAATTTCCCTGTTAAATTGTCGCACCCCGCGCGGGTGCGTGAGTTGAAATTCTGTGCATCTGTTATATCAAAATAAGCAAGACGTCGCACCCCGCGCGGGTGCGTGAGTTGAAATCATAATCTTTTACACATTCATATTTATAAAAACCGTCGCACCCCGCGCGGGTGCGTGAGTTGAAATCTGCTTATCAGTTCGTAACAACAACACTAACTGATGTCGCACCCCGCGCGGGTGCGTGAGTTGAAATTAACTGCTGGAACAAAACTAACGACCAGGAGCGTCAACAGCAGCTGTCGCACCCCGCGCGGGTGCGTGAGTTGAAATGCGTGTATTTGGTTCGTTCTAAAATCAATGAATAAAATGTCGCACCCCGCGCGGGTGCGTGAGTTGAAATGTTTAGAGTATAAGTAATATGATAATAGATAAAAGTCGCACCCCGTGCGGGTGCGTGAGTTGAAATAAATAATGCAAGGTCTAGATAACCTTCCAAATCAGTCGCACCCCGTGCGGGTGCGTGAGTTGAAATACCCACATCGGAATTGATTTCATCGTCATTAAGTGTCGCACCCCGTGCGGGTGCGTGAGTTGAAATTGAAGCCACTAAGAATCTTGTTTTCTCTTCAAGAGCTTGTCGCACCCCGTGCGGGTGCGTGAGTTGAAATTCACGCCACCCCATTATATCATTATCGAAAACTAAAAGTCGCACCCCGTGCGGGTGCGTGAGTTGAAATTAGCGAAATGTAGAGTCTAGCGAGCCAGACAAACGTCGCACTCCACGCGGGGTGCAATATTCAATGCCTATATTTAATTTACTGCCTTTAGCCATTAGAAATAAGGCAGAAAATAAGGAAAAAATGAGATAAAAAACTAGCAACGTGGCTAGTTTGTGTCATGGCTTGCAAAGTGGTTCTAAAAAATGGTATTTTCTATAAAGAATTAGAAAGTGTAATAAACATTTATTTTTTAAAAGGAGAACCTGCGCTATGAGAAAACTCTTTATTTCATTTCTAGGAATTGGGGACTATAAAGAATGTATATACAAATTAGATAACTTTGAATGCGAAACAGATTTTATTCAAGAAGCACTAATAAAATATTATAAACGAAAAGAATGGAAAAATAGCGAACATAGAATAAAAATTTTCTACACCATAGAAACGACTAAGCCTAGAGAAAATAAAGAAACAAAGAAAATAGAAGAATCAAACTTCGATAAAATTCAAAAGCGTTTAGAAAAGTATAAAAACGATATAGATTATATCCTTATTAAAAGCGGACAAACACAAAATGAACTATGGGAGATTTTTAATACCGTAAATAATGAAATAAAAGATAATGATGAGTTATACTTAGATATTACTCACGCATTTAGATATATCCCAATGCTTTCATCATACCTTCTAAATTTTGCAAGAATTCAAAAAAATATATCTATAAAACATATAAATTACGGCGCATTTGAAGCAGGAGAAGAGAAAACAAAAACAGCACCTATGAAAACAGCACCTATTTATGAACTATCTCTCCTTGACCATTGGTTCGATTGGTCTATAGCACTAAATACTTTTAAACAATCTGGAAATGCTAAAAAATTAATAGAATTACTAGATTTAGAATATACTATAGATGAACTACCTTCTGATAGTAAAACGAATACAAAAGATGCGGCTTTAAATAATAAAATTAAATTTAAAAGTTTTTTAAAAGATATAAAAAAAACTATAGACAATTTCTCAAAAGCCGTTGCTCTTTCAAATGTTAGCGATGCGATAAAGAACGTATTAGAAATAAAAGCAAAAATAAATGAATATAGAACTGAAAATTCTAAAGTTTTAGAAAATGTAAGTAATGAAAACCCACAGTCTATAGTAATTTTAGATACGATTTATCAAATAGAAAAAGAATTTGTAAATATTATTGATGATAATATAGAAAGTTATTTAGAATTAGTAAAATGGTGTAAAGAACACGATTTATACCAATCATCTATTACCATATTATATGAAGTCTTAATTACTTATTTTGTAAATAAATATAGTAAAAAACTAGATGAAATAGTTAAAAATCTAAAAGAAACGACTAAGAGTAAAAGCCGTAAACAAAAAATAAAAAGAGGTGTTATTTCTGGAGTTTTAAGTATTGCTTCTAAAAATGAAGATTTCGAAAATTCAGATTTAAATAAAAATGGAATATTTGAATGTGAAAAATTAAGACAAGATTTTGCTACTTCTCATATAAACATATGTAAGCTATATTCTTTTTTAGGTCAAATAAGAAATCATATAAATCATGCTAAAGATAGTGAAAATATTACAGGTTCGTTAGGAAGTGGTATCTATAAATTTATAAATGAAAATTATGGCACTGAAAATATAAAACAAAGTAAAGATGATGATATTTTTACTTTATACAATTTAATATTTGAAAAAATACGTTATGAGATAATGGAGTTAGAAAAGTAGTGAAAAGATCTTTTATAACTTTATTTAATCATCACTTAACTTTAGAGCAAGAACTCGATGCTAAAGAACATCTGCTAGTAGATAACTTTATTTATCCTAATAGTGAAATTCAAAAAGCTTGGGGAGAAGTTCCTGCAAATGTAATATCATTAAAAAATTACTTGTCCCCTATAATTAGTTGGCTAAAAAATATAGGAAAAGAGAAGGATTTTTTACTCGTCCAAGGAGATTTCGGGGCTACTTTTTATATGGTTGAATGTGCTTTTAAATTAGGACTAATTCCCATCTATGCTACAACGAAAAGAGAAGCTATAGAGGAAACTCTAGAAACTGGTGAAATAAAAATTAGTCGCATTTTCAAACACGTAATGTTTAGAAAATATGAACAATATAAAATATGATAAATTTATGAAAGAAAATATAAGTTTAGATACAAGTAAAGAAACTAGTAAAAATATTTATGGAAATATAGCCCAATCTCTAAATGTAGCTAAGTTTACTTTTAAATGTAAGTTCGATAGAGATTGTATTTTGCCAAAGTTTAAAGGCTCTACATTTAGGGGAGTTTTTGGTCGTGCACTTCAAAGAATCTCTTGTGGCTTAGAAGATAAAGATTGCGAAGGGTGTTTAATAAAAAAAAATTGTTTATATGCAAAAATTTTTGAACGAGATGACGAAGAATTAAAAAAACAAGGAATATATTCCTCATCGCCTCCATATATAATTGACACTTTAGATAATGAAAGAACTAGATTCCAAAAAGGAGATTATTTTATATTTAATTTAATTCTTTTTGGTGAATATATATTTAATATTTCATACTTTATTTATGCTATTATAGAAATGGGTAAGATTGGTTTCGGAAAAAAAGATAGAGATGGGAAAAGAACTTCCTTTACTCTTTCTCAAGTTTTAATAAATCAAAAACAGGTATATTCAGAGATAAGTAAAGAAATAAATAATGGAATCGTAAAAGATGAGCTTATCGTTATCGATAAAGAGTTTTTCGAAAAATTTTTAAACAATAAAACTAATATAATAAATGTAATTTTAGAAACTCCACTAAGATTTAAACAAAAAAGTTTTTTAAACAATAAATTAAGTTTCAAAACGCTTATTATAGTTATACTAAGGCGAATAGATACTTTATTTAAAATGTACGGAAGCGAAGTTTCGTTAATCGACACTGAAACGCTCCTTAAAGAGGCGGAGGCAGTAGAGATAATAGAAGATAATACTTACTGGGAAGATAGAAAAAGATATTCATTAAGACAAGAACGCTCGATGTTCCTAGGTGGGCTTCTAGGAGAAATAAAGTATAAGGGAGATTTAGAAATTTTTATGCCACTTCTTGAAGTAGCAAAAATTATACATTTAGGAAAGCAAACCTCATTTGGACTAGGAAAAATAGAAGTTATATCTTAGTTTTAAAGAGTTGCTTTTTTATTAAAGTTGAGGTGTTTTTTTATGGAAAACATATTAATTGCAACTATTGGGCTAGAATATAAAGTCCTGTTATCTGCACTAAAGTCTTTTGTAATAGATAAGACGGTTAAAATAAATAAAGTGTATATAATAACTACGAATAAAGGAAAAGAAGTATTCGTAAATAATTTATTAAAAAATGGTGCATTAGAAAAATTTAAAAAAGAATACAAGCTAGATTTTGATTTCGATAATAAGTGTCTAATCGTTCCTAAAAATAAAAAAGGAAAGCCCATAGAAACTATTTTAACGGAAGATGATAATAAGCTATTTTTAAAAGAATGTTTTGAAATTACGAAAAAATATTTAAATAAAAATTCTAGAATATCATTTTTAATTACAGGTGGAATGAAAGGTATGAGTTCTTGTCTTTCATTATCCGCACAGTTGTTCGGAAGAGAACAAGATACGATTTACACATTAAGTCCGTCAGGAAAATTGCCTAAAGATAAAATAAAAAGTCTTCCTAAATACTTGCAAGATATAGTTTCTAAAGATAAAGAAGAGCATTTTTCTTTAATAAAGATGCCTTATGTAAAACTTTCATCTAATCTTAATTTAGCTACGATTTTAAATTTGCCAGTTAATGAGCTAGTAAATAATACTAATGATTATAAAAAACAAAAAGTCATTATAAATATTCCAGATCAAACGATAAGCATAGGTGATATATCTTGCAGACTTCAATCATCGCTTTTTGCATTTTATTTATATTTTGTGTATAAGAAAATAAAATTTAATTGTAAAAATAAAGAATGCGAAAACTGTTTTGATTGCTATTTAAATAGGTCTGAAAGTTTAAATGATTTTTGTAAAAATGCATCAAAAACTTATGATAAAATCTCAAATAAAAAATATAATTTATCAACTACTGGAATTAAAGATATTTCTAAAGAAAATTTTAATTCATATAAAAGTAAAATTAAAAAGAAATTTTTAGAACATTTTGAATTTTCAACGGTTAATCAAATATGTATAAGTAGTGTTAGTAAGGGTAAAGATACTAAATGTGGAATAAGTTTGTCAAAGAATTTGTTTGAAATATTAGAGGGTTAAGTAGTAATTTTAAAGAAAAAGTTTGCAATAAAAAGTGTCAACGTTGATATTTTTTAAAAGGCTGTTAAAAAGTTAAAAAATTTTTTATAATGGAGCGTATGAAAAATATAGAGCTAGATAAAACAACATTAAAAGTAGCGATTGCAGGATTTATGCATGACTTAGGAAAGCTTGTAGAAATTGATGAAAAGACAAGAAATGACTATGATGAAAAATATAAAGCTTCTGAAACGCATATCTTACCTAATAAAAATGGAAATTATACCCACAAACATGCACTATATACTTGCTTAGCGATAGAAGATGAGAATTTTGGATTCCCAAAGTTTTTAACGAGTAAAGATTGGGGTGATGGCGAACCGTTAGTTTATATGTCTGCAAGACATCATTTAAATAATAATAATGGAATTGATACTTTTTTAACGCCGTATGTAAATATTATTAAAGAGGCAGATTGCTTATCAAGTAAAAGAGAAAGAGTCAACTCTGAAGATTACGTTTATCCAAAAGATTATTTAAGCACTAGACTTATTTCTGTATTATCGGAAGTTGAATTAAAAAATGTTGAAAAAAATAATGGAGAAATTAATAAAGAAAATAATATCGATTCAAACAGCGATGATAAATACAAGTTTGAGTTAAATAAAATGACGCCTAAGAGTATCTTTCCGCAAGTCTTAGATAAAATTGAAAAAGATCAAGCGATTTCAGATTATGAAAAGTTATTAGAAGATTTTAAAAAAGAAGTAAGAGAGAAATCGAATTGTGTAAAGGGAGAGGGGGCTGAAAGATTATGGTTTGAGGCGTTTGATAGTTTATGGCTAAAGTATGCATGCAATATCCCTGAAGCAAGAGCACGTGGAAATTTAAAAGACACTTCGCTATACGATCATAGTTTAGCAACCTCTGCTTTTTCTACCGCATTATATCTATATCATAAAAAATCTGAAACTGAGAAAGACCCATTTAAAGATTTAGGAAAGGTAGATTTAAGTAGTAAGCAAGAGAGAGAGAAGAATAAGTTTATTTTGATTGCTGGTGATTTTTTCGGAATTCAAAATTTTATTTTTGGTGATTTTTCAGGCGAAAGTAATAAGAATGCATCAAAGATTTTAAGAGCTCGCTCAGTTATGGTAAGTATTTATGCAGAACTTGCTGCTAGTAAGATTTGCAGTGAATTAGGTTTGCCACATACGAGCGTTATCTTTAATGCTGGGGCTAACTTTAAGATTTTAGCACCGAATATTGACGAGGCTAAGGAAAAAGTTAAAGCTATAAGAAAAGAAATAAACGATTGGCTTAAAGAAAATTTTTATGGTGAATGTTATTTTGGTTTAACTTTTGTAGAAGCTAGCTCAAATGATTTTGCAGAATCTGGTTCTTATAGAATATTAAATAATAGATTGCATAAAGAAATGGATAAAGAGAAAAATCAGAAATTTGAGCGTGAAGATTTTGGAGTATTTACAGATTATTTAGATAAATTTGAAAATGCTCAAAATGTTTGTAGTTATTGTGGTAAAAGACCTATAAAAGCAGATGGGAAGTGTAAGATTTGTAAAGACTTTGAAAGTTTTGGTAAAGAATTCGTTAAAAATAGATATTTAGTAGTTGTAAATAAAGGATATAGAGAAGATTACGGTGAAAGATTACGTGAAAGCTCAAAAAAACAAGTAAGCTTAATAGATGTTTTTGAAGACTTTGCTATTTGTACCGTAAATATTGAGCAGGTTATTAAAGATTTATTAAAGTGTGATTTTTTATATAAGGTTTGGGATTATGGTATTTATGAAGATGCTGATACTAAAAGCGTTGCTAGTAGTGCGCAAGATACAAATAAGGTTTTTGTTGCAAAGAAATTTATAAGCGGTTATGTGCCTAAATATAAACCAATTGATGAAGAAGATGTTCGAACATTTGAAGCGATTGCAGAAGAAGCGAATTTGTATGAAGCAACAGGAATAAAAATTAAAAAAGAAAATGATGATGGTCCTATAAATGCACTTGGAGTTTTAAAGGCTGACGTTGATGATTTAGGTGCGATAATGGCGTGTGGGTTAAAAGATGATAGATATACGGTTTCACGTATGGCAACTTTAAGCAGGCAGTTGAATTTCTTTTTTGCATATTATCTGCCGTATTATTTACAAAATGGCGGTGATAGTAAAGATAAAGAGCTTTACAAAGCCGTTTATACGGTGTTTGGTGGTGGTGATGATTTATTTTTAATAGGTCCTTGGAATGTAATTATAGATTTAGCTAGAGACTTAAGCGAAAAATTTAAAAGCTATGTTGGAAACAACACTTTCTTACATTTTTCTGCAGGTATTTTTATATGTAAAGATAATATCCCAGTTCCTATGATGAGATACAATGTAGAAGAAGCATTAAATCAATCAAAAGACAATACAGGGAAAAATGCTTTAACGGTTTTTAATGAAACTGTTTCTTTTAATAAAAAAGATTTAAAAGCACTAGATAAGTTTAATGATAAAGTGTGTGAATTATATAATGAAGGTCGCATATCGACTTCATTTTTATATAGTTTAAATAATTATATTAGAATGAGTGAAGATGAAAAGAAGCTTATGAGTGAAGATAGGTGTGATATTAAATCGTGCGAATGTATGAGATGGAAATCTCATTTAGCATACCAATGCACTAGAAATGTAAAAAGAAAAATTGGTGATGTAGAGCTTAGTGATGAAGATATTAAAGAGTTATATGGATTTTTAGTCGACACGATTAGCGAAAATCGTTCAAAACTAAGGATTTCACTTTGGACAATTTTATATAATATAAGGGGGAATAGGTAGAGAATATGGAAGAAAATTTTAAATTTTATGATGATAAAAATAATAAAAAAATACGTTCAACATTATTTTCTGATGTGGCTGAGGGAAAAGCAAAATGTATAGCAGATGATAGAAAAAAGAGTGCAAAAGATATAGATAAGCAGAGCCAAATAAGAAAATTCTTTGATGAATTATTAAAATATAATGACATAGTAAATAATTCAGATAATAAAGAAGCGAAATTTGACGAGTGTTTACCCTTAGTAAATATGATTGTTGCAAAAGCTGCATACGCTAGAGGACGTAATTTGATATCAATTAATTTTTATAATTTTTTAAAAAATATTATAGGGCAAATTAAAGATTATAAAGATTTAAAAAATGCTACATTGTTTTTTGAATCTTTTATAGCATTTTATAAGTTTTACTGCCCAAAAGAAGATTAACGTTTAAAAATAAAATTTCAAAGAGAGGTAATTATGCAATTAAAAGAAATTAAAGAATACACAGGAACGATAGAATTAAAAAGTGGTTTACATATTGGTGCTGGTGATGTTGCTATGCATATAGGTGGAACAGATTCGCCAGTTATAAAAAACTCTAAAACAGGAAAACCTTATATACCTGGCTCATCGCTAAAAGGGAAAATTCGCTCTTTATTAGAGTTAAAAACATCTGCTATAACTTCTACAAATGGAAAGCCTTTAGGTCATAATTTTCATAGTAGTGTCCTCCAACCTAGTAAGAATGATGATGAGAATAGAAAAAAATATGATGATCAAGAAGATATAGATTTAATAATCGAGCTTTTTGGTGCAGGAGCAGATAGCTCTGATAAATATACAGGAGGTCCTACGAGGCTTATTTTTTCTGATTGTAATTTGGCTGAATCTAATGATGAAGAAAATTTGTATGAAGTAAAAGCTGAAAATTCAATAAATAGAATAAAAGGCACTGCTGAAAATCCTAGATTTATTGAGAGGGTTGTAGCTGGAGTTAAATTTAAGTTTAATATTTCATTAAAAATCTTTTCGACTAATATAAATAAAGGAAGTGAAGAAGATAATCAAGAAGATAAGAATAAAGGAGATGGGGATAAAGGAGAGTTAAATAAATATGAAAAAAAACTTATCGAAGGTATAGCTTTATTGGAAAAAGATGCTTTGGGTGCTTCTGGTAGTAGAGGCTATGGAAAAGTCGAGTTTACTTTTGATGATGAGAATATGCAAAATAAGTTAAGTAAAGAAAGAAAAAAATAATTTAAAAATACAGGAAGCTATGAATGGATAATAATAACTATAAGTTATACAGTTTTATTTTAAAACCAATATCTGCTTTTTCTACAAAGCTAAGAGGTGATACGCTTTTTGGTTCTTTTTGTTGGCAGTGTGTTTATAATAAAGATATTTTAAAAGTCTCGTTTGATGATTTTATTAAAGATTATAATGGGCAAAACCCAAGCATAATTTTTTCATCAGCTTTTTATTATAAAGACGATAAGTATATTTTTAAAAAGCCATCGCTTCTAAGTAATATAGATGTCGAAAAAATTCCTAAGTCTGATGATGTAAAATATAGAAAAGCAGAAAAAGAAAAGCGATATTTTTCAGTAGCTAAAGAAGATATAGAAAAAAACTTTACTATTAGTAGTATTGAAAATTATGAAGAGCATAAAAATATTTTAAAAAAAGAAAATGCTATGCATAATAAAATAAATAGAGAAACTTTTACTACTACTAGCGAAGAGTTTGCGCCTTATGGAGCAGAAAAAACTTACATATCGCCTGAGTATAAATTAGCTATATTTATTTTATTTGATGAAAATAAAACAAGCTTAGATGGCATCACCAAAGCATTAACAAATATAGGAAAGTTTGGATTTGGAAAAGATGCTTCGATAGGTATGGGAAAATTTAATATAGAAAATCATTTTGAGTGCCAACTTCCTAGTTTAGAAAAAGATAATTATTATACACTATCTCCTTTTGTTTATGGCGAAAATGATTGTTTTGAAGAAATATATTATCAACCTATTACTAAGTTTGGAAAACATGGAGATGCGTCTGTATTTAAAGGAAACCCTTTTAAGAATCCGATTTTAATGATAGACGAGAGTGCAGTTTTTAAGGTAAAAAATGATAAAAGATTAAGCAAGCCTTTTATAGGAAGTGCATTGCAAGGTGTTTCTAAGCAGTACGATGGCAATGTGCTTCAACAAGCTTTTTCAATAGTAGTACCTTGGGAAGGAGAGTTAAGTTTATGATAAATGAAAGTAAGCAAGCAATGCAAGTAATAGATGTTATATTAACGACACGTTCTCCTATACATATTGGTTGTGATGAGATTTATGATCCTATTAGTTATAAGGTCGGTGATGGTGAAATATTAGTTTACGATCCATTAGAACTTGCAAGGCTTATGGATAAATCGCAAAGAAAAGAACTTTCTAAGCTTTTATTAGATGAAAAGATAAATGAAAAGAATGGCATAAAGAAAGTTTGTGATTATATACAAAAGCTTAATGTCGAATCGTTAAATTATAAAAAAATAGGGATTGCAAAAGAATATAAAAAAGAATACGAAAATGCTAAATCATATGATCAATTTGTAATCGATAGGACTGCGTTTTTAAAAAAGACTGGGAAACCTTATATTCCTGGTTCATCTGTGAAAGGAAGTTTAAGAACGGCTTATTTAAATCTGATTGCAGATAAGGAGAATAAGTCTGCAACTCAACAAGAAAAAAACAAGGATTCAAAAGGTTTTGAATGTAGATTGTTAAATTGTAATAAAAATGAAACAGAAACAGATCCTTTTAGACTAGTAAAGGTTTCAGATTTTCTTCCTATAGGCGATATAAAAACAAAAATCGTTTACTTAAGGAATTTTAAGAAAAAAAATAGTGGTAAAAACTTAACGTCTAAGCAACGGTTAGAAGTTATCCCTACTGGGAGTAAGTTTTTAGGTCAAATTACGATTATGCAACCTATCGATAATAATATTGTAAAAAAAACTATAGATAAAAAAATATTATTTAATTCTACAAATCGGTTTTATGGTGAAATGTTAACTAATCTTGAAAATAGACCGTATTATATAGATGGAAGATCGTATCAAATAAAGCTTAAAAGTGCTATTCCAAATGATGAATATCCTATGCAAATTGGAAGACATTCAGGTGCAGAAGGAGTGACTATAAAAAATAGTAGAAGTATAGAAATAGGACAAATCAAAAAAAGTCTTTCGGGAACGACTACGATTTGGTGTGCAAATGAAACGTATGAAATAAGAAATCAAAATAGTCTTGAATTTTATTCTTGGGCTTCTTTGAAGGAATTGTCTTTAGATGAAATGAAAAAATTATCTGAGAGCATAAAAAAAGAGCAAGCAAAAATGGAAGAAAATTTAAAACAAGAAAAATTAAAAATGCAGGAAATTTTAAAAGAGCGAGAAAAAGAGGAGTTAGCACAAAAGAAGATTGAAGAAGAGCAAAAAAAAATTAAAGAAGAGCAAGAAAAGCAAATAGCAAATATGCCTGATGATTTAAAAAAGATAGTTGATAAGTGTAAGTATGCAAATGCAATAGATAAAACATATAAGAGTGATTTTAGGAAGCAAAGTGATAAATATAAAAAAATACTTGCTCCTTTTTTTATTGAAGCGATAAATGAAAAAAAGAGTAACATTGAAAAAGGCAATGGAAGTAAAGGATGGTTTTTTTCAAAAGAAACTAAAGCAATGATAGAAGATGTAAAAAAATATTTAGGTGATTAAATGATAGTTTACCTAACGGAGCAAGGCTCTGAGCTTGTAAAAGTAGGTCGCAATCTAGTAATAAAAAAAGGAGAGTATTCTCATACAATTTTCACTCACGCAGTTTCTCAAATAGTAATAATAGGTAATATAAAAATTACACATCCTGCAATAGTTCTTATTTTTAAGTTTGGTATCGATGCAGTGTTCCTAGCTCAAAATGGTAAATATATAGGAAGATTAGCACAAGAAGAACCTAAAAATATATTTTTAAGACGAAAGCAATTTTTACTGTCTGAAGATAAAGAGTTTTGTTTAAAAACATCTAAAAGTATAGTAATAGGAAAATTAACTAATTTAATTACAGTGCTAATGCGAATTTCACGCACAAAAAAATCATCGATAGCCAAGGATAAAGCTGGGCAAATAAGAATGCTTTTAAATGATATAGGTGAAGCAAAGAGTGTAGATAGCGTAAGAGGTTATGAGGGTAGAGGTTCTGCACTATATTTTTCTGCTTTGCAATACGGTTTAACAAAAGATTGGGGATTTACAAAGAGAGTAAGAAGACCGCCGACGGATCCTGTAAATTCGCTTCTATCATTATTATATACTTTTTTAATGAACAAGGTTTATATTGCTATAAGACTTGCATCATTAGAGCCTTATGTAGGAACTCTTCACACTCTCGATTATGGAAGATATTCTTTAGTATTTGATTTAATGGAAGAGTTTAGACCGATAATAGCTGATACTTTAATGCTTTCTATTTTGAATTTAGAAATTTTAAACGATTCTTCTTTTGAAAGAGAGGAGGTGTCTCCTATTGAAGAAGCTAAGGAAGAAGGAGAGATAAGTGATTTAAGTAAAGTTGTAAATGACCCTATCGGGCTTATGAGACCTTATACTCTTGATGATGATTTCACGCCACTTCCTGAACATAGAGTTTCTGAAATATTAGAAGAAAATATAAACACGACTGGCAAGTATCCAATAAAGATAGTAGATACTTCGATTAGAAAAGTTATTGAAGCTTTTGAAAAGAAATTATCAACTAAGTTTTACCACTCATTAGCAGGAAAGGAGCTTACATATTTAGATGCTATTAATTTTCAAGCTAGATATTATAGAAGAGTAATTGAGGGTGATGTTGGTGAGTATGTGCCATTATTATTAAGGTAATGTTTAAAAGACAATTTTAGTATTAAAATAATTGTAGTATTAGAAGTAAAGTTAGGAAGTTATGATAACGGTTATTACGTATGATATAGCGAGTCCGAAAAGATTAATAAAGATGCATAAGTTTTTATTAGGCTACGGACAGAATACTCAAAAGTCTGTATTTGAGTGTGATATTACTTTAGAGCAGTTAGGAGAAATTAGAGCTTATGCTGCTATGAATTTAAATTTGAAGAAAGATTCTTTTAGAATTTATAGGATATGTTCGACTTGCATTGAAAATGAGATTATTTTAGGCAAGGGATTAAAAGTTACGAATGTTAATTATCAGATTTTTTAAAAATGGGGGATAAGTTTATATTATGATAGTGTTAGTTTGTTATGATATAGCGAACCCGGGACGTTTAAGGCGTATTGCTAAAGTGATGGAGGATTTTGGAAAGAGAGTCCAGAGATCGATTTTTGAGGTTTCGTTAAGTCCGAAAAGTTTTTTAGCGATGACTAAACGAATAAAAAAAGAAATAGAACCAGATTTAGATGGAGTAAAATTATTTCCACTTTGTGGTGAATGTAGTAAAAAGAATGATATAATAGGTCTAGGAGAATATATAGATTTTAGTAAAACATATATAATTTTATAGGATCGCAGACCTATTGTTTGTTTTTATTTACGGAAGCCCGAAAAGTGTTTTTACACAATAGAATAAGGGTAGAAGTAAGGGTTTACTATTATTGAAATATATTTAGGTCTGCGATTATTAAGAAACATTGAAAATCTAATAAGTTATAAAAGATTTTTCTTGTTTTTTAATTTAAAAAGGAGTAATTTATAAGAATGTCTTTAAGGTCTGCGAAAAGAGGAGTTTTTATACTGGAAAAACCAGTGTAAAAAAGAGACGCGGAAAAAACGACCCGAATTAGTAAGGGGATTGCAGTATCATAACGCTGATAAGAAAAAACGACCCGAATTAGTAAGGGGATTAAGACCTTAACGTTTCAGATGTAAACTTTTCAAGTTTCCCATCAATATGAAAAAACGACCCGAATTAGTAAGGGGATTAAGACAGTCAAAGGGACTTAATCGTCTAGCATCACGATCGTAGCCAGAAAAAACGACCCGAATTAGTAAGGGGATTAAGACTTAATTTTTCCATATTTTATCTCCTTTTCCCAAATAAGAAAAAACGACCCGAATTAGTAAGGGGATTAAGACACGAATGCCCGAATGGGCTAATCATGGAATTGTTTTTTAGAAAAAAACGACCCGAATTAGTAAGGGGATTAAGACCACCTTGATGTTCTCCTTAGAAACTTCTAAAGCCACGAAAAAACGACCCGAATTAGTAAGGGGATTAAGACAGAAAGGCACTGAAGCCAATGAAAAGACAAGCATTGGAAAAAACGACCCGAATTAGTAAGGGGATTAAGACAGAAATTGTGTTTAAACTACTTCCTATTATCAATAATTCTGAAAAAACGACCCGAATTAGTAAGGGGATTAAGACTCGTCTTGCACCAGTAACGTAGCCAATATATTGGCTTGAAAAAACGACCCGAATTAGTAAGGGGATTAAGACTCGTGAGCCAATACATCAAGACTCTTAATAATCTTTTTGATGAGAAAAAACGACCCGAATTAGTAAGGGGATTAAGACCTTTATTTCAAGTGCGGAAGCAAAAAAGCCTCTATGGAGAGAAAAAACGACCCGAATTAGTAAGGGGATTAAGACACGATCGTAGCCAATATATTGGCTTACGAACTCGTCGAAAAAACGACCCGAATTAGTAAGGGGATTAAGACCCATTTTTTACCTCCATAAATAATTGATTTTTTATCTTATAATGAAAAAACGACCCGAATTAGTAAGGGGATTAAGACCCTCAATTGCATCAATTCTTTTACATATTAATTTCGAAAAAACGACCCGAATTAGTAAGGGGATTAAGACCAATAATAAATCTTGCACCCTTTCACCCGTCTGTTCATGAAAAAACGACCCGAATTAGTAAGGGGATTAAGACTGGTTATCTGTTCATCAGCCAACCAATTTTCAGCTTTCCTAGAAAAAACGACCCGAATTAGTAAGGGGATTAAGACCTTTCAAAATTCCGTTGTTTATTTTTTCCATATTTTAGAAAAAACGACCCGAATTAGTAAGGGGATTAAGACGAAATCATCTTTTGACAAAATAGGAAAAGCTTTCATAGAAAAAACGACCCGAATTAGTAAGGGGATTAAGACTATATTGGCTTACGAACTCGTCGTGAGCCAATACAGAAAAAACGACCCGAATTAGTAAGGGGATTAAGACGTCATCTTCCCATTAACACTTCTTAAATAATTTATTTCGAAAAAACGACCCGAATTAGTAAGGGGATTAAGACGAAATCATCTTTTGACAAAATAGGAAAAGCTTTCATAATGAAAAAACGACCCGAATTAGTAAGGGGATTAAGACCGGTTACACCATAATAATAACCGCTATGGATACCTGTGTGTGAAAAAACGACCCGAATTAGTAAGGGGATTAAGACTTAAAGCTAAAGGTGAATATTCTCTAGCTTTTCCTTTTGAAAAAACGACCCGAATTAGTAAGGGGATTAAGACCGAACTCATTGTTAGCCAATATATCAAGACTTTTCATAATTGAAAAAACGACCCGAATTAGTAAGGGGATTAAGACTTCCGGTCATCATTTGAACGCCTTGCCCAGTCTTAATGAAAAAACGACCCGAATTAGTAAGGGGATTAAGACGTTTGTGGTTTTTTAATTTCAAAATATTTCCAAAAATGAAAAAACGACCCGAATTAGTAAGGGGATTAAGACAGTTTCCAGATGATGATATCTCTCTTAAAACGTCTGAAAAAACGACCCGAATTAGTAAGGGGATTAAGACTTTTCATCTGCTGAAAGGTTGATTCTTCCAGCTTGGTCGTGAAAAAACGACCCGAATTAGTAAGGGGATTAAGACGTTTTTTAATGCCCTCTCAAAATTTCCATTTGTTATCTGACTATGAAAAAACGACCCGAATTAGTAAGGGGATTAAGACCATAATTTTATCACGGCTAAGATCTCCTTCGATTTCTGTATAAGAAAAAACGACCCGAATTAGTAAGGGGATTAAGACCTCATCGTTAGCCAATACATTCAAACATTTCATAACCTTTTCAGAAAAAACGACCCGAATTAGTAAGGGGATTAAGACGAAAGGTTTTCTAACTCTTCTCTGCTCCACATTTTAGAAAAAGAAAAAACGACCCGAATTAGTAAGGGGATTAAGACAATCTTTTTCCTTAAACTTATTGGGCAATAGCCCGAAAAAACGACCCGAATTAGTAAGGGGATTAAGACCTCCTGCCCTGTGCATTGCAATTTCGCACACAGAGTTAGGGAAAAAACGACCCGAATTAGTAAGGGGATTAAGACCGGAAGATGCCCAAATCGACACGTACTTCAAAATTTTTTCATGAAAAAACGACCCGAATTAGTAAGGGGATTAAGACTTTTCTGTTTCTTGCAGTCATTTTTTTATTCACACTTATTAAAGAAAAAACGACCCGAATTAGTAAGGGGATTAAGACTTTTCCACGTCATATGAAAGGTGTTGCAACCAGTGCAACGGAAAAAACGACCCGAATTAGTAAGGGGATTAAGACTAAAAAAGATAGCTAACTAATAATTTTAAATTTTTTTTAGGAAGGAAAAAACGACCCGAATTAGTAAGGGGATTAAGACACACAGATTGGGTCGAGCAATTCTATTGCTTCCCCCATTAGAAAAAACGACCCGAATTAGTAAGGGGATTAAGACTATGTCTTGTTACTACTATTTTTTCTTTCATCTTAATCCTGAAAAAACGACCCGAATTAGTAAGGGGATTAAGACTTACTCCTTGTCGCATTCGTCTTAAACGATCTCTTAGCCGAGCCAAGAAAAAACGACCCGAATTAGTAAGGGGATTAAGACCCATACCCTATCTTCATATGAGGTTCCTTTAAGGGCTACTTTTGAAAAAACGACCCGAATTAGTAAGGGGATTAAGACTATTAACAGAAATGTTGTTTTTCTCGAAATAGTCGGAAAAAACGACCCGAATTAGTAAGGGGATTAAGACGTTGGTCATGGTATAAAGATACATCGTAAACATACTGCTGAAAAAACGACCCGAATTAGTAAGGGGATTAAGACATTTTCAATGTTGTTTACATAGGTTTTGTGCATCCAGGAAAAAACGACCCGAATTAGTAAGGGGATTAAGACCTGCAGTAGCGTGAGTTATTAGTTTATATTCGCCCACGCTTATGAAAAAACGACCCGAATTAGTAAGGGGATTAAGACCAATGTCGGGTCATACCATTTTAATCCCGTAACGCGAAGGAAAAAACGACCCGAATTAGTAAGGGGATTAAGACCTGCTCTTTTCTTATTTTTTCGCTGTCAATACTTCCTGGCCAGAAAAAACGACCCGAATTAGTAAGGGGATTAAGACTTACTCTGGCAGTCTGAAAGTGAAGCGGTGATTTCAAAAGAAAAAACGACCCGAATTAGTAAGGGGATTAAGACAGGTGTCTTTTAGGGCGTTTTTTAACGCCCTCTCAAACCTTCCATGAAAAAACGACCCGAATTAGTAAGGGGATTAAGACTCAATTCTTTTTTCATTTTTAATCTCCTTTGTAAGAAAAAACGACCCGAATTAGTAAGGGGATTAAGACTCTTTAGCTAACGTTAAATCCACCTGTCTTCCATACAAGAAAGAAAAAACGACCCGAATTAGTAAGGGGATTAAGACCTGGTTTTCATCAGCCAACCAATTTTCAGCTTCTCTAACAATTGAAAAAACGACCCGAATTAGTAAGGGGATTAAGACTGGACATTATATTTTCTGCCCAAATAGACACATTTTCTATAATGAAAAAACGACCCGAATTAGTAAGGGGATTAAGACTAGTAGTATCCGCTGTGGATACCCAGATATCTTTTGCCTGAAAAAACGACCCGAATTAGTAAGGGGATTAAGACAAAATAATAGTTTTTTCATAATAAAACCTCCATAAAAAAGAAAAAACGACCCGAATTAGTAAGGGGATTAAGACCTGTATTCATTTTTTTATTTACATTTTTCAAATAATTTATTGAAAAAACGACCCGAATTAGTAAGGGGATTAAGACCTATAAGCCGGCTTGCCATCAATGAAGATGATGTGAAAAAACGACCCGAATTAGTAAGGGGATTAAGACCTTAATATCTTCTATTGTTGCGTGAGTAATTAATTTAAGAAAAAACGACCCGAATTAGTAAGGGGATTAAGACCCCATAACTCCTGTATTGGAGTCAACCGGACTCCATCTCCTGAAAAAACGACCCGAATTAGTAAGGGGATTAAGACCAATAGCTTGCCATTTCTTCTTTAACGCCTTGCAAGAAAAAACGACCCGAATTAGTAAGGGGATTAAGACGGGTTTAGTCCCGTGCTTTTGCAGAACTCAAGAAACATCTCGAAAAAACGACCCGAATTAGTAAGGGGATTAAGACTCGCTTGGGTATTTTCTGTCCTTGCGATATACAGTACAGGTGAAAAAACGACCCGAATTAGTAAGGGGATTAAGACCCCAACTTGCTATGGATTATTCCTGAAAGATAAGCACGTGAAAAAACGACCCGAATTAGTAAGGGGATTAAGACCGAGATTTCAACTTCTAAATCTCGGTTTTCTAATTTGGAGAAAAAACGACCCGAATTAGTAAGGGGATTAAGACCCAAACATCTCAATCATTTTCGCCATAGACAAATAGGAAAAAACGACCCGAATTAGTAAGGGGATTAAGACGTTGCGTGAGTAATTAATTTAAACTCACCGTCTTTGATGGAAAAAACGACCCGAATTAGTAAGGGGATTAAGACGGACTTGGTTCTTTCATCAATTACTTGAGCCTCCTGGAAAAAACGACCCGAATTAGTAAGGGGATTAAGACATTGCACAGTGATGCCAACGCGATTGGTAATACGCCTATGAGAAAAAACGACCCGAATTAGTAAGGGGATTAAGACTAAGACTCTTGACAATCTTATTTAAGACCGCTCCTCGATTTCGAAAAAACGACCCGAATTAGTAAGGGGATTAAGACTGGTGTTAGCTGCACTTGCTAACGCCATTGGAAGGACGCCAGAAAAAACGACCCGAATTAGTAAGGGGATTAAGACCTACAAAACTCATCTTGTGCCAATACATCAAGACATTTAACGGAAAAAACGACCCGAATTAGTAAGGGGATTAAGACCTTGATGTTCTCCTTAGAAACTTCTACAAATTAAATCCAAGAAAAAACGACCCGAATTAGTAAGGGGATTAAGACACATCAAGACATTTAACGATTTTTTTTAAAACAGCAACTCGAGAAAAAACGACCCGAATTAGTAAGGGGATTAAGACCGACGAGCGTCGTTGTCAAATTCAATATATTGGCTACAAAGAAAAAACGACCCGAATTAGTAAGGGGATTAAGACTTTATCTTATAATTATATTATCGTCATTTTTTCAAAAAAGAAAAAACGACCCGAATTAGTAAGGGGATTAAGACGATTCTTGGCGATCATTGTATAGTTTTCTGTAGCAGTTAAGAAAAAACGACCCGAATTAGTAAGGGGATTAAGACACGAGCGTCGTTGTCATACTTGATGTATGGGCGCACAAAGAAAAAACGACCCGAATTAGTAAGGGGATTAAGACATCATAAGCCCGATTGTTATTAGTCCCTGCATCAATATAGAAAAAACGACCCGAATTAGTAAGGGGATTAAGACATACTCAACAACATCAAAAGGCGCGCTTGTCTGAGAAAAAACGACCCGAATTAGTAAGGGGATTAAGACCTATCTCCTTGTAATAATTAATCATCTTTAACTGAAAAAACGACCCGAATTAGTAAGGGGATTAAGACTTGATCACAGCAACTCGATTTCTTGCTGTTATTTTCCCAGGAAAAAACGACCCGAATTAGTAAGGGGATTAAGACTCAGTCTCAAAATCTCGATTTTTTAATTTGGACAAAGAAAAAACGACCCGAATTAGTAAGGGGATTAAGACCAACCAGTGCAACGACAAGCATTGCACCCTATTACCTTCTTGAAAAAACGACCCGAATTAGTAAGGGGATTAAGACTGCCCAAATAGACACTTTTTCTAAAATTTTCTCAAAGAAAAAACGACCCGAATTAGTAAGGGGATTAAGACCAAGACATTTCGCAATTTTATTTATGACAGCTTTTTTAGAAAAAACGACCCGAATTAGTAAGGGGATTAAGACTAGCTTCTTCGTCTTTTAAATTTTCAGAAAAAACAAGAAACTGAAAAAACGACCCGAATTAGTAAGGGGATTAAGACTGAAAGCAACTCGACTGCAGTCCCCATTATCCCCGTGGTGGGAAAAAACGACCCGAATTAGTAAGGGGATTAAGACTTGGCAACACGCCGATGATGTCTTTTCCTGCTACATCTTCGAAAAAACGACCCGAATTAGTAAGGGGATTAAGACCCAGTGCAACGACAAACATTGCACTTTCTCGCCTGTTTCTTGAAAAAACGACCCGAATTAGTAAGGGGATTAAGACATGTAGTAGCAGACAGGTGAAATCAACTCTATTGCTTGAAAAAACGACCCGAATTAGTAAGGGGATTAAGACCTTTAACTTCGCAAGTCTTAAGTTGTGGGACTTCTCTGTCTATAGAAAAAACGACCCGAATTAGTAAGGGGATTAAGACTCGTCGATATAAAAACGGACAGGATCGATCAATGAAAAAACGACCCGAATTAGTAAGGGGATTAAGACCAAGCAGAGCAAGTTAAAAGTAAAGATGCGAATATTATTTTGAAAAAACGACCCGAATTAGTAAGGGGATTAAGACCCAACGGAATTTCCGTCACGCTGTTGGCATATATTGCCAAGAAAAAACGACCCGAATTAGTAAGGGGATTAAGACTCATACGAGATTTTAGTCTCAAAATCTCGATCTTGTAATTTTGAAAAAACGACCCGAATTAGTAAGGGGATTAAGACTCTTCAGAGTTACCAAACGTTAAATCCACCTGTCTTGAAAAAACGACCCGAATTAGTAAGGGGATTAAGACAAACCCTTAGAAGACTTGGATAAGCCTCTGTGTTATTTGAAAAAACGACCCGAATTAGTAAGGGGATTAAGACTTTTTTACTGTTTGTACTTTCATTTTTTTCTCCTTTTTAGAAAAAACGACCCGAATTAGTAAGGGGATTAAGACATTTGTATGAGGGATAACAAGGAATATACTTACTTACAGAAAAAACGACCCGAATTAGTAAGGGGATTAAGACGAAGCAGATTAAAGAAGCAAATAAACTTTTAAAAAAAGGAAAGAAAAAACGACCCGAATTAGTAAGGGGATTAAGACTTGATTATAAAATATTAAATCAGACTTAAATCCACCTGTCTGAGAAAAAACGACCCGAATTAGTAAGGGGATTAAGACTTAATTTTTTAATGTTTTGTATGTTCATTTTTTTTCTGAAAAAACGACCCGAATTAGTAAGGGGATTAAGACGAGATTTCAGTCTCTAAATCCCTATCATAAAATTTAGAAGAAAAAACGACCCGAATTAGTAAGGGGATTAAGACCCTTGCGTCGTGGTCATACTTAATGTATTGGTTCACGGGAAAAAACGACCCGAATTAGTAAGGGGATTAAGACTGGAAGGACGCCAATCACATCCTTCCCTGCTACATCTTCAGGGAAAAAACGACCCGAATTAGTAAGGGGATTAAGACCTTTTATTTTATTGTTATTAATTGCTTCTAGGATTGGGGAAAAAACGACCCGAATTAGTAAGGGGATTAAGACTTGGACTCCTGCACCGGTCTTAATAAACCAAATTTCTTTCTTAAAGAAAAAACGACCCGAATTAGTAAGGGGATTAAGACTAATTCATAACCACCCTCTTGTATTAATCCCCGCTCTGAAAAAACGACCCGAATTAGTAAGGGGATTAAGACAAACAGCGTCTTTATTTCTTGCTGTCGTTTTTTCATTTACATTGAAAAAACGACCCGAATTAGTAAGGGGATTAAGACCGATGCAATCAAAAACTTTTTGACGTTTTACATCCTCGTGAAAAAACGACCCGAATTAGTAAGGGGATTAAGACAATAAGGGAGGTGTCCCGATTGCAGTTTGTTAATGTCAATATAAATTTACCAGAAAAACTTGAAGATAACTTTACTCACGCCATTTCCCATTTTACAATTTGCTGCTACGTGTAGTAAAATTTATATAGAGAGATAAAGTTTGTTTCAGAAGTTGGTTTTGAAGGAATGCATTTTTAAATAAAAGTTTTAAAATTTAAATAAAAGTTTAAAAAGGAACAGATCTTGTGGATAATGAAATTACAGATAAAAAATTTGAAAATAAAGAAATTACAGAAGAAGAACTCCTAAAAGAAATTAACACTAATAAAATAGATTTTAATTTGCCATTCTTCTCCATAAACGGAAATATAGATGAATTTATCCCTAAAATAATAAATAGGAATTACGACCTCTGCATCCTACCAAACATTCACGAAATACCCCTAACACTATACGCAAGAAAAACTAAAAACGGTTTCTACAAAGTCGCATTCACAAATAATGAAACTAATAAAGAAAATAATTTTACTAAAATCGATGCTTACCCAAAAATATACGCCATCCTAAACTACGAAAACGATAAAAGCTTTATAAACAATATGCTTAACTTAACTAATAAAAATATCCTCCTAATCTCAAACGATAAAAAATACTTCGGCATCTACAAAAATAATACCGAAATAATAAAATTTAATAATACCATCACAAAAAAATTCCTAGAAGAAAATATCAATAAATACTTGTTCGATAATACTAACTACCAATTTCAAGACGTATGGCTCCCAAACGGTCCTGGCTCCATAAAAATCGCATTCAGACAACAAGGAAGCATTTGGTAAATACAAACTTAAACTAAAACTTTTCCTTGTTTTACATACACTATGTTTTTTAAAAACTCAAAACTAAAGCTTAAAGACTCGCTATTTGTCGTTTCTTAAAGAATGCGTATTTACTCCGCTATTCTAATAATTTATATAAGCGTTCCTTAGCTTTTCTTAAAATTATTAGTTCTTCAACGCTTTAAAGACGGTTTTAAATTCTTAAAAATTAGCCCCCACAACACACACATTAAAATTGATGCTAATTTTAAAAGCTTAAAACATAAAGAACTAAAAAATCTCTTTTGCCAATTCTAGTCAAATTTCATTCTAGTCGAACTCCATTTAAGTCAAAAGCTAGAACAATAAAAACTATTAATATTATTATCGCTATTATTATTACTATTTCTATTATTATTGCTAATATTACTGCAACTATTACTATTTTTTATTGTAAATTTTTTATTACATTGCTAAAATATCTTCCACTTTGTAAGCTAGTCTGTAAGCTAGTTTATAAGCTAGTTTGTCTGCCCCATAAATCTTTAATACAATATTTATATATTTATAAACATGGACTATAAGCATAAATAATAGCGTAATACATAATGAATAACTTAAATTTTAATATAAAACATAACTTAAAACTTAAAATACTAAGAAGTAAAATACTAAGAATTAAAATACTAAAACATAAAAAATTTAGTAAAAATAATCTTAACTCGCTCGTATCGTTAAACGTTTTGCTGCTACTAATCGCTAGCTTTTTGATTTTTCCACTTAACGCTAGCGCTAAAAGCCATGAACTCTCCTTTAAAGATTGCATAAAGGAACTAAAAGAAAATAATAGCGAACTAGTCGCTCTTAATTTTGAAAAAAAAGCCGCTATACATAAAATAAAAGCCTCGAAAGCAAACTTCTATCCAAGCTTAGACGCTAACATAGGAGCTGCCTCAAATAAAGTAGATAAAGGTAAAGGAAATAACGAAGACTCCTACAATTGGGGAATATCCTTATCACAAAACCTTTTTAACGGTTTTAAAGATGAAGCTACCCTAAATTTAGCTTACGCAAATGAAGCACAAAATCTCGCAAATATTTTAGTCGCAGAAGCTAAAATAAGCGCAGAACTTAAACAAGCTTTCTCTGAAATCGTATACTATAAAAATTACTTGCAACTTTCTAAAAAAATAGTCCAAAGAAGAAAAGAAAATTTTGAAGTAGTAAAACTTAGATACGAAGCAGGAAACGAAAATAAAGGCTCATTCCTAAAATCTAAAGCACAATTAAACGAAGCAGAGTTTGAACTTAAACAAGCAAAAAGAACCTTAGAAGCTTCAAAATATAATTTAGCTAAAATTTTAGGAAGAAACTCCATAGATAACTTAAATGTAAAAGGCTCCGTGCCTCATACAAAAATAAAAATCTCAAATACTAAAATTTACTTAGAAACACACCCTAAACTCCTACTAGCTAAAGCAAACGTAGCTTTAGCTTTAGCAAACGTAAAAATATCTAACGCTTCAGATTACCCTAAAATCGATGCGGCAGTAAAATCTAGCACAAGAGGCGGTAGCATAAATAAAGAAATAGACCATAGCATCGGTATAAACGCTACCGCTCCACTCTTAACTTTTGGAAGAAATAAAAATAATATACTAGAAGCAGAGTCTAATTTGTCATCTATGAAAGCTAGAGAAACACTTTCAAAACAAGAAATTAAAAGCAACGTAAAACTCGCTACTAGCAACTACTTGTCTGCAAAAGAAAAAGTTATGGTAGATAAAATGTCGAGAGAAGCCTCAGAGGTTCGTGCAGAAATTGGAAGAAATAAATATAATATCGGTCTGCTAACTTTTGAAAACTGGGATATCATAGAAAACGATCTTATATCATACCAAAAATCCGAGTTAAAAGGGAAACATAATTTAATAGTATCTGAAGCAAACTTTGAACAGGCTTTAGGTTTAGGAGTACTAAATGATTAGAAAAATCTTCAATAAAAAAGTTATAACTATCTTAATTATTTTTACTATCGCTTTCTTAGGCTTTAAATGGCCTACTAGCTCATATGTTAAAAAAGAAAATTTTAGTAATTACGATAGCTACATAGTTAAAAAAGGCGTTATAAAAATAACAGTGCTAACTACTGGCACTGTGCAACCACAAAATAGACTTTCTATAAAGCCTCCTATCGCTGGTAGAGTAGAAGAAATTTTAGTAAATGAAGGTGATAATGTTCAAAAAGGTGAACTCCTTGCTTGGATGAGCTCCTCCGAACGTGCCGCTCTGCTAGATGCTGCTAGAGCAAAAAGTAAAAACGAGTTGAAAAAATGGCAAGAATATTATAAGCCAACTCCAATATATGCCCCTATCGATGGAACCGTAATATTAAGAGCCGTAGAACCTGGGCAAACTTTCGCTAACCAAGAATCGGTATTTATCTTGTCAGATAGATTAGTAGTAAAAGCACAAGTAGATGAAACAGACCTAGGAAATATTAAAATAGGACAAGAAACTAATATCCTATTAGACTCCTACTCAAACGATAAAATAAAAGGAAAAGTAGTCCACATAGCTTTCGACTCTACTACCGTAAATAACGTCACTACTTACTTAGTCGATGTCGAACCGCAAGATAGTAGCGATATTATGCGAAGCGGTATGACCGCAAACGTAACTTTCTATATTAAAGAAAAAGCAAACCTTTTAACCGTTCCAGAATCTGCAATAAAATATAAAGACGGACTGTCTTTTGTAGAAATAAAAAATGAAAAAAATGAAATAATTAAAAAGAAAGTGGCTATAGGAGATTCTGATGATGAAAATGTAGAAATTAAATCAGGCTTAAACGAAGGTGATAAAATCTTAATAGAAAAAAATATAATTTCTACTAACGAAAATAAAAAAAGAAGCCCCTTTATGCCTATGGGGAGAAGATAAAAAATTTAAAGATAAAATATAATAAAAAATATTATAAAGAATATAATAAAAAAAATATAGTAAAAAAAGTAAGAAAGTATAAATAAAATATAAAAAAAATATAAAGAAACTTTTAAATGATTGAATTAAAAAATTTAAGAAAAACTTATACATTAGGGACTAATAAAGTTCACGCTCTTTGCGATGTATCTCTAACTATAAAACAAGGAGAGTTTGTCGCTATTATGGGGGCCTCTGGTTCGGGAAAATCTACCCTTATGAATATGATAGGACTTCTAGATACGCCAGATAGCGGCGAGTATTTTCTAGATGGAAATGAAATTAGCAAAATCTCCGAAGATACTCTAGCAGAACTTAGAAGAAATACCATAGGATTTATATTCCAGCAATTTAACTTGCTTTCTAGACTAGACGCTAAGGCAAATGTCGAACTTCCGCTAATATATTCAGGGCATTCAGAAAATAAAAAAAACGCTTCTCTACTTTTAGATAGAGTAGGTATCGGCGAAAGACAAAACCATAAACCTACCGAGCTTTCAGGAGGACAACAACAACGTGTCGCTATCGCTAGAGCCCTTATAAATAATCCAAGCATTATATTAGCAGATGAACCTACTGGAAATTTAGACTCAGCTAGTGAAAAAGAAATCTTATCCCTTTTAAAAGAATTAAACGATGCAGGAATGACCGTTATCATAGTAACTCACGAAGGGGAAATAGGAGAAAGAGCTAGGCGTGTTATTAGAATGAGAGATGGAAAAATAGTTTCAGACGTATTAAATTTTGATTCTAAGATAAATAATGAAAACGAAAACACTTTTAAAAATAATACTCTTAAAAGACGATCCACATTTTTTTACGAAATTAAAGAACACTTAAAACAAGGAATGCAGTCTATCGTATCAAATAAAGTGCGTTCATTTTTATCGATGCTAGGAATCCTTATTGGAGTAGGAGCCGTTGTAGCAATGCTAGCTTTAGGAAATGGCGCAAAATTAGAACTTAAGAATCGAATAGAAAATATGGGCTCAAATCTTTTAATGGTAATGCCAGGAACTTTTAGAATAGGGGGCGTTGCCATGGAAGATGGTCTAGCTACTAGATTAAATGTAAGTGATGTAGAGGCTATAAAAAATAGTATAACTGAGGTTAATAACGCTTCTCCTACCGTTAGAGGAAATAGCCAAGTGGCTTACTTAAATAAAAATAAAAGAACGCTCGTTGTAGGAACATCTGCCGAATATGAAAGCATTAGGTCGTCAAGACCTACGATGGGACGCTTCTTTACTAAAAATGAAGAAGCAAGACGTGCTACCGTCGCTCTTCTTGGGCGAACGGTTATTAAAGAGCTTTTTGGAAATAAAAATCCGATAGGAAAAAATATTAAAATAGATAAAATAAATTTTAGAGTAATAGGAGTGCTTCCCGAAAAAGGTGTAGCTGGTCCTAGAGATCAAGATGATGTTATAATCGTTCCTTACACTACCGCTATGAAAAAAATGTACGGAAAGACCTATATCGATTCGATAGATGTAGAATTAGTAAAAGACGCAGATACTAAATCTGCCGAAGAAAGTATAAAAGAGTTTTTGTTTTCAAGACATAATGTAGCGTTATCTCAAAGGGACAATGCTTTTAGAATTATGAATATGGCAGAAATGCAAAAAATGATGTCAGAGATGGGAAGCGTAATGTCTATGCTTTTAGCATCGATAGCAGGCATTTCTCTTCTAGTAGGTGGAATAGGGATTATGAATATAATGCTCGTATCGGTTACGGAACGGACTAAAGAAATAGGTATAAGAAAAGCCATAGGTGCTAAAAAAAGAGATATTTTGCTACAATTTTTAACTGAGTCTTTCGTCCTAAGCATTATAGGTGGTCTATTAGGAGTAGTCCTAGGAGTAGGGGCAAGCGTAATGCTTTCTTATTTTGCAGGTTGGACTACGGTAGTTTCAATATCATCTATAATTTTAGCTCTAGGTTTTTCATTATGCATTGGATTGTTCTTTGGCGTATATCCAGCACTAAAAGCAGCTAAGTTAAAACCTATAATAGCTTTAAGATATGAATAGGAGATATTTAATAAATTTTTTATTTCTTTCTTTTTCCTTACTTCCTTTTTCTTTTTCTTTACTTTCTCTATCTTATCGTTATATAAGAAACGGTATCTGCTGTAAATTCAGGTTTATGAATACTAAACTCGACATCGTTTGGAATATTCGGGTCGTCTACATCTGGGTCTACCTCTAACTTTACGTCTTTTTGAGCTCTAATGCCCTTTAACTCAAAAAAGACCTTCCCCTCGTTAGCTTCACCAAATTGAGAGCGAGATAAAAAGAAGATTAAATACGTATATTTTGGGTCGTCATCAACGAAAAGAGGTATCAACTCTTCTCTCATATTGTCTTGCTTTGCCGTAATAAATGAAGAATTAGGAACGTATTGCAACGCTTTTTCAAAACGCACTTTTAATAAAATCCCATTTTCATGAATTTGATATATATCGATAGCCACTTGAACTCTATCGCTCGTATCGATAGTGCTTGGTCTAACTTTAGTGTCTATTATCGCAGAACCTACATACTCACTATCATCATCATCATCGCTACTTCCACAAGCAGAAAATGTTAAGATGGTTGCTAGCGAAAATAAGAATAAAAGCAAGAAAGTTAGTCTTTTAGCTTCCCTTGTTTTAGTTATAGTTCCTGTTATAGTTCTTGATATTTTTGCACTTTTCATTCTTATTTTTGTTATATTTTTGATTTATTTAAAACACTTTAAATTAAAACTCTTTTATTTTATCAAATACTTAGTTAGAATAAAAGAGGCTTTTTAATAACATATAGCTAAAAAATTTATATTTTAAAAGCGTTTCTTTGTTTGTTTGATATTATTTATTTGACATTATTTATTTAATATTTATTTGATATTTTTTACATTGATTTTATTAGTTTAATACTACGCATTAAGAAAGATTAAAATTATGAAAGATTCAAAGGTTAATTTTATAAAAAAGATTTTTAAATCTAATTTTCCGATAACTACCATATTAGCTTTTTTGCTATTTGTTTTTTATTGTGTAATTCTTTATAACGACTTATCAGAATTCTTATTTAATAGAGCATATACCACAGATGATGCCTTTCAGCAGACATTCCCATTTCATGAAATCCGCTACCCTGATATTTTTAAAGGAGACGTTCTTACAGATGTAATGAAAGGCTACCTAGCCCCTATTCATTGGGGAATTACTTACGTTATAACTTACTTAGTAGGCGATCCGATTTTAGCTGGTCATTACGTAATGTTTATACAAATATTTTTATCGTGTTTATTCTTATTTTTAGCGGTTAAACATTTTGCAGGCACTGCTCCAGCCTTTTTAGCAATTACTTGGTTTTTGCATACTAGATATATCGTTCAACGCATCACAGCTGGGCTTCCTCGTGGTTGGGCACCAGTTGTTTTTACCTGCTATTTTTTTCTTATAGCAAAAGGATATCATAAAGGAATTTTCGTTTTATTCTTAGTAGGCGCTCTTTTACACCCACCTGCAACTTTTATGATCGCAGTCGCTTACGGTATGTTTATCGTAATTAAAAGCATTTTCGGTAAAAATAAAGTGCGATACCAAAAAATACTTTTAGCCTTACTCTTATTATCTCCTTTTTATATCATATTAACGTATAACGTTATAAAAAAACCCGATTACTTAGGCGATATGGTAACGCTTGAAGAAGCAGAGAAAATGCCTGCATTCGATAGAAATAATGGCGGACGCTTTCCATTCGTACCTTTGTTAAAAATTGAAAAAGAGCTAAAAACTTTTGCACTTCAAGCTTTCTACGGAAGATTTCATAAACCTCCAAGATTTTTAAGAGGTAAGATTATATCAACAATTTTTATTTCAATTATTTTAATATCTTTAGTAGGTCTAGCTAGAAGAAAAAAATTCTTTCCATTAGAATATACTACTTATTTTATTTCGATATGGATAGTCTATTTGCTATCTAGACAATTTGCATTTAAACTTTACGTCCCCGATAGACACTTGCAATTTCCGATGGCTTTCTTTTTCTTTCTATTTTATAGCATCGCTATTTGGCGTGCCTTTGGTAATGGAAAAGAAGATACTGAAAACAATTCTAATAGATGGGTGCAAGGCGCTGGGCTTAAAGGCTCATGTGGCTGTTTAATCGTTTATATTTTAATTGGCACCTTTGTTTATCTTTCATCTGGAGACGGTCTTTCAGGTGATGCAAACTTTAATTGGCACTTGTATAAAAAAGGACACGTGTATGAGTGGATAAGAGATAATACTCCTAAAGATGCACTTATAGGAGGACACCCAACCGCCGTAGACCCTGTGCCACTTTTGGGAATTAGAAAAGTTTTTATAAGCACTGAAATGGCACATCCCTTTTATCCAAAATTTTACAAAGAGGTTGAAAAGCGTTTAGAGATCTCTTTAAGAGCTACTTACGCAAAAACGTTAAAAGAGCTTGTGGAAATTTTAGAGCCTTATAATATCGATTACTTTATTTTTGAAAGAGCAATGTTTTATCCTAATAAACTTGGATATGGAGACCCTAGTAAGCCTTACTCTTATGAAAATAAAGGGGCAGGATATACTGCTCCTTTTAGAGAATTTGTTAAAGAGATATCTAATAGACCGTGGAATGAGTTTGCGTATAGAGAACTTCCAGTAGAGGTAGATATCGAGAAATATCCATTTATGCCATTTAAAGATAAGTTTATGGCACTAGTAGATATGAAAGCTTTAAAAGAATATCTTAAAACTAATGATAAGACTAATGATAAGACTAATGATAATAATGAAGTTAATAACGATAAAAACAAGAGCGAAGCTATAAATAAAAAATAAATAATAAAATAAATAATAAAAAGTAAGATGTAAGTAAAATGCAAAACGAGTAAAAAAAATTAAAATAAGTAAAGGACTAAATTATGGTTAATATCAGTAGAAAACTTAATTTTATAAATATAATTATATTACTAATAGTTTCTTTTGTAGTTTCAATTTACGGACTATCTTTTTCTTATCATAGTTTCATAATGCCAAGATCCTCAGAGGGAGAGCTGCAAAACATTAGTGGTGATGGTTGGATAACTAACTTATCTAGAATAGAGCTTAGCAATCTTTCACCTAAGCTAAATAGGCTAGAATTAAAGTTTAATCCTTGGCGTCCTGATGGAAGTAGCGCTGGGCTAGTCGTTAAAGTATGCGGAAAAGAGGTAGGAAGATTTGTGGTAGAAAGCGATGATATAAAAACTCTATCTCTAGATGGAAGCTGTGAGCCAAGAGTAGTTTCTTTTAAGGTTTTAAATCCGTTAAGGGCATCTAACACTGATAGTAGACAAATCGGGGCGCAACTAATAAGTGCAAATATAACCTCTAGAGCGAAAGCAGTTTTTGTAGATTATAAATATGTGGCTATTTCTACTATTTTCGTTTTTCTAATTACTCTAGTTTCTTATTACGCATTGTTTTATAATTTTTCATTTTACGCTTCTTTTATAACTCCAATATTGCTACTTATCTTATTTTACAATGTAGATAATTTTGATTTAAGAAAAATGTATTCACTTAGTACTTTTCTTTTTTGGTTTTTATCTGGGGTAGCCTTATATAATACACTACTTAAAAATAATAAATATTCTTATGTCGATGAAGAAAGTAATAATAATAAAAATATATTTTATACACTTTCGATGATTTTAGTTCTTATAGGTGGCGCACTAATAAGGCTTTACGATATCGACTTTGGGCTTCCTTTTAATTTTCATCCAGATGAAGTTCCGAAAGTTAACGCCATAGAAAGAATGCACGCTAAGTTCTTGCAAGGCGCACCGCATCCTTTCGACCCTGATTATTTTTTACACCCATCTTTGCTTCTCTATTCGACGTATTTAATGAGCGCTATATTTAGAGCGTTAAATCTATTTGCAGGAGACTTTAGAGAGATTACTTGTTTAGGTGGTAGGTTTGTAAGTTTTTTTGCTGGCATGGTTTCTATTTATGCAGTTTATTATATTGGTAAAAAACTTTTTACTAGAATGACAGGTTTAATGGCAGCTATCTTCTTAGCGCTTTCTCCGCTTCATATTACTTGTAGTAGGTATTTAAAAGAAGATGCTCTGCTAGTTTGCTTTCTTCTTTTAACGGTAGCTTTCGTTATAAAATCTGTAAAAGAAGATAAGATGAAATATTATTTTCTAGCGGCTGTAATGGCAGGTCTAGCTTGCGCTACTAAATACACAGGGCTTTTAAGTATTGGCATTTTATTCTCAGCTCCATTTTTTGCTAATAAAACTTTTTCACTAAAGCCAAATGGGAGATATTTAAAATACTTTTTCTTAGTCGTTTTGCTAGTTCCCATTACTTTTATTGCCTTTACGCCGTATTCGGTTTTAAACTTTGAAAAATTTTCAGCGGATTTTAATTCCGAAAGAAATCATGCAACTAGAGGTCATACGATCGTTGTTACTGCAAATAGTGAATATTGGATGTACCATTTGCGTGAGAGTATCGTTCCAAACTTTGGCTATATTTTCACTGCACTAGCGCTTTTAGGTTTAGGTTTTTTGCTTAAAAGAAAGCGAATGAGCGATTTATATTTAGTAGGTCTAATTTTATTTTTTTATATTCCGATAGAATACGTAAAATCAAAGCCTGCCCCTCAACCTGATAGGTATATTTTGCCTTGTATTCCTTTTCTAGCTCTCGCTGGTGCCGAGTTTATTAGAGTTCTTGGCAAATCTAAATACGCTATAACATCTTATATTCTTTTTATAGTGGCTTTATTTTTTCCATTAAATAGAAGCGTAGAGTTAGCAAGAGACCTTAACCCCGACACTAGAGAGCTTATGGCAACTTGGATAAACGAGAATATCCCTAAAGGCTCTACGGTTTGCATAGATTGGAAGAGATATGGGCCTTATTTAAATGAAGAAGATTATAATATTCAATATATATTAAGAGCTAAGATTATACCAAAGCTTCATGTGCCTGCACTTAAAAGGTCTGAGTACGATTATTTAGTTCTTTCAAGTTTGTTTTATGATAGATATTTTTCTCAGCCTGCTGATAAAGCTTTAAGGCAGCATTTTAGAGAGGTTTTTATAAATATTCCTATTATAAATGAAATTAAAGCTTCATCAGGGACTAATGCTTTTCACAATCCTACGCTTACAATATTTTCATTAAAGAAAGATGATATAAAAGCACATGAAAAAAACTTGCGTTTAAAAAGCGAAGGGAAAATAGCAGAAACTAATAATGAAAAAATTTCTGATTTTTTTACTAAATCTTGGAGAAGATGGTAAAAGTTTTTATTAGGTGTTTATGAGTTTTACGTATAAAGATCTTGTTTTAGAGTTTAAAGAGACGCTAAAAAATGTTTCTAGTATCCCTGAAAGGGAGATTGAGATACTAATAGAGTTTTTAACTAAAAAAGATAGGATATATTTTATAAAAAATCCTGATGAGAAAATTCCCGATGAATTAGTTAGTAAGCTAAGTAGTTTTATTAAGAAGCGTGAAAAGGGGTATCCTTTAGAATACACAACACATAATAAAGAGTTTTATGGACTTAATTTTTATGTCGACAGATCGGTGCTTATTCCTCGCCCTGAAACTGAAATGCTAGTTGAAGAGGCGTATAACTTTTTAAAATTTAAAAGCGATTTTTCTTTATTAGATTTAGGAACAGGTAGTGGGTGCATAGCGATAGCGTTAGCAAACTTATTTAAGTATAGCGAAGCAAAATTTAAGGTAGTAGCCGTAGATAAGAGTTTTAGTGCTATAAAAATTGCTAGAAGAAATGCTACAAATAATAAGGTAAAATCGCAAATTCAATTTAAGGAAAGTGATTGGTTTGAAAATATAAATGAAAAGTTTGATTGTATCGTATCTAATCCTCCTTACGTAAAAGGGACGGATAAAAAAAATTTTCCTAATCTTACGCATGAACCCGCTGAGGCTATCTATTCAAAAGAAGATGGCCTAGCAGATATAAAATTTTTACTTACTAATGTTTCTAGTTTTTTAAATGATGGCGGAATTTTTCTTTGTGAGTTTGGCTATAACCAAAAAGAAGAGATAGAAAAGTTTTTAAAGGAAAATACTAATTTTAAAAATTATGAATTTATAAATGATTTAGCAAAGCTTCCAAGAGTATTAAAGGTTTTTAAGGAGAGTGATGGAAAGTTTAGTTAGATGCTAGTTGTCGTTTTGCTTTTTTTAGCATATTATAACCTATAGTTAGTTTTAATTTTAAAGTTAATAAAATTAAATAAAACAAAAATTGCCCCTAAGAAATGTGATATTTATTCATTAGATAATTTTAAACTTTTATCATCATTTGGTTATAGGGAAAATTTATTTTATAGTAATTTAAGTAGTTTTACAAAAGATTTTGATGGCGATTGTTGTTTTGAATGGAGACAAGGCATAAAACATGATTGTGCAAAGATAATGGAGCTTTCTTTTGAGAATGGAAAATTTATAAATGGATTTAATGAAAATGTTCAAGTTGAAAATGAAATTCTTTATCCACTAGTAAAAAGTAGTATGTTTAAGAGAGCGGTTATAAAAGATTTTTCAAAATATGTAATAGTCACTCAAAAAAAATTAAAAGAAGATACTAATTATATTTCATTTAGTATGCCGAAAGCTTGGGAATATTTGTATAAAAACATTGAATTATTTAGGAATCGTAAAAGTTTAATTTACAAAAATGCTCCAGACTTTTCTATGTTTGGTGTTGGTGATTATTCATATTCATTATTTAAAGTAGGAGTTAGTGGATTTTACAAAACGCCTTTATTTTCATTGTTGTATACGACTAATAAAAAACCTGTGATGGTAGATGATACGAGTTATTTTATATGTTTTGATAATTACAATGATGCATACGTTGCGATGCTTTATCTTAACTCAAGTCCCTTGCAAGATTTCTTAACAGGCATTGCTTTTTTAGAATGTTTTACGAGTTAGGGCTTCTCTCTCTTCTTCTCTCTCTCTTCTCTCCCTCTGCTTTCTTCTTTTTTTAATATTTCGCTTAATAACTCCTCAATCTCACTTTCACTAGCATTATTATTTTTAAAATTTACTATTTTCCCAAAGCCATCTTTTTTAATAATTTTTAACATTTTATTATATTTTTCTTTATTGCTTAGCTGTGAGTCTTTTCGTTTCTCTATTTCCTCTTTCGTTAAATTCCTTTCTAAAAGCCTTTCTTGCTGAAGTTCCTTTGATGTTTCTACTAAAATAATATTATTATCACAAAGCCAAGGGAGATCAAAATCTATAATAAGTGCTCCGATGATTAAAATAAGCCCGTTTAAATTTTCTATAAGCTCATTAAGCCTTTTTATAAGTGGCTCTCTCATTATTTTATTTAATGTCTCTAAAGCTTTCTTATCTTTAAAAACTATTTTGCTTAGCTCTCTTCTATCTATAAAATCATTATCTTTTCTTATGCTATTTCCAAAAGTTTCTATAAGCTTTTTTCTTATCTCCTTATAATAAGCAGCTTCAAGCGTTCCTAAAATTTCATGCCCTATGTGGTCAAACTCTAGAGTGTGGCACAAAATGCCTTTTTTATCACAAATCTTTTTTATAATATTTGAAATATAAGATTTTCCAGAGCCGATTTCTCCCGTAATTCCAATTATCTGTTTTTTTGAAATATCTGTTTTCATTACTTATTTTTTTAGCTCATAGTTTTGTATATATTAGTTTTATATAATAGTTCTGCATAACAGCTAGGGTTTTAATCTATAACCTCTAAGCTTAGCATATCTTCTCTCGGGTTTGCGTTGCTTATTTTTAATTTTACTCTATCTCCTACCGCTAATGGGTTTTGGGCCTTTACTACGTAATTCATATAAACCTCTTCAATCTCTACTAATGGAAACCTCATATCGACTCGAAGCACAGTGCCATAAATAATATCGTTCGTTGCCTTTCTTTGTCTTAGATATTCTATTAGCCAATAACGCTTAGTTTCTCTCATTATCTGGTTTGCAGTTTTTAAAGGCTCATCTAGCAGAGCAAGTGTTTTTAAAAGTTCTTCACTAGAAAACAAAATAGTTTTAGTTTTCAAAAATGTGGTGATCATTTTTTGATTTATTAAATCCATCATTCGTCTTAATGGAGAAGTGGCTTGAGTATAAGAAGATAAACCTATGCCAGAATGTGGGGTAGCCACGGTTAAAGTTTCCGATGGAGCCATATTTGAGCGTATTAAATAGTTTTTAACGGGACCATCTGGCATATTGTAGATGTCCTCGCTAAGTTCCGCAGGTTTTCCTTGTCCCCTAAAATATATTGGAATATTATTTTCCTTTGCAAAATTAGAAAAATAAAAATTATACAAAATCATAAGCTCGCCTATAATGTTTTGAGCAGGCGATTGCGCATCGTTTTCTACTAATGAAACGTTAAATTTTTCATCGAGTTTTATTGAAACATCTTTTTTAGTAATAGAGAAAGCACCAGCTTGAATACGTTTTAACTCACATTCTGAAATAAAAGAATTTAAAAATAAAAGCTTTTCATCGTTAGTAGTTTCTAAAATATTGTCTAACTCTTCATAAGTCATTCGTGTTTTAACGACTATCGTCGAGCGAGTAAATCTATTTTCGATAATATTAAACTTATCATCTACCTCTAAAAGTAAACTTAAAGAAAAACGTTTTTCTCCTTTTACTAAACTTAATGTATCATTAGAAATGGTATCTGGAAACATATCGTAAGTTTTTTCAGGAAGAAATATTGATGTCCCCCTATCTAATGCACTCTTATACAAAACGCTATCTTCTAAAATGGTATCACTTAAATCGGTAATGTGTATTCCTATAAGATAATTGCCATTTTGTTTTCTTACTATTGAAATAGCATCATCTATGTTTTTTGTAGTTATATCATCTACCGAAAACGCATCTAAGTGTGTTAAGTCTTCTCTAGTGCTGTCTTCAAACGTGAGATTTTGCACCTCTTTTATGCTATCTTTCGCAGCTTCTGAGAATTCTTTAGGGTATGAGTATTTATAGAAGAAAACGTTTTCATGTTTAGAAAAAATATCTGCTTGCCTTAATAAAAAGAATGCTTGCTTAGGAGAGGTGTTCGGAGTGTCAAACTTGCATGCAGAGTTAATGTCTGTGATTAAATTTTTTAGTTCCTTTAACTCATTATTTGAAAACCCCTCTTTATTAGATGCGTACTCTGAAAGAATTCTAAGTTGGTTTTGAATTTCTTTCGGGGCTTCGATAATATTTTTATTTACTACTCGCTCATAAAAAAATTGTGTAGTTAAATTCGATATATATTTTTTCCTTTCTTCCGCTAGGGCTGCCTTTTTTAATTCTTGAATGCTACTATCTTTTCTTGGCTCAAAGCCATCTTTTAGGCGCTTAAAATAAATCTTATCGTTTATTAGAGAAAGTCTTAAAGCAAAATGATTTTCAAGTTCATCGCTTCCATAATAGAGCTTAGTTAATTCTCTTTCAGTTATTTTGGTATAATCGCTGTGAATTAATTCCCAAATTTCTTCTAGATTAATATTTTTAGAATTTTCTACTGAAATTTTATAAAGTTCTTCAAGACTTAATTCTTTGTTTTTAGGAAAAGGGAGTTTGTATAATCTTTGTGCTTGAATCTCTATTTCTTTTTGAACATTATTTAATACTATAAATTTATTATTTTTAAAATTCATAACCTTTGCTAAATAGTTTTTACTATTTTGCTCATAAGATACGAAATCTCCTATATTTATAATATTATAGTTGCTCTCAATCATTAAAGACGTTTGATTTTTTTCCATTGTGTTAGAATAAAGCTTTTTATAATCTTGGTCAATAAATTACACTTATAATTTTAAATTTGTAATTTTAAGTTAGTAATTTTAAGAAGCATTTTTGCTAGCAAGCGTTTTTACTAGTTCTTTATCGTGTAAAATATTTTTTAAATTTATAAGGCTACTTATCTCTTCATTTCCTTTATCGCTTTTAATTACTTGTATTTCTAAAATCTCTTCTAAGGCTTTAGAAAGATTAGTAAGCTTCGATGTGCCGCCTACTAGGTATAATGTGTTAAGTGAGGTCTGCAACTCGCACTTTAACTTATCGTCTTGGTTAATTAAAAATGAGATAATCTCACTAGCGAAGTTCTCAATGCTTTCTCTAAGAGCTAGATGGATATCGGTAGTAGAAAGAGTAAATTTTTTATGATAACTAGTAATTAAATCTTTTCCATAAACTTCAAAAGTTTCTTCTTCTTTTTTTTCTTTTATTATTTCCTTTGTTTTTTCTTTTATTTCTTTTATTATTTCTTCTTTTATCCTTTGTGCTTCAAACTCTCCTATAAACATATTAAAATTTGTAGATATGTAGTTTATTATTTGCAAATCTAAATTGCGTCCTGTAAATGAAAGTTCTTTTGAGGCTACCGCTACCCCATTTTTAATTATTGAAATCTCTGAATATCCAGCCCCTAACTTAGCTAGTAAAAATATCCTTTCTTTGTTTTCTTCATTATTTGTAAGCGTTAAGGCGTATAAGTCTGTGGAGTTTATAAATATAGTTTTTCCTATTTTTAAATTTTTTAAAATTGCATTTATAGTTTCCCTATCTTTTGCTGATACATTGTTATTTATGATGCAATAGCAAGTGCCTTTCGATAGATTCCATTTGCTAGTAGCTAAGTTAAGAGTGTATTTTAATAAAAGAGTAGCTACTCTTACGTCTTGCACTTTGCCGTTTTGAATAGGCATAGAGCATACGTAATCTTTAGGAAGTTTATTGTAAATAGTTTTTCCAGCATTTCCAAAGGCTAGGACTTTATTAGAATGTGCTTTTGAAACTAAAAGGCTTGCTTCTTTAATTATAGTATCCTTATTTTTGCTATAAATTTTAATGCTATTCGTGCCTATATCTAATATAAATACGTCTTTTATATTTATATTAAAAAATGGTTTTTTAGGTAATATAATAAATGGTGAGTTTGAGTTTTTCATAATATTTTATAAGATCCTTTTTTTAGATCTAATTTTTTCCTTTCTAAGAAATTTAAATTTTATTTTTGGTTTTTTGTAGTCGAGTTTTTCCTGCATCCTGAAATTAAATCCTCTAATTTATATTCTTGATGTTTTAAAGCCTTGCAAGAACGCTTGCTAAATTCTAATGCTATATTGGTTTTTTGCGAAAATGATATTTTCTTAATAATAGCAGAGATCTTGTTTTTGATATGCTCTGTAATCATATTATCTAAGATAACAACTATATCGCCAGATGGCAAACGAAACATTGTAGACTCTGGGGGGATGCTTTGAGCTATAAGCCTTTCTATCATTTCTATAATGGCGATAGTTTTTCCAGTGCCTAGATGTGCTTCAATCTCTACTAAGTTCGTTAATTTCATTCTTAAAATATCTATGCAATTAGGCTTTAATGTGGCAATTAGTTCGTTTGATTTTTTTATAAATGAATGCCAATCTAATTTTTTAGTAGCAGTCATATTTAAGCGATGAAGTTTGTAAAAGCTTGCTATTTGGTATGTTAGTTCGTTTAAAAGTGCACATTGCTTGTTAGAAAAAGCAAAAGGCTCTTTACTATCTGAGTAAAGCACTCCTACATTATCTACATACTCATCTATAATTATAGGCAAAGCTAGGATGCTTTGAAGTTTTTCTTCGGTATAATTTAGCCCGATATGCTTGCTATCTTTATCGAAAGGTGAGATATGTATAGGTTGTTTATGTCTAGCTACGTATCCAATAATGCTGGAATTTGTGCTAATAGTAATATTAGTATTTTTTATCTCTACTTTTGAAGAATACGAAACGAGTTCTAAAATATTTTCAGAATTTTTTTGAAAATCTTCATGCCTTTTAGGTAAAAAGATAAAAGTGCTGTTCGATGATGCGATATTGCCTGCAAACGTAGCTATCTTTTGCATATAGATTTTTAAATTATCAAAATTTTCTTTTTCCATACTACTTTTTACTACTACTTTTTTACTACTATTTTTTACTGCTAATTTTTTACTGCTAATTTTTTTTATTATTTTTTTTCTTTTAATCAACTGAATAAATTCTAGCTACATATTTTGTAGCATCTTTTATCTTTGTTGCATCTGTAAAGGCTATAGTAAATTTTACCTGTTCCCCTGGGGCTAGTCTTTGTTTTTTTTGAGTGTTAGAGTTTTGTATTTTTTCTATTAAATCACTCTCTAAAGCTAAGAGTTCACGCATCTTATAGAGTCCAAGTTGCGAGCTTGCTTTTATTTTTTTATTTGTAACGATATTATTATCATCATCAAACAAGACGCTTTCAAGTAAAATGTTATCTACAACGTTAGTCGTGTCGTTTAAAACTCTGCCCGTAACTAGCAGTATGTTTTCCCCATTATTTAAAGTTTTAGGAATGATTTTTACATTTTTTAAAAAAAGCCCAGCTGGAGCGATATTGCCAGTTTTAAAAATAGATAAGTCTAATTTTTTAAATAATTTATTGTTAGTTTGCAAATAAAAACCTGAGAAAAATAGAATAAGAAGAAAAAATAAAAAAGGCATGCTTAGTCTAAAAACTGCTTCCCAAGACCTTATTTTTTGAACTTGTTTAGTGCTAGCTACATTGGAAATTTTATTTTTAAAATCATAAGATGTATGTTCAAAATCATTGCTTAAACCTCTACTATGATTTTGAGAGGCTTTCTTTGGCGCCCCGAAAAGGTCGTCGTAAGAATTATTGTTAGAATTATTATTATGATAATTATTGTGATAAGATGATAAATTTTTATCAAACTCATTTGAATTATCACTTAGCCAAGAATCAAAGTTATCGCCCGATGTATCACTAAACTTATCGCTTGGAGATCTGTATTGAGACGTCTTTAAGCCATCTCTAGAGGTTTTAAAATTATTATTTTGTGAATACTCACTTTTTAGAAAAGCACTTTTTCTTTTGTATTGATTATCTTGTTCTTTAACATCTTCAAAAAATGGATCATCGCTTGAGTCGTTATCTATGCTTTCATCGTTATTTTTTTTCTTGCTATCTATAATAAAATCGTAGTTTTTCGCTCTTGTGTGCCTAGTTTTTTTATTAGTATCTCCTAAGTAATAGCCACTACTAGCACTTTTACTATCTTCATATGTTTCGTTATCTGTTTCGTTATCTGTTTCGGCGTAAAATTCTTCACTATTTTCTTCTACATTATATTCTTCTACATTATATTCTTCTTGATATTCTTCTTCGTCGTATTCATTTACATCTTCATCTACATATTCTTCTTGATATTTTTTATTATTTCTATAATCTTCATCGATATAGTATGCATCCTCGGTTTGTATATTATCATCTTCTTCGTTAAGTTTTAGATCTTTTTTACTAAGAGAAAATAAATTATCGCATTTAGAACAGTGAAATTGTGCTACGCCTTCGATATTTTCAAGCTTATCTCTATCTATTGAAAATTTAGTATGACACTCGGGGCATTGCACGATTAACATATTTTCTAAGTCTTTTAGACGTTTTTTTGAATTTGACTTTTTCATATAAAATTCATATAAAATTTAATAAATTAAGGGTATTACAATTTAGCTACACTATATAAATATGTTATATATTATAAATATGTTATAATTTTACATTATTTATAAATATACTATAATAATATATTGCGATATGAGCAACAGAGTTTTTTTCATATTAAGCCTTTTTTTATAGCTAAATAATCTCTATACTCTTAACTTGAAAGAAAATTTTAAATTAAATTTAATGTAAATAAAACAGTGTGTGATTGTGGAAATAAAATGAATGTAAAGCAGTATCAATTAACATTATTTTTTGGAAGATATAAAACACGTTCTGCAGGTGTTTGGGTTTATTCAGTCGAACTTTTAAATACTTTGTGTGAGCTTACTCAAGAGAGAAAAGAGATAAAAGATTTAATTTTTCCGATGCGTGTCGTTTTCTCAGGTTTAGACGAACAACTTGAGGAACTTGAAAAAATAAAAATGAAATATGCCGAACTTCTAATAGATATAGTCCGATTAGAAAATTTTAAAAATCATAGAAAGCTAGGAATGGTTAGCGATTTTTTTAAAAGATTTAACGACACGAAAATTTTGCACGGAACGGCAAATGTTTTGCCTTTATTTGGAAGGTCTAAAAAAATTTTAACTCTTCACGATTTATTTCAAGCATATCCAGTAATCGAGCTAAAAGGTATTTATGCACGCTTAAGAGTGCTAGTCTATAGATGCCTATTTTTTTTACAATGCAAGCGTGCGGATATGATCGTTAGCGATCTTAGCTTGGTTAAAGAGAGTATCGAGGCTAGATATGAGATAAATAATGTTTATACGGTTCTTCCTGGGTTAAAATCTGTGTATCTTAATTCACCACTTCCTTTAGTAGAAAATAAAGGTCAGTACCTAGTAGCTTTTGCAGCGTTAGACCCTAGAAAAAATATTACTAAAGTTATTCAAGCATTTTTAAACGAGCGTTTTTTAGAAGATGTTTCACTTAAAATTGTCGCTTGCTCCGATACGGTGAAAAATAAGCTAGATGATTTTTTAGAAACTAATAATATATCTAATATAGAGGTGCTTACGCAAGTTTCAGATTCCGAGATGCAAGAATTATACATGAACGCTAGAGGAGTAGTTTTCCCATCTCTTGCAGAGGGTTTTGGTTTTCCTATATATGAAGCGCTTTCACAAGGTGTAGCCGTAGTCGCATCGAGCAATTTAACGATAGAGCAAATAAGAGTAGAGGTGCGTCCGTTTGTTATAGAATGCGACCCGTATTCTTGCGAATCGATAGGAAATGCTATGCAAAGAGTAGTAAGTTTAATTCAAAGAGCTGAGAAAAGACAAACAGTCGCATCTTTCGTAAGAAAAGTTTTAAATTTTAAGAATACTGCTATCCATTTTGTAGACTTATATAAGGCTCTGCTTTAATTTATAACTTTAATTTTCAACATAGATAAATTTTAAATTAAAAAAAAATCAAAAATAAAATATTAAATTTTTAATGTATTTAAGTTAAAATAAAAAGATGAAAAAAAGTCTTAACTCGAAAAAGTTAAATCAAAATAAAAATAAAAATCAAAATCAAGAAGCTAATACTAGGTTTGTCGTAGGAAGAAACTCTGTGTTTGAAGTTTTAAGATATGCCCCTAAGAGAATAGAAAAAATATATTATTCTACCGATAGAGGGGACAAAAGAAATAACGAAATATTAAATTTAGCAAAGCAAAATAACGTAAATTTAGAATATGCTTTTAAACAAGATATTCAAAAATTAACGAAAGTAGAAAATCATCAAGGCTTTGTAGCAGTGGTAAGGGATGATTTAGACCATAGTTTAAAGTCGTTTATAAATAAATTAGAAAACACGAAAGAAGAAAAAAGTAAAATTTGCGTCGTTGCAGTCGATGGCGTTGAAGACCCACATAATTTAGGAACTATTTTTAGAGCTTCTGAATGTTTTGGAGCAAGTGGGGTGCTTCTTTGTAAAAATAGAGGAGTTTCTATAACGCCTGCTACTACTAAGGCGGCAGTTGGGGCAACTGAGCTAGTAGATTATGCAGAGGTTAGCAATATGCTTACGGCGATAAGAGAACTAAAAAAACACGGCTTTTGGTGCGTTGTAGCAGATGTAAGCAAAGATGCGATCTCATTAAACGATTTTGAGAGCCCTAATAAAGCGGTTTTAATAGTTGGTGCTGAAGGGACTGGGGTTAAAAAAATCTTAAAAGAAGAAGCGGATTTTATCGTAAAAATTCCTCAAGTTGGTAAAATAGACTCTCTAAATGTTTCTCAAGCTACCGCTGTTATATTATATCAAATGATGTGCTTATAAGCCTTTGACTATATTGCATTAAATGTATAAACTAGAGCCTATCGTTTTTATTTTTTTGGTTCTTAACGTTTTAAGTGAACCCCTTAAGAAAAATAGTTTTCTTTTAGGCTTCTTTAAGAAGGCTGGCGCTAATTTTTAAAAATTTAAAACCTTCTTAAAACGTAAAGTGTGAAAAAAATCTCATAAGTCGTAAGTGTGTATCAAAAAAAATGATTTTATAAATAAATTATAAATAAATTATAAATAAATTATAAATAAAAAAGAAATGTTAGAAAATTCTAATAATAAGCAAAATCAAAATTCGTTAGCATCTAAGGAGCTTCCCTTTGAAATAAGCTTAGATTGTTTCTCTGGCCCTATAGATTTATTACTCCATTTAGTTAAGAAAAATGAGTTAGAAATAGAAAAACTATCTCTAGCACAAGTCGCTAACCAATATCTTGAATGTCTCGAAGCTATGAAGAGAATAGATTTAGAAATAGCTGGCGAATATCTCGTAATGGCTACAACGCTACTTTCAATAAAGGCATCAGTGATGCTCTCTGAACCAGTAGAGTTAGAGTTAAATGAAGATGGCGACCTAGTCGATCCATCGGAAGAATTATTAAGGAGACTTAGAGAGGCTGAGATTTATAAACAGGGCGCTAAAGAGCTTTCTAAAGCTAAAATACTAGGCATCGATGTTTTTGCTAGACCATCAAGTCTAAAAGAGTTTGAAGAAGTGCGAGCCTCTCTTTCTAATGAGGACACGACGCTACTAGCGATAGCTTTTGGAAAGGCTATAAAAAATTTAAAAAACAAGGGTGAGTATGTTATTAGTGTCGATAATGTTTCAATTGTTGATAGAATGATGAGCGTGCTTTATAAAATAAAGGAAAGAGGGGGGAATATAAATTTTTCGGATTTAGTATCGGACGCCGAAACGGTCGTCGATGTAGTAGGTTATTTTTGTGCGATACTAGAGCTTTGTAGAAGACATATCGTAAAAGTATATCAAAAAGAAGCCTACGAGGATATTATGCTTGGGCTTGAAAAAATAGATTTTGATGAAGAAAAATTTAAGAAGGCGTATATAGCCGAGTCTCACTTAGAAGAAGCAGTTTAGATATTATTTAAAAGGAATTGTTGATATATGTCGAATAGTGAAAATTATTATAATGCAAATGATTTTAATGAAAAAGAAAATTATGATTTAAGTGGTAAAGGAGAGTTGGAAAATATTAAACTTGAAAATATCAAAGAAGATGGCAAATATTATGGACAGTTTAGTTTTAAAGGTAATGTAGAAGATATAAAAGATATAGAAGATATAAAAGATAGTATAGACGGTAGTGAAAAAATAAATAATGAAGATGACGATGAAAAATTAGACGATGAAAAATTAGATAATGAAAATTTAGATAATGAAAAATTAGATATAGAGTTAAATGCGCAAGTAGTAGAGGCGCTACTTTTTACTAGTGGCGAAGAGATATCCTTAGATAAGTTAGTAGAGGTGCTTAGCGTTTCTAAAGAGCAAGTTTTGTATTGGATAGAAGAGCTTAGTAAGAAATATAATAGCGACCTTTCGTCGTTTGAATTAGTAAAGTTAAGTTCAGGTTATCAACTTAGAACTAAGGATATGTATAGTGCTTATATAAGAAGACTAAAGATACAAAGGCCTAGAAAGTTAAGCAGCTCTGCGCTTGAGACTTTATCTATTGTAGCTTATAGGCAACCAGTTATGAAAAGTGAAATAGAAAGGATAAAAGGCGTAGATGCTAGTCCTACTATAAAAACGCTTATCTCTAGAAATTTAATAAAAATCATAGGACATGCAGATAAGATAGGGCAACCTGCTTTATATGGCACTACCGATGATTTTTTAAAAGTGTTTAGTTTAAAATCTTTAGCAGATTTGCCTAATTTAAGGGAGGTTATAAGCATAAGCGAAGAGCCTGAAGAGTTTGAAGAAGATGAAGAGATTAGTAAAGAGAGTAATGAGAGCTTTAAGGAGGCTCAATAAGAAAGTGAATAATAAAATAAATAATAAAAAAAATAATAGAGTAGAAAATAAAACAAATAATAAATCGAAAAATAAATCAAATAGTAAATCAAAAAGTAGCATAAGACTAGCAAAGTTTTTAGCCGAATGTGGCATAGCCTCTAGAAGAAAATCTGAGGAGCTTATAGAAGAGGGGCGAGTAAAGGTTAATGATATCGTAGTTCTCGACGTTGCTACGAATGTCGATGCATTTATAGATAAAGTTAAATTTAACAATAAGGTGCTAGAACTCCCCTCTAAGGGCGTTGTTATACTCCATAAGCCAAGGTCTGTAATTACGGCACGTGCGACGGAAGCGGAAGAAAGAAAGGTGGTGTCCGATTTGCTCCCTAGAAAGTTTGAAAATTATTTTCCTGTTGGACGTTTAGACTTTGAGTCAACGGGGCTAGTGATTATGACTAATGATGGAGATTTAGCACAAGTGCTAATGCATCCTAGGTATAATTTTATAAGAGTTTATGAGGTAAAGGTTAAGGGAAAACTAACATTAGCAGATATTTCTAAAATTAGGCATGGGGTTAAATTAGATGATGGTTTAGTGCAAGCAAGGCTAGAGATAATTAAAGAGCAAGCAAACAGCACTTGGATAAAGATTGCCGTGCGGATAGGAAAAAATAGGATTATTAGAAGACTTATGGGAGAGTTAGGCTACCCTGTGGAAAAACTAAAACGTGTGCAGCATGGCCCCTTTAAGTTAGGCTCACTTCCTGCTCGGAAATATGAAGAGCTAAGCTACAAGCAATACTCTGCATTAAGAGAAAAAATTTTTGATGAGGTAAGAGAAAAAGAAAGATTAAAAAAAGAGTATAAAGATAAGCAATTTGCAAAGATTAAAAGAAAGGTTAAAGAAATTAGAAATTAGTTTAGATTAGCTTTAATGTTATTTAAATTTAATATTATTTTAAAAAAAGATAAAAAATATGAATAAAAAAATTTGTTATTTTTTAGCTAGTGGTTTAGGAGCAGGTTTTTTTACCTAAATTGCCAGGAACTTTCGGCACTTTAAGTGCGTTATTAGTTTACGTGTGCCTAGTTTATTTATTAGATATAAGCTTTGCAGATGAGCAATATATTATATGCACTTTATGTTTATATAGCGTTATCGTTGGGACTTATTTATCGAATAAGATATTAGAGTTTGAGAAAGATAAGGAGGAAAATAAGAATGTAAAAGACCCACAATTTATAGTTATTGATGAATGGGCAGGATATTATATTACTATTTTATTTTCTACATCTCTATTTGAGGTTTGTGTAGGATTTTTATTTTTTAGATTGTTCGATATTTTAAAGCCTTGGATTATAAGTAAAGCAGAACAGCTCCCTAGGGGATATGGGATTATGGCAGATGATATAGCTGCAGGTGTTTTTTCATTAGCTTGCATGCTTT
>JBMNLI010000015.1:0-96639 GCA_050952645.1 Bdellovibrionota bacterium | reverse complement strand
CTAAACTTCGCACGCTTACGACAGCCCTATTCATCGAACCATAAACACCCCAAGCTACTAGCGCCGCACATAAAATAAAAAACGATACTAGCACATTTATTAAAATCGTTATTTTTTTTAAAATATAATATATATAATTTTTACATACTTTAAATCTTGAAAGCCAAGAATAGTTTAATATAACGAAAGTCCCTTCCTTTATTAAAACTCCTGCAAGCCAAATTAAAATTCCACTAAATAGACATCTTACAGATGAATCGAAAATTTTTAATGATAATTGTGAAAACCCTGCTAATTCAGCTACAAAAGAAGAAAAAGTTAAAAGCATAACCGTATTTAAAACTATGCCTTTTCCACAAAACGTTTCCGTCTTTTTATATTTCATACATAGTAATAAAATAAGTAGCGTCACACTCGCTATATACACCCTAACTATAGGCTCAGGCATATTTACTAAAACGAATAATCTAGATAACAAAAATGCGATAACTAAAATATTTAAAAATACCCTACTAGATGCTCTCTCTATAAAACAAAACACAGCTCTTGCACCACATACGGAAACTATCACTAGTAAAATAATTTTTATAAAACTCGGTAAATCCGTCCCAAAATATACGCCCACTATAATAGTGCTTATAAATAAAGAGGTAGAAAAACGGTCTTTTAGCTAATTTCTTAATATTATCTCTAGGAATATCTTTGTTTTTTAGTTTTATCAAACCTAAACCTATCAAAACGGCTAAAAGTAAATTTATAGCCATTTGAATAATATGTTTTTGATTTATCCCTACTATAGATTGAGTATACGATGTAGCGATTAGCTCCTTTGTAGTCTTGTATAGTTCAGCATCAAAGTGCGTCCAAAAATTTTTCGTAAAAAACGATAAATTTGTTTTTCTAAAAACATCTTTTTTATAAGAACCTAGGAGTGTATCGATCTCTCTTAAAACATTCTTTATATCCGTTTGAAATGAAGCTAACTCAGTTTGATTTAATAAAAGTGGCTTTTCTATTTTTTTAATATCGTTTAAAGCATTAGTTATATTCGTATTTGCCGTTAAAAAAACATCTCTTATAACGTTATACTCTTTATAAAAATCGCTTCTCCATTTTTGCCAATTCTCCTTCCTTGTTTCCCACTCTTTTTTAATATTATTTAACTCGGTAATTTTTAATGTATACTCTGAAATATCCTTATCGACTTGTAATGAAAAATCCCATATCGCTATCCTTATCTCACTTATATTATTAAATTGAGTATATTTCGATTCTAAAGTTTGAGTATAGGAGTCTTTAAGAGTTTTAAAAGTTTCTTTATTACTTTCTAATTTTTCTCTTGCCTTAGTTAGAAACTTTCCAAACTCTAAAATCTTGTCGCTTAGCTTATTGTAATTATCTGAAAGCTCATTGGCCTTAGGGGCAAGCTCCGAAGCATTAGAAACCGTTTCTACCGCTGGAGTTAGCACAATCTCTACTAGGGGTTCTTTTCCTTTTGCTAGGCTTTCACTCGCATTAGTATCTGCAAAAACAGGCTCACTAAACGTTAAAAAACTTAATGCTAAAATTAAAGAAAAAATATTTTTACTTAATTTCCTATTTATAAATTTATTTAATTTTATACTTAAAATTCTTTTTACAATCAAACTTTTCATAACTAGCCTTAAAAAAACTTTTTTCTTTTTAAATGTGAAAACACACATTTTAAAATATATCTCTAAAACATATCTCTAGAACAAACAAGTATATATTATAGAAACATAATATACTAAGAGCTACAATCTTATGAGATTTATAAAATTTTGAAAACTTAAATATTTATTTTTTATTTTATCTATTTTACTGCTCTATTTTTTTATTCCATCTTAAATCCCCAATAATCTAAGTCTTGTAAGATTATATTTACGGCTACAAATCTTGCGACGTAGCGCTGAGTTTGCTCTCGAAACAATTTTTTTATTTCCCAAAAATCGCTACTATTCGCTTTATTCATAGTCTTATTTACAGTTCCAATGCCAGCATTATATGCAGCTAGAGCTAAAAACCAATCGTTATATTTTACGTATAAATCTTTTAAATGCTTTGCAGCCGCTATGGTAGAAAGCACTGGGTCGTGTCTTTCATCATTTGAATAATTTATAGAAAGCCCGTAATCCTCGCCCGTTGCTTTCATAAACTGCCACATTCCTGCTGCTCCTGAGCGACTTACGGCGTTTGGCTCATACTTACTTTCAATTAGCGCAACAGTAGCTAGCTCCCCTGGTACTCCGTGATCATCAAATACCTTTAAAATCATTGGTTCAAATTTTCTTTTATTATTTAAGGAATTTAAGATAAACTTTCTATCTTGTTTTAAAAAGTAATTTAACTCTCTTTTTATATCATCATTAAGCCCAAGTTCAGGGCGTGGAAGTCTTTCGTTAGATAAGTTTTCTTTACTAGCAATCTCGACGTATCGATTGTAATAAGCATTATTGCTACTACACTCGCTACAATCGTTAATATTTTTGCCATTATAAAAGCCACAAGAAGAAGTGCTAAAAAGCACTACTAGAAAAAATAGATTATAGATTTTCATATTAAAATAAATTTAAAAAGCCAAGCAACCTTTTCTTATAAAAACACATCATAATATAAAAGTAATTTTACAAAAAATATTATAAATTTGCAACGTATTAAGGGTTATCGATGAAAATATCAAAAAAAATCAATATATTAACAGCATTATTATTTTGTTCATGTTCAATTTACACTAACGGTCAAGGTTTAAATAAACTAGAGGCGTCCCTCCCTACTTATAACAAAAGTGGAATGATTGCACTTTCTGGAAGTTTACCTACTTTTCAAAGTGATGTATCTCCTAAAATAGTAGCTTTTTTATCTACGGATAATAAAATTCAGGGCAACTGGCTTTTAGTAGATACGAAAGAAAGAACTTTAGAGATAAAAAGAGGCGATGCCACATTAGAGACTATTTTACTTAAGGGGAACATCGGAGTAAGGCCGGGTATTTATAGCGTATTTTCAAAGGAAGAAGCACCGCTTTGGTATGCGAGCGATAGCTACTATTACAATAGAAACTTAGTGCCACCTAGAAGAGACTCGAAATCTAGATATGTAAAAGGAGCCCTTGGGAATTTTGCGATATTTTTAAATGATAATTTAGCTATCCATGATAGCAAAATTAATTCATTCGATGTGCAAGGATTAAGATTAGGTAGCAATGATATCAAGAAAGTTTATTCAATGCTTGAATCTGGTGCATTAGTAAGAGTCTATTAAAACAAATTGAGAAAAAAACTCTTCCTAATTTTTCCTGACTTTAATTTTATATCGACAATAATATAATCAACTATATATATCAGCAATATATATCAGCAATATATATCTACAACATATATCGACGCTCTATAGATTTTAATTCTTTTATGCTATAAGTTTTTCTAGTACCATTTAGCACTTTTAAAAAGTAATAGTAGGGAAAATAGAAATTATGATTTTTTAGTTCTTCACGTTTTAAGGTGGGTTTTAGACCTTAAAATTAGTATCACTCACCCACGAAGCTTAAAAAGAAAATTGACTTTAAAGGAATTTGCATAAAATAAAGAACTTTAAAATATCGCCATCAATGTTTCTATACTGTTAAACTCATTTATAATAATGCTTGCCATCTCTGGAAGAGAAAGAGAGATTAAAATAAGCCCAATACCAATAGTTATAGGAAAACTTATAATAAATATATTTATAGTCGAAACCGCCTTGCTAATTAAACCCATCACAAATTGAGTAAGAAGAAGTGAAACAACCACTGGAACTGCTAAAATAACTCCCATATCAAATATATGCCCACCCCTTTGCACTAAAAACTCCACCATAGTTGCATCTAACCTAAACACCCCTGGCTGAATTTGACTATCTGCTCCCGCTAAAAACTCTATCAAAACGTAATGACCACCTATAAGCAAAAATACTAAAACCATAAGGTCTTCAACTATTCTAGTTAACGCCCCAACTGCCTTTCCACTCATAGGGTCTATAATATTCGATGCATTTAACCCCATCATATTACTTGAAAGCTGAGTTGCAAGCCCTACCCCTGCAATTATCATCAAAGGAATAAAACCTATTATACAACCCATTATAAATTCAAATAATATATCTGCCGCCATTAAAATAATATTTTCGGGGAAAACGGCTATTAAACTAACCTTTGTAGAGGCTATCGCCATTATTATAGTAGCTGGGATTTTTAACCTAGCTCCCGTAAAACCACCTATCCCAGGAACTACTAAAAAAAATCCTGCATACCTAGAAAATAATAATATAAATGTATAAATCGTATCTATACTATTTAATATAAGATTTGGTAATTCTAAAAAATTTAAATCCATTTATTTATTTTTTCTAAAAAAAGACATTACGGCATAATATTGCCAATTAGCTCATAAGTAGTAATAGTAAACGTTGCTAGCCTATTAACCATAAAATGTCCAAAAATTACTAATCCTATAATAGCAGCACCTATTTTAGGAATAAAGGCGAGCGCCGCATCGTTAATTTGTGTCGCAGCTTGAAATATGCTTATCGCTAAACCTGCTATAACACCAAAACCAAGCATAGGAAGTGAAATCATTATCGCAGTCTCTATAGCGTATTGCCCTAATCTTAAAAAATCATCTATATTCATCTTAAGCACCTCCTACATGATAAGTCTCAACTAGTGAGGCTATTATTAAATGCCACCCGTCTACTATCACAAAAAGCATAAGCTTTAACGGCAATGATATAACCGTAGGGGGAAGCGTTATCATACTCATCGATGTTAAAACTGCCGATACTACCATATCTAAAACTAAAAATGGAAGCGCTATTAAAAATCCTATCTGAAAAGCCGTGTTAAGCTCACTTAAAACGAACGCTGGAATGACAACTAAAAGTGGCACATCTTCTGGAGCCTCTGGCATATCCGATTTAGTTATATCTAAAAATAAAGCTAAGTCTTTCTCTCTTGAATGCCTAACTAAAAATTTTTTTAGAGGCTCTATCGATTTATCAAAAGCCTCTTTAGCGTCCATCTCTCCCGAAACTAAAGGAGAAATTCCTACCTCATACATATCCGAAAACACTGGACTCATAATCGAAAAAGTTAAAAATAAAGCTAGCCCCGTAATAATCATATTAGGAGGCGCTTGCTGCGTCCCTAGCGATGTTCTCGTCATACTTAACACTACCGCTATTCTCGTAAAAGAGGTCATTGTAAGAAGCATCGCTGGGGCAAAAGCTATCAAAGAAATTAAAGCTACTAGCTTTATCGTAGATGAAACCGTGCCATCGTTTCCAAGCTTAGTGCCATCAAGGTCGAGCGATACTATGGGAATTTGAGAAACCACTTCTTCTTTAGAGCCACCTTGCATAGCATCTTGCGATAAAGAAAAACTAGGAGTGAAAAATACACTAAATAAACTTATTAAAAATATTTTTTTAAAAAAACTAAACTTTCTCACTTAATTTTGCCTAACCTTTTTATTCGTTTCATTATTAGATTTTTTATCCTTATTTTTAGCTACCTCATGAACCTTATCACTAACCTTATCTCGGTCTACACTTTCATCTAAAGGGCAGCCTAATAAATCTTTAAACGAGTTATCATCTTCAAGATTTATCATACTAATGCTTTCTCCTGAAATTCCAATTAGCACTTTTTTAGATTCTACTTTTGCTAAAACTAATATAGACTTTGCGTTAAGATTCTTTTTTTCTAAAATTTTTATTTTCTCTACTTTTTCAATTTGATTTTTACCGCTAGTAGTTTTCTTTATAATAGCAAGCATTACTAATAACAGACCTATCACTAAACCTAACGCTCTTAACATTCTCATTCCATACATATTTATAGGGTCTTCGCTACTATCTTGAAAATCTTTTTTAGTGTCTTTACTTTTAATGCCTTTATCCGCACCATCTCTTTTCTTACTGTCTCTTCTCTTATCGTCTTTTCTTTTACCATCTTTGTTTTTCTTATCTACAATCTTTTTTACATTCTCTAGCTTTTCTTTATTAGTTAGAATGTTTTCATCTGCTATATCTTTTATATCTTCTTTATATTTATCACTATCGATAGCTACATTGTTTTTATTTTTATCACCACTTTCATTATTTACCTTATTACTTACATCGCCAACATTGCCTACATCTACTTTCTTATTTTCAAACGCCGATACGCTACTTACGAAAAAACCTAGTGTCATTGTAGATGCAAAAATTGTAGCTACAAATAAGACGCATATAAAATTCTTTATAGTTTTATTTAAAATTTTCTCCCTAACTCTCATTTTTTCTTCCTTGAAATTTAAGCTCCATTTTAAAAGCTCTTCACGTTTTAAGATGGTTTTACTCTCCTCTCTTACTTTCTTCTTGCTTTCTCCTTACTTTCTCTTTGCTTTCTCCTTACTTTCTCCTTACTTTCTCTTTGCTTTCTTCTTACTTTCTCCTTGCTTTCTCTTTACTTTCTCTTTGCTTTCTTCTTACTTTCTCCTTGCTTAACAAAAACAATTTATTAGCATTCGCTCTCCTACAACACAAAGCCAAAAGAAAATCTCCACTAGCTAACACTAGCTTCGATTTTCTTTTAAGCTAACAAAAACAATTTATTAGCATTCGCTCTCCTACAACACAAAGCCAAAAGAAAATCTCCACTAGCTAACACTAGCTTCGATTTTCTTTTAAGCCAGCCCTAAAGCTCTTTCTTCCCTTGAAATCACGTCAGTTACTCTAACGCCAAATCTCTCATTTATTATAACCGCTTCTCCCTTAGCTACTTGTTTCCCATTCATAAAAATATCTAAAGGCTCGCCTGCAGTTTTTTCAAGCCCAACGACTGCACCTTGCCCGAGTTGTAAAAGGTCTTGAATGCTCATCTTTGCTCTTCCTACCTCAACAGACACTTGTAGCGTTACATCTAAAATATAATCGAGCGTTGGAGAATTGCTAGCCCTAGCACCTACAGACGTATCGTTTGCACTATCTGCTACATCTTGAGCGGCTTTTGCTATATCACTTAACGCTTCAAACTCATCGGCATCATTAGCACCATTTGCCCCCATCTCTTGATTAGCTAAATCTTTTCCCTCTACCTCTCCTTCTACTACTACATCTTTGTTATTAGTAGCTTGGTTATTAGTAGTTTGGTTATTAGTAGTCTGGCTAGCAGTATCGCTATTAGTAGTTTCATCTTGAGTAGTTTCGCTTTCTGCTAACTTGCCTTCGTTTATTTTCTTTTCTTCATTATCCGCCATTTTTCAAAAGCTCCTCATTGTTTCTATAATTTATTAAATCCATCTCTGGAATAGGTCTAGTTATCTTTATAGCCCTATTGCCTCTATAACTTCCTACATATCCATAAAACTTTGGAGTCCCCTCAACTGCCACGATAGCCTCGTCAGATGGATTCGTATCTAAAGTTATAATGTCTCCTTTTTTTAATTCTATAAATTGCCTTGGAGATATTCTTCCTTGTGCTAGTTCTACGCTTAAATTTGCGATAGTTTGCTTTATATTTTTTTCTACTCTTTTAACAGACCCAGTATCCGCCTCAAGCCTCGTGCTTTGAACTCCCGTAGCAAGTTTATTTCTTAGAGGCTCTATCGTAGAATAAGGCATACAAATAGTTAAACTCGTATTTTCTTGCTCGAGTTCAACCTCCATAGTCACTATAACTACTACATCAGTAGGAGGCACTATCGCTATGGCTAAAGGATTAAACTCAGAACGAACGTATAAAAAATCGAGAGGATGAACCGTAACCCAAGCATCTCGCAAAACATCTAACGCCATCATTACTACCTTTCCTATTAGCCTATTTTCTATAGCCGTATACTCTCGCCCCTCTATCTTAGCACTGCCTTGACCGCTTCCACCAAACAAGCTATCTACAATACTAAAAACCATAGACCCCGAAACTACCATTAAAGCATAACCTGAAAGTGGAGCCATTCTAAAAATATGAAGCGATGATGGAAGTGGCAATTTTTTCATAAAAACACCAAACTTCATCATCTCAATTCCACCAACATTTACGAAACAAGTTCTACCTAGGAACTTAGAGAGTTGCGTTCTAAACGCTCTAGCGAACCTATCATAGATAAGCTCCATAGTTGGCATTCGCCCCCTAACGATTCTCTCTTGGTTAGCTAAATCGTACTTTCTTGCATCGGATAGCTCGCCATCTAAGCCCATTTCTCCATCCTCTACCTCGTTTCCAGATAGCCCTCTTAGCAAAGAATTTATCTCATCTTGTGTCAAAACTTGATTAGTCATTTATGTCCTTATTATTCCTTTTATTATTCCTTTAATTATAATTATTCCTTTAATTATCTCTTTTATTATCCCTTTATTATATAAGTAGTAAAATAAATATCTTTTACTAGCTGTTTCTCTCTTCCTAAAAGAGTATTTAATAAATCTTTTATATCAGTTTTTAATAACTCTTTTCCTCTCACGGTTTTAAGTTCACTAGCTTTCCTACCGCTTAAAATATCTATAATAGAATCTTTAGCTGGAACTATTTTTGCTAAAAAACTAGGAGGCACTTCTCTAGTTTTAAATTCTATAAATATTTGAGCCTTTAAAAACCCACCTCCTACTAAATTAACTACAAAACTATCTAAAGGAAAAAATGCTCCAAAACTTTCTTCATCTTCATCTAACTCATCTTGATCGCTACTTTCTTCCTTCTCTGCCTCTTTTTGTGCTTGCTCTGCCTGTTCTTCATAAGGTCTTAAAAAATCTGGCGATAGCTCATTAACTACGATATCTTCCTTTTTATTTATAATTATTAGTGAAAATATTAAAGACACTAAAAGCGCAGCTATAAACCCTACAGACAATGATACAACTATGTACAATAGCGTCTTATCGTTTAAAGTCTTCTTCTTACTTTCATTTTTTAAATTTTCATCTTCTTTTAAATCAGCCATTTAAAAAATCCTAAAAAATTTTGTACTTATAAATTTATACTTATAAGTAATGATTCAAAAAAACGGAAAATGAACCTAAATTTTTTTATAAATCCTTAAAATTATCTCATTTTCATTGTTTTTGCTCATTTTTAACTCTGAAACATCTATATTTTCACTTTTTAACTTATCTTTTGCAGCGAAAAACTCCCTAATGCTCTCAAAGTTCTTATAATTTAATAGTTTAAAATCATAACCTTTAGAAAAAGATAGTGATTGTAATAGATTTGTAAATTTTTCTACGCTGTTTATATATTCTTTATTTTCTAATTTTAATATAAACGCCTCACTCTCTAATTTTTTATTAGCTAAATTTTTATCACTTACATTTTTATCACTTACATTTTTATCACTTACATTTTTATCACTTAATAGCGAATCATCTAATTTAAAAAACTTTACTTTATTTTTTAAATCATCATTAAGCACGAATGAAAACTCACCATCTTTTACTTCATATACCACCTTTTCACTGTTCTTATCGCTTGCAATATTTGCAGATTTTTCAAAAGAATTAGAAATTAACACTAAAAAGAAACATAAAATAAGCGTTAGAAAATCTCCAAAACTCATAAACCAATTATTGCTAACGAGCGATTTTTTATAAGTCATAAAGATTAGTCCTTTTTATCTTAAAAGAAATAAAGCTAGGGTTCCCCTCTTTAAAGAAAATACTTAGCGCTTTTAAATTTATATTTTCTTTTTTAAATTTTAAGTTTATTTCTTCTTCTAAATTATTTAAATCTTCATCACTACTTACCTTATTAAAATATAGCTCAATCTCTCCCCTTACATTATGCTCTCTTAAAATTGCACTATATAAAGGGATATTTTCCATAAACTTTTCTTTTTTTTCTTTCACATTTAAAATTACATTTTCTTTAATAGTAGCATCGTAAGTAATTTCTTTTCTTTCATGTCGACCTAAAAACTTAGGATTTAGAAACGTTCCCACGATAACGGTTATAATAATAAGTATTAGAGCCGTATATTGAACGAAAAATGTATTTTGGTTAAATGTTCTATTGTTTATCATTATTTTTTTACTTTTATTTTTTTACTTTTATTTTTTTTATTTTATTTTATTTTTTTATTTTTATATTTATTTACTTATATATTTATTTATATTTATTTTTTAAGCCGCCCCCATAAAACTTTGTAAGCGTTGCTCAATAATAAGCGGGCTTTCTTGTTTTGCTAAACTTAAAACCCCCTCGATAGTAATCTTTTTTATTAAAACCTCATTAGCATCTATATTTCTAATCTTTCCAGCAAATGGAATAAAAACCATATTAGCTAGCACCGCTCCATAAAACGTAGTTAAAAGTGCAACAGACATCGCAGGACCTACTTTGCTAGGATCATCTAAACTTCCAAGCATATTTACTAACCCAAGGAGCGTTCCGATAAGTCCCATAGCTGGGGCGTAAGTCCCCATAGTTTCAAAAACCGTGATGCCCTTTTGATTTTCCTCGCTAGTTATATTCATTTCCGTTTCTAAAATTTTTTTAATATCACTTTCCTTTTGACCATCTACTACTAATTGCAGAGCTTTCTTGAAAAACATATCTTTAGTTTCTTGCGCTACATCTTCAAGCACTAAAAGCCCTTTTTTTCTAGATACGTAGCTTAAATTTATAAGCTCTTCCATTCTAATTCTTGCATCGACATCTGTGTAATATAAAACCGATTTTATAGAGCGTACAGTTTTTTTTATATCATCAAATGAAAAATTAACGAGCATCGCTGCCGCTATTCCGCCTAAAACTATTATTAAACCGCTTATACTAATAAAATTTGTAAAATTTCCACCTATAACAACGCCGAGAAACAAAATAATGGCAGAAAGTAAAAACCCTAGCACCATGCTGCCATTTATTTGACCATACCTTTGATCGTATCTTTGACTATTAAAATTGTTATATTGAAAGTCGTTTGTATTATTAAATAACGATTTTTTCCTACGTAACCTATTAAAATTCATAGCTTTTTCCTTTGCATAACTTTTTTTATAATACTGTTTACCATGCTGTGAATAATACTTTAAATACACTTAACAAGTAATTATATGCAAAAGGTAAGCCAAAAAATTGAGGTAAGATAGAAAAAGTTAAGGGGCTATATTTTTTTAGTTTGATATTTTTTTTAGTTTGATATTTTTAAGGTGAGGTAATAATTTTTTTTTATCTTTCTTAAAACGATTTTGCTAAATTCTCAACTGCTTTAGATACATTTAAGGTTTCTGCTAAGTTGTGCAAAGTTTCTCTTTGATAATCTAATTCTTTTTCTACATAATCTTTTATAAATTTGTATGATAAATAACTTAAATCTAAATATTTAACATCGAACGTGCCTAGAGTTAAACTTACTCTATTTTTAATACATATATCTTCTACGGCGGAAGAAATATTTTCAAACGATTTTAAAAGTGGTCTAAAGAATCTTTTCGCAGCTCTTTTCTCTGCTTCGCTCTCATAATAAATTCCAGCATTTACTACATACTTTACTATGGAATTAACGGAAAAATTATATAATACATTTAATAGCTTTATATCATCTAAACTTAACTTATTAGTGTTATTTTTGATACTATCTGTCATACTCGTTTGCTTTACATTATCCATTATTAAAAAAATCAATTATAGAAAAATTTAACTCTTCACGTTTTGAGTGGGTTAAAGTCTATCTTCTAATAAATTGACAAAATTATTTTGTTCTTCACGTTTAAAGGTGGTTTAAAACCTTAAAATTAGTATCACTCACCTACGAAGGCTAAAAAATCAATTATAGAAAAATTTAATAACAATAAAATAGGTATCGCACATAATAATATACAAACTTTATCTATTAAGAATGCGTCCCTTACTTTATCACCTAGTTCTTCAAACTCTCCTCGTTCTAAAAACATGGCTTTAGGAATTTTTAAATAATAGTATAAAGACACCACGCTATTTGCAACTCCAATAAAAGCGAGCAGAAAATAAAAAAAGCTTGGCACTCCCATCTCTTTAAATGTAAGAGCCCTTTTAATTACCGAGTTAAAAAGCAAAAACTTTCCACTAAAACCACCCGTTGGAGGAAGCCCAGAAAGTGAAACGAGTGCTATAAACACGGCTCCGCCTATTATAGGGAATGTCCCCCCTAGTCCTTTTATACTTTCAAATGTTATCTCTTTATCTTTAATATCACTAGCATTACTATCACTGCCATTACTATCACAAGTATTACTATCACTAGCATTTTTATCTTTATTGATATCTTTGTTGGTATCTAAAAACTTTTCTACAAAATTTATAAACATAAAAATTACAAAATTCATAAAAAAATATACTATCAAATAAAACATTACGGCTTTTATAGCAGTTTTATCCCCAGTTGATAAGGCTAAGAGCATATAACCTGTGTGTGCTATCGAAGAATACCCCATAAGTCTTTTTAAATTATTTTGTCTTATCGCTACAAAATTACCATAACACATAGAAAACACTGCAAGAGTTCCTAGAATTATTTGATACAAATTTAAATTTTCACCAATCCAAAAATATTCATACCAAAGACAAGTAGGAATTAATAACACTCTTAATAAAAATGAAAATCCTGCACTAGCAGAAACGACAGCCAAAAACGCCGCAATAGATGTGGGCGCTCCCTCGTAAGCATCTGGCGTCCAGAAATGAAATGGGAATGATGATATCTTATAACCAATACCAACTAAAACTAACAAAAGCGAAGCGGTAATAGGAAAAACGTTATAATTTAAAGTAAGCATATCCGAAATTGCAAAAACATTTCTACTAATATCTATAGTGCCCGTAAGACCGTAAATATAACTAAATCCTAAAATCATTAACGCCGATGATACACAGCCATATAACGCATACTTTAAAGCGCCCTCTTTTGATTTTTTCTTTCCAAAGCCTACTAACACATAACTAGAAATTGAAAGCATCTCAAAAGATAAATAAAATAACAATATATTATTAGAAGACACGATTAGCATCGCACCTAATATTGCTCCTAATAATAAGGCGTAAAACTCCCCTGCTTTTTTATCTAGTAAAAAATTAGAGTTCTTAGAAATTATTATCGCTAGAGTGCCTCCTAACAAAAATATAAATTTAAAAACTATAGCTAAGCTATCGACGATAATATTCGAGTTTATAAAAAATAATTCTCTTAAAAAAAAGTTTATATTAAAAGCAATACTAAAACTAGAAACTAACAAAGTGCCTAACGCTATATTAGAAGTAATTTTTTTTGAAGCCCTAGAAGATAGAAAAATATCGCATAATAATATTAAAACTATTCCAAGAGTTAAAATAATTTCCGGGTAAATTCCACTTATTAAATTCATAGCTTATCTTTCTTCTTTTTTTATATTTTTTTTTATATATTTATTTATATATTCATTATGCTTTTAAACACTTCTATAAATGGCATATACTCATTTATAAGTATACTTGGAAATATTCCAAAAATTATAGAAAGCATAGCAAGCACGGTTAGAGGCACTGACTCTAAAGATGTTATATCACTAAAATTACTATACTCTGCTTTCTTTTCGCCTAAGAATATTTTTTGCATAGCCACTAAAATATAACCTGCCGTTAAAAGCATTCCAAAGCCTGCTAATACAGCAAAAATTTTATTATATTCTAACGCACCTAAAAGAGTTAAAAACTCTCCTATAAATCCTACTAAACTTGGAAGCCCTAAAGATGCAAAAAATCCTATCACGGCAAAAGCAAAATATTTTGGCATAACGTGAGCGATACCTCCAAAGTTTGCTATCTCTCTATGGTTTGCTCTTCTATAAATCACATCTACTAAAATAAACATCATAGAAGAAGTGATGGCGTGAGCAAAAACTTGAAAAACTGCACCATTAAGAGCTATCTCATTCATGCACGCAAGCCCAAGGACTATATAACCCATATGACTTATAGAACTATAGGCGACGAGTTTTTTTAAATCGCTCTGGGCTAATGCACAGAAAGCTCCATAAATAATATTCGTAATTCCTAAAATAGCTATAAGCATTTGTATATTTTTAAGAGCCATAATTTCAGGAAAAAATGGAAAATTTATTCTTAAAAGACCGTAAGCTCCCATTTTTAGTAGCACACCAGCTAAAATTACGCTTATAGCCGTCGGAGCCTCTACGTGTGCATCTGGAAGCCACGTATGAAAAGGAAACACTGGAAGCTTTATCGCAAAACCTATAAAAAATGCAAAAAATAATAAGTATTGAATGCTCGTAATGCTTCCATTTTGGAAAAATGGCCTTACCTCTATAATCTTTTGTATATTTAATGCATCATTAGCAAAACCTAAAGCTTTCATCTTATAGTAATAAGCTAATATTGCCAATAAAATTAACACCGATCCTAAAAACGTATAAAGGAAAAACTTGATAGCTGCATATATTCTTTTTTCTCCTCCCCATATACCTATTAGAAAATACATAGGAAGCTGCATCAATTCCCAAAAAACGTAAAACAAAAATAAATCCCCAGCTACAAACACTCCGTTCATTCCCGTAAGAAGAAATAAAAAAAGCACATTAAAACCTTTAATATTTTTCTTAATCGACGTCGAGACTATTAAAGCTAGGGAAGATAAAAGAGATGTTAAACATAATAAAAGAATGCTTAATTTATCTACGCAAACTCTATAATATATATTAAATGGCTCTATCCATTTTAATTCTAAAAAAGTTTTTTCATCATACCCTTTATACGTTCCATCTAATATGGGCGTATAAATTTTTAATAAATACAAGGAAAGCGCTAATGAAATAAGCGAAAATAAAAGTGCAATTCCTCTTATAGTTTTTTCTCTTTTACCATTTATAAATAATATAATGCTAGCACCTAAGAGAGGCAAAAAGCATATTAAACTAATGAGTGATTTTTCAAAATTAAAATCAAGATTCATATTATAAAAATCCTATAATTATTCCTATACCAAATATTACCGCTAAAAAACTATAAAATATGTAATCTCTAACATTCCCAGTTTGAATAAGAGAAAAATATTCACCATGTTTTTTAACGCTTCTAGAAATTCCTAATACACAAAAATTATCTACAAAATTTTTATCGAATAACTCGGTAATATTTGATAATTTTTTTAAACTTATAGCAATAGAGTTAACGACCCTATCGATTACATATCTATCAAATATATTACACACTTTCGATAACATTGCTAACAAATTAACGCTCCTTTGAACTATATATTTATCAATGACGTATTTATCAAACTTATCACACGCTTTTGATAAAATATAAACTAACTTTAAAATAGTCGCCTTATAAAACTCATCTATGTAATATTTATTTTCAATAACTCTTGCTAAGTTAGGCATTAGCAATTTAACTTTCTTAGCACTACAAAAAGTTTTGTTAGCTTTTCTTTCAAAGAAAAACAAAAATGCGATAACAAATCCTAATAGCGATGCGATAGTCGATATTAAAATAGCCTTATTATGAGAACTTTGTAAAAGCGTTTTTTCTAAACCTAGTAAAATTTTACTACTACTTTCAAAAATAGCGTCGCTATGATTAAAAAAAATATTAAACCAGCTAAAGTTAAATCCTCCTGCAAAAATGGAGAGTAAAGCTAAAATAGTTAACGGAAATACCATAGAAAAAGGTATTTTTTTAGCACTTTCAAAAAGCTTGATATTTTTAGGCGTTCCTAAAAAGATTATAAAAAATTGCCTAAACATATAAAGAGAAGTTAAAAAAGTGGTAAGCACTCCTGAAAGCAAGAAAAAGAAATGTCCCTTTAGTTTATAATAATATAATATATCTCCCATTATTAAATCTTTTGAATAAAACCCTGCGAAAAATGGAAAGCCACAAAGCGATAGTGTAAAGCATAGATAGCAGATAGTTAAAAAAGGAAATTTTTTATAAAGTCCACCAAACTCTTTCATAGATTGCTCATGATGAAAAGCATAAATTATAGCGCCTGCTCCTAAGAAAAGCCCCGATTTAAAAAAAGCATGCGTTAAAAGGTGAAACATACTAGAGGTGTAGCTAGCAACTCCTGCCGCTAACACCATTAGGCCTAGCTGACTTATAGTAGAGTATGCTAAGACTTTTTTAATATCATCTTGCATAAGAGCAATGCTAGCTGCAAATATTGCGGTAAAAGCTCCTATATAGGCGATAAATAAAAGAGTGTTTTCGTCGAAAATAAAAAATAATCTTACTAGCAGATACACGCCAGCTGCAACCATGGTAGCTGCGTGGATTAGAGCGCTTACAGGAGTTGGTCCTTGCATAGCATCAGGGAGCCACACGTGGAGTGGAAACTGGGCGCTTTTCCCCATAGCTCCTATAAACAAGCTTATCCCAACGATAGTTCTAAGGGAGCCATTAAAATTCCCACTAAAAATTGCACTATATATATCTGAAAATTCTAACGAGCCTACGGCAAAGTAGCAAATAAAGATACCTATAAGCATTCCGAAATCGCCTACTCTAGTCGTTATAAAGGCTTTAATAGCAGCGTTTGTAGCCTCTTTTTTCTCGAAATAATGCCCGATTAGTGCGTAGGAGCAAAAGCCTACTAATTCCCAAAAGATGTATAAAGTAAGTAAATTAGCAGAAAGAACTAAGCCTAACATCGAGAAAGTAAATAAGGAAAGCATGGCGTAATATCTTTTGTAGTGCTTATCTCCTTTCATATATGAAATAGAAAATATGTGAACTAAGAGACTTACTAGCGATACGATTACTAGCATAAGCCCAGTTAGTCTATCGAAAGAGAGTGAAAAATTAGCGATATTTTTAGTTAGCGATGGAAGAAATGTATTTGAAATTTTAAATTTAAAGTGTGGTGATATTATGGAAAAAGTAAGTAGCATAAAAGAAAGTAAAAAGCTAGAAAGCGTTGATGTAATCCCTATGAAATCTCCGTTTATCTTTTTGTTTTTGCTAGATGCTAAGATTAAGATAAAGCTTAGAAGTGGAAATGATAATAAAATATAGAGAATATAAAAAAGATTCATAAATATAACAAAATAATTTAGTTTAAAAATTTACTTTATTTTTTAGCTTTATTTTTTAGCTTCATTTTTTAGCTTTTAATTTTAGCTTTCAGCAACCGTTTTATAAACTAGCAAAAGTCTTTAAACCCTAAGTTTCCTATAAATTAAAAACATTATACGCTAACCTTAATACTTTTTGCAAAGTATAAGCAATAAAAAATTTATATTAGATAATAATTATGATAAACCGTAGTAAAAAAATGGACAATGCAATTTTTTTTTGATTAACTATGGCAGATATTGTAAAATTTCTCCTTATTAGCTTAAGATTAGCTAGTTAAAATAACTCTATATAATAATTACTTAGCTTTTAAAGGTTTCACTTAAATCTTTTTTAATCACCTAAAATTTAACTTTTAGTATAATCAATTCAATATAATACTTATATAACTAAAATAATTAAACAATCAAAATAACAATGACAAACTTAGCAAATGGGCACCATACTTATGAAAAAAACGGACAAAAAGATAAGACTTCTTTTCGTGCTAACGATTTTCCAATCTCGGAATATAATTTTGAAAAGATTGATAAAGACAGGGAAGTAGCTATTTCAAGAAATTCACTTTATGATAAATTAAAACTTATTAAACGTAATCAATTAGAAATTTTAAATAAATTAACAGAACGCTTATTTGAAAACTTTGCAAATAGCAAAAAAACTAATGGCTATTATTGCTTAGAGTTTGAAGACGGACACAAAGGTAAACTTTGTCTGCCATTTGATATAAAGAAAAATTTTTCGGCTGTAGTCCCAGTAATTCCTAGAGAAGCGCTACCGATATTAAAAAAATATATTAAGCTTCATCCTAAAACTCCTAGACCAAAAAAACATGATAAATATTCCCTTACAGTTTCTTCTAATTTTTTAAGAGAGAATTTTAAGCTATCAAAAAAAGTGGCTTATTGTTTCACACAATGGCTAAAAACATCTGCAAATGATAAGAATGAAATAACGATAACTACACCTTTAAAACAAACATTAACATTAAAAGTCAAGTTTGTAAAAATAGCTAAACATTTTGCAATAAGAATTAAAGAAGAAGATATAAACACCTTAACTAGCTTTGTTAATTATTTTTTAGAAAAAAGAAAAAAATCAAAAAAAAATTTATTGAGAATTACTAAAGTTAATTTAATTAAAAACTTCAACTTCTCAGAAAGAACTGCTAGTGCTTTTTTACACTGGTTAAAAAAAATCCCATTTGAAGATGGAGATATAAAATCAATAACTACACTTTCAGGAGAAAAAATATCATTAAGGGTTAAATACATAAAGAAAAACCAAAATTTTACAGCTAGGATTAGTAAGAACGATTTAAACACTTTAAAGAAATTTATTGAGTTTTTTAAACGAGAATGTGGATACATATCTAAAAATGAATATTCCTGCACTGTTTCCTTAAAATTTCTAAAAGAACAATTTGGACTTTCACGAAAAATAGCAAGTCGATTTTTACATTTTTTAAAAGAAATTCAAGTAAAAGATGGAAATGTAAAATCTATAACTACATTTTCAGGACAAGAAGCAAAATTAAAAGTTTTTTATACGAATAGATGGGGACATTTCGTAACACATATCAATAAAGATGATATAGAAATCTTAAAGGAATTTATCGAGTTTTTTAGAAAAAATAAGGATTATTTCCTTACAGTTTCTTTAGATTTTTTAAGAGAGCATTTCGGACTTTCACAAACAATAGCTACTAATTTTTTACATTGGCTTAAAACTATCCCATTTGAAGATGGAAATACGAAATCAATTACTACACTTTCAGGAGAAAAAATAAAAATAGAGCTTGCTCATACTAAAGGCTTTTTAACAACTAAAATTAAAAAAAAGGATATCGATATTTTAAGAAAATTTATAACTTTTTTTACAGACGAATACGTATACTCACAATTTCAATCGTCAGATAAAATATTAATTGAAAATTCTACTATTAAACAAGTCGTTGGCGATAAATATTGTAAATTTATTCCTACTTTAAATGCGATGCTTGACGATGCTTTAATAAGAACTATAACTCACGAAAATGGATTTTCTCTAAACATTAAAACTTATGATAATAAAAAATTGAGATTAGAGTTTCTTCGTGAACCTGATGATCTTTTTTGGGATAAAACGTATTATGTAAAAAAATCAAATATAAAAGATTTAGAACAAATATTACTTTCTTTAGAAACCTACTACGAACGTTATAAAAAAGAAACCAATGGGTCAGAGATAAATATAGAAGATTTTATTAGTTTTTTTAGTAAAAATGAAGAAACGAAACAAGGGCTAAAAATAAACGAAGCTGATAAGCGAAAATATCGAACACATTCACAAAATCAAAAAAATTTAAGAAAATTATTAAACAAAAATAGAATTTTTGATTTACTAATAAGTTCAACGCCTTACAATATTAGCGATGAATGGAAAATATCAATAATACGCGATATCTTTAGTGAGGGTTATTTAATGGGGGATCATCTTGTTTATGGCACATCTGCTTTTTTACCACTTACATCACGCATAGTTGCACTAGGGACTTATTACGGCTTACTTAGTACATACGAGCTATATTCTACTACTAAAAAACTTAATAAGAAAGATACCCCCATTTCCTTATATCAATATAAATTAAATATTTCAGAAAAAATACATGAAGGATTAATCATAAATATAATTTCTAACAATAAATATTTTGCTACTATCACAGATAAAGAAATTCAAATATACGATAGAAAGGTTGCAGATAAAAAGCATAATACTTTTCAAAAAATCTCTTCACGCGGAAAAGTAATAGTAAATGCTTGTTTCTTAAAGAACTCATCAAAAAGAAAAATGGTTATTTTATATTCAGATGCAACTATTGAACTATGGGGGCAAGATAAGAATGATAAATTTATACCCGAAAAGCAAGCTTCTATTAAAGAACATGATTTAACAAAACCAATTGCAACTAATGATGGAAATTTTATCGCATCTTCTAGAAAAGATAAAATATATAAATATGAAATTACAGAATCTGGAATATACAGAAAAAAGCTTGCTAAAACTAGTTTAGATATTAGCTATATAAGTGATATTAAATATAGTAAATCTAATTTATATAAAGATGATTTTTTTATTATCGACGAGGAAATGAATCTTACTAAATATCGATTAAATAGCAAAGATAATAAAATTAAACGAAAGTACGCTCTTGCTTTACACCCATACATTGAAAATGATGAAAAGCCGATTTATGTTATCGAGCGTAAAAATATAGTATATATTGCTTTAGCTGGTATTGAAAATTGCAGAATTTTAAAATTAGAAAAAAACAAAAACACGAAACCAAAAAGCAAGGAATCAGAGCCTTAAATCCCCCCTTTAAAAAAAATATTTTTGATTAAAAACACTAGATATAATAACATTTAATGTTGTTTATTTAAAATTAAGAATAAAAAATAAAACTAGTAAAAAATAATTAAAACAAAAGCGACTAATCAAGATTATTAAATAATTTTTATATTTATACTAAGAAGTATGGAAGTAGCGATACAAGGTAAAGAAAGTCAAGATAAAGATAATAACGAAACTCCTCTCCGAGAAAGTTATATGCCTAAACAACCTTTTTGTGTAAGATATTTAACCAAAGAAGAAAAAGCAAAATTTAATAAAATAGATCTAGAAAGAGAAATCCCTATTTCTACAAAAAGCTTTAAAGAACTTGAGCTTACTGAAAACATAAAAACCGTTGTTCCTAAAATAAGGGCAACGATGTTTCGAAATATTAAGCAAGAGCAAGCGACTCACGGTGTTTATCAATTAAAATTCGTAGCCATTAATGGAAATGAGTTTTCAATACCGTATACTATAAAACGAGAAGAGGAACGTATATCTCCTGCTATTTTGAAAGAAGATTTGCCACTTCTAAAAGAGTATATCAAGTCTATTTTAGAAACACAGAACAAAAATTTTTCACAGTTAATTAGCAAAAAATTATTAATGGATAAATTTAGACTAATAACTTCCGATGCTGAAAGTTTTTTGATTTGGTTTAAAAACTTAGAACCTAACGAAAATAATATTATTGAAATAGAAACTAAGAAAAACAATAAAATAGAACTAGAAATTCAATACGTTATGTATGGGAAAAATAAAACTGTGCAAATAAGAAAAGAAGATAAAATAAAATTTGCTAAGTTTATCGATTATTTTATGAAAAATAAAACTACAACTTACGTTAATAAAGATGAAGTGCCACTTATAGATTCAACATTAGGAAAAGTCTTTAAAGGAAAATACAAACAAACTTTCGGTGCTTTTCATTTATTTCTCGATGAAGTTATGCAAAAATCTAGCGCTAGTGGAAGTGAAACATTACAATTTACCTCTAAAGATGGCGAAATAATAACTTTAGATATTTTTAGAAAATACATAGGAAACTCTTACGGTAGCGCATATTGTATAAATAATAAAGATATAAATGCATTAGAAAAAATATTATCTTCTATAAAAGATTATCTTAAACTTTGGGCAGAAGAAACTAGGAAAGCCTTTAAAGATGAAACAGAAAAATTATCATCAGAAGATAGTCTCGACTTATTTTATTTTATAGATAGACAGATTGGCGATATAACCATTCAAAAAATAAATGAAGAAAACTCACCATTAAAAATAGAACATTTCTTTAGAGAATATCGAGAACCAATAATTTTAGATAATATTTTAGTTAATAACGAAATTTTTACAATTTCAACATTAACGGATGACTTAATAAAAGAACAAAGAGTGCTAATCGATGGAAGAAAACTTTTACACTTTACAGATAGACCTTCAGCCATTTCTGTGCTTTTATCAAACGAGATCGCAATAGGCACTCACGATGGGACGCTTAATATTTATAAACGTAGCAATGATATCATACCAAAACTAGACCCTAGAAGAGAACTTAAATTATCTTTTTCAAAACGTATACACAACGGCTTAATTATTAGTATAAATTCTATAAAAGAACATTTTGCTGTTATTACAGATAAAGAAATTAACATATATGATAAAAATGATCTTATCGAAGGTCGCATGCCTATTCAAACTATTTCACGTAATAAAAAAATAATTAGTGATGCTTGCTTTTTAAGGAACTCAACATTTGCAAAAATGGTCGTTTTATATTCTGATGATACTATCGAGATTATGCGTAAAAAAGATGAAAATGAAATTTCTCCTACCTTGAAACACCATTTCACAAAGCTAGTCGGGGCGACCGATGGAAATTTTCTAGCCATATCTAAAAATGGTAGAATTTATAAATTTATCATTACAAAAGATAGCTTTTATAAAAAAAAGCTTTTAGATACAAAACTTGAGGTAAGTTGTATAAGTGAGTTAAAAGATACTAAAAACTTTCCTAAGAAAGATGAATTCTTTATTATTGATGAGAACATGAAGCTTAAAAAATACCACCTTGATAACAAAAACGATACTCTTAGCTTAAAATATAGCCTTTCTCTAGCTCCATATATTGATATAGAGGAAAATGAAAAACCAATGCAAATTATAAGCCATAATGAAAATGTTTACATTATCTTAGCAGGCATTACACGTTGCAGAATTTTAAAATTAGAAAGAAAATAAAGATTTCACACCTTTTTTCTCTTTAACAAAAATAATTTTCTTAACAAATCCGCAGGAATAATTAAGCTTGAAATTAATAATATAAAAACCCACTGAGTTAAATTTAAAGGCACAAATGATAAAAACTTACCACAACAATTTATAAAGAAAAACGTTCCTACTAATATACAAATAAATATTTTTACAAACATAGGATTTAATGAAATCCCCTTAAATAAATTTAAAGACTCAGTTCTAATATTAAAACCATTAATATTTACCATTAAAACTAATAACGCAAAACGAACGGTTAAATACTCCTCTTTTGTAGGGAAAAACTTTTCTTGAACTTTAGGAAGCATCGTTATAAAAAATATAACCATATAAAAACTTACATAAAATAAAAACTCCCTAGACGTTTCCTTGCTTACTAAACTTGAACCCTTTTTTATAGGCTTTTCAGTCATATACTCTTCTTTACAAGGCTCGCCACCAAAAGAGAGCGACACTAAAGCATCTATTACTATATTTATTAAAAGTATCTGCACTGCTACTAACGCTTCAACACCGAAAAATAAAGGATAAATCACACATAATAAAACCATGCAAATATTTACTGGAAGCTGAAATTTTAAAAACTTCATTATATTATGCATAAACGTCCTTCCTAAAAGAACACTCGACGTAATAGAAACAAAATTATCATCAGTTATAATGATATCCCCTGCTTCCTTACATAAATCAGTTCCAGTTCCCATGGAAAAGCCAACATCTGCTCTTTTTAAAGCTGGCGCATCATTCGTTCCATCGCCCGTCATACCAACACATAAATTTAACTCTTGCGCTAAATTTATTATCCTAAGCTTAGTTTGTGGCGTCGCCCTAGCTATAACTTTTATCCTGCTTAAATCTCGTTTTATCTCCTCATCTGAAAGCTTCTCTAAGTCTATTGCGCTTATCGCTATATCGTTTTCGCTTTCTATAATGCCAACCTCTTTAGCTATCGCCCTAGCAGTATCTAACACATCGCCCGTAATCATCATAACTTGCACGCCTGCTCCATGCATCTTTTTAACCGCAGGCACGCACTCAGGTCTAATATCATCACGTATAGCAACTAACGATGTCATAACTAAATCATCTGGCAACCCCTCTAAAATTTCCTTATTAGAAAACCCCGTTGCTACTACTCTCATGCTCTTACTAGTAAACTCCTTAATTTTGTTCTTAACAAAATCGTAATCTATTTTTTGTAAACCTTTCTCACTTTCAAAATATTTTGCATACTCTAAAAATTTTTCAGGAGCACCTTTATAATACGTAATAGTTTTACCATCCTTTACAATTTGCGTAGCAGAATATTTATTAGTGCTATTAAAAGCTAACTTTCTTTCTATTTTTATATCGTTATATGCTTTAAACTCATCTGAAGTCACCATTTTTAAAAGTGCCCTATCGGTAGCATTCCCTCCTATAATCTCATTTCCATCATCAAACATAGCACTGTTATTTACAGAAATGTTTTCTAAAAAAGACTCGCATAATAGATTATTCTTGTCTTTTACTATCTCTTTTCCATCTAAAGAAATATTATGAAGTGGCGTTAAAACACCCTTAGTAAGAGTGCCAGTCTTATCGGTGCATAAAAGTTCAATATTACCAGCTTCGGGAATCTTACTAGTATTTTTAGCAAGAACATTATTTTTTAACATTACTTTTGCATTTTGTGCAGTTATTAAATTGATAATAAGTGGAAGCCCCTCAGGGACTGCTGCTACTATAATAGTTATAGCAGTTATAAAAATAGCTATTACATCTTTAGCAATAATTAAAATATCATTATTAAAATAATTGCTAAACCCCACGTCAACGATTTGCGATAATAATAAAATTACGCTTATAACTACCGCACCTACATAACCAAAAACTGAAATTTGCTTAGCAAGCTTCTCTAATTGTATCTCTAAAGAGGTTTTAGTTTGCTCTATCGATTGCATGCTTAAAATAGTCTTGCCATTTTGAGTGTTAATGCCAACTTTTTTAGCTAGCATCTTTCCTTCCCCTTCAGTAACTATAGCTCCTGAAAATAAACTATTTTCATCAACATAATCATCAGAGTTTATTTCTTTATTTTCATCATACACATAATCTAAAATGGGCTTTTTAAAACACTCTTTACTCTCTCCATTTAATACAGAGTTATCGACTTTTATTCTTCCATCGATTAAAAATCCATCAGCCTGTATCGCTTCACCAGTTTGAAGCAAAATAACATCGCCTACTACTACATCATTAGCATTTATTCTTTGAATTCCACCATCTCTTAGCACATTGCAAAAACGAACGCTTGCTTTATCTTTTAAAATCTTAGCATTCTTTTGGCTCTTTAATCCCGTATGGATATTAATTAGCGTAATCGCCACTATTACTACACCTATTCCTATAGGCTCTATTATTGAAGCATAACCGATAGCTGCAAGCACTATAAAGGCAATCGTCATAATTAACAAAAGCATATTTAACTTGTTCTCGAAAGTTTCCTTCAGAAAATCAAAAGCAGTCTTTTGCCTTTCTTCTGGCAATTTATTAGAACCATGCTTATTTCTACTATCTATAACCTCTTTACTAGATAAACCGTGTAATAACATAACGCTTGATTTCTCCCATTAAAAAAATTATAATGCCCAATAAATATAAGATTTATTATTTTTAAACTCATTAAAAGATGTTTTAACATCGATTATCACCCCACCTTTTTTTACCTTTTTATCTAAACTATTTTTTATCTTATCTATATACTCACTATGAGGCACGGCTAAAATAATCGCATCTAAATCTTTAAATTCATTAAAATCAACTAAACTTATATCATACTCCTTTAGTGCTTGTTCTTTCGATACTAAAGGGTCGCATACTAACGAACAAATTCCATACTCCTTAAGCTCATTATAAATATCAGGCACTCTACTATTTCTTAAATCTGCGACATTTTCCTTAAACGACAAGCCAAAAATTCCTATCTTAACATCTTTTATGCATCCGTGTTTTATACAGCCTTGTTTTACGTAGCCTTGTTTTACACAACCATGATTAGAGAGTAAAAGTTTTATAGTTTTATTTGCTATAAACTTTCCCATGCTATCGTTAATTCTTCTTCCTGCTAAAATAACTTGAGAGTGGTATCCTAAAGCTTCTGCTTTCGCAGTTAAATAATAAGGGTCAACTCCTATGCAATGCCCTCCTACTAACCCTGGATAAAACTTTAGAAAATTCCATTTAGTAGCTGCCGCATTTAATACCGCCTTTGTAGAAATGCCCATCTTATCGAAAATTATTGCACACTCATTCATAAGAGCTATATTTATATCTCTTTGCGTATTTTCTATAACTTTTGCAGCCTCAGCTACTTTTATCGACTCTGCCTCGTAAACTCCAGCATCTATAATCGACAAATAAACTTTCTTTACGACTTTTAGCGTTTCATCATCTTGAGCAGATATAACTTTTACTATTTTATCGACGCTTCTTTCCTTATCCCCTGGATTTATTCTTTCTGGAGAATACCCTAATTTAAAATCTGTATATTTTTTTAATCCTGAAGCTTTTTCTAACACTTCACCACAAAAATCTTCCGTCAATCCTGGATACACGGTAGACTCAAAAACTACTATATCGCCTTTTTTTAAATATCTTCCGATAGTTTCACAGGCACTCTCTAAGAATCTTAAATCTGGGCATTTATTTATATCGATAGGAGTCGGAACGCAAACTATGCAAAAATTTGCATCACTTAATTTACTAGGGTCTGATGTCATCTCTAATGTAGTAGTCTTTAACTCATCTTCAAAGCCTTCACATATAACATCTATTCCCTTATTAAAAGCTTCAACTTTTTTACTATTTACATCAAAGCCTATAACTTTCTTATTTTTTTTAGCTAAACTTAAAGCTAAAGGCAAACCAACGTAGCCAAGTCCTATAACACATATATTCATAGTATTATTCATAGTATGATTTCTTTTTAAAATTTTAAACTTATTTTTATTTTTAATTTAATTTTTATTTTAATTTTAAAGATTATTTTTAAATTTTAAAACATTATCTACAATAAACCTTATTTAGATAAAAATATACTTAAAAAAAGTATTCGTTTTTCTAAATATTACTATTAACAAATATTACAAAGAATTATAGTAGCATAACTAGCCTATTTTTTGAAGAATCGCATTTTGTTATTTATTTTTAATTTTTATTATTTTTTATGATTCCTTAATGACTCTTTAAATGACTCTTTAATTTAGATAAGATTTAATTTCTCTATAATCTTTTTAAAAGAAGCTTTTCAAATCTTTTAGCGACTGTCTCATCTGAAAAATTATTTTTAACATTCATCTTACCACTAAGCGACATCTTGCTCCAAAGCTCATCGTTGTTTAAAATCTCAATTATCGCTAATTTAAACTTTTCATAAAACTTTTCTGAACCAAGTTTTTCAGAAATTATAAAACCACCGCTCCCTACAATTTCCTCTGTGGCACCTATCCTAGAAGCTACTACTGGGCACCCTGCAGCTTGTGCCTCTAGAAGCGTTCTTGCTCCAGTTTCAAACCAAGTGCAAGGATAAATAAGAAGTGCCGACTTCATATATTCTCTAGCTAAATCTTTTTGTAAAATATTACCATGTATAAACACGCCTTGAATTTTTTCTAACTCAGCGTTTACTTTCTTGTATTCCTTAGCTATGTCACTTTTAAATGGCGCCTCACCATCATAAATATTAAAGCCACTAAAACTATGAAACTCTATATCTGCATCTTTTTCTCTTAGCTCCTTTATTAGTCTTATAGTAAGCTCTAAGCCCTTATAAGGAGCCGCAGTAAATATCAAACGTTTTCTTTCTCTTTTTTCTACGCCACTATAATTTGAAAGGTCTATCGCATTCCCTAAAACTTCGCACTTTTCCATTAAAAACCCTGAAGTTTTACAAAGCGTGTCTATATGCCATGCACTCATTCCTAATAAACAATCTATTCTATTTATATAACGCTTATCTCCTATCCCAAATGTAGAAATTTCATTTGCTCCATCTGCCGTTAAAAACAGCCTTACTTTACAAGGGATATCTAAAAGGAGCGTCGGCAGGTCTTTTACTATTACTAAAACATCTACAAAATTTTCTTTCTTAAATAATTCATTTATATTACTAATATTTTTATACTCTAAATTATTATTTAAATTATTATCTAAATTACCTTTGTTTTCTTTTAGTAAATTTTTTTTGGGTAAATTTCTATGTGTAGTATAAACTTGCACTAAATGCCCCATTCTTGCTAACTCGTTTTGAAAGTAAAATAATATTACTTTCAAGCCCATCTAGCGGTCGCAAGTCTAAAGAGTCCTTGCAAAATGGCAAAGCGGTAGGAGCAAAAAATGCTATTTTATATCTTTTAAATTCACTCATACCATATTTGATGAATAAATTTTATATATTATTCAAAAAGAGCTACAAAAAAGCTACATTGTGAAAATATATTACAAATAGTAAAAAACTATAAGTTTTCCTAATATTTATTATTAAAGAAAGACTAATAACTTATTGAAGTTATTTTTAAAAAGGTTAATCTAATAAATTATGTTAAAAAAATCACAAATAGATAAAATTATTCCAATATTAAAAGAAGAATCTAAAAGAGCTTTAACTATGAAGATAAAAGGTTTTCCTAAACCTTATTATTGCTCTTTCTTACTTAGAGATACAAACTGGTTTAACACTTGGGCTAGTAGCGGTTCGCTTTATAAAAGAAAATCGGACAAGAGTAGAGATGTTTATTGTGATATTCGTGTAGGAAGTTATAGGTACGACCAAGTTTCAGATGGTGGACTTATGGATAACGATAAGGAAGAACACTCCTATGATAATATTTCTATGCCGATAGACGATAAAGATTACCAGGGACTTCAAATCGCTATTTGGAAACTTATGGAAGAAAAATTCAAGGAAGCATTGTCAGATTATAATTTAAAAGAGGCAGCAAGAGTATTAACGGTCGACACTACTAGAGAGTTTAATTCTTTTTATAAGCTACCTAGCAAAGAACATATAAAATATTCTAGGGCTGAAAAAATAGATGAGAAATATTGGATAAATTTTTGTAAAAAGGCCTCTAAGTGGGTCTCTTCCTTAAGTGATTTAACTAGTAGTTATGTTGATTTTGATACTAATCAAGAGACAAAAGTTTTTGTAAGCACTGAAGATAGAGTGATAGTAGAGCATTGCCAAACGTATTCTCTACTAGTAGGACTTATCAAACTTACTAAAGAGGGCGTGCAACTGAGTCAGGAGCTTGTAATTAACACGGGTTCTCAAAAGGAACTCCCTAGCTTTGAAGACTTAAAAGAGCTAGTGCTAGAAAAACATTCTAAACTTATGAAATTATCTAAAGCTAAGAAGATTCATTCATTTTCTGGCCCAGTATTATTATCAGCAAAATCAGCGGGCGTTCTTTTTCATGAAGCCATAGGACATAGATTAGAGGGAAGCAGGCTTCTAGCAACGGGAGAGGGACAAACTTTCAAAGGGCAGATAGGTAAAAAAATTCTCGATATGCCTATTACGATTCATGATAATCCAAAATTAAAATATTTTAATGGAAAAGCATGCATAGGGGCTTACGATTTCGATGATGAGGGCACTCAAGCAAAAGACGCAGTGTTAATTGAAAATGGAGTGCTAAAAGATTTTTTAAGCACTAGGGGGGCTTTTAAAAAAACCGACTTTGTTCCTAATGGGCATGCTCGCAATAAAAAGCATCAAAGACCAATTAGTAGAATGGCAGTAACTTTAGTAGAAGCGAAAGAAGGTTTTTCATTCGATGAGTTAAAAAAGAAATTAATAGAAGAGATAAAAAGACAAAAGAAGAAATTTGGAATGATAGTTTATGAAACTAGTGGTGGTGAAACAGATACTTCTAGCTATGATTTCCAAGCTTTTGCTGGCGAGATTTCTTATGCGACGCTCATTTATGCTAATGGCAAAGAAGAAACTGTAAGAGGCGTTGATTTTGTAGGGACTCCACTTCAAGCATTAAATAATATTATCGCTGTTGGAAATACTTTACATCTAGACAATAGTTATTGTGGGGCAGAGTCTGGCTACGTTCCCGTAACGACTATCTCGCCTGCAATACTACTAAAAAATTTAGAACTTCAAACTAAAGAAGAAGAACTTATAACGCAATATATTTTAAAAAGACCTGTGTAGGAGAATAAGGGGAAAAGAGAATAAGAGAAAAAGAGAATAAGGGGAAAAGACTAATAAGAAAATTTTAGTTCATTGCGGTTTTAAAAAGGTAGTTTAAACTTTATTTCTTAGTTTACTTTCGCATAGTGCTATAATTTTATTATTTATCAATATATTCATTTTTAAAAAAATTAAGCCACTTATAACAAAAATCTTTTTTTTCAATCTCTAATATTTCAAATGGAGACTTTTCTAGAGTAGCTAAAATTAATTTTAATGTATTAAGTGAATATTTTTTTATAATATAAGCTATAATTGTATGTGAATATACATACCCACCATTTATTTGAAACTCTTTATAATTATCACCAAATAAAATATATAAATTTTTATCATCAAGTGGATATTTTAAATAACTCTTCTTTACTATATCATCCCGAGTAGGGTTTGCATAATATAATGCAACTCCTTCTTTTAGCCAAGGAGGTCTCCACTTATTATCTCGTAAAGTAATAATATGTCCGAACTCATGGAGTGCTATGTTTAATTGTGAATTATAATCATGAGGGGGTTGCGTTTTATCTGGGTTCACGAGACACACAGTATCTATTATACTTTCGCCTGTGAACCAATTATCAAGCCTTGTATTATGTAAATCGTAATGAAAATCACTTATACTATCATATATGTAAACATTTGCATTATAATTTTCCACTTCATCTGCATTCACATTACAAATATCACATATATAACTAAAATTATTTTCTAATTTATAAATTAAATCATTTAGTGTTTTATCATTTAGTAAATTACTAAAATAAAATGTAAAATGATTTGTTTTTTTATTTAAATTTAAAAAATATGGAACCAGATATTCTTTTGATATAAAATAGTTATATAACTTACTGCAAAATTCCCTATCAGAGGTAGCTAATACTTGAAATATATTCTGCTCTTTACTATCAATAATATATTTTAAAATATTTTTACGATATTTTACTAATAAAAATTCAATCACTATTTGGCAAAAAAGATAACCTTTAAAATCATCATATATAGCATTGTTATCATCTATGATAATATTTTTTACAGTTTCAATATTAAGCTTATGATATCTATTGTATAATAAATAACTTCTGCCATATTTATTACATAAAAATTTCAAAATTCCTTCTCTAAGCCACCTAGGTAATTTATTGTTTAACTTTTCTTTTAACAATATATAAGAACACTGAGATGCAATCGTACCTAATGAAAAATTATACTCTCTATCGAGAATATTCTTAGGATTAACGGTAAAAACATTATTTTTATTTAACGAAATTATTATATGTGATTATTGTTCCTTGCCAAAATAATTTATATGAAAAGCATTAATATCATTAAATAAGTATATATTTATTGGTTCATTATTATAAAAATCTAAAAAAACCTTTAGATTGTTTATTTTATCTTCTAAAAACTTTTAAGATCAATTAACGTCTCTTCTTCTAAATTATTATCGTAATAAAAAGTGAAATTTTTGAAAGTTTGTTTTAGTGGGAATAATATATCAATATTTTTCATAAGATAATTAAAAAAGTATGCCCAGATAAATTCTATCTAGGCATACAATAAAATTTTACGATTAATAATAAATGCCTAATCATTTTCTAAATTAATTTGATTGGCAAATACAACTAAAAATTATAGGACAGTTATAAATACATACAATTATCAGAATTTTCGGAATTATAATTACAGTTTTAAATGCACATAAAATTATAAGTCTCATATTTATGAGGCTTACCAATAAACAATTTCGCAAACAATATATAGTACTTCTATAATGCAAGAAGCAAGAGAAAGCAGAGATATCTCTTTTTTCTCTTGCTTAAAGCCATGTTGATTAAACACGAGTTATGACATATCACCAAGAGTAACAACCACTATTGTCACACTGTTGATTACAGCCAGTTCCACCCGTATCTGAATTGCAGTTGCCTTCGCAATGATACACAACATTTGAACGAACGTCACAATCCTCGACCATAAGATTAAGGAACCACTTCATAGCATTACCCTCGCTAATTAAGGAACTTGAGAATGTTATACTTAGAAAGCTGAAAGAGAAAAAAGTTTTTATCCGTATTAGGCTATAAAACGAATGGCTGTCTTTAAGAAAAATAAAAAATTTACATTTTGATTTTTTTTAAGTTCTTCACACGTTTGTCTTATAATATCTCTTCAAGTCCATAAAAAAGAGCATTTAACGAAACTACCTTTTTACATGCATAAATCACCCCTGGCATAAAAGACTCCCTATTAAAAGAATCATGTCTAATAGTCAGCATCTGCCCAACGCCTCCTAACAAAACTTCCTCATGGGCTACTAAACCTTGAAGCCTTACGCTATGTATATGAATATCCTTATACACTGCACCTCTAGCGCCATCTAAAATTTTCTCATCGATATTATTTATATATTCACCTCTATTTTTAGCTATTTTCTCAGCGGTTTTTAAAGCCGTCCCTGATGGTGCATCTATTTTTTGATCGTGATGAAGCTCTATTATCTCTACACTAGGTAAATATTCAGAGGCTTTCGCCGCAAACTCCATAAGTAGCACCGCCCCTATTGCAAAATTAGGAGCTATCAACCCTCCTAATTTTTTTTCATCACAAATCCTTTTTGCTTCTAAAATTTCTTCCTCTTTTAGCCCTGTAGTTCCTATAACTGGGCAAACACCAGAGTTTATAATCACCATTAAATTTTTATATACAGCGCTTGGCACCGTAAAATCTACTACTACTTGCGGAGAAAGTTCTTTGATTTTTTCCTCTAAATTATCATTAACATCGACAAAACCTACTAAAGAGAGAGCATCATCTTTACTAACCGCCTTTATCACCTCTTGCCCCATTCTACCACTTCCACCATTTACTAAAACTTTAATCGCCATAAATATTCTCCTAAATGTATTTTCTTAAAATATATATTATATGCTACTTTAAATTTTTTAAATTTTTTAAATTTCTTTTAAAAATTCCATCAACTCATCTTCTTTAACAGGTATACCTCCACCCGATGCTAAAAAAGAATTTCCATTACCTTTACCACCAAATTTTGATAAAATGTTTTTTAATATTTCATTTGCTTTAAAATCTTTTTCAGTCGCTTTAGAAGATATAACCATTATTTGCTTTAACTCGCCACCAGCTAAATATACGATAATGCTTTTTTCATTATTGGCTATCACCGAAAGTTTATCTTTTAATAATTTTTCAAATTTTTCTTGATATAAAAATAAAAGATTAGCAGAAGATGCGTTCTCTATTTTCGTTAAACTATTTACATCTATTTCTTTAATAGCATTTATTTTACTACTCTTTGCTTTTTCCTCTAAAGCATCGATTTTTTGCAATATCGTACATTCCTTAGCTTTTAACTTATTAGAAATATCTCCAATTAGTCTTTTATGATTTTGCACGTATTGTATAGCCTCGGCTCCCGTAATAGCACTTATTCTTCTTATACCCTTTCCTATTCCATCAACACTTAAAATAATGAATAAACCGATATTACCAGTTCTGCTAGTGTGAGTTCCTGAGCAAAGTTCTTTCGATACATTTCCAAAAGAAACTACCCTTACTAAATTTCCATACTTAGTTTCAAATAATGCTATCGCACCTTCTTTTTGAGCCTCTTCTAGCGTTTTATAAGCGATACTACAATCGAGGTTCTCTCTTATAAGCTCATTTACTTTCCTTTCAATTTCTAAAAGAGTTTCTTCAGAAATTTTATCTTCACAATTAAAATCGAAACGAACCCTTTCACTATCGACTTTAGAGCCTGCTTGGTGAACATCATTCCCTAGAATATCTCTTAGCACCTTATGAAGTAAATGCGCAGCGGTATGAGCGTTAGCAATTTTAACTCTTACCTCTTTATTTACACTTAACGTGACTACATCGCCTTTTTTTATGCCACCTTTTTCTTTACTTACAAAATGTAAAAATACTCCATTTTTAGTTTTTTGAACATCATTTACTATAAATTTAGCATCGTCTGTAAATATTATTCCACTATCTGCTACTTGCCCCCCAGCTTCGGCATAAAATGGAGTTTCTTTAGTTATTATAATATATTTATTACCATTATTATTACCATTATTATCTTCATCATCTTTGTTATCTAATTTATTATCTAGAATTTCATCTATAATTTTCTCATCGTCTAAGAGTGCTACAATATTCGATTTAATTTCTAATGCCTCATAACCTTTAAATTCAGTTTCTTTAAAACTTTCTAACGCGTCACTAGATATATTAAGGCTTTGAGTGCTAGCTAACGATTGTTTTTTAGAAATATCTTTATGTTCTTCTAGTTTTTTTTCAAATCCATCTTTATCTACCGTTAGCCTATTGTCCTTAGCGTAATCTTCAATAATATCGAAAGGAAGTCCATAGGTCGTAACTAAATCGAACGCATCTTCTTTTGAGATACTACTTCCTTTAGCTTTTATCTCATCTAATTTTTCTAATCCCGAAATAAGAATTTTATTAAATTGCTCATACTCTTTTTCAAAATGAGAAATCAAAAACGATTTATTCTCTTTAAATAGAGGAAAAATATTACTATATTTTGATATTACAAAATTTAAAAGACAGATATAATCAAAATCTTTTACTCCCTCTTTAGTAGTTAATAAAATACATCTTCTTATTAGCTTTCTAGGAACGTATCCACGTCCTTCATTTGATGGAGCTAATTTTTCAGATAAAATTAAACATATAGTTCTTATATGATCGGTTAATATTCTAACAGTTTTTTCAGATAGCTTATTTTCTGAAATTTCATTTACTTTATCGACTATAGGTTTTAATAAATCCGTATCATAAACGGAAGAAAACCCATTTAGCGTCATTGCTAATCTTTCAAGCCCAGCGCCAGTATCGATGCTTTTAAATTTTAGCGGACTATACGTTCCATCTAAATTCCTATTGTACTGCATAAATACTCCAGCGTTCCAAATTTCTAGATATCTAGTCTTAGTATCAAAATGACCACCTACAACGTATTTATTTACATCATCATCTCTAGTATCGTAAAAAACCTCTGTGCATGGGCCACAAGGTCCCGTTTCTCCTGCCATCCAAAAATTATCTTCCATAGGACATTCTACGATATGTTCATTAGGCACGCCTACCTCAAGCCAATATTTTTTTGCTTCACTATCGACATCTAGTCCGAGTTCTTTATTTCCTTTAAAAACCGTTACGTATAGCTTTTCTTTAGGAATATTTAGATGTTTAGTTAAAAATTCGTATGCTAATTTTATAGCTCCTTCTTTAAAATAATCTCCGATAGACCAGCTACCTAGCATTAAAAAGCTTGTTAAATGAGACCTATCGCCTACATCATCTAAATCTATAGTTCGTATACAAGATTGCACATTACAAAGCCTTGGATGTTCAGGTTTTTCCTCTCCTGTAAAAAATTTTTTCATTGGAGCCATACCTGCATTTATAAAAAGAAGTGTAGGATCGTTTTTAGGTATAATTGAAGAATTTTTTATTCTTAAATGATCTTTCGACTCAAAATATTGTAAAAACTTCTCTCTAATTTCATCGCTAGTTATTTTTTCTAATCTATCTGACACGGTTTATAATCCCTATAAATATATAAAATCAATCTTTAAATAAAATATTAAACAATCATTAAATCAAAATAAAATTTTACAATAAATTACTACTTTTCTCAATGGAGTTAAAAATTACAATCTTCTTAAAATGCTAAAATCGATAATTTTTTTGGTTCTTTGACGTTTTAGGTGGGTTAGAAAAATTGTTTTTAGGGGTTAGTTTAAAAGAAAATTGGCTTTTATAGAAAACTAGCTATAGTTAAAAAAAAATTACAGCTATATTTAAAGTCAATTTATTTTATACAAATTCCCTTAAAGTCAATTTCCTTTTGGGCTTCGTGGGGTGAGTGATACTAATTCTTAAGGTCTAAAACCCACCTTAAAACGAAGTTTTTTTGACTAATTACTTAATTTTTTATAAACTTTAACTGTTTGCTTTAATGCAACAACGTAAGCATTTAAGTTAAAACGAGCTAAGGTTCCTACTTTAATATACAAAAGAATATTAAAGTATGGGTTAATAGAAAGAGAGATTTGTTATGTCTAAATATGACAACGATGATAAATTTGATCAAAGTAGCAGAGGAGCTAGTGCTGCAAAACGCGAAAGAGATAGACAAACGGTTAGACGTAGATTAGAAAATCTATTTAAAGATAAACTTAAGCGTTTACTAATTTCAATATTAGCATATGCAAAAGAAGCAGCTGACAGGTGTTTTGATTTAAAAAAGGGACAAGAAAGCATTTCTCAGCAACTTGCCAATTTGCAAAATGACTTCCGCAAGCTCCAAGAAACGAACGAAGAACTTCTTGCTGCTTTGACAGGAAAAGAGACACCTTGCAGTCTTGGAAATAGTTCTAGCTATCTTGATCCTAGGCATACTTCTAATGCTATTGCTCCAACTGCTTATTGTGGAAGTAAACACTAAAAAAATCTCTTTTGCAGGTTTTTATAAAATAAAACTAATAGCTAAAAATTTTTAGAAATTCTTTAGCTTTTTTGCATATAGGGTAGAGCGAGGGCTATACCCTCTCCCTCCCGTCGCACCGTACGTACGGGTCTCGTATACGGCGCTCCATTAATATAATATCAAGTAATACTCAGGTAATACGTCAAAGGGTCGATTAAACCAATTCGTTCCTTTGTTTTACGCCCCAATATTTTAGGGCTTAATGCATAATTCACTACGTACCACGAACTGCGTCTATACCAGCCGAGTCTGCTGTTAGCAACCTTATAGATTTCTTCATTTCTAAAATTGCAACCAAGCATTCGGTTCAATTTCTTAAGATTTAGATAGATTCGTCTCGGCAATTTCCACTGTTTAAGTATTATAACCCTCACTTTGTGTCTAAGCCATTGACCATATTTATCTATAAAAGTCTTAAGAGTTCCTATCTTATAATAGTTTATCCAACCTTTAATTAACCAGCTTAGCTGTTGAAATGTCGAACCTAACGTTCGTGCCATTGCCTTCCGTCTACAAAGAATTTCTCTAGTTTTATCATAGAGTTTTCGTTTGCGATCTTCAGCAGGTTTACATTTCCAAGTTTTATACCCACTCTTCCAGTAGGTAAAGCCTAAGAAAGTGCTTTCCGTCGGCCTAGAGATTTTACTCTTACTTGAATTAATTTTAAGTCGTAGCTTACGCTCCAACCAACTCGCAACGGACTTCATTACTCTATTAGCAGCCTTTTCACTTCTAACAAATATATTACAGTCATCGGCATATCTAACAAACTTAAGTCCTCTTGCTTCCAGTTCCTTGTCGAGCTTATCAAGGTATATGTTAGATAATACTGGGGATAATGGACCTCCTTGCGGAACTCCTTTCTCACTTACAGTAAACAATCCATCTTCCATTATACCAGCTCTTAAGAACTGTCTTATCAATCGTAGTGTCTTCGCATCTTTGATGCGTTCCCTGATTATCGAAATTAATTTGTCGTGATTAACAGTATCAAAATATTTCTCTATGTCTAGGTCTATAACCCAATCATAGCCTCTTTTCAAGTACTCAAGAGTTCTATATACTGCTAGATGGCAATTCCTTCTAGGTCTAAAGCCATAGCTACTATTACTAAAATACTTTTCGTATCCGCGTGCTAGTATTTGCGCTACCGCTTGTTGAATTACCCTATCTACTACTGTAGGTATTCCTAAAGGTCTCATCTTACCATTAGCTTTAGGTATATACACTCTCTTAACTGGACTCGGCTTATAATTCCCTTCACGTATCTGAGATTTTATCTCTTCTCTGTGAACGGCAAAATAGTCTTCAAGCTCATCTACTGGCATATCATCTACACCAGATGCACCTTTATTTCGCTTAACAGCCTTTATAGCCTCATCTATATTTTTGTCTGATATAATTAGTTCAATCAATTCCACCTGTTGCTCCTCCCTCTGTTTGTAAAGCTACTAGAAAACACCCCCTCTATCTTCTGCCCCCACAGGTTACGTTCCTGTTTGTTAGGCATATCTTCAATTTCGGACTCTTCTAGCCTTGCTTACAGTGATTCACAATATATTAACGTTCAACCCTTCCTTGAGTGGTGTCTCAAGTACTATGGTATCAACTGACTTCCAGATATAAGCTTTATATCGCACGTGCATAGCACGCTATCTGGACCTCCCGGGGTAAGGCATAGTTCTTTCACCAGACAACCTCCAGATTTACTCGTTTGGTTTTACGTTTGTCTTTAGGGCTTCGGTTTGTAGCGCAACCTCACCCACCATTTAGCCTTGTATCTGGTTTCTGTTCGTAGGCTCCTTGGTTTTGATCCGCCACTTCCTTCACTCTAACATTACTGCTTCGAGCTTGTGGCATCACTACACTTGGTGACAACTACCCGTGACGGGACTTTCACCCGCTAGAACTATGTCGTGCCCGGCACACGCTAAAAGAAGCGCTAACTTGCGCTTCTAGCATGCATAAATTTTTTTATTTAATTTGAAATATTAAATTAGATAATTAGGATAGTTTTTTAGTTCTTTATACGTTTTAAAGTGGTTTTAAATCCTAAAAAATTAGCATCTCTTCACACAAGAAGTATAAAAGAAAATTGGCTTTTAAGAAATCTGCATAAAATAAATTGACTTTAAATATAGCTATAATAATATAGCTATAATTTTTTAAAAAAGTTAATCATCAGATAAAAAATAAGTAGAAAAAAAATCTTTTATCTTTTCTAATAGCGATAATCCCTTAGTTTCCCTTTGCGTTTTTCTTGCCTTATAACATCCCCAAGCAGCAAGAGTATAATTATCACAAATCTCACCATTTAAAATCTTTTCATCTACCTCTTCTTCAGTTAAAAGCACTATCCTATTTTGTTCCGTGCCACCAAATTTTATAGAGCTTACATCACCTAAATATTCTAACTCATAAAATTCAGGCTTATTAAAAGAAACCGATGGAGCTTCAAAAATTTTGCCTATTTTATTTATTTTCATCTTACTCCAATCGAAATCATCGCTTACTTCTTCTAAAAATTCTCTTAAGACATTATCTATTTTTTCTGGGAACCCCCTTGGAAAGTTTAAAATAAAATCCCCTGCCCCTAACCTAAACTCATTTATAAATATAAACTTATCTCCAATCTTAGGGATATATAAAATGCCGAAACGCTCCTTTGAGTTATCGTTTATTTGCATAGGGTAATTATAAATGCTCCCATTTTTCAAATCTTTTACTTTGAGCATTAAGAATCTATAAAAGCCTTTATTTTCAAAATTTTTCTCAGGGAAAAAATCTAAAATTTCATATCCCTCCTCGAACTTTCTAAGCGTTATATCGAAAAGGCTTTCAGGAAGCGAGTGCAAACCATTGTCTTCGATATATTTTTGTAATCTGTATTGAACATCATTTTGAACAACACTATGAACATCACTAAGACGTTCTTCTTTATAACTTTCATAACCTACATTATCTAACCTCATATACAACAACTCCTAACGATAAGTATATTATTAGTCCACCCTTATAAGTTTTTGCTCCACTTAAATTTTATAAGTAGTTGTATTTCCCTAAAAATAATGTAAAATTCATAAAGATTATCAAACTAAATATTGGAGTTTTTATGACTATAAAATTACTAGCATTATTCCCTGGGCAAGGCTCGCAAAGCGTCGGAATGGGAAAAGATTTATACGATAAATACGATATAGCAAAAGATTTATTTAATAGAGCAAATGAAGTTTTAGGTTTTTCACTAAGTGATATCTGCTTTCAGGGGCCATCTTCACGACTTCTAGAAAGCGATATTACACAAACCTCTATATTAACCGTAAGCATTATATGTTTTGAAATTTGGAAAAGTGAATACAAAGAAGATTATGAAATAGTAGCAAGTGCAGGACATAGCCTTGGCGAATATAGTGCACTCGTAGCTAGCAAAGCACTCTCTTTTGAAGATGGCGTTAATTTAGTTTTTAAGCGTGGCACTTTTATGAAAGAAGTGGCAAGCAAAGTTAAGGGAAAAATGACTGCCGTTATAGGAAAGAGTGAAGAGGAAATTTTAGATGCTATTTCTAAGGTTAAAAATGGGTTTGTCGATATTGCAAACTTAAACTCCCCATCTCAAATCGTAATTGCAGGAGAAAATGATGCCGTACAAGAGGCTAAAAATTATTTACCAGATGCTAGACTTATCGATTTAGCAGTAAGTGCTCCCTTTCATACAATACTTATGAAAGAGGCTGGCGATAAATTAAAACTTGAACTTGAAAAGGTAGCTATAAACGAGCCTATTTTTCCAGTGATAGCAAACTATTCTGCAAGCGATATAAGAAACAGTGATGATATAAGAGAGTCTTTATATTATCAAAGTTTTTCAAAAGTGCGTTTTACAGAATCTATCAATAATATTACATCTTTATACGCTCCGACAAATTATAAAGAATTTGGAAACGGTGCAGTGCTTTCAGGACTAATAAGAAAGATAGATAAAGAAATCAAACCATTATAAACTTATAATAAATAAGATTTATAAACATAACATACGTAAAATAAAAAAAAGTAAGAAAGTAAAATAAAGTAAAATTAAGAGTGATTAACTTTTTAAGTTTTTAACGATCTTACTAGCTTCTAATAAATCATCTGCCACAAAATCTGGGGGCACATCAAAAAGCTTATCTGTGCCAGCTGCACCAGTTTTTACTAGTATGCTCTTTACCCCTGCATTTTTAGCGCACTTAATATCAAGCGTTTTATCACCAATCAAAAATGAGTTTTCTAAGTCGACATTTAAGTCTTTTTTAGCCTGTAAAATCATGCCGATATCTGGTTTTCTCCAAGTGGAATTATCTGATTTTGAATGTGGTGAATAGTAAATTTTATCAAAGCATATTCCATGAGGGCTAAGTTCTTTAAACATTTGTTTAGTAACTTTAAAAAAATCCTCTTTAGTATAATAGCCTAATCCAATCCCTGGTTGATTAGTTACTACTATAATTCTATACCCCATATCTTGGAAAGCTTTTATCCCTTCTGCCACATTAGGAAGAAGCTTAAACTTCTCAGGCTCACTTAAATACTCTATCTCTTCATTTATTACGCCATCTCTATCAAGAAATACTGCAGGACGTTTTTCATACTTAATGCTTTCATCATAAGATGTGCATCCTTCTACACCGTACAAATCGATTATCTTTTTTATGACCTTTGTAGTCGAAACATCTTTAACTACAGGAATTAACTCTACTTTTCCTCCATAGCTCTCTATAAGAGGCGCTGAAGAAAGCCTAGACATATCGTAATCGCCCGCTTTTATATAAAAATCAGGCTTTAATGTCATTATATTTACGTTATTATTTAATTCATCAAAATTAAAAACGTAATCTACGCACTCGAGCGCTGCAATCAGATCCGTTCTATCTTCACAATTACATATCGGTCTTTTAGGGTCTTTATAATTTTTAACGGAGTTATCGGTATTTACTCCTATTATAAAGATATCACATAACGCTTTAGCTTTTACAAGATAATCGACATGCCCCCCATGCATCAAGTCGAAAGCCCCAGAGCTATATCCAACTTTTTTACCTTCTTCTTGTGCATCTTTAACGATTTTTACTAATTCTTCTCTAGTTTTTATCTTATCTTTATAATTTCTCATAAAATATTTTTCTTTTCTAATAGTAATATTATTTTCCTAAAACTTGATTATAACAAGAAAAGACTAAAATATAAATATCTTTAAGCATCCTGTGTCCTACTCGTAAATGGGAATTGAAAAAATTATTTTTAATTGTTTCACAAAACTATTGTTGTATTTTTTTTAAAATGTTCTTCAAACTTTAAGGTGAATTTAAGCTATCACAAAAATTTTCTTTAGTCTTTAGCTTTCTAATACATAAGTTTAAGCACTCTATTACAAGGTATCATACCAACGTTTTACAGAAAGAACCCAAAGATCTTCATCGCTTAAATTTGGATAATTTTCTCTCCAATAGGGCAGAAAAGCTTTATGGAAAAAATTAGCAAACCTATTGTGGGTAAAAGGAGTTCCTACGAATATTCCATAAGGATCCATACATCGTGGCACATCATTTTTCGATGGAAGATAATGAGTAACAATTGCTCCAGCTTCTCTAGCAATTAATATCGATGCAGCAACATCCCAAGGTTTTGCAGTATGCTCAAAAAAACAATCAAAACGCCCTGCGGCTACTTCTGCTATATTTCCAGCACCACTTCCAAACCGTCTCACATCAATTGAACATCCTTCTTTAGCCTTCCATTCTGTTGTTATACCACCAGATCTTTTAGTAAAAATGTTTAAAGATAAAACTTTAGGCTTCCACTCCATTAACGAATCATTAAAGTCATTAATAGATTTTCTTGATTTTCTATCATAATAAGCTCCGAATATTGGCATAATACATTCGATAGCATCTTTGCAATGAAGACTCTTTTCAAATTTTTCTCCATTTTTTTCAAATTGAAGGAAAGCACCATGATCTTTTATCGCTGTAAAAGTTTCTTTTTTAAATGGATTATAAACAACACTAGTAAGAACATCACCTTTTTCGGCATAAGCTATCACTATAAAACAATAGTCGATACCATTAATAAAATTTCCTGAACCATCGATAGGATCTATTATAAAACCATTTCCTTCAAATAATTCAGATTTAACATCAGGAGCACTTTCCTCAGAAAGGATATAAACATTGGAAAAATTTTTTCTAATTTTTTCTAAAATATATTCTTCAGAACGAAGATCTGCTTGACTTACGACAGACCTTCCTACAGTCTCATCCTTATATGAAACACTAAATACATTTTTATTACTCGCCCTCCCTTTCGAATCCAAGGCTTCATTTCTTATTTTTACTACTATTTCACCTGCTCCATGAACCATATTTATTAATGATTTTTGTATGTTTTTTAATCTTTCAAACTCTAAAGCATCTCTTCTTAAATCTTCACTAGTTCTAATTTCATATTGACCTAAACTGTCCCCTCTTTGTCTAGGATTAAATTTGCCTTGCCCTTGTTTTTTATAATAGTTTTCTCTTGCTAAATCCATGTTTGCCTCCTGCAATTAAGTAAAAGCTTTTAAAGCTTATATAAAATCCACAAATCGGAAGTTTATCACTTTAGCCTTATATTTAAAACATCGTTCTGCAATATATTTTACTTATTAGAAACATTATTCTGTACTTATTGCTTTTTTTAAAAAATTAAGATTCACTTCAAGACATTTTCTATTTAGTTAAGCTTCATAAGACGCCTAAGTATTACCTATGAGTGCTACATTACTTTATCCCTCTACCATTTATTAGCATATACGTTTACGCACGAACATCTCTATTCCAACGAGTTTCAAAGAAAAGTTTCTCTAGTTCTGTATTATTCAAATCTGGGTATCTTTCTTGCCCAAAAGGGAGAAAAGCTTGATAAAAAAGCTCTCCAAGTTCTTTATAAATAAAAGGCGTTCGTACAAATATTCCATAAGGATCCATATCAAGAGGAATATTTTTTTCTTTAGGAAGATAGTGAGCTACAACGGCACCAGCCTCTTTAGCGATTAACACCGATGCTGCAACGTCCCAAGGTCTAGGAGTTTCAAAAAAGAAATGAAAACGCCCTTCTCCAATTTGCACAATATTCAAAGCACCACTTCCAAGCCGTCTTAAGTCTAATGATAAATCTTTTGACTCACGCCATTTATAAAGCAATTTAATAAAATTACAAAAACAATCAAACGACCTTTCATCGTAAAAAGCTCCACACGCAGGCATTATGCAAGGACTATAATTTACGCACTTAAGCTTAGAAACATTTTCAACTTCACCATCTTTATCTAGCACATGAATATAAGAACCTTGACCTTTTATAGCCGTATAAATTTTATTTTCAAAAGGATTATGAACTACCCCAACGAGAACCTCGCCCTTTTCTGCATAAGCTATCGCCACAGCAGAATAGTTATGCCCATTAGTAAAATTTCCTGAACCATCTAGAGAATCTACTATAAAAACATTTCAGCAAACAATTCATCTCTAATTTCTGGGGCACTTTCCTCAGAAAGGATAGCCGTATTAGGAAAATCTTTTTTAATTTTATCACTAATATTTCGGTCTGACGACTTATCGACATTCGTCACGACCTCGAGACTAGTTATCTCTTGTTCTAAAACTATTATATTACAAACTAGCTTATTTCTTGCGTTTTTATAATCTCACTTGAGCTTTTTGTCATAGCAACTATTTTATCTTGTATTTGTTTTAATCTTTCTACATCGCTAGCTTGACTAGCTACCCCTTGGTTTATATTTAAACTTAAATCTCTCAAACTCTTTTCTCCTTAATTATTAGGCTTTTCTTTATATTTATTTCTTCATATTTAGTTTTTCTTCATATTTAATTGTGAGGGCTTTAAGATCTTAAAAATTAGCATCAACCACTTGATACGCCAAAAATTAATTTCTCTAACCCACTTTAAACTCGTAAAAAACCTTAATTATTTAATTATCGACACACCTTAAAAAAATTAGGATTCACTGCATACCATTTTTTATTTACAGGAACTCTAATCTCAAAATGGAGATGAGGCCCCGTAGAACGCCCAGTACTGCCTACTAAAGCTATACGCTCTCCCTTTTCTACCTTATCTCCAACTCTTACTAAATTTCTATTATTATGAGAATAAACGGTCATTATACCACGCCCTTTAATTACGACCATATTCCCATATCCAAAACGATTTTTTTTACTCACTACTACTACACCACTATGACTAGCATATATATTAGTATTAGTAGCCGCTTTCATATCGACCCCCTCATGGAAACCTTTAGAGCGATATCCAAAGTTAGATGTAAGCCCCTTATACTTTTTGTCTAATGGGCAAAATAAGTTTCCTTTATATTTCATAGAATTAGGACCTAAAACGATTTTAGAAAGCGCAAATGCGTTATGCGTCCTAAAAAACAACGAAAACGATATTATTATAGCAAAAAACTTTAATTTCTTCACACTTAAACTGTGCATCAAAATTAAAAAACTGTAAAGACATAACTAATAACTCGTGATATCTTTTAACGGTATGAAAAATTATTATAAAATTTTAGGATTAAATTTTAATGCGACACAAAAAGAAATAAGCAAAGCTTATAAAACCTTAGCTAGAAAGTATCATCCCGACATAAATAACGAACCTGATGCATCTGAAAAATTTAAAGAAATTTCGGAAAGCTACGAAACATTAAAGAATCTTACACTTAAGCAAGAATACGATGAAAAAATTAAAAAAATAATAATAAGCGCTTACACTAAGAGTGCCTCCCTTTATAATAGCCAAAATAATAGCCAAAAAAATAATCAAAAAGACAACAATCAAAAAAACATAAAAACTACTAAAAAAAGTAGACTTAAAACTTTGCTAAAAAAATATTTAAATAGAATTAAAAACACGCCTAGTCTTTTTAGATTTTCAAAAAAAGATAAAAAAGAGATTTGTATTAAAGATGATAAGCTTTTTGATTTTTTAGAAATCTACTTAACTCCTAAAGAAGCCATAATGGGGACTAAAAAAACTATTTTAGTCGATAAGGAAAAATTAACGCTCAAACTTCAAGGAAAAATCTTTAAAGAAAAAATTTTAAAAATTAAACATAAGGGAAACCCTATATTTATTATACTAAAAATTAAAAAATAACATCCAAAGAAAAAATTAAATTAGAGCGAAAGGAAAGAAAGGGAAAAAGAAGAAGAAAAAGAAGAAAAAAAGAAGAAAAAAAGAAATGATAAAAAAGAAAAATGGTGGGCGCTATAGGACTCGAACCTATAACCCCCAGCTTGTAAGGCTGACGCTCTACCAATTGAGCTAAGCGCCCCCATTAAAGAGTATCTATCATTAATAACATTATCACTAATGATAAAAAACGATTTTTTTCAAAATCATATCCTTGTATACTAACAAAATTACTCTAAAAGTCAATAATTAAAAATATAAAAAGAGCTTTTTCGATTTGACTCATAATTAGATGTCACCGAATGGTCATTCTAATATGTTAAAAAAATGAAGCGTTGGCTCATAATAGATGTCACTGAAATATATAAACCGTGTTTTTATTATACAGGTGGTGTCTATGGAAAAGTATGAAAGAGAATTATATTTAAATTCGATTAAGGCTCGTTATCATAAACTTGACAAGAAAAGTAAAGGAGCTGTCTTAAAGGAAATTCAAGAAAAGTTAGGTGTTGGCTATCGTCAAGCTATAAGACTTACTAAGCCAAGGAAGCAAGGTAGACCTTTAAAACCTAAGAGGGTTGGTAGGAAAGGTATTTATCAAAGAGAAGATTTTAAAAAGGCATTAAAGGAAATTTGGAAGCTTCACGACTATTCGTGTTCTGGAATACTAAAAGCAGATATGAAAGTTTGGGTTAAAAGTATTGAGGAATATATGGGCGTAAAATATGATGAAGAAGTGCGTGCTTTATTACTATCTGTTAGTAGAGCTACAATAGATAGAATACTAAAGGAATACAAAGGACTAAAGGGTAAAAGCACTACACGTCCTAGCACTTTTAGAAAAGAGATACCTGTGCAAAAAAATATATGGGATGTAAAGATACCTGGACATATTGAAGCTGACACAGTTGCACACTGTGGTGGTAGTTTATCTGGAGAATTTATTTATAGCTTTACATCTGTAGATATAAATACATTATGGACAGAAGCTAGGTGTACTTATGGAAAAGGCTCTCTTGGTATTGTAAGAGTGTTTGAAGATATAGAAGATGGTTTACCATTTGATTTGAAAGGTTATGATTCGGACAATGGAACTGAAATGCTTAATACACATATGCTTAAATATCTTAATGAAGAAAGGCTAGAACGTGGAAGGGAGCCTATAATTATAACAAGATCGAGAGAATATCAATCTAATGATAATTCACACGTAGAGCAAAGAAATGATACGATTGCAAGACGTTACCTAAATTCCCATTTTTTATATAGTCTACATCGAAAAACTAATTTTATATTTAGATTTCCTAATATTATATTTTCCCTAACATGTTTATTTAATTAAGTTTTTTTACAAAAATTTTAAAAATTTTTAAACAAAAACTAGTGTTTTCTTTTTAGCTCCACACCTACTCTTATTCGCTTTATATCTATCGTAATATTCTGTAGCATTACCACCAGACTCTAAAAAGTTAATAACATTGTAAACCGTTTACCGTGAACGAACCATAATTTCACATATTTCACTAACTTTTGTATTAGTTTTGTGATAACGCTCTATATAAATTACTTCATCTATGGTAAGATGTCTGTGTGCCATTTGATATACTCCTTTTAATAATAAATAAACAATTTTGTTAGAGTATATCACAGTGGCACTTTTTTAAAACAAAAAGTGTCTAGTTTAATTTGACAATCCGCTAGCGGCCACACAGTTCACTAGGCTATTTAACACCTAATGAAATGGAAGCTAGTTTTTATAATCAATAGTTGTGGGATTTTCGCTTCCTCTATAAGGTTGTGTTAGCACAACCCCATAGAGGAATAAGTCCTGAATTTATAATTTATTTTATTTAGATTTTCAAATACACGAAATTTCACGTCCAAAATATTGAGTGTAGTTCACATAAAAAACAGAAATTTAGAAATTTGCCATCTTTAATTTATCAATAAGGCTATTATAAGTTTCTGGTGTGTTTATGTTACAAGATAATTCGTTTGTAGTATAACCATATAATATATTGTAATCTATGCATTTTTTAAAAAACAAATCTTCTTTACAATTTTTATTTATTATTAGTTCCTTTATTATTTCAGATAAGCTTGAAGACCAATCAAAGATGTAAGCACCAATATTTATCAGGTCTTTTTCAGAATTTTCTCTTCTTGTATATTTTACAATACGGCTATCACTATCAATTTCAAAACAAGCTGCATTCTGCGTAGGAAAACTCTTAGAAACTAATGCTGTTACACAACCTGCATGTTTATTATGAAAAATTTCCATATCTTCCCAATTGAAATCGCTATATATGTCTCCACAACAAGCATACACTCTTTGTTTTGTTTTTATTAAGTATATAAAAGGATAATAGAGAGGTCCGAACATTTTATGGTCATTTATAATTTTTAAATTATTTTCTTGCTCAAACAATGGAGTAAAAAATGGGATAGTAGAATCACTTGCAATTATATCTACATTGCTAAATGATTTTTTTGCCCTATCAACAATTGCACCAATTACATTTCTACCATTTGTCGGTAGTGGCAGTACATGTTTGGTAAAAGGAATATTGCTTGTATTAAACATTTTCTTAATTCTATTGCCTTGCCCACCAGCAATTACTAATAACCTTTTCTTATTATCCATTCTCGCCATTTTATTTTTAAAAACTATTGGACGTGCTTGAAATATTTTTATTCCATCATCACCATACCCCCATTCTACATCTATTGGACATTTTAATATTTTCTCAATTTTTTCCATATACTTTTTTAATTCTTGAGAAACTACATTTGGTATAACTAATTTCTCAGATTTGCCATTCACAACAGCATCAGCCCCTAAACTACTAGATTCAACTATCAATTCTCGCCTTCCATTAACTGGATTATGCGAAAAAGCCACGCCACCAATTATTTGCTTGTAATACGGTTGAACCAATACAGAACTTGATTTTATTCTAGGCAACATTCCTATTTTAGGAGTATCATAAGATGCCACTACTTCATGAATAGCCTTAAGAACAGCCGCTTCTTCTAATTGACATATAATAGATTCAAAGTTTCCTGCCATTGATTGAAACTTTAAATCTTCCATCAAAGAATGCTTCTTACTATACAAGATGAAAATTTAGGAAGAAGTCGCATTACAATTTCTTGTGCCACATTTATCAAATTAATTTCTGAAGATACATCAATCAAAAAACCCATCATTACTGGTATATTATTATCAGACAATATTCTTAAATTTTTCGCTTTTTCCCCTTTGATAAATTGCATTGGAATATTAGATAAAAGTTGCAATTTGCTTTCATTACCTTTATTTGTTTTAAGTATTTTTATCCTTTCATTATCTGCGTCTAATTCAATAAACCATCCATTTTGCAATATACTCATAACATCTTCTACATTTATTAAACAAGGCTTTGACAACTCTCTTGATATTACAGATGCATGACTTAAAATCCCTCCTTCTTCAGTAACAACTCCAGCACAATTTTGTAGACCAGTGATTAGATCAAAATCGGTTCCATAAGCAACCAATATTTCATTAGGAGCTATCTTCATGGCGTCCATCATATTTAATACCTTTCTTACATAACCTCGAACTTTCCCGCCACTTGCTATTTCTCCTTTTAAATAATGACTGTCAGTATAGTTATGTTTGGATAATATAACTTCAGATAATTTTATAGCTTCACTTTGATATAAAACTTTTTCTTCGCGTTTTAATACGATTCTTCCACTTCTTTTTTTTATTATATCACTAGAAAGTTTTTTCCCCTCCACTAAAAGATTGTATAAATCATTTAAAAAATAAAAATTTAGTTCTTGACGATTTATATTTGTTAATACTTGTATGGTATCTAATATACACGCTCTTAGTTTTGCAACTTTACCCATTAGAGCTTTATTGTTATCTCGACGAGTAGCAAGTTTAGTAGCTAAATCAGCTAGCGAATTAAGTAAAGACAAGTCCTTACTTTTTACTATGCTTTCTTTTTTATTTTTTATAATTTCTATTTGCTTTCTTCTCTCATCGACACTTGTATCCAATATTTCATGCATTTTTTTTTCTGAATGTTTTTGAAAATCAAAAACTTTTGCACCATATGCACAAAATAAAAATGAAAATTCATTATTATAAATTGCAATCGCATCGTCAAATGATAACTTCTTATCCGTTATATCTAAAGATAATTCCAGCATTCGCAATTTCTCTTCACCGCTTTTTGTTAATGAAGTTGTAAACAATAAATCATTCCAATTTAAATGTTTACTATCATTAATTTTTTTTATTGCGAAATCTAAAGCATGTTCAAACTGAACTAAATTAATCGCATAAATTTGATTTAAAGCTAAAAAATGAAGTTGAGATAAATCATAAAATATTTCTTCTTTTGAAATGTTGTTTTTTTCTATAACATACCGTTTCTCTAATTTTTCAATGAATTCCAATAGCTCAGCTTGTGGTCTTTCTAGGTAATCTGAAAATTTTTCTCTTAATGATTGGCTCATTATTAAATTATTCCCTAAAATTTTTGCCATAGCTTCCCATTCAACAATTGGTGCATAACTTTTAAAACCACCATTTTCAATCACACATACTGTATTTCTAAAACGAACAGGATTTATCTGTAGTTCAGCTTGGTTGTATAAATCGTGAAGAAATTCTGCAGTTATTAAATCGTTAATTGACCTATAATTTATAATTTTCCATTTTGACAAATCATCAAATGCATAATTATTTTTATGTACGACATTATTATCAAACAACATTTTTATTATCCTCAAAATTTTTAAAAATTACATATTGATTTTGTACAAAAAAAGAAATATTATCAATCATTATTGAAAAAATACTTTTAATTTATTGAAAATATAAATAAAAAATATACAAAGAAAGAAATGTGTATGGAAGAAATAGACATATTTGACGAAATGTACAACAAAATTGCCCCCTATCAAGCATCTATTGACAATGTTCACCAAAAAGGTCTATGGCATCAAACATTTGCTTGTTGGTTAATAAATAAAGAAAAAAATATTATTTATATCCAACTCAGAGGTTCCAAAAATAGAATTGGTCCTAATACTTTTGATGCATCTGCGAGTGGACATTTAATGTCAGGTGAAACTCCAGAAGATGGCTTTAGAGAACTTACTGAAGAACTTGGAAAAAATATAATCTTATCAGACAAGCAGTTTTTAGGAGTCTTTCGAAACATATATACTAGTCATAATTATAAAAATTACGAATTTTGTAATGTATTTATGGCTAACACGCAGAGTGTTTTGACCGATTTCAACCTTCAGATAGGTGAGGTATATGGCATATTTGAATTAAATATAAACGACGCCATTCTATTATTTTTTGACAAGAAGCAATATGTAGATATCGATGGAAAAATTTTTGAAAATAATAAATATACAAAAGATACAAGAAAAATTTCACAAAAAGATTTTAATTTATATAAAGAACGAGTTTTTATATCTGGGTATTACTTAAAAATTATGATCATGGCTCAAAGATATGTAAATAATATTTTCCCTATTAGAATTTAAAGGTCGCCTTGTTTCTCTCAAAAATAGATGGATACATAGTATTTGCTATATTTGCGCTGTCAAATATATTTATTACGTGTATTTTCAATGTAAAAAATTTTAATATTGATACATTTTTAGTAGCAAACAGAAGTGTCCCTTGGATATTTAATGGGTTAAGTATAGCGGCGACTTGGATATGGGGGCCAGCTCTTTTCTTATCTTCTTCTCAAGCATTTACATCTGGATATGTAGGAGTATTTTGGTTTTTATTACCGAACTTTACATGTTTTTATATTTACATATTCTTTGCACAAAAATTTAAAAATTACTTACCATATGGCTATACGCTCGCTGAATTTATGAGAAAAAAATATAAAAATAACACGACAGTCCATTTTACATATATATTGTTAATTTTACTATGTCAGATAACAGCTCTCGTCTTAAATTCAGTAATTGGAGCAAAGCTAATATCAATGCTTACTGGGATTAATACAAATGTCGTAATATTGCTTATAATCGCAATCACCACAGCCTATTCTTTAATTAGTGGTTTTCAAGCTTCTATAATAACAGATTGTTTTGAAATGATAATTATATATGCTTTTATTATTATCATTATCCCTATTGCCATATACAAAACTGGTGGAATTGAAACCATTCGCAATAATATTGGAGGATTACACAACAATATCAATTTATTAGATATTAACACCATTAAATATTTTGCTATTCCTTCTTTTATAACGCTATGGACAGGACCAATTACTGACCAAATGTTTTTTCAACGTGTTATGGGCAGTAATAAAAACAATGTAACTAAATCTTTTTTATCGGCATCATTAATGTATATAATTGTCCCTTTTGCACTCTCATTATTAGGATATATCGGTGTAGAACTTTTCAGATCTGGAAAAATATTGCTAAATGATGAGCAACTAATAGGAGGTATTGTAATAAGTTCTCTATTTGAGAAATTCGTTATTTCATTCTATTGCATTACGATTTTAGCAGGGTTGTGCTCTACGATAGACTCAGCATTGTGTGCAACATGTTCTATAGGCTATGTTGATATTTATGAAACCTACCTCAAAAAAAATAAGAAATTATCTGCTATAAATATTTCTCGCCTTTTCATAATTTCAATCGCAATCATAAGTACAATCATAGCATTTTTAAAACCCAATTTAAAAGCTATGTTTTTCATAATAGGAACCATTAGAGCTGCAGGCTTTTTTCCAACAATATTAACATTATTTGGCAAACTGTCATTACCAATTGCTATTCCTTTTGCTATTGGTAGTGCTATTTTCTTATCACTTCCCCTAAGTATTTATTCGAACTTACATAATATAGAAGATCTTGTTATAATATCATCATTAAGTGCCCTTATTTTTCCGCTTATTATTTTTTATGTGGGCTATATAATAAATAAGAGAATTAGACGATTACAAGAATGAAAATAATATTTTTTGTTAATGTCAATATAAATTTACTCGAAAAACCTAAGGATAACTTTAATCTTTTTTAGAAAATTTTATATTAACATCAACACCTTTTAAAAGTTCTTTAAGTTTAATATAGCTTAAAATAAAATTGACGAAAGCTTTAGCCAGAGGTAATTTTTAATGAGCTATGTAAGCTTGGTATTCAGAGGTAGACATTAAACTTTCAAACTCGCTTTTGCTAAAGTTAGCTATTTTTATTATCCAACCGCTCTTATAAGGATCTTTATTTATTAAACTAGGATTATCTTCTAACTCCTCATTTACCTCTACGATATCTCCAGAGATTGGAACGTGAACATCTGAAGCAGTTTTAGTAGACTCAGCAACGCATAAAACAGCATCTTTTTTAATACTATCCCCAACACTTGGAAGCTCAATAAAAACTATCTCACCTAGCTCAGATTGAGCATAATCTGTAATGCCTATAATTGCCGTATCGCCTTTTATCGCTACCCATTGATGCTCTTTAGTATATTTATAATCTTGAGGATTATCCATAATAAAATCTCCTTTATAAAAAATTGGAAACTCAACTCATAGTATACTATGATAAATATTTATTTAAAATAGTTAATATTTAAAAAAAGACTAACCCCTCTTTTAAACTTTCTTTTATCAACTTTCGCAATCGTTAGCAAACCTTGGAATAGAGTTAAGTATATCCATTTTGCTAGCTAAAATTTGTGCGTTTTTATTAAGAAGTTTAGTCCTAATCTTTGCGTCAATATTTCTTTGTCTAACCGTTCTGCCAACTTGTCTACGAAGTTTTCTTAATCTTCTTTCGATAGAATTTAATATTTCTTGATTATCGTAAAGCGGACAAAAATCTGCATTATCACAATTAAACATTATATCTGGAAACCTTAAAGCAAGCTTCTTAATCGTATCGTTGTTTTTCTTAGCTCTATTTATTCTTCTATCTGCCGAAGCTTCAATATCTCTTATAAAAGGAAAAGGCTTTTTTTCTTTTAGTAAGCTTTCAGTTTGCGTTTCAAGCATCGCCTCAAACTCATCTCCGTGTAGTGAGTGCTTAACTTTAATAAGAGATGTTTCGGTGCAATTAACCTCGACACAAGGCTTTGTTTTTTTAGTTATAGTAGCTTCTTTTCCATTTAAATTCCAAGTAATGCTACTAGTAAAATCTATGCTTAACGCATTATCTATTTTACCTACAAAAAAGTGTTCAGGTTGAACATTTTCTTTCGTCGATAAATAATTTGCAGAACCATTTGGAATTTCAATCTCAAAACCATTTTTATTAGTATACCCAAAATGCGCCTTATACGAGCCATCTTTATTTTTATCTATACATTGCGCATAAGGCTCTAATGGCGTGCATCTTACCGCATCACTCGTAGCAGAAACTACTCTTGGAGCTTCGCTACTATTTTGCAAAGTCCACAATACCGTTTGTCCTTTATTAAATGGAATATAAAAAGCTCCTTTTACAGTTCCAACTTTAAACTTGCTAGTCTGCTCGCAAAAAGTAGTAGTGTCATTAATGGTATTTATAATTCCTTTAGTCTTTGAGCAAGCTTGAATATCGATAACCTCTGCATTAGGATTTTCATAACCAAAATATGCCGTGTAAGTTCCATCTAAGTTATCAATTACACAATTAAATATAGGAAGCACTGCTTTTTGCGTATCTTTGCATTTATAAATATCTTTATCGCAAACAGCATTTCCATTGCAATCATCATCTTTATTACATTCTACACAAGTATTAGTATCAAGGTTGCATACTTTCCCGTCCTTACAATCCTTATCCTCTTTACACTCTACACAAGTATAAGTATCTATACTACACACTCGCTCCCCATCACAATCTACATCCGTCACGCATTCTTCGCATTTTCCAGTCGTATCATTACATACAGGTTTAGTTTCATTTTTAGCCCTGCATTCTTCATCGCTAGTGCAATTTTCTACGCAAACTTTATTATCTGAGCAAAATTGCAAGTCTTCAGGACAAACACTACTATCATTACAACCACAAGTATTATCGCTTAAGCATATAGGCTTAGCTTCTTCTTTACAATCTTCATTCTTAACACACTCTACGCATAAACCTGACGCAGTATCACATACGGGAGTATCGCCTAAGCAATCAGCATCTTTAGAGCATTTATTTACGCAAACTTTATTATCTAAGCAAAAAGGATTAGCTACAGGGCAATCAGTGTTTACATTACAGCCACAAGTATTATCGCTTAAGCATATAGGTTTAGTCTCTTTACATTGTGTTTGATTACTACTAGTGCATTCTACGCATAAACCTGACGCAGTATCACATACGGGTTTACTAGCATCTATATTTTTACATTGCGTATCTGTTTTACAAGTAGCTTGACACAAATTTAAATTACAAAATGGCTTAGCCTTATCTCTACAATCTACATCAACATTACACTCCACACATTTTAATAGCTCTTTATTATATATCTCATAGTCTTTACAACTTTTACAGCTTCCATTTTCACAAACTGGCTTAGTAGCAATGCAAGCTCTTTTGCCTGCTCTAGTATCTCCGTAGCTTACATCACACTCTTTTGCATTACATTTCTTAATTTTACTATCGCAACCATACTCACAACTATTCATCTCTTCTCTTACTAATATCTCAGAGCCTAGTTGTGTATCGCTCTCACAGCTATATACGTATTGCTTATCGTTTTCACACTTATCTAATTTTACCGTTATCTCCAAGCCGTTTTTATAAACAGACACTTTACCTGCATCATCTTTTGCGCAAGTATATTTATCTAAGCAACTATTATTTTTGCAAACTTTCTCTCCTTGGCAATCGCTATCGGCAACGCACTCTACGCAAACTCCATTATCGCAAACTGGTTTGCTTAAATCTTTATTTTTACAATCTACATTTTTAACGCATTTATTAGTACATTGATGTATAGCGGTATTACAAAAAGGATTATCTGCATGGCAATCATCGTTTACACTGCAACCACAAGTGTTATCGCTTAAACATATAGGCCTTGCTTCTTCTTTACAATTCGCATTCGTATTACACTCGACACAAGATTTTTTAGCAGAGTTATAAACCTTACTATTAGGGCACGCTACACAACTCCCATTTTCGCAAACTGGATTAGCTACAGGGCAATCATCGTTTACACTGCAACCACAAGTATTATCGCTTAAACATATAGGCCTTGCTTCTTCTTTACAATTCGCATTCGTATTACACTCGACGCAAGATTTTTTAGCAGAGTTATAAACTTTACTATTAGGACACGCTACACAATTTCCATTTTCGCAAACTGGAGATGAAAGCACTTTGCAAGCTCTTTTCCCTACTACATTATCCCCATAGTTTGCATCGCATTCGGTTTTATAACATTCTTTAGTTTCAGTATCGCAACCATACTCGCAAACTGTCTTTTCTTCATTTACAACTATCTTTGAACCTACTAAAGTAGTAGCAGAGCAATTATATATAAAGAGTGCATCGTCTACGCACTTATCCTTTTTTGCTTCCGTTTCTAACTCTACACCATTTTTATAAACAGACACTTTACCTGCATCATCTTTTGCGCAAGTATATTTATCTAAGCAACTATTATTTTTGCAAACTTTCTCTCCTTGGCAATCGCTATCGGCAACGCACTCTACGCAAACTCCATTATCGCAAACTGGTTTGCTTAAATCTTTATTTTTACAATCTACATTTTTAACGCATTTATTAGTACATTGATGTATAGCGGTATTACAAAAAGGATTATCTACAGGGCAATCATCGTTTACATTACAACCACAAGTGTTATCGCTTAAACATATAGGCCTTGCTTCTTCTTTACAATTCGCATTCGTATTACACTCGACACAAGATTTTTTAGCAGAGTTATAAACTTTACTACTAGGACACGCTACGCAATTTTTATTTTCGCAAACTGGCCTAGCCGAAGGGCAATCATCGTTTACACTGCAACCACAAGTATTATCGCTTAAGCATATAGGCCTTGCTTCTTCTTTACAATTCGCATTCGTATTACACTCGACGCAAGATTTTTTAGCAGAGTTATAAACTTTACTATTAGGACACGCTACACAATTTCCATTTTCGCAAACTGGAGATGAAAGCACTTTGCAAGCTCTTTTCCCTACTACATTATCCCCATAGTTTGCATCGCATTCGGTTTTATAACATTCTTTAGTTTCAGTATCGCAACCATACTCGCAAACTGTCTTTTCTTCATTTACAACTATCTTTGAACCTACTAAAGTAGTAGCAGAGCAATTATATATAAAGAGTGCATCGTCTACGCACTTATCCTTTTTTGCTTCCGTTTCTAACTCTACACCGTTTTTATAAACAGACACTTTACCCGTTTTATCTTTTACGCAAGTATATTTATCTAAGCAACTATTATTTTTACAAACTTTCCCTCCTTGGCAATCGCTATCGGCAACGCACTCTACGCAAACTCCATTATTACAAACTTGCCTGCTTAAATTTTTAGCCTTACACTGTGCATCCGTTTTACAAGTAGCTTGACATAAATTTAAATTACAAAATGGTTTAGCAGAATTTTTACAGTCTGCATCTTTATTACACTCTACACATTTTAATTTAGCTTCATTATATATTTCATTATTTGAGCATGCTTTACACTGACCGATATCGCAATTACATATGGGTCTACTTATTGTAGGACACGCCCTTTTACCTGCCGTAGTATCACCATAATTTACATCACACTCTGTAGCATAGCATTGCGTAGTCTTGTTATCGCAACCATACTCGCAAACGGTCTTTTCTTCACTTATTACTATCTTTGAGCCTATTAGTCTATCTACTACACAACTATATATGTATAGTTCATTGTTTTCACACTTATCGGTTTTTACCTCTTTTGTAAGCTCTACACCATTCTTGCTAACGACTACCCTGCCAGCCTTATCTTTTAAACAAGTGTATACATCTAAACACTCACCTTGCTTACATACTTGTCCTCCTTCACAATCATCATCTTCCATACATTTTGTAGTTCCGCACGTTAAGGTAATATAATGAGTCCCTTTGTTATCTTTAGCTTTAGGAAGTAATTCCCATTTAGAATTATTAACATTGAAAGAGACCACTAACTCGCTACCGTATGAGCTATATTTAGATGTTTGCCCAGAACCTACGATATACGCTTCGTAGCCCATAGCTTTACAAAACTCATCTGCCGTCTCATCATTAGCCGCTACACTTCTACCTACATACATATTTCTAATAAACTCTGAAGAACAATAAGGAAAAGTAGAGTTATTAAGAAGTGCTTCTAACGAAGCTTTATCATTAGCATTATTTATATCTAATCCAAAAGCAGTATATGCGACCTCAGGAACTTTGTTAGGGTGAGAACTATACTTACACTTTAAATCGGTTGCAATGCCTTTATCTATAAGCGCTTTCTCTAGCGTGTAGAATAAATACATGCTACCTAAATCGCTTTTTCCGAAACTTTCGGTGTGTTTAGCTTCGGATGTAGACATCGTTGCATTAGCTACATTTACTCTTAAAAAACTTATTGCAACTAAAAATAATAAGAATATATTAGATACTTTATTTATTTTTTTCATATAAAATAAACCTTAATAAAATGCTCAAAAAAGAAATCTTATTTCACAAGGCTTATTTTACCAGAAATTTTACTAATAACGATAGATGTTTATTTTAAAAAAAACAAAACTAAGCAATAAATAATAAATAAATAAAAAAAAGACTAGCCACTTAAAAAGTCTAATCTAAAAACTTTAAGCAAGCTAGTCTCTTTTAATTTTTCTAAACTTCTTTTCGATTTCTAATTATAATATTATTTAATCACAATCATTAGCAAATCTTGGGATCGAATTAAGTGCGCTTATCTTTCCTGCCAAGATTTGGGCATTGATATTAAGAAGTCTAGTTCTGGTTTTCTCATCGATGTTTCTTTGTCTTATCGTTCTTCCAACTTGTCTACGAAGTTTTCTTAACTTTCTTTCAATCAAGTTTAATGTTCCTTGATTATCGTAAAGCGGACAGAAATCTGCGTTATCACAATTAAACATTACATCTGGAAGCTTAAGGACAAGTTTTTTAATCGTATCGTTATTTTTCTCAGCTCTGTTTATTCTTCTATCTGCCGAAGCTTCGATATCTCTTATTTGAGGAAATGGATTTAATTCTTCAAGTAAGCTTTCCGTTTCAGCTTCAAGCATCTCTACAAACTCATCTCCATGTAGTGATTTCTTAGCTTGAACTATTGAAGTCTCAGTGCAGTTTACCTCTATACAAGGTTTAGTCTTCTTAGTAGCAGTAGCTTTGTTTCCATCTAAATTCCAAGTAGCACTTTCTGTAAAATCTATACTTAAAGCGTTATCTATTTTTCCTGCAACAAAATGCTCAGGCTGAACATTTTCATTAGTCGATAAATTGTTAGCAGAACCATTTGGAATTTCAACCTCAAAGCCATTTCTATTAGTATACCCAAAATGTGCCTTATATGAGCCATCTTTATTTCTATCTATACATTGAGCATAAGGCTCTAACGGTGCACATCTTACAGATGCACTAGTTGCAGAAACCGTTTTTTCAGCCTCGCTATTATTTTGTAAAGTCCACGATACTGTTTGTCCTTGGCTAAACGGAACGTAGAAAGCTCCCTTTACAGTTCCTACCTCAAACTCGCTAGGTTGCTCACAATAAGTCGTAGTGTTATTTATAATATTCTTAGCTCCTTGCTTATTTGAACAAGCTTGAACATTTATTACCTCAGCATTAGGGTTTTCATAACCAAAATATGCCGTGTAGGTTCCATCTAAATTATCGATTATACAATTAAATAGTGGTATCACTGCTTTTTGCTTATCTACGCACTTATTATTATCCTTATCGCAAACCAAGCCGTCTTTACAATCCGTATCTACATTACACTCTACACATTTCATTTGGCTTATGTTGTATATTTCATTGTTTGGACAGCTTTTGCAACTTCCATTTTCACATATTGGTTTATCTTCTGAGCAAGCTTTTTTCCCTTCAGTAGTATCTCCGTAATTTACATCACACTCAGCATCATTGCATTTTTTAGTTTCACTATTACAGCCATGTTCACAATTAGTAATAGTTTCTTTTACGGTTATCTCAGTGCCTACTAAAGTAGTAGCTGAGCAAGTGTATTCATATTGCTTATCATTTTCACACTTATCTGTTTTCGATTTAGCCGTTATTTCTACACCATTTTTCTTAACTACCACTTTGCCTGTATCATCTTTAGCACAAGTATATTCATCTAAACACTTATTATCTTGACACACTTGCCCTGCTTCACAATCACTATCTTCTACACAAGCTACGCAAGATTTTTTATCTTCACTATAAACTTCGCTATTAGGACAACCTACGCAGCTTCCATCGCTACATACTGGTTTATCAATCGTTTTACAAGCTTTTTTGCCCGAAGTGGTATCACCGTAGTTTGCGTCACACTCTGTGTCATAGCATTTTTTAGTTTTAGTATCGCAACCATACTTACAGTTGGTAATAGTCTCTTTTACTACTATCTCAGTGCCTACCGAAGTTGTCGATGGGCAAGTATACACGTATTGCTTATTGCCTTCACACTTATCTAATTTAGTAGTTAACTCTACTCCATTTTTATTAACTATCACTTTACCCGTAGTAGTATTTTTTGAACAAGTGTATTTATCTAAGCACTTATTGTCTTGACACACTTGCCCCTTTGCGCAATCGCCATCTACTACGCAAGCTACGCAAGATTTTTTATCTTCGCTATAAACTTCGCTATTAGGACAACCTACGCAGCTTCCATCGCTACATACTGGTTTAGCAATCGTTTTACAAGCTTTTTTGCCCGAAGTGGTATCACCGTAGTTTGCGTCACACTCTGTGTCATAGCATTTTTTAGTTTTAGTATCGCAACCATACTTACAGTTGGTAATAGTCTCTTTTACTACTATCTCAGTGCCTACCGAAGTTGTCGATGGGCAAGTATACACGTATTGCTTATTGCCTTCACACTTATCTAATTTAGTAGTTAACTCTACTCCATTTTTATTAACTATCACTTTACCCGTAGTAGTATTTTTTGAACAAGTGTATTTATTTAAGCACTTATTGTTTTGGCACACTTGCCCCTTTGCGCAATCGCCATCTACTACGCAAGCTACGCAAGATTTTTTATCTTCGCTATAAACTTCGCTATTAGGACAACCTACGCAGCTTCCATCGCTACATACTGGTTTAGCAATCGTTTTACAAGCTTTTTTGCCCGAAGTGGTATCACCGTAGTTTGCGTCACACTCTGTGTCATAGCATTTTTTAGTTTTAGTATCGCAACCATACTTACAGTTGGTAATAGTCTCTTTTACTACTATCTCAGTGCCTACCGAAGTTGTCGATGGGCAAGTATACACGTATTGCTTATTGCCTTCACACTTATCTAATTTAGTAGTTAACTCTACTCCATTTTTATTAACTACCACTTTACCCGTAGTAGTATTTTTTGAACAAGTGTATTTATCTAGACACTTATTGTTTTGGCAAGCTTGACCAGATTTACAATCGGTATCACTTATACATTCAACACATGCTTTTAGAGTCTTGTTGTAAACTTGACTTGCTGGGCACGCTACACAACTTCCCTTTGAGCATACTGGCTTAGCAAGCGTTGAGCATACTCTTTTACCAGAAGTAGTATCGCCATAGTTTACATCGCAAACCGATTCTCTAAAATTACGTGGTTCTTGAAATCTTACTATGGTGTTAGGATTTCTTGAGTTAGCAGTTTTATCAGACCTTGTAGCTAGATAAACAACATCACCAGCCTTAAGACTTACAGTTCTTAATTTCCTGTCTTCATACTTAGGACTCCATGCTTTATCTGGAACTGTGCGATGCCCGTCTGCTTGAAAATATGCTACTAGTTTTCCATCTCTACCGTAAAAAATTGCATCGTTTTGACCTAAACTACCATTTCTTTTATTAGTTTTATTATTTGCATCTGCTTGATTTATTGGAGTAGACACTGCGCAACTTCCAAAAGGAAAAGGATCGTTGCTTTTAGCTAAAATCACAGTTTTATTATCATCTTTTCTTTTTACTATAACCGCTACATCATCATCTTTTAAATTTATTAAAATTTCACCATCTTTAGGCATCGTGTAAGTTTCACAAGATGCTTTATATTGCCCCTGTGTTTCATTCATCAATATCGTATCTATATACCCAGTGCCACCTACGAAACCTTTACACTCTGGGTCTTTATCATCTATTTTCCCATCACCATCATCATCTTTACCATTATTACATTCAGCTAAATAATCATTACTAAAAGAAACGCAAGTGCCATTTGGTGCGCAATATTGACTCTCTTTGCAATCATCATCTTTCATGCATTTTGTAGTTCCGCACGTTAAAGTAATATAGTGAGTTCCATTAGTAGCACGTTTCCAGTTACCACTTTTTGTATCATAAGACACTACTAACTCACTACCATAAGAGCTATATTTAGATGTTTGCCCAGAACCTGCGATATACGCTTCGTAGCCCATAGCTTTACAAAACTCATCTGCCGTCTCATCATTAGCCGCTACACTTTTACCTACATACATATTTCTAGTAAACTCTGAAGAACAATAAGGAAAAGTAGAGTTATTAAGAAGTGCTTCTAACGAAGCTTTATCGTTAGCATTGTTTATATCTAATCCAAAAGCAGTATATGCGACCTCAGGAACTTTATTAGGGTGCGAACTATACTTACACTTTAAATCGGTTGCAATGCCATTATCGGCCAGCGCTTTCTCTAGCGCATAGAATAAATACATGCTACCTAAATCACTTCTCCCAAAATTTTCAACACGCTTAGCTTGATTATCCGTCATAGTAGCGCTAGCTACGTTTGCCCCTATAAAACTTATTGAAAATAAAAATAGTAGGAATATATTAGACACTTTATTTATTTTTTTCATATGAAAACACCTTTTGTATATATATAAATATAAAACAACCTTAAATTTTTAAACTAAAATTTAAAAAAATGTAAGATAGAAACCTTATTTACAACTATCTTTTACAACTCTTTCACAACTAATAGTAACGACATTTCATTAGTCATTTCTTTAGCTTTTTTTTCGTCTATATAAAAAGATGTTATTAAATTATATAAGTTTCATAAAGATGAAAAAAAATAAATACTTTTAAGAAGTAAAACAAACGGCGTTTTAGTTTTAGAGATAATAATAACTTAAATTTTGATAATAAATAATTTAAATAATTAAAGTAATTTAAATCATCAAAGAAAGCATCCAAAAAAGCATTAAGAAAGGATTGAGCAAAACTTACAAATCTACTAAAACTTCCAATTTATTCTCTATAAACGAGCAAACTCCACCTTTAATTAAAAGTTTATCTATATCTTCACTATCTTTTTTTTGGTAATAAAGCGTTCCCTCGGAAATAATACCAGTATAATTACAATGCTTAGGATACATCTTAATTCCTCCTGCAGGGTCGGGAATAAAAACATAATTTACCTTTGTGTCCTCTATCAATTCATCAGTCGATATGATTTTTAAATTTATAAAATCTTGCATATTTCCTTAATTTTTCCTATATGTTTTACACGCTACGCATTGTTTTATACTTTATTTTAGTTCTTCACACTTGAAAGTAGCTCTAAATCCCCACTTACACTGCAGTCTTAGAGTATTCTTCTAACATTTTTTCTGCCTTTCTCTTAGCCGACTCTATATCACCTACCATATAAAAAGCTTGCTCAGGCAAATCATCATGCTTACCGTCTACTAACTCACCAAAACTTCTTATAGTATCCTCTAGTTTAACGTACTCGCCTTTCATGCCAGTAAAAGTTTCTGCTACGTGGAAAGGTTGAGATAAAAATCTTTCAACTTTTCTAGCCCTTGCTGCCGTTAGTTTATCCTCCTCGGAAAGTTCATCCATACCTAAAATTGCTATGATATCTTGAAGCTCTTTATATCTTTGTAAAATCTCTTGAACTTTTCTAGCAACTCTATAATGCTCCTCGCCTACTACTTGAGGGGCGAGAATAGTCGATGAAGAGGTTAGTGGGTCTACCGCTGGGTAAATTCCTTTTTCAGAAATCGACCTAGAAAGCTCTGTAGTAGCATCGAGATGCGCAAACGTCGTAGCAGGTGCTGGGTCTGTGTAGTCATCAGCAGGAACGTAAACTGCTTGCACTGATGTAATTGAACCCTTTTTAGTAGAAGTAATACGTTCTTGAAGCTCCCCCATGTCGAGTGCAAGAGTAGGCTGATAACCCACAGCACTAGGCATACGACCAAGAAGCGAAGACACCTCAGAGCCTGCTTGCAAAAATCTAAAAATATTATCCATAAATAGAAGCACATCTCTTCCTTCTTCATCTCTAAAATATTCGGCAGTAGTTAACGCCGTTAAGCCAACTCTAAAACGCGCTCCTGGGGGTTCGTTCATCTGTCCATAAACTAAACAGGTCTTATCGATAACTCCCGACTCTTTCATTTCATTCCAAAGATCATTACCCTCTCTAGTTCTTTCTCCAACTCCGCCAAATACTGAATATCCACCATGAGCTTGGGCAATATTATTTATAAGCTCCATAATTAAAACCGTTTTACCTACTCCTGCACCACCAAACAAGCCAATTTTTCCGCCTCTTACGTAAGGAGCAAGTAAATCTACAACCTTTATACCAGTTTCTAAAATTTCTTTAGATGTAGCTTGGTCTTCAAAGCTAGGTGTTGGTCTATGGATAGACCACCTTTCTTTAGAATCTATGGGGCCTAGTTCATCTATAGGACGCCCTATAACATCCATAATTCTTCCTAATGTTTTCTCCCCGACTGGTATCGATATAGGGCTTCCAGTATCTATAACTTCTTGCCCTCTATGCAAACCGTCCGTCGTATCCATCGAAACACACCTAACAACATTATCTCCTAAATGTTGCATAACCTCTAATGTTAAATTATTTTCCGTATCATCTATATTAGAGTTAGTAGCTAAAAGTGCATTATAAATAGCTGGAACTCCCTTTTCTTCTGGGAATTCAACGTCTATAACTGCACCAAGCACTTGCGTAATAACTCCTTTTCTTACTTGCGTCCTTTCCATACTTTAATATTTCCTTAAATATAAATATTTCCTTAAATATACATTACACTCTATTTTTAAAATTTATTTCTTTAATTTTATTTTTTTAATTTTATTTCAAAGCCTCAGCACCACCAATAATATCTAAAAGCTCAGATGTAATTGCCGATTGCCTTAACTTGTTAAAATCGAGCTGCAACCTATCTATTAAATCACTCGCATTATTCGTTGCCGAGTCCATGGCGGTCATTCTACTACCATTTTCACTAGCATTTGAGTTTAGTGCTATTTGTAAAAATTTTACTTTTAAAAACTTTGGAAGCAAGCTTTCTAAAAGTTTTTCTTTAGTAGGCTCAAAAATTTTTAGTGCCGCATCGGTCGTAGCATCAATCATCATTTCTTCTTGCTTTACTGGCAAAACCTCTTCGAGCGTTGGCATAACTGATAATGCAGAATAAAATTTCGTATAAAGCACAAAAACTTTATCTACCTTATTATCTAAGAAATCCTCCTCCATTTCTTTTAAAATTTCTTCTACCGGCCAATCAAAAACATTATCACTTAAATTATCATACACTTTGCTAAAAGTTTTTTTCTCTCTTCTGAAAAACTCTACAACTTTTTTACCTAGGATATAAATTTCTATATTAGCACTAGGATAATTTTTTTTTAAACTTGCTAAAACCTCTGATATTTTTTTATTTAAGTTCGTATTAAATCCAGCACAAAGCCCTCTTGAGCCTCCGATAATTATAAGACGAATGTTTTTTATCGTTTCCCTTTTCTCTAGTAATTTTAAATCTATTTTCTTATCTTCAAACGCTAAAATAGTTTCGGTAAATATTTGTGATAAAACCTTAGAATACCTCTGAAGAGCACAAACTTTCTCTTGCACTTTTTGTAGTTTCGCAGCCGCTACTAACTTCATAGCATAAGTAATTTTTTTAGTATTTTGAACAGATTTTAATCTTCTTTTAATCTCTTTTAATCCAGCCATTTTTTATATAACCAACGTAAAATTTACTGCTTACTACTAAAATATTATTCTGCTAATATTATTTCTACTAATAATATTCCACTAATAATATTTTAGTCATTAGCATGTATCACTCATATCACTATCATGCAACACTCTTACTAGTTTCATCACTAGTAGCAACTTTAAAATCACTCGCTACTTTCGATATAATTTCATCTAGCTCTCCCTTTATATCATCTGAAATAACAGGATTTTTTGCAAAAACCTTTATGAAATTTTTGCAAGATGAACTTAAATATTCATGGAGAGCCTTTTCAAATGCACTAATCTCATTTAGTGCTATATCATCTGCAAAACCACTACTTACCGCATAAATTGAAATGATTTGGTACTCTACCGGCATCGGCTTATATTGAGGTTGTTTTAAAATCTCAACTAACCTCTGCCCTCTTTCAAGCTGTGCTTTAGTAGTAGCATCAAGGTCTGAGCCAAACTGAGCGAAGGCTTGTTTTTCTCTAAATTGAGCTAAATCAAGCCTCAAAGTTCCTGCAACTTTCTTCATTCCACTAACTTGCGCGGCTCCCCCTACTCTCGACACTGAAAGCCCTACATTCACAGCAGGTCTAACACCTGAGTTAAATAAATCGGTCTCTAAGTATATTTGACCATCAGTAATAGAAATAACGTTCGTAGGAATATAAGCCGATACATCCCCTTCTTGAGTTTCTATTATTGGAAGTGCCGTAAGGGAGCCTGCTCCCATATCATCACTTAATTTTGAAGCTCTCTCTAAGAGCCTTGAATGTAAATAAAACACATCCCCTGGGAATGCTTCACGTCCTGGCGGTCTTCTAAGCAATAGCGAAATAGCTCTATAAGCTATGGCGTGCTTAGATAAATCATCGTAAACGATAAGCGCATGCTCTCCTTTATCCATAAAGTATTCACCGATTGCACAACCTGCAAATGGTGCAAAATACGAATAAGGTGCTGGCTCAGATGCCGTAGCAGCAACTACTATAGTGTGTTCCATAGCGCCATGCTCTTTTAAATTTGCAACGACTTGTGCTACCGATGATCTTTTTTGCCCAATTGCAACGTATATGCAAACTACTCCCGTTCCTTTTTGATTTATAATAGTATCTAACGCCACTGCCGTTTTGCCAGTTTTTTTATCGCCTATTATAAGTTCACGCTGCCCTCGCCCGATAGGGGTCATTGCATCTATGGCTTTTAACCCAGTTTGAAGAGGCTCGTGAACGGATTTTCTTTTTACTATGCCAGGGGCTTTAATTTCTATTCTTCTCGTTTCCGTAGTTTCAATATCACCAAGCCCATCGATAGGATTTCCAAGAGCATCAATAACTCGTCCTTTTAAAGCATCTCCTACGGGAACAGAAGCGATAATTCCACTCCTTCTAACGATATCCCCCTCTTTTACAGCCGTTTGCTCTCCCATTAGTATAATACCGACGCTATCTTGCTCAAGATTAATAGCTAAACCTTTTACAGAATTTGGAAACTCTACGAGTTCTCCCATTACTACATTTCTAAGACCATATACTTTACAAATTCCATCCCCTACCGAAAGAACGACCCCAGTTTCTGCAAGTTCTTCATTACTTGAATAATTAGAGATTTTCTCTTTTAGAATATTTCCAATTTCTTGTGCCGTTATCTGCATAACATTTTATCCTTTTTTGTATAAATAAACTTTTAATAATAAAATTTTTAAACTAAAAACTTCTTTTAAAATTTTTTTATTAGCCTACAATTATTTTTATGTTTACATTATCTGCGATGCAAGGTTATTAATTTCTCCCTTAATGCTAGCATCTAAAAGCTTATCTCCACACTTTATTATTATTCCACCGATAATGTTAGGCTCAACTGCCCACTTAATATCTACTTTATTTTTTACGATAGTCGCAAGTTTTGAAGATATTTCCTCTTTTACATTTTCGTCTAACTCTCTTGCAACCGTCAACTCGAAAGATGCTATCTTCCTATATTCTTTTACTATCTCATCGTAGCACGCTAAAACATCTTCTAAAATGCCTAATCTTTTATTATCAAGCATTACTCTGATAAAATTTTTAAGCTCTTTATCTTCTTCATTTAATTTTTCAAATAATAAATTTAATATTTCTATTTTTTTATTAAATTGCACTATGGGACTTAATAAAACACTCTTAGCGTTTTTAAAAATCTCTACAAACAAAAAGAGCTTATCACGCCTTAAATCTAGTTTATCAGGGCTAGATAAATCGAATAACACTTTTGCATATTTTTTTGCAATTTTTATATTATAGTAAGACACGTTTTTACATTCCCTTTAAGTTAGCATACTCTCATTAATTTTTTTCAAGATAAGCTCATTATCATTTTCAGCGCTTAAACTTGATTTAATATCATTAGTAGTATCTTCTATTAAAATTTTTCCAAATGCAGCGTTTAAATTTTTCAGCGCCTTTTTTTCTTCAGCTTCTATCATTTTTTTAGACATACTCTTTAAATATTCTGCTTTTTCAGTAGCCATATTTATTATGTGATTTGCTTGTTCGTTAGCCTCATCTATTATTTCATCTCTTATTTTACCAAGTTCTTCTTCTAAAAACTCATGTTTTCTTTTAGCATTAGCTAGCGCCTTTTGGGCATCTTCTAGAGCTTTACTAGCTTCGTCTACATTACTTATTATTACCTCTCTTCTACTTGCAAAATATTTTTTGCAAGGCTTTCTTAATATTAAAAACAGCACTCCAAAGAAAAGCCCAGAGTTTATGTAGTACCAAGTAAGACTTTCTATGCCGTGGGAACCTCCATCGGAAGCTAGAAGCAAGCTTGGCGTTAATACTTGCATTAACGCTAGCGTTAATAAAAACGTTTTAACAAGCGTTTTAAACGGAACTAATGATGTTGAAACTATAACTTTTAATATTTTATTTTTCATGATTTAAACTTATAAATTTAAAGATTTATAACCTTATCTTTTATCATATCCACGAATTCTTGTTTCTTAAGAACTAGTTCATTTAACATAATTTTACTTCTTAAGTCTATGCGCTCTTTAGCGCTAGCAACTTGAGCAGAAATCTCATTTTCAGTTTGAAAAATCACATCTTCTGCCTTACGTCTTGCATCAGTTAAGATAATAGCCTTTTGTGTTAAAGCATGTCTTTTTTCTTCGTTTGCTTTTTTATAAAACTCGTCTTCTAAAATGCTTGCTTCTTCTAGCAACTCGTTTGCTTTTTTTATTTTATTTACTGTGGCATCTTCTCTTTTTTCATTTAAATTTACGAAAGGGCGAACTAAGGAGTTTGAGACTAATCTAACGATAAGAAAGAATATGATTGAAAAAGCTACTATACCCTGAACTTCTTCTGCGTTAATGCTAAAGTTTTTTAATATTGCATCAAACTTATCACTGTGAGCACCGATGTAATATATGCCAAACGAGGCTCCCATAAGTATTAATATGAAACTGAAGAAGCCTTTAAGTTTGAAATTGAAATCTTTTAACATTTTTCCTTTAAGTAACCTAAATATACTAAACTTTTTAATGATACGATAATCTTTTGAAATATAAAAGAGTAAATTTTTAAAAAAATCTTAATAAAAAACGAGCTAGTTATATTTTTTTATATATTTTCAAAGTATTTTAAAACGAAACTCTTAAAAAAAAGCCGTCCTTATTTTTTCTCTATACATTCTCTACATATATCTTCTACACATCTATATCTTCTTCTTCGAACTCATTTAATATCGCTTCTTTTACCCAATCTTTTTGTGCTAAGATCAATCGATAATTATAATCTAGCTCTTCGTAAGTTATTCTTTCAGCACCTAAACCAACACTTAAGATAATAAAATAACCTACTAAACCTAACTTAGCACCTATCAAACCATCTGCAATTTCTAAAACCGATACTAAAAAATCTAAAGATCCCCTAATAGGAACGGGCAAAATATTTATCCCCATATATACCGTTGCCTGCGATGGAGTTCTTATCTTATCTAAATATATCTCTAACTCATAGCCATTAGAAAGGTCGATCATCCAACGACAAGAATTATTAGTTTCTTCCTTAATAGTCTTATCTGGGTCATGCCCCTTTTTTAATAAAAAATGCCTTACTATTTTTAAAGGATCCTTTCCAATAAGCATTTCACCTAAAACAGAGGTATCGAATCTTTTTATCTTAGACATAATTTTTAATCACTCCTTATGATATGGAAAATTATTTATAATCGTAAAAGCTCTATAAAGTTGCTCAACCATTATAAGACGTGTAAGCTGATAAGGAAACGTTAAATCTGAAAGAGATAAAAGCATATCTGCCTTTTTCTTTACATTCTCACACCAACCATAAGCACCACCAATAGCAAAACATAGAGCATTTGGATTAGCATATTGTTTTTCTATAAAACTAGCAAACTCCTTAGAGTTAAATTTTTTGCCTTTCTCATCTAACAAAACTAACATTTGCCCCTTAGAGACTCTTTTTAAAAAATACTCCCCTTCTTGCTTAATTATCTCACTTTTAGGGCAACTTATTGAAAAATCTAAGTTATAATCTGTAATCTTTAAATCTACAAATTTAGATAGCCTTTTAGCATACTCCCTTTCCCCCTTTAAAATAAAATCTTGCTTAACTCTAGATATGCTAATTAACTCTATTTTTTTCATAATTTTATATAAACAAATATTTTTTATTTTTCTTAAAATTTTATTAAAATTTTTTAAAGTAGTTTTCTCAAGTTTTTATATTATATTACCGATTGCTTAACTTGCAAGGGATATGCAAAAAAATAAATTTCCAAGGAAGGTAGAATTTATAAAAAGTTATCTCATAATAAGTTATCTTTTAAAAAGTTATCTTTGCAAATAAATAATTTTATTATGTAAAACTCTAAAAACCTTTGAGGTGATGTAATGGAAATTAAAAATAAAAATATCGATGCAGTAAACCTTTTAGCAAATGGTAATATAAATGATTATCAACATAAAAATAAAAAAGTTGATAGCAATGCAAGTGCTCTTAACGAATCACATAAAGCACATGAAGCCCTTAATGAAGATCGCATAAATGTTAAAGGTGTTAAAGAAGAAACTAAAACCGATAACTCTAAAAAAATCTCAGAACTAAAAAATAGATATAACAAAGGCACGCTAACTTACGACTCTAAAGATGTCGCTAAAGCATTCTTAAAAGAAGCCGTAGGAATATATTGAATATATTAAAGCCTACCTTTAAAAAACGCTCTTTTTAAAATTTTGTTTTTTATATTATCGTTTTTTCATAAAAGCCATCTTTAATAACTCGCTAGCTTCATTTTCTAATATACCACTTATAATTTTTATTTTCTTAAGGTTATACATAGATAGATCATACCTAGAACCACAAGCGCCCCTTAGTGGCTCACTAGCGCCATAAATAACGCTACTTATTCTTGCTAACTCTATTGCTCCCATACACATAGTGCAAGGCTCGACATTTACAAACAAACTCGCTCCATCTAAACGCCAATTCCTAATTTTTTTTGATGCCGCCTGCAAAGCTAGCATTTCAGCATGCTTTGTCGCATCTTGTAAAGCCTCTACCCTATTTCGTTCTAGTGATAATATTTCCCCATCCTTTACTATAAGACTAGCGATAGGCACTTCTCCCTCGTTAAAAGCTAAAGTCGCCTCTTTTAAAACTAATCTCATATACTTTTCTAACGTTTCTTTTTTAAAATTACTATTCATTTTTATTTTTAATTATATTTTATTTATTACTTACTTTTAGAAAGAAGCGCTAATAGCTTTCCTGAAGTATGCTTAAAAATTTTCTTATAACTTTCACATAGATAATTTTTTCTTTTTCCCTCCTTATCTTTTAATATCCAATTTTTAGGACATTCTCCATGGCAAATAAAAAAATATTCACACGCCACACACTCTTTACTAACGGCTCGTCTTTTATACGTTCTAAAATCGTAAAACTTTTGATTGTCGAAACACTCTCTTAAACTTTTTTCATGTATATTGCCAAGCAAAAAATCTTTTTCTACGAAATGATCACACGCGTATAAATCACCATTATGCTCTAAACATAACGCTTGTCCACAATTTTTTTGAAACTCACAAAGCCCATGTTCCGTGCCTAACCAGGAACTCATTATTACCTCAAAAAGTTGCACAGAAACCTTGCCCACATCATTTTTATACCACATATCAAATATCGAGATCATAAAATTTGCGTACTCTTCTGGTAAAATCGAAGCGGGATTTAATTTATTTTCTCTATTAAATCCAGAGCCTGAAACACTTTGAACTATGGGAATAAATTGTAAAAAATTTACATTTAAATCATTAACAAAATAATCGTAAACTTCTTTTGCATAATTTACATTCGCCTTATTAACGGTAGTAAGTATATTAAAATCGACATCGTATTTTTGAAGCGCCCTTATATTAGAAATTATTTTTTCATAATAACTTTCTTTGCTACTTGAAACCCTATTTTTTTCATGCAACTCTTTAGGGCCATCGAGACTTATACCGACTAAGAAATCATTTTCTTTAAAAAACTCTATCCACTCTTTATTTAAATTTATTCCATTAGTTTGAAAATAATTTCTTATTTTTATTCCATGTTTTTTTTGGTAATCTAAAGCCGCCTTAAAAAAATCTAACCCTCGTAATGTAGGCTCTCCTCCTTGCCAAGTTATAGTGCTACGGCTAGAAAAAGTTTTTAAATTTTCTAATAATAAAATATATGTCTTGAACTTTATCGAAAAATTTGTATTATTATAAAGAGAGCTTTTACTTAAATAATAACAATATTTGCAAGACAGGTTGCAAATTGGGCCACGAGGCTTTATCGTGATATGTATTGCGTCTGACTTAGTAAACATTTTTAAAAATCATATTTATTTAAATTAACATCATAATAAATATATAAGCATATAAACAAAGAACAAAAAAGAACAAAGAATAAAAATAATAAAAATAATAAAATCGGAAAAATTATATTATGAAAAAAACAAAAATTAAAATTTTATTACTTAAATTTATTCTAACAATATTTTTATTAAATACAAATATGGGTTATTGTAGCGACGATACTAGACCAAATATCGTTTTTATATTAACAGATGATCAAAGAGCAGATACTATAAATGAAACGACTATGCCTACGGTCTATAATGAAATATTTTTAAATGGCACTCAATTTAAAAATCATTTTGCCACAACTCCTATTTGTGGGCCTAGCAGGGCAAGCATTTTTACAGGGCTACACGCTACAGAGCACGACATGCCTAACAATAGTTCAGAAGAAAAAGTAGCGTTAAACGAATATTCTATCGCAAAAAGACTAAAGGAATCTGGCTACTACACAGGATTAGTTGGAAAATTCCACAATACTTCCGATGGGAAATATTCTAAAAACAGAAGAAGCGAGTTCGATTTTTGGGTTTCACATAGAAAAGGAAGTGCTCATTATAACAATTTAAAAGTAAATAAAAATGGAAGATTTTCTAAAAAAAGCAATTTTTACGTAACTAATTTTTGGAATAGGCAAGCGAGAGATTTTATTAAAAGCGCAAGAAAAAAAAACAAACCGTTCTTTTTAGTTCTTTCCCACAATGCACCTCATAGCCCTGCTATCCCTGATGAAGAATATAAAAAGAAATATAATAAAAGAGAATTTAACGCCGCTCCTACTTTTTTAGATTTAAGTGATACTGGAAAAGCAGATTGGGTAAATAAAAGAAAAAAAAATTATTCAGGAAAAGGAAACAAGAGACTTAAGAGAAGAAGAGAAAAAAATATAAAAAACTTTGCTTCTAAGCAACTTGCTACTCTTATGTCCGTCGACTTAGGAGTAAAAAAAATTATAGATAGATTAAAAAAATTTGGACTTTATGAAAATACTATTTTTATTTATATGTCTGATAACGGTTTAATGTGGGGCGAACATTGCTTGCAATCTAAAAACAATGTATACGAAGAGGCTACTAGAATTCCACTAGCCATAAGCTACCCAAAACCTAATAAAGACGAGAGTTTATTTCCTAAAACTAAGATTTATGAAATAACTGCAAATATCGACATCGCCCCAACTCTTGCAGCGCTTGCAGGCATCGATAAAAATGAATACCAAGTTTCGGGCATTTCACTTTTAGATATTATAAATGGGCAAAATTTAAGAGATGGAATTTTAATTCAAGGAAATGGTGATCTACGTAGGGACAGATATGTTTATATTGGATACCATACAAAAGAGTTTATGTATTCAGAAACCGAACCAAATAGAGAAGAGGAACTTTACAATACGACTCTCGACCCATATGAGCAAGAAAATTTAGCAAACCGTCCTGAGTTTGAAGATATAAAAAAAGAGCTACAAATAAAACTTTATAAAGAGCTTGTTTTACACGACCAAGCTGAAACAAACCCAATGACGAGCCATGCAAAAGAAGTGCTAGCATTGATTGCAAAAGATACTGAAAACGGAGATACTGAAAACTCATATTCAGAAGATAGCGAGCACTAGTAAAACAGAAACTAGAAACGATACTAATAAAAAAAAACGTATCACAAAACATACAAAATATAAGCCTTGAAATTTATAAAAAAGACTGTACTATATAAGTAGTTATTATTCCCTAAAGTTTTAGCAAAAAAAATTAACAAAGAATCAAAAATAAAATATTAACAAAAAATTTTAAAGAAACTAAATAATCAAAGAGCTAAAAATTTTCAATAACTCTTGCTTATTTGTATTTGTCTCTTTTAATGCTTCCATAATATTCTCCATTAATGATTAATATACTATGAATTCAAACTGCAACAATTACACTTTTATAGAGTTTTTGTGATAGGTTAAAAAAATAAATGACTAAAATGATAATTTCTTAAGGAAATACTATAATTTTCTTTCTTTATTTATCAAGCTTGGGTGGTAGGCTTCATGTATATTTCTATCTCTTCCATAAGATTTAAATATACCTTGAGTTGCAGACCATAAAATAGAAAGAGAACCATTTACTAAATTTGAAGAAAAATCTAAAAGCTCGGAATACTCTCTAGCTTTTCCTTGAGTGTTTTTTACTAACTCTCTTAATCTTCTAATTTTAGGAATTAAAATAGATTTTTGCTCGGCGCTAGCTTTTTTATTAACGAGTTTTAAAATCTTACTTTCTCCTTCTTTAGTTAAAATATCAGAAAGTTTATTTTTGTGTAAATGAATATATTCTAGAATATTAGATCTTAGCGCAGTGTTTTCTTTTACCTTTTTAATATCAGCTTTTTTTAAGCTTTCTTTTTCATCGTTTTGTGCCTTTATATACTCTTCGTAAAGAGTCAATTGTTTATTTATATTATCTAGTAAATCCCTATATGTTTGATAGTTTAATGCCATTTTTTTTTATAACCTTTTTTATCTATTCATCTTCATCAAAGAATATCGTATTTCTTGCTATACTTATCTCCTCTTCAATGCCATCAACGAAAGATTGCGCAAGTTCCCTTGTCTCTACGCTTCTATACTCACCTTTATTATAAAGTTCTTTTAACTTGGCTACCTTTGCTTCTCTTTCAGATAAAATAGCTTCTTTAGAAATATTATCACTTATATATTGAGCTAAGCTAATGTTTACTTTATCTGCTAAAACTCTTTTCTCATCATTTGCATAAACTTTGCTAGCATCACTTTCTTTATATTGAACTGCACTCGATTCTTCAGACTTATCTTTATTTAAAATCTTAGAAAGTAACTCTTGTCTTATTGCTATATCATTAGGATTTATTTTCATATAATTACTCCAAATAATTAGTTCTTTGACGTTTTAAGGTGGGTTTTAGACCTTAAAATTAGTATCACTCATCGACCCTAAAAAAAACAATTTTTCTAACCCACCTAAAACGTCAAAGAACCAAATAATTTACTTTATTACTAATATTTAGATTACAAAAAAGCGATATAGTTTCATATTATTTTTTTATTCTTTACCACTCTTTTTTTCAAGCTCAGCGATAACTAAATCTTGCACTCCTAAACCTTGCCCACTCGCAACCTCTTTTGCAACCTCTAAATTTAACATTTCTCTAAAATAATCTTCCTCTTGGCTTTTGCCAAATAAGCTATTTTCTGGCACACTTTTCCACATCTCATTCATCATTTGAGATAAAAGCATAGCCTCAAAATCCCTAGCAGCTTCTCTTATTTCATTTGCAGATTTATCTTGTTTAGTAGCAATATTATTAGCACTATTTTTTAATCTTAAAATATCATTACTATTTTTTATAAAGCTACTAGAAATATTTAAATTTAAACCTAACGAAGCATTATCCATTTTTTTTTACCTTATTATATTTTACTTTATTATTTTTTAATTTATTATATTTAACATTATTATATTTAACTTTATTATATTACTCATCATAACATCATAACATCTTTTACATTATAACCAAGTCGGCATGTAAGGCGCCTGCTCTTTTTAATGCTGAAAATATCGATATTAAATCTCTAGGAGTTGCACCAAGGGCATTTAAAGCTTTAACTAATTCACCTAAAGAAAGCTCTCCCTCTATTAAGTTTAAGCCAACATTTTCTTCGCCTACAGTCACGTCTTGATTAGTAACTATCTCCGTAGTTCCCGAGGTAGCGAAAGCCTCAGGCTGAGATACTTGAGTGTCGCTCCTTATTACGATATTTAAATTGCCGTGTGCTAATGCTACTTTTCCAACCTTTACATTTTCTCCCATTATAATAGTTCCCGTTTTTTCGTTAACTATAACTTTTGCACTAGAGTCTTGAACTATATTTACATGCTCTAACCTTGCTATCATACCTATCGGGTCGTCTTTTAATTTTCCAACTAAAGGAATTTGCACCGAAGCACCATCGATAGCAGAAGCTACTGGGGCTCCAAGTTCCGCATTTAAAGCGTCTACCACTTTCGTTACCGTCGTAAAATCAGGCTCTCTTAAAACTATTCTTACTCTCTTACTTTGAAATAAATCGAATGGTATCATCTTTTCTACGGTTGCACCTTCTGCTATTTGTCCGACCGTTGGATGGTTTTTTACAGCCGCATCTGACGTAGCCTCAATAGAAAATCCCCCTACTGTAATAGGACCTTGAGCGATAGCATACACGTTTCCATCTGCTGCTTTAAGTGGTGTTAAAAGCAAAGTGCCACCTTGAATGCTTTTTGCATCTCCTATCGAAGATAACGTAACGTCTATCTTCGAGCCAGGTCTTGCAAAAGGAGGCAATTTTGCAGTTACTACAACGCCTGCAACATTTTTTACTTTTACATCTTTAGGGTCTACTTTAAGTCCCATTTTTTCTAATAAGTTTGATATACTCTTACTAGTAAAATCTACACTTCCGCCATCTCCAGTGCCATTTAAACCTATTACTATACCGTAACCTAATAAGTCGTTTCCTCTAACGCCTTCTACATCTGCGATATCTTTTAACCTAGCAGCAAAAGCTTGTGAAGCTATAAATTGTGAAGTTATAAATAATGTAAAAGTAATTATTAAAAATAATTTTTTCATTTTCTATCTCTTAATTTTAATAAAATAATAAATTTTTCCACAAACCTTTAAACCTTTTTAAATATTTCTTTAACAATCTTTGCTTACACTCTTATTAAAACGGCCAAAGTTTTGTAATAAATCTCGTTCCCCAACCAGGAGTTTGAACGTCTTGTAAAGCGCCTTGTCCATAATAATCGACTCTCATATTTGCTAATTTAGATGAATCTATTTCATTATAAGAATTAACATCTTTAGGACGCACTATACCTGAAATTTTTATAATTTGTTCTTCAGAGTTTACAGAAACGATCTTCTCGCCCTCGACTCTTAATAATCCCGTTGGCAAAACCTCCATAACCATTGCAGAAATTTTTGCTGTCAAAGTGCTTTTTCTAGTAGTATCACCGCTTCCTTTATATTCAAGACTACTATTAGTGCTAAACATAGTTTTAGGATCTACTCTCTTGTTTTTATCTGCAAACCAAGAATCTATACCTATCAAAGCTGAAATTCCGCCTAAAAGCGTAGTTTCCTTTTTAGTGTTCGTATCTGCTTCTCCTTTTGCATCAGATTTTTCAGTAATTAAGATAGTAACTAAATCCCCAGGAAGCCACGCTCTGTCATCTCTAAAAAGATCACTTCCCCCAGTCTTACTATCTTCCCACAGCGAGGGCGAGCGTCCCGTATCTCCATACATTAGAGGGCTTGCGTATTTAGGTCTGCCTACATTTTTTTTAGTTTCAAAATATTGAGTTTCTCCTTTACTTTCATTTATATCACTATTTATTTCACCATTTATTTCACTATTTATATTTACATTTTGAGTAGCATCTAAACTAGCCGTTAGCTCTTGTTCATTATTAGGATAGTTGCCACTAGCAAAATGGTACCTAGCTCGCATCTCTTCGATGCTTGCCATCTTTTCATAATCTGCAAGCTTTCTTTGATATTCTAAGTTTTCTTGCATTTTTTCTTTTTCTATTTTTTCTTGTAGATTTTTTGAATATTCCAAACTTGGAATAACTGGCTCCTTTCTTTGCAAAACTGGAGTGCTACAAGCTACTAAAAAAATTAAACTTATGCTTACTATTTTTTTTATCATTTAATTAACCCTCACTAAACCTTGCTCTACTACTTCCCCTTCTAATAATTTATTAGATGAATCATTTTTTATTTTTATTCTTTCATTCTCGCCTCCATCTTGCATAGCAACACCAGTTGCAACGGCAGATAAAAGCGAAGTTTCGTAAACTATTTTTATCTTTTCACCTTGTTTTATTATAGGTGGTAAAATTAAAGTATTGTTTGAGAAAACATCTCCTTTATTTATATTTCTTGTAGCTTCCTTTCCTATAACTTCTTTTTCTACATCTAGCGATTCTTTAGGAAGTTTCGATAAATTCATTCTTGCCATTATGAAATCACTTTCTCCTACGACCTCTCCTTTATAAATTTGTCTATTAGCAACGGGGACATCTTTCCACTCCTCAATATTTGCGCTTACAGCAATTTTTTGAGTATCCCCATTGCTAGACGCCACACTTAGAAGAACATTCGCTATTTTTTTATTTAGTGGGTCTTTTGAAAAAGATGAAACTTCTATCGATATATCATCTGGTGCTACAAAAATATTATCTTTTAAATATATTTTATTTACAGTTATTTCCTTATTTTTTTCTTCTAAATAATTTTCCTCTAAATAATTATCGAGTGCTAACTTTACCTCATTGCTAGTTAAGGGTCTCCCAGCTCTTTTAACTTTAATATTTTTAGGAAATACATACCCTATCTTATCTAGCTTTAATCCTTCACGTTTCATTATTGAAACTATTTTATTAGCAGATATAACTGCTTCTTTATTAGGCGCTGGGCTATTTTGGATAAAAGTTTTTCCTACGCTTATAATAATCTCATCTAGATTATTCTTGCTCGACTCTATGCTTGCTATATCTGATAAAGTAACGATAGGTTTAGTAATAGTTACCTCTTGTCTACCCCGAATGTAAATATCGTAAGCGTAAGCACTAGGATTAAGGCTTAATGCCGTGCATAAAAAAAATAAATATAAAAATAAATTTTTTAGTTTCTTTAATTTTAGTTTCATTAAAAATTCTTTCCTTTAATTAAATTACTTTTTATCTCTTCATATTTATCGCTAAGTTAATCATATCATCGGCAGTAGTGATGCCTTTTGAAGAAGCTTCATAAGCACGTTGTGCCGTGATCATATTTACTACTTGTTCTACTACACTAACATTACTAGTTTCTAAAAACCCTTGATTTAGAGTTCCAAAACCATTTTCAGAAAACACACCCTCACTAGGTGCTCCAGAAGATGCAGACTCTAAATACAAGTTTTGTCCCATCGCTTTTAGCCCAGCTTGGTTAGGAAATCTTACCGCCGTAAGCTGCCCTAGGTCTGTCATAGAAGCGCTTCCAGGTTGAGTGATGCTAACGATACCATTTTCAGAGATACTTATCGAAGTGGTATCATCGGGAACCGTTATACTAGGGTCTAACTCATAGCCATCTGCCGTTACTAATTTTCCATCTTTGTCTAATTTAAATGAGCCAGTTCTAGTGTATGCCGTATCACCATTTGGCATTATTACTTTAAAAAATCCTTCTCCTTGAATAGCTACATCTAAATTTCTATCAGTATTTTTAAGGTCTCCTTGCATAAAAACTTTTTGCACAGATGAGGTTTTTACACCTAAACCAACTTGGATACCAGTTGGATTTTGAGTGCTATCTGAGGTTTTAGCCCCTGGCTCAAGAACGTATTGATATATTAAATCTTGAAACTCGGCTCTACCAGATTTATAACCCGTCGTATTAACGTTAGCTAAATTATTTGAGATAACATCAATATTAGTTTGTTGTGCATTCATTCCAGTTGCCGATGTATATAAAGCTCTTATCATATAAGTTCACCTTTAAAAAAATAAATAAAACTTTTAAAAAACTATTAAACTTATCTACTCACTCCTACTCTCGTAATCGATGTTTGATTCATTTGGTCTATCGAGTTTGCCGTTTGAGTATAAAGTTGAAAGCCTCTATGGGCAGTCATTAAGTCTAGTATGCTATTTACGGCAGACACGTTAGACATCTCTAACGAGTTTTCTATTAAATTAGGAGATACTTCTTCAACGTTTACGCTCTCCCCATCTTTTATTTTAAAGCAGTTTCCTCCTACTCTTTCTAGTGCTTTTAAATCATCTATTCTCACGACAGTTAATGCACCTACCACATTATTATCGCTAAGCACTTCACCATTAGCAGCGATCTGAATTTTACCAACACCAGTAGTTGGTATTGGGCTTCCACCACCTAAAACGTATTTTCCATCATGAAGGACTAGCTCACTATTTTCATTTAATGTAAAGTCGCCAGCTTTCGTGTAGAGCATCTCTCCATTTTCTCCTTGTATAGTAAAAAACTCATTTTCATTTTTTATCGCTACATTTAAAGGATTATTCGTCGTTTCGATAGAGCCAATAGAGAAATCCGTAACGGCCATAGTGTTCGTAACCCCAGGAGTTCTTTCGTGATCATATTTAGCATAAGGGTCTTTTAATCCTTGCAAGCTTGCTAATGTTTCATCAAACGTTTGAGTATTTCCTACTAGCACTTGTTTTTTAAAACCAGCAGTTTTTAAGTTAGCTAAATTATTAGTAGTTATATCTAATTTTCTTAACTGCATTACTCCATTTGATGCTGCTGCGTATGTCCCTCTGTCCATTTGTTTTTATCTTCTCCTTTTAATAAATTATTTTATAAATTTTTATAATATAAATTTTTATAATATAAATTATAGCGTTGCTAATTCTCGACGCATTTTAGAAAGCACTCCTAAACGCTCATCGTCTGCAACAGCAACGATTTTATTTATATCACTATTTGAAAGAGACTCATCTTTCATTTTTAATAATTCGGAAGTTGAAATATTTGTTTTTTCCGAGATAGCACTTATAGACAATCCTTTTTTTAATAGTGCATAAGCTAGTTCGTAATTTTTAAGAGTTCTAATAGTTTCTAAATTTTCCTTGTTAAATACGTTTGAAGTTATATTTTGTTTTTCGTTATAAACCTCTTTTTCTATATTACTAGCTAACCCCTTTGAAACTCCCTTTGAAGATAAGCTAGTAGATAAATTTGATTTTTGAGCTTCAGAAGTTTTCTTATTTGTTTCAAAGTTTGTTTCAAAATTTCTTTCAGAGTTTGTTTGAGGACTTACCTCATTTTTTAATTCAATAAATCTTTCTCTTTCTGCATTACTAGATACATTACTAGCTACATTACTAGATACATTGTTAGATATATTGTTAGATATATTGTTAGATATATTACTAGCTTGTTTCCCTTTATTTGCTAAACTTGCAAGGGTTGCTAATTTTTGCATTAGTATTTTGCCATCTTCTAAACTTTTTTCTAACCCTACTTTTACCTCATTTGAAACGTTTAAACTTTTATTTACTCTATCTTCTAAACTTTTAAGCTCTTCTAGCAAAGTTTCTAAATTTTTCTGTCTAGAGCGTAAATTTTGATCTAAGTTTATAGAGCTTTCTTCTGCTTCATTTATAATTTTTCTTAAAGTTTTTTCTAAGTCTCCCACTTTATCTATTTTAACCGCAACAGACTCGGCTCTAGTAAGTCTATAAGCTAAATAAACGAGTGCACCCATAAGGGCGATATCTACTAGAAGGGACCAAACAGTTAAATCAATCATATTAAAACCTTTTACTAAACAGCTAATAACATTAAATCTCATTTTTTTGAGCATTCTTATTTGGCATTTTATTTAGCATTTTTAATTTGATATTTTTTATATGCTATTAAAACACGCCATTAATCACGCCATTAAAATGACACAAAAACGACATTTCTATTTATTAAAACGTCAAAATTACAAACAATAAAATTACTAATATTAAACAAATATTTTATAAGGCATTATTTTTATTACATTTTTTTATTTTTCGTAATTCTTTCTAAAAATGCCTATATACTTATAAGCAAAACCCTTGCCGAAACTTGAAAATATAAGTAAAATTTTTAAAGTAATTTAAACTTGGAGTTAAAAAAAATGGATACATCGGTAATTATTCTTGCAGCTGGAATTGGAAAACGTATGGGAGGAGGACGAGCAAAAGTTCTTTCAAAGGCCCATGGAAGAGAGCTTATATCTTACGTTATTGAAACATCTAGTAAGTTAGCACCTACTGAAACGGTAGTAGTAACTGGCTATCAAAGAGAGATAGTAGAAGATTTTATTTTAAGTGATATAAAAAAAAGAAAATTAAGTAGCAATATTAAATTTGCCTTTCAAGAAGAACAATTAGGCACGGGGCATGCCGTAATGTGTGCTTTAGAAAAAATGGAAAGCAAGGAGGGCATAACGGTTATATTATATGGAGATGTTCCGCTTATAAAGGAAGAGACGATAAAAAAACTAGTGAATGTTTTTTATGAAAAGGAAGCTTTTATAAACGTGCTTACTTTTGATGCTCCTACGAGTTCGAGTTATGGAAGAATAGTAAAAAATGAAGATGGAGAGTTTTTAAAAATCGTAGAGAAGAAAGATTGCACTCCTAATCAATTAGAGATTACCGAATCAAACTCGGGAGTGTATGCAGTAAATACTAAATTTTTAAGAGAAGCGGTAAAGCAAATTAAAACTAACAATACGCAAAAAGAGTATTATCTTACAGATATAGTCGAGATAGCTTCAAAGCAAGGATTAAAAGTAATTGCTAGCAAAATTACGGATGAAAATGAGGTTCAAGGAGTAAACTCGCTAGAGGAATTAGAAAAAGTTGAGAACATATTAGAAAAAGAAAATAAAAAAAAAGTAGTTAATGATTATTAGTAAAATTTATTAGTAAACTTTTTAAGTTTTGTTATTTAATCGCAAGTTGCAAGCCAAACTGCAACAAATTTAAAAAAAAATTTAACTAACACTTTATAAGTATCTACGCTGATAGCATGATTGTTTCTAGGTTATTATAAGATGTGTGTGCTAAAGTCGCTAAGGTTTTAAACGACGCAGGATTTAAAGCTAATATGAATACTAATATGGAAGCACAAGACCAAGAACAGGCTAAAGGTTACTTATTAGGACAATTTTTAGATATTATCGAAAAATATCATTCCAGCTCTCCTATTCAACAGTTTGAAACGGTCAAAAATTTATGTAGGCTTTTTAAGATATATAAAGAACATTTCATCACCCGAAAAGAAGCTACGATAGTTTGTACCAATCGACGTCAATAACTTACACCGTCAACACCTTTACACTAAAAACGTAAGGGTGTTTGTTTTTATTACATTTTTAAAGTTTCTTTTTTTATAACTATCTATTAATTCTTTAAAAGTAAAGTAGTTTCCTAATCTTTTTGCAATACTCCTTTTATCTTATATCTTAAAATAACTCTAAAAAATAAAAGTTTTTATCTTAATAATTATATAAATTTCAAATTTTAAACTTTACTTTATCTTTCATATTATGGTATAAAATTCATTAAGTTCTAGGGTAGAGGGGGAAATAGGGATAAGAAAGGGCTTGTTATGAAGAAAATTAGCAGAGCTGAAACTTTAGTTGCGTTTGCCATTTTGGCGGTTGCCTTGCTAGCTCTTCTCACTTTTGGAGCAATAGTTATAGCGGTAATACTTACTGCGTTCGCAATAATATTCCTTGCGCCGTTTCTAGTGGGGATAATAGGCTATCCTGCATCGCTAGTGCTTAGCATCGCATTTTGCGTAGGTATCTTGGCTTCAACACTTATTAAACTTAAGGGGTTCCAAGCCGTAAGAACGACTGATGTCGCTCATATTATCGGTTTGCGACTTCAAAAAACATGTTTTTTTATATTAGGAGGCGCTTTAGGCTTCCTTCAGTTATTGTATGTTAGCACGTCTTTCTTAAATTCCACTTTAGGAATTGTGATTTACGAGATCTCAATACTAGCAATTGCACTCGCTTGGTGGTTTTGTAGGAAAAATCTCGAAGATATACTAACACTAAAAGGTTAGCGTTAAAATTCCCTCTCTAACTCTAGCCTTTTAAAAGTTTAGTTCTTTGACGCTTTAAAGTGGTTAAAGACCTTAAAATTAGTATCACTCACCTCGACGAAGCCCAAAAGAAAATTGACTATTATTTTAATAAAACAACAACAGTTTTATAAAATAATTTTGGAAATTCACATTATAAAAAAGACTCCAACCCACTCAAAACGTGAAAAAACAATTTTTCTAACCCACTTAAAACGTCAAAGAACCAAACTTTTACACAGCATTATCATAACTATCTCTATTTATTATATTATTGCTTGTATCACTTATCTTATCACTAAGCCCTACAAAATTTGCTACATCGTTTAACATATTTATAAACTCTTCTGGCCAAGTAGAACAATCATTCCTAAAATGAATTATACTATCTATATAAATCTCGTACTGCTTTAATTCTTTCTTGCTACTATTTATAATACTAAATATATTTTTCTCTTCACTCCAATCGATCTCGACAAAATTTTTGTTAGCTATCTTTAAATATTCTAAAATAGAATGCGTTAAAAAATCTTTACTAGAAGGGATAAAAAACAAACTAGGGCTTTCATTGGAATAATACGTTTTTATAGCTTCAATAACTTTTATAGAAGATAACATAATCTTTTTTACTAATTGTAAATTCTTTTTATTGCTAATATCTGGCATTTCATTGCCTACAAAATTAAAAAATGACCCCCGACATAAATCATAAATATTTAGCTCTTCATAATACACATTATTAAGCTCTTCATCGGGAACTAATAAAAATTCTTTTTTTATATATCTTAAAGCATCTGCTCTTAAACATTTTGATAACTCAAAAGAGCTTATCTCGCTCCAATTAGCTAGCTCATCTTGACACGCCATACAATTACTACACATTAAAAAATCTCTTCTTTCTTTCTCTAAATAATCCCTACTACAAATAGTAAAAAGACCGTTGCATTTCAGCTGGCTTATATTAGAGTAAAATGTGCTAATATACCTAGCAAACATATACATAAAACCACTTTCTTTAATCAATGTGCCATAAGGAGAAAAAAAAGTAATCATCGTCTTTTTACCTTAAAAAATTATAATTATAAACTAAAACAAGAAGTAATTTTTCTCGTCAACTTATCTCTACATAAAATATATACGCCTACACCTGCTGGGATCTCACTATCAAATCTTAATAAAGATAAGTAGCCATTAGTCCAACAAGAGTTAAAAACGCTGCTCTTATCATTAAAATTATCTAAACCATCTAAAGTATATTCTTTTGCAGTTAGAGGCAATGATTGCAAATTCTCTACTACTAGAGTATTTTCAACGTTTAGAACATTCGTCCTAAACTCTGTAAGAGTCGAATTTACTAATAACAAACTTGGCTCCGATAACGTATCAAATAATACTGGAAACGATTTTAAAAACGCTCTTTTCTTTTCTTCTTCGCTAACTAATGTTGGGTAAAAATGAGTCGATGAAGAAAAAGACACTAGCTCTATAAGTGAACTTAATTTTTCAAAATTAGGAGATTGCTGCCTTAAAGAAAACTCTATTGAAAGCCCGATAAATCCTGCGTAATCTCCATTAAGACTTGGGAAAGCCGTGTCTAATAAAATCCCACTAGCTTGATTTATCCTTACTCCATCTACCATAACGGTTCCTGCATCTTTCCCTTCTCCAAATAATCCTAATTTGCAAATCACGGGATATTGAGTCGCTACATTTAATACCTTTGGGAAAAAATGTATAACCGTTTTTAACACTTTATTCGATGCACAAAATGAAACCCATTTAATATTTTTCATAATTTATTTTATTCCTAAATTTTTAGTTCTTCATATTTTCAAAATCATTTTCAAAATCATAAAAATTATATTCTCTAACTACGCTCCTAAAAAAAAGTTTCTGCTAGCTAAAGCTAACTCTAATTTTCATTTAAACTATTAAAAAAAAATTAACCTTTAAGCTATAGAAGAAAAATCTCCTTCTAAATTTTCGTTAGCATTATAATCTATAATCTGAGCTCCGACTACTGAATCACCTTCAACGCATGACAATCTTAAATACGCTTGAAAATCTTTTTCATTAAAATCGCTCACAAGTTCTTTAAAAGCATTATTTAAAAAAATTATTCTAGAGTGCATTTTTTGTAAAGTTATAGTTTTTACTGGTGCCCTATTATCTTTTAAAATTTTATATTCTATTTTAACATCGCTAAGCTCGCTATTTCTTAGCATCAAAACGCTATTTCTTTCCTTAGAAAAATAGACTGGGAAAAAGAGTGGTGCTTTATTATTAAATTCATTTAACTCTCCTACGAATACCCCAGTTTTTTTAGTTTGAAATCTTAGGTAGCTATCTATATATTCATCCATTTCACAAACTAGCAAACCGTACTTTATACCAGACTCAGGCTTGCAATCTCCCATAAAATTTTCTAAATCTAAAATTAGCGGACATTTTGAGCTGACTAGCATTTTTATTTCATTTATAAGTGCTCCATCGGGGTCGTATAATTTCATTTTTACGAGCGACTCATAATTTCTTCCTATATCATTTGGAACGAAAAACAATCTTGATTCAAAATAAGGGAAACCCATTATCCAATATTTTTTTATTATTTTATCTGTATTCATAACGACTTTTTTAAAAGATATTTATTAAAAGATTAGATTTTAAAACTGCTTTCTATTATTTTACTTAATATCACTCTAAGATACAAGTAGTATTCTAAATCAATACCTAGTAGCAACTTACTATATCAGCGTATAATTTTCCAAAATCCAGATTTATTATCACCTACTCTTTCAATATATTTTTTCTGAACTAATGAATTTATAACTCTTGATACCGTTCTTCTTGAAATACCAATCTTTGATGCTAACTGACTATATGTAATTTCAGGCTCTTGAACTAACTCCAAAATCAATTTTTTTTCCGTATCAGATAAATCTTCATTAGTAGCACGCATAGCGTTATCATCTACGCTAGCACTACTAATATCTTCACTATCAATATCATTTAAGACAACACCGTTTACACCATTGCTTAACATAGATGCCAAAACATTTTGATTAAAAGGTATAGAAACATCAATGTAATTACTATGAATATCAAAAGCCTCTTTTCCATATTTTTTAACGATTATAGGCACCCCATGCCCTGTGTGTTCAACAATTCCAAGTGTTAAAAATACTCTCATTAGCACCGCATTTCTTGGCCTACTAACTCCATTAAAGAATTCTTCTTTAGTAATTCCATGCGGAAGTCCTCCATGAGAGGTAAAAACGACACGATTAGAATAAAAGGATATTTGCGGTTCTGTAATCGTCCAATCATTATGAACTAACATATTAACGAGTGCTTCATTAACGCAATTTATATCGTATAGATACTCATCTATTCTAGGACGAACTGAAGTATCGGTTTTACATATATTCTCAGCAATCAACCTGTCTTTCATTTTTTGGTAGCCTAGAAGTAAACTCTGCTCACCATAATTGCTTCTTTGAGAAATAGAAGTTTTATCTTCACCAGAAAATTTTACAAATACTAGTGGCACCATATTTTTGTCTGCTAAAACTTCCGCAAGCAAGTTATACGCTCCATCACTTCTCTTGAGATTAAATGACGCCTCAAAAGAATTTTCATTAATATGAAAACCTCTACTCGTAAGTAAAATTTTCATCATATTAAATGATAGTGGCGCATACTTTGACGGAGCTATCAACATATAATCATCATTAATAAATTGCGATTTATATCGAAACTGTATCTCTTCTGATGACATTTCTTTGCAAGTCGTTCCTATTCTTGAAAGGCAACCTTTCGTCGAGAACCCATATTTTTTTATACAATAAAGAGGCTTAATTCCCTTTTTTACATTAACTGCAATGATTGGGACATTTTCTTCATATATTATTTCACTCGTAATTTCTCCACGTGGAGTCGGTTCAATTTGATCTGTTATGCAATCTGAAATATTTTTAAGCACACGATCTATATCTTTAACACCTACTATAGTTCCATCATTTTGAATGCCTATATATACAATCCCCCCTTCACTATTTAAAAAAGAGACTACAGCCTTAATAAAATTATCTGTATATTTAGCTTTTAACTCGACCGTTTCAGATTCAACATATTTCATCTACTATATCTCCCTTCTCTAAGTTTCATTTATAAAATCATCTAAAGACACTCATAAAATAAGTTCTCCTCGTTTTCAAGATCGTTTAAGCTTTCAAGATTAAAATCGCTTGCGACGAAACCTAAAAGAAAACTTACTTTTAAGAAATTTGCATAAATATGAAATATTATAGCCGATCGGTGCCAAAAAATCAATATCGGTGCCACATCGGTGCCAATATCGGTGCAATTTTAAAAATATTTTAGGAAGCGATCGCACAAGTTTTCCTAAACTAAATACTTTGGAAAATACATTTTTAAAAGAGATAACATATTGAAATATAAAAGGAATAACTTCTTAAAAAAGCTATTTGTGCAGGCTAAAGAATACGAAAAACTAAAGCCTCTAACATCGGTGCCATATCGGTGCCATATCGGTGCCAAAAAATCGAGATCGGTGCCATATCAGTGCCAATTCGGTGCCATTTTTAAAACAGACCTTTTAATTCTCCCTTGGACGCAAAGAGCTTAAATTCTGGTATCTTATTATTTGAGATTTATAAAAACGAATAATATCATAGTCATCTATAAGTCTATCTTCGATTGCATCGGAAATTTCACCTAAATACGTTCCTGCCTTGCTGTAATCTTCTATGGAAATTAAACAAGACACGTACATAAGCATAACCTCATAAGAGTTAGGCTCGAGTTCTAAAGCCTTTTGACATAGTTTAATAGCATCTTGGAAATCCCTTGCCTCTATCTCTAAATATATCATTCCTTGAATCCCAGGAAGATACGTATTATCAACCTCTATTAATCCTTCAAAAATATTTCTCGCTTTTACACAGTCGCCATTTTCTATAAATGCAAGTCCTAAAGAGTATATCGCATCTAACTCTTCATCTAAATATTTCTTTTTTATATCCTCTATCTTCATAATTTATTCACCCGAAATCCAAGAGATAATCGTTCTTAACATCTTTTCTTCACCATCATCTATAAATTTTTGCGTTTTTTCTCTTTCTTTCTTTAAAACATCATACCTAGCAAAAAAAGAATTGTATAAAACCTCTAGACCTGCTAAATTACCCATCTTAGGCATAAGCACCATAAGCGGTGCCTTGTTAAATATATCTGGCTTAAAAAGCGTCTTGTTCTCTTTTATCTCACTTCCCATAAATATCCTTAAATATTTTAATCATTTTTCTCAGCTTCTATATCTTGTATCGACATTTTATGCTTATTTAAAAAGGAAAAATTACTAAATAAAAATGACAATACCCCTAAAAAAACGAATAAACAAGAAATAATTAACATTCCCTTATCTATATTATTAAATATTAGTGGCAAAATATCGCTATAATTATTATTTAATAAACTTAAAAACTCCATAGAGAAAATATACACTAAAAACAAATAAGCTATCACACTTAAAGAGTATAATATAGCAAAAACTATATTCCTTTCCTTATTATTCTCATTAGTAGTTAAACGAAATCCTAAAAAATTCTTAAAATCAAAAGAAAACCTACTATGAAGCAATATTAAAGAAATAATAAAAATTAAAATACTAATGTTAAATATTAAAAAAATTTTTATTACCCCTTTTAATGATACTGCATCATTATTAAAAAAACTTTGCGCTATTTTAAAAAAAGAACTTACATCTTTTTTAAAAACAAATAATAAAATTAAAAATAAAGCAAAAACTAAAAATCTTATAGTAGTTGTAGAATACGCAAAAACCCCAGCGCTTCTTAACTCATCTACTCTCTCTTTTGTTGGGAAAAACTCTTTTACCATTTTCCTACAACCTCCCTTAAAATTAACGAAAGAATAGACTTAAAGGACAAAGCAATTATAAAAATAATAGACACTTGCTTTACAAATGAAAAAGAAACTTTCTTAAAAGAAGTAAATGAAACTATGCTAGATAAAATCAGCTCTAGAGCATAGAGTAAAAACGACAAGCTCACAATTACTGTAAATATAGCACCTATTATATGAGATAAAAAAGCCAAATATAACATTAAATAATTTATTAGCGATGCCCTGCTAACAAAATAAATTAACAAGCTACTTAAGAATTTCTCATCTAACATAAAATAGCTTGCACATACTACACAAAAAATACTAAACAGATTTGCATTATGCTCTATAAAAAAATTATTTTCTAAAACTTCACAAAGAAAAAATATGGAAAAAATAACACTAATAATGCTAACTATAAAAAATGATATTTGCAAAACATTAAAATTAAAAGTAAGCAGTAAATTAATGCTAGCCATGCTTAATAAAGCTATAAGCGAAAAGATTAAAAAAAACACGGATGTTTTATATGAACTTTTTATTACACTAATCATTTTAACGAAACCTCTAAAAGTTCAACTAAAATTTCTTTTGCTATCGGATAAAGAAAATATAAAAGCACTATCATAACGATAATTTTTAATAAATACGATATCGTTTCATCTTTTACAGCGATTACACTTTGTAAAGCACTAGAAAGCAGGCTAACAATAAACATTGAAGCTATAATAGGTAGCATAATATATATGCATACTTTATATAATATGTTTAATAACTCATAATTTTCAAAAATATACATAATATTTAAATGTAATAATAAATTAACTTTTCACTTATAATTCTAAGTCCGTCACTAGCTACAAACACTCCTAACTTTATAGGAAGCGAAGCTATAAGATAAGAAAAATCTTTTATACCTAACGACATAAAAATATTCATCACTATTAAATCTATTATTAAAAAAGGTATTAAAATCATAACGCCATATTTTAGAGCATCTTTAAGTTCCGAAACAACGAATGTAAATGTTAGTAAATCTAGCTCCTGTTTTTTACTTATCTTATTTAACCCCTTTAAAGACTCATTAGCGTTTATTTGTTCGTTTAATTGCATGTTTTCTTGCCTGTTTTCTTGATTGTTTTCTTGATTGTTTTCTTGATTGCCTTCATTTGTATTTGCTTGCTTGTTTTTTATATCACCATTAGAGATAACTTTATTAAGTTTACTTTTAAAATTATTATACAACTCCTTATCTACATTTTTTTCCATAAACGGTTTAAATTCTTCTTGCATCGTTTCATAATTATTTACATTATTATTTACATTTGATATACCACCAGCTTTTTCTATATAAGGCGATGCAATATAAAAACTCATTGCTATTGAAAGTAAAAATATGATAAGAGAAAAACTTGAAGAATATAGACCTAAACCATATCTTAAAATACTAAGAGAGGTAAACACCCTTACAAAAGATGTTAAAAGTAGCATCGATAGACATAAGATAATACCCTCATTCATACACTATTTCACCTCTATTGCAAATTGTTTATCATAAGAAGCCAATACGGCATGTGCAGAAAGTTTATTATCTGCATAAACTTCCACTTCATTAGTAATCTCTAAACCCGTATCCCATAAAACATTTTTTTGAGATATCTCAGATACTACATACCCAGGAACTAGCACACTTCCAAGTTGTATTGAAATATTTACCATTCCTTCTAAAGCTTCAGCTACGGTATCTATACCACCTAGAATTTCAACAACGAATCTATCACTAGAACGAACTAATCGTCCTTTTAAAAATTTCTTATTATCCTTAGTTATATAAACATTATCATTTACTATCTTTTCTAACCCCACTCTTACACCACTACTTAAATAATCATTAAGCATAGCAGGAGAAACGGCAAGTTCTGCTATTTGAATACCTAAAGATACCTCTGAGACCTCTCTATATTTCGACGAGGCTTGAATTTGTCCTTTCCATAATTTATCTATAGTGTTAACTATCGTATATGGACACATTATATAAACATTAACTCTTTTGCCAGATACTTTTAAATCAAGCACGATTGTAGCTTCAGATTTCGGACTTTCCTTAGTTTTGCCATCAAAATATATTATAGAATTTTCGGAAGCAGTCCAAGAAAAAGAAAGTGAAGCTAATAACCTTCTAGTCATATACTCCATAATGATTTCAATAATTTTTTCATCTCCTGCTGGAATAACTATGTTTCCTAAATATGAAAACTCATCATCTTCATAACCTACATAAATATGCTCTCTATCTATCATACCTTTATATAAGTGTGAAATATTATCTGGAACGGTTAGTGATTTTTTTATATCGACTAAAGCTATATCAAACGAATAGTTTTCAAAGAAACTTTGCCAAAATGATGAAAATGAGGGAAAAAGCGTCGCAGGGTTCGATTGCAAAAATCCCTTTGAATAAATTATCTCTTTAGTTGACACTTGAGATAATTCATCTAGTGGCGACCATAAAGCCCAGTTGTTATCGTTTGAAGCTCTGTTCATTGTATCATTCTCTCTTTTATTAGCTCTTCTAATTCTTTTTGCGTTATACTTAATAATTCTTTAGCTTTTTGTAAATCTTTTTCTTGCTCAGTTATATTTTTTCTTTTTATATCTATCTGTTTTTTTAATACATTCTTTTCTTGTATTCTTAAACTATAATTTACCGCCTCTTCTGCTCTCTTAAATACACTTCCTAAACTTTGCATACTATCATATAAATCATCTAGTTCTTCCTTGCTTTTCTTTACGATATCTTGTCTTTCTATAATTTCTTTTTTAATTTTCTCTATATATGATTTAAGAGATATTATCTCCTCATCATCATAGTAATCTTTATTATAAGTCATTTAGAGCATCCCTTAAAATAGTAGCAGCTAATGAGCATCTCATATCTTCTTGCATACGAATAAAAATCTCTAATGCTTCAACGTATTTAGCCCCATTTTTAGCATCGAGTTGTAAAAAAGCAACCGCCTTTTCGCCATCTAATAAAACGGCACTGCAAATTAAAGCTTTGTCGTATGCTGGCATATTTTGAAAATCTTCTAATTTCATTATTTATTATTTCCCTTTTTTACTACTCTTTTTTCAAAAGATGCTTCCTTTAGCAAATCTTTTGAAGATATCTCAACTATTTTTGATTTCTCTTTCCTTATATTTTTTAATTTAATATAAAAAAGAGAACCTAAAAATCCTACCAATAAGGAAGCTAAAACTATAATAGCTAAAAATATATTAAATTGCTTATAATCATCGCTAGCAATTCTAAATTTTCCTAAAAATTTATTTAATCTTACTAGCTTTTGCTCTCCCTTTTCTTTTGAAATGCTACCATACTGGTTGCTTAAGTGTGGAGGAACCGTTTCAGTATCGACTATAATTTTTATATTCTCATCTTTTATTTCAGGAATAACGGTCTTTACGATATTCAATATTTTTCTCTCATCAAAAAAACCTACGTGTGGTTTTTTTATTACTAAAATAGAAGCAAGTGGCGCTTTATCGTCCTTTAAATATTCCTTTCTTACTACTACGCTAACATTTGCAAACTCTTGCATTTTAGATAAATTATCCTCTATCTCTAAAGCTAAAGCTTTATCTAGTCTAAGGTCTTCTATCCTTTTTGAATCAGGCAAAATCCCTTGTCTAGATATCATCTCAGAGAAGTTTGCCGATTTATCTCTAGGCAATCCTTTTAAAGTTAATATTGTAGTAGCAGCTTTATAATCTTTTTTACTAACTTGTACCATTAATAGTTTTTTTGCATTAGGGTCATCTACTACTTTTGAAGTAATATTTGATTTCGCAAAAATAGAAACTATTTCATTCGCTTGTTTTTGGTCTATTCCCCTTGCGACGATTTCCTTACTACAACCGCATAAAGTAAAAACAAAAAATATTGTTATAATAAATTTAAGTAATTTCAAACCTACTCTCCAACATACGTTAATAAAGAGATTAAATATTCAACGTCTCCAAATTTTATCCAATCCCCATGCTGAACTTTAAAAGGCATTTCCTGTTTTACATATTTATCTTCTTTGCTATGCTTAACATAAACGCCCGTATCGCTCATTAAATCTTGGATACTTACACCGTTTTTAGAGATTGAAATTAAAGCGTGAGGCGTTGAGATTGAATCATCTTTTATAATAAAATCGTTATCCTTAAGCTTGCTATTAGTTACGAAAAGCTTTCCTTCTCTTAACTCATATGCCTCGCCGAAAGGATTCTTAAACGATACTATCCAACCTATAAGCCTTTCTTTACTAGCCTTTTTAATATCGACTAGCTCCTTAACGGGTTTAGTTAGCTCTGGTATATCTAAAAAGCTATCTTTTTTTACTTTTTCTAGCTTAATTTCTATTTTATTTTCAGCATTATCTTCTTTCACATTATTTTCAGCAATGTTTTCAGTAATGTTTTTAGTGACTTTATCTTCGCTTTGAAAAGCTTTTGATTTTACATTTCCATCTTCTTTTTTTATCTCAAACTTCTCTTTTTGCGAATCTTTTTGCTCTTCTTTTTGCTTCTCTTTTTGCGAGTCTTTTGCTAATTCTTTTTGTGCATCTAGTGGCTTATCTTTTCTTATACTATCTTTTTTATCTTCTTTATAATCTTCCTTATAATCTTCTTTTTTATCTTGAGGTTTTGAGCCAAAATTAAGCTTAATGTTTTTCTTCTCTCCTTTAGCTAAATTAAAACTTTTTTGTTTTTCAAAAGTTTCTTTAACCTCAGGAACTACACTTATTTCCTGAGTAGCTTTTTGAGTTTTTTCATTATCCCTATTTTTATTCTCTTCATTCCTTTCATTAGCTAAACGCAACTTCTTTTTTCTTTTTCTTTCTTTATTTCTTTCGTTATTTTTCCTTCTTCTCTCTTCTTCTCTTGTAAGCTTATCAATATTTTTTTCATCGGCTTTTTGATTGTCTCTTTGATTATCTCTTTGATTAGCTTTTAAATTATCATTGCTTTTAGCATTCGCTATATTTTCTTTAGTTTCTTTATCCATATCTTTCCCATCATCTTTAATATTTAACGCCTTTGTAGCATCAACAAATTCATCGTCGAATTTATCGTTTGATTTAGTAAAATATTTATTTTTTGAGTGAGCATTATCTTCTCTTTTAGATCTTACATCAAAGTAGTCGTCTTTATCGATATTATCTTCTACCGAGTCCTCATCAAAAATATCTCTTAAAAAATCTTCACTATTTGAAAACTTTTTATTTTCTCTCGTTTCTTTTCTCGTTTCTCTATTTATTTCTTTGTTTATTTCTCTTTTTATATTATCTTTAGCTCTTTTCTCATAGCTTTCTTTACTATCTTTTTCAGGTAGCGATTCTTCTATTTTTTCAAATGCCTCATGCTCTACATCTTCATTTAACAATAACTCTAGATCACCAATAGGTTCTTTCGATGCCTTATCGGCCTCTTCTAAGATATCATCAAAGTCTAAGTCTTCACTAAAAATATCATCTACTAAATCTGAAAACAGATCTTCGCTTATATCTTCTTTATTATCCATTTTATTATCAATCTCATTTACGGGTTCAAGCTCAGTAAAAGGAGCTTCATAATCTTCATCACCATCTGACTTATTTATATTTTCACTACTTATAGGCTCATCAATTATAGGCTCACCAAAATATTCTTCAACGTGAGGCTCTCTTTCACTTGGAACGTTAATAAATATGTCTTCTTCATCGGTAGCGGTATCTATAAATGAAGAGAGTGGATCATTTACATCTAGCTCATTTACACTTAATTCGTTTTCTTCAAAATTTTCTTCTTCATATGAGAGAGGATTTACGTTATCATCTTCAAAACTTTGCGTATCTTTCTTTACTCCCATCTCTTCTAAAAAGCTATCTTTCTTTTCTTCTGAAATAGTCATAGTTTTTTGCCTAACTCTCGATGTTCTCGGCTTTTTAGGCTCAGAGTTCTCATTGCTATCTTGTGCTTGAATATCTGCACCACACATTCTACATCTAGTCGACAATGCAGGCACTAAACTACTGCACGATGGACATTTTACAAATGTGAAATTATTATCTTTAGCCATAATCGTATCTCCTTTTTAAAAACCATTATTAACTTTTTATTAACTCATAATTTTTATTAACTTATAATTTTCATTAACTCATAAAGAGTTCTACAAGTAAGCTAACTACTAAAA
>JBMNLI010000014.1:0-74299 GCA_050952645.1 Bdellovibrionota bacterium | reverse complement strand
ATTAAACTCGATGTGCTAGCACCTTTTCCTATTTGTCCATAATTATTTGCTCCTCTACAGTAAAGCTCATCGCTATTAGTTATAGCACATATATGATAGCGCCCCATTGAAACTTGTTTTGTATTATCTAAAATTTTAAGTGGTGTTAAAACTTTACTAGTCGCTTCTGATGCGATCGGTTTATAAGTATATTGATTATCTCCCCAACAAAAAAGTTCCCCATTTATTTTTATAGCACAAGCATTATAAGACCTTAAGCTAACATTACTAACGGCTTCAAGCACTTTTTGTGGTAAACGCACTACATCGTTTAAACTGCCAATTCCTACTTGCCCTTGGGCATTTCCGCCCCAACACCAAAGTTCTCCATTAGTTTTTATAGCACACGCAACACGTGCAGATGCGCTAGATAAAGATACATAACTTACATTAGTTAAAATTTGAGTAGGTAAAAGCACAGATCGCGAAAGACTATTATTTCCCACACTTCCATATTCATTATTTCCCCAACAATAAAGCACGCCAGTTGTAGTTATAGCACAGGTGTTATCGTGTTCTGCAACGACCTTACTTATATTAAACTCAGAAAGTATTAATTGCGGAGTGGTAGTGATGTCTGTATTTTCAACTCCTAATTGTCCATTGCTATTTCTTCCCCAGCAATAAAGTTTATTATTAGAAATGGCGCATATATGGTTTCTTCCAATACTAACTGAACTGACATCCGTAAGCTCTGTAATTTTTTGTGGCACTGGGACGTAGCTTCCTAGTTTAGCTTCCACGTTTAGGAACTCGCTCACTCCCCAGCACCAAAGCTCTCCACTTGCGGAAATAGCGCAAGTAATGTTCCCATTACTCGCTACCTGCTTAATGCTATCTAATATAGGCTCGAATGCAAAACAGGGCTTAGTAAAAAATACTCCAGAAAATAAAAGTAAGAATAGATTAAAGAAAAGATAGGAAAAAAATTTAGGAAATTTTTTTATAATTTTTAAAGGATTTTTAAATATATATATAGTTTTATAGCGTATTTCTCGTTTTTGATATTTCTTTTTTAGAAAACTCATAAATAAAAAATTATACCTCTATCATTAAGTTAAAATTTAATTAACTAAAGATTTTTTTAAAAGCCTAAAAACAATACTTCAAATATTTTGATGCTAAAATGTAGGGTTTAGTTTTCTAAATTTATGATTTTTTAGCCTAAAAAGCCTATTTTTACGATATTTTAGTGATATTTAGATATGAAATTTTACAAATCTTCTTAAAATTTTAATTTTTTAGCAAAATATACTAATGAAAAAAATTTTTAAAACTTTAAACTTTTATTTTTTATCTATCTTATCTTAACATTTACATTAGCTTTCTTTAAATGGTCTTCTAACTTTTCTAGATAAGTAAGAGAGGTTCTCTTTGCATCTCTTAGCTCTGGGTCTAAAACTTCCTTCCTTGGGATAAAAGCTTGCAAATAATACTCAGGAATGTCTTTTAAAAGTGGGAGCATCTTATCTATCTCTTCGATCGTATGAAAATCTTCTAAAATTGTAGTCCTTAACTCAAAAGGTTTCCCACTTTGTTTTAAAATTTCTATAGACTCTAAAATTTTTTTAGTATTATTAAACTTTACTAACTTTTCATAATTCTCTAACGATGCTTTTAAATCCATCGCTACGTAATCGACTAGTGGCAATACCTCCCTTAACCTTTCAGGAAATGAACCATTAGTATCTAATTTAATTTTAAAATCCTTTTTATAAATAAACTCCACTAACTCAAATATATCGCTATGCGTGCAAGGCTCCCCCCCACTAATAACGACGGCTTCAACCCAATTGTCTTTATACTTATCTAAAACTTCATTTAAATACTCATAAGTAAAAGTATCTAAAGTCTTATCTAAAAGAGATCTATTGTGACAAAAACGACACCTAAAATTGCAAACATTTACAAAAAAAATAAGTGCCATATTCCCTGGAAAATCTATAAGAGAGGGATTTTTCATATAACTATACAATGGAGTTTTCTTCTCTAAAGAAACCATAACTATATAATCTTTTAAAAAGCTGATTGTTAAATTAAACTAGACACTTTTTTGTTTTAAAAAAGTGATGCTAATTTTGAGATCTTAAAAAAAACATACTATCTTGCTTGCGCTAAAATAGCATCTATTTGTTTTGGAATTATTACGCCATTTCCCTTTGGAGAATAATCCGTTTCCATTCCTAAAAATTTAAAAGGCTCGAAAGCTTCAGACTTATTATTTTTCCAAGCAGGGTTTATCATATTTATGTAATCGCCTTTTTCATTTTTCTTTTGAACTAAAAAACAAGGAATTCTTTGAGGATTTAACACTTCCTCTTTTACGAACGCTACTAAGCCATCTTCAGTTAAAATATCATAGTCTATCATTTCAAAGTCTTGCCATTTCTCATTTTCTAAAAGCTTTGCTAGTCTAGACTTTAAAACACCACACTTATCACACCCTCTCTTCCCATACACTTTAATTCTATACTGCTTCGTCATTTTTTACTCCTAAATATATATACCTTTATATAATTCTTTATATTTTAGCTATTAAGATAGAGTGGATATATTTTCTAAAAAACATATCCACTTAACTTTTTAATTTAAAATTTTTTAATCTTAATTTTTTATTGTAAGAAAGCACTAGAAGATATCTCTTCTCCCTTACAAGAACTACAGTCTATATCATCACGCAAAACGACATCGTCCGCTTTCTCTATAGAATAAGAGCCTCTTTGCCTATCTATTAACTCTCCAAAGCGTTTCGACTTGTTCCAGTTTTGTATCTTAGAAAAATATCCAACTACTCTAGTTTCTCCTACAACGTTTGTTGAGCCACATTTTGGACATTTTTCATTTAACCCTCTAGTCATTTTATGACAGTCTAAACAATCAGTAAACTCTGGCGAGATGGTCAATTGAGCCGCTTGTGTCTTAAAAAATGTATCCTTTATTAACTTTCTAATCGCCTCAGGTGATGGCTTTTCTTCACCAACAAACGCATGAATAATAGCCCCTGACTCAATCATACTATGATACATGCTCTGCTTTCTAATACGCTCTACTAATGAAACTGGCGCCTCAGGAGCGATATGAATAGAGTTCGTGTAATATGCAACGTCTTCACAATCTCCCTTTACCGTCGATTTAGCTTCCTTATTAAAATACACTAAATCGGTCATCGCTAAACGTCTCGAAGCACTCTCTGCAGGCGTTTCTTCGATGCTGAATTTTAAATTATGTCTTTCTCCTAACTCTTTACTCTTTAAATACATCTTAGCTAAGAGTTTTAATCCAAAATCCATAGCCTCATCAGACTCATGAAGCTCCTTGCCAGTTAAGAATTTAACTGCATCATTAACGCCGATAATACCTATAATATAAGTGCATTTGTCGAGCTCTATATAAGGTTTGCCATCGCAAGCAAGCTTGCCTACTTGGTATAAAGGGCCACCTTGCTCACTCATCATATCTTTTATTTTCATCTTCTTTTCTAAATGAGCTTTTGCACAGAGTTCCATCATCGCATCAACCTCTTTATATAAACCCTCTAAGGTTGCTTCTCCCTTCTTTGCAGCTCTGTAAGCAGCTTGAGGAATATTTATAGTAATATTTTGGAAGCCACAAAATCTCATAGATTCAGGATGAAAAAGCATTCTATTGTCGGTTATCGTCGTTCTTAATCTACAACAAGCTGAAAGCGTCACTGCGTCTCTATCGAAAATAAAGTAAACTGAACCATTTTTACTTGCTATCTCACAAGCATATAAAAACACTTCATATTGCTCAGGGTCTGTAAACGTTTCTTCGCTTACATGGAAATCACATTTTGGAAACTCGAATATCTTTCCGTTGCTATCACCTTCACCAAACACTTCTAATAAAGCGAAAGCAAATTCTTTAGCCTCTTTTTCATAATCTCCATAAGTTACTATCTTTTCTCCTCGTTTTTTAAGCTCCTCTATAACGGTCTCATCGTAAATCATGCCTTTTTGTTGGTCTGCAAGTTCTCTTAAAACTAATCTTCTTTCGCCCGTTTCATCTTCATAATAAAGATCCATTAACCTATTTCCACCAGCATCTTTATCTTCTCTTAACTCTTCTTTTAAGAATACCTTTGCGCCATCTGAAAGCATCAACATATACTTTCCACCAGCTCCAATAGCAGGAACTTTTTTCATATACTCAGGAATGCCAGTATGAACATTAAAGTCTAAAAATAGCGTTTGACCGCCCCTTGAAAACGCATTTTGAGAACCGTTGAAAACTAGCTCTTGAGCAGTTTGTTTATAATACTTTTTATCTCTTCCCTCTAATAATGGAGCGTAAAGAATATTTATATAAGCGATACCTAAAGCACCAGCATAGTTAGCTTGCATCGAAGCTAAGAACGTGTTTAAATGTCCCGTTAAAACTGAAGCACTCTTAGCAGGACTAGACTCAGTGTGTAAATTTAACAAGCCTTTTAATCCATATTTTTTAATATACTCTATACTGTGAGATGAACAATAAACTCTATGCGGATATCCTAAGTCGTGTAAGTGGATAGCCCCGGTGTCGTGCGCCCTTTTTACCTCGGGGGAAAACATAGAGTCTAATGCCCATTGTTTTAACACTAACTCTGCAATGCCTAAGTTTACAGCCTCTGGGTTGTTAGACCCAACATTGCTATTTTCTACCGATTTGTTAAATATCAACTGCTCGATAAACTTTTTACTTAATGCATAAGAAGATAAGTCTCTAAGTTGGTCGTGGTAGCCTCTCATTGCTAACTCATTATTTACTAACTCTCTTATTAAAGAGGAGCTTACAGAAGAAAATTTAGCAGTAATAATTTGATTCTCTACGGCTTTAGCTATCGAATTTGCCACCTCTGAGCCTACGTTCGTTTCCTCTATAAGCTGATTTACTAGCCTTTTTCTATCCCATGGACGAGTAATATTTGACGAATGGGAATCTACTAACAAAAGTGTTGCGTCGGTTACGTCAATATCTTGAGAGGAGCTATCTTTTAGCACCTTTATTCTATTTCTTGCTATCTCTCTTTGCTTTCTATAAGTCTTATACGACGTTAAAACCTCTAAATACCCCTCTTTAGCTAAAACCACCTCTACTAAATCTTGAACATCTTCAATGCGAGGGATTCTTTTTTTATTCTCATTTTCATGAACGTAATATATCCCATTTTCATTATTTAATTCTTCTAAAACTTTCATCGCTATAACCTCAGGGGCATCTTTAGAAAAATTTATTTGATTTTTATATTGGACTTCCTCGAATGCTTTTAGCACGGCATTTTTAATTTTAGAAATGTCGAACTTTACGATCATTCCATTTCTCTTTTTAAATCCGTCAAAATCATTCCTTAGAGCGAAATTCGTTTCAACAGCACTATTTCCTGCTAAATTATTTCCTGCGAACATAATGATATAACCTCCTAATACTTAATAAAAAGAATTTGTTTTTCTAGACACCTTTTACAGTAAACCCTATGGAAAATATTTAAAGCTTTGTTTAAAGTTTTTTTGCTAGGATTCACTGTAAAAGATGTCCACCCTTATTTTAATTTTTTTACACAATAAACCTAATAAACTTAGGATAAATATCTATAAATTATTAGTGAATATCGTGAATTTTGAACTTATTTAGTGATTATCTCTTTATCACTTAAAACACAATATCTTGTGTTCGAGCAAACCGTCAAGCACAAAATGTAGTATTTTATGTAAGTGCTTGATTTTCTAAAGAAGATTTTTTTTCTAACCTTAAGTTTTTTAAAATAAAAACGTTGTTATGAACATTTGCCTTACTTTTCTTTAGAAAATATTAAGAAAAACCTCATCTCTTTTTCCTATAAACTCGCCTTTTAGATTACCATCTATTTACAAAAACTCAAACCAAACCTAAAGATAAAGTAATTAAAATTTATACTTAATTTTCACGAGTTTTTTTAAGTAATTTTTCTAAGTAATTTTATTTAGATAATTTTCATTTTAAGCCTTTAATTTAAGCATATAATTTAAGCGTATAAACTTACGCATATTATAAATTAAGAAAACTTTTTTAAAAAAATCAAAAGAAAAACAATTAAAAAATAAGAAAGAAATAAGAAAATAATTAGAAAAAATTAAGAGTTTTACAAAGTCTAGATTTACTTTTTTAAATAAAATAATTCTTTTTATCTTCTAGAAAATACGAAGAATCATTTTTTTGTTTCATTAGAAAAATCTAGCAACTGCAAAGCGATATTTGATTGTAAATTCGCATGAGATATGATCGATGCAGAAACCTCTTGAAGTATATTTTGTCTTACCATTCTTGAGCTAGCATCTGCAACATCTACATCTGAAATAATCGATGCAGCGGCGCTACTATTTTCTTTCGATATTTGCATAACATTAGATGCAGTTTCTAATCTCGATTGAACAGCCCCTAACTGTCCTTGGAAGCTCGATAGTTTTTCTAATATCGTTTTTAACTCATCTAGAGAGTTTAGCGCATTGCGCTGAGTTAAAATGTCCATATGAACCTCGCCTGCGGTCAACGCCTCTGCCGTTGCTGCCCTAGAGTTTGCCGTTGCAACATCTAACGCATCATCATTATTTATATCACCTACTGCCATTGCAGAAGCTCCGCTTCCTGCATACGCCGTCTGTTTTTTAAATTTTAGGTCGCCCTCATTTATAAATAGCGTAACCGTATTATCTAAACTTTGTGCAGACACGACATCTAAGCTTCCATCATTATCTATATCGTCTATCTCTACTGCCGTAACTCTCGAGCCTTCATTAAAAGTTTTAACATTTGAAAAAGTTCCATCTTCATTTTGCTTATAAATATGTAAGCCATTACCAGATGCTACCGCTATATCACTTTTTCCATCTCCATCTAAATCGCCTACTGCCACATCGTAAACTGTAGCTCCGACATTATACACATCTCCAGCCTCTAGCCCCGTTCCATTCGATGTAAAAACTGAAAAGCTATTGTTTGCCTTATTTGCAGATACTACATCATCATTTCCATCGCCATTTATATCTGCAACTCTTAAATTAAATACGCTAGATGGCGTGCTTTGCCCAGTCGTCGCGGCGCTAAAATTTCCAGCACCATCACCTAAATTTACGAAAACTCCATTTCCAGATGCGCCTCTTCCTGCAGTTATAATATCCACATTGCCATCACCATTTATATCACCTGAAGCTACCGAGTTTAACACTATTAGCTCTGGGTCGAAAGTCTCGCTAGTATTAAATGTGCCATCTCCATTATTAGTCATAAGGTATACTACGTCGCCTTGTGCGATATCTGATAAAATATCTAAATGCCCATCGCTATTTATATCTGCTAAAGAAACATTGTGCGGTCTGCTTTCTACTCCTAAGCTATAAAAAACTGCATCTTCAAAAGTTCCGTCGCCCTTTCCTATAGATACTGAAACCGTATTAGAATACCCACCATTAGTACACTGTTCCTTAGTTCCATAATCTGAAACTATCATATCTAAAAAGCCATCGCCATTAACATCACCGAGTGCAATATCTGACGAAAATCCGCCGTTAGTAGATGCAACGGTTTGTGTAAAAGACCTTTCTGCCGAATAGCCCACTTTGTAAACGCCTAGCGTCTTTAGTTCTTTTAGCGTTTTACCAAAATCTAAATCTAGCTCGGAATATCCTAATTGCAATGATAATTTTTCCATACTACCATTTAATAAATTTAAGCCATTAAATTCGGTAGTAGCTATAATCCTTTGGTATTCGTTAGCTAATGCTATAAACTCTTCATTTAAACTTTCTCTTTGTTTATCTGAATAAACACCATTAGCAGATTGCTCGGCGAGTTCTTGGCGTCTTATAGTGATGTCTTTTAGTGAAGAGATAGCATTACTAGCTATTTGTATAAAGGAGATACCATCATTTACGTTTTTAAGTCCCTGATTAAAAACTCTGCAATCGGTATTTAATGAAGAAGCGATAGCAAGCCCCGCAGCATCATCGGAGGCTTTATTTATTCTGATTCCAGATGATAACTTAGAGTAGATATCTGAAAGCTCTTTTGAGCTTTTAGATAAGCCTCTAATTGCATTCATTGCAAATATGTCTGTCCTTATTTTAATCGCCAAATTCTATTTACCGCACACACAAAAATTTAAAAAAATTTAAAAAAATCTAAAATTTTATTTAAATTATAAAACTTTCCTATTAACAACCTACGAATAGACTATCGGCATGAAAACTTTAAACATTAGTTTAAAATTTAAAAAAAAATAATATTTTTTTTAAATATTTTAAGATATTTTAGAACATTGTCTTTTAAAAATAAGCACCTATTATCGCTTATATTACTATTTATTTACCTTTTGTCTAATTAGAATATTCAATAATTCCAAATGGTTATAAGCTAATAATGCAAAAAAAATTAAAAACAAAGGCAATAATAAGGACAATAAAAAAGACAATAAAAAAGACAATAAAAAAGGACGATGCTTATTTAAAAATCAACTTTTTAAAAGACATCGTCCCTTTTCTTTCTTTCTCTTTCTTTCTTTTTCTTTCTCTTTCTTGTAAGTCATCGATATATATATAATCGATATATATAGCCCGATATATAAGGAAAAGATGACTAAAGGCGAAATATTACCAATATTATAAGCTTTTGCTTCTATATCTTATCGTGTGCATTTCTCTAGTATCGAAAGCTTGATAAAACCACTCATCAGTTCCTTCGAAACGCATTAAAATATTTATCTTACTTGGAAGCGTCATCTCATGAGAGAAATAATAAAAATTTTCTAGCATAGTTGCTATCAGGAATTCCCTCTTCAGTGCCACCATACGTAAAATCTCCTAATGGCACACCATCTGTAGTTTCCATTTTTATATCGGCAACTTTTTCTACATTAGAATATAAATGAGGTAAAATAAAAACTGGCTTTCCATATTCCGATTTTGGGTCAAAGACCATATCGTTAGTAGTGCCTTTAAATACATTTACCTTCTTTTCTTCTACATCGCTAACAGATGCTACGCTACCTACTTTTTTCTCTTCTATTGGAGCTGCTTTTAGTCCATCTAGAAAGTCTTTTTTTCGCTCCCATGCCTCAACCGATATAGTCTTACGAGCATTTCTTGCAACTATAGCCTCTAATGTAGCGTTAGATGCGACTCTGTTTTTACCAATCCTATCGATAATCTCTTCAACATTATTTTTAGTTTCGCTATTATCGATAACTATTGGCGCTCTTCTCAATCTATTAGGTTTTTTATCTAATTGAGATTTTCCTAAAGCTATACGCTTCATCACTTTATTTATTTTTTTCGTTAAATCACCAGCTCTTACCATCGTTCTAAGCACTCTATTTGTAGCCTTAAACAAAGGTTGAGATTCTCTTCTCGATTTATCATTAAGCCTATTAAAGACTGTGGCAATTTTACTTTTAAAAGTTTCAGCTAATGAAGCGTCTTGCTTTTTTAATTGATCATAAACAAGAGAAGTATAGACGAAATCTTCGCCCATTTCTTCATTTCCAATATTTGAACCTTGTTTATTAGTTTTTACAAGCTCATTCATCATATCTGCCATAGAGTCTTTTAAAGATGTAGCATCTAAGTTTTCCTTTCTATAAGCTTGTCTTAATTCAGAAATAGTAGTCATATACTCCTCCAAATAATTAAATTAAAAGTATAAAAAAAAATTAACCTATCTTGTTTATAATATTCATAAGCATCTGATGCGCATTTTCCATAATTTTTATAAACATAGAATAAGTCCTAGATGCTTTTTCATATTTTAATTTTGCTACGGTTTGTGTTGATTCTAAAAGTTCAGTACCCGCTTTTTTTCTCAACGTTTATACCTAATCTACTCGCAATACTTTTTATAGTAGCATCATCTGTAGCTGTGTAAATTTGCATTAAATCATCTTCTGCATTGCCAAAAGACGCAGCCACATTAGAGCCTGCTTTCTCATAGTTTTCCATTTGAACTTGGTTTAAATTATTTTTTAATTGGCTTATATTTATACTCATCGCTAGTTTCTCCTTTAATAATATAAAAAGTTTTTTAAAATAAAGCTTAAAAAGCCTTATCTAATTTTTATCACTAAAGAAGATATCGATTATATAAAAAAAAATGTTCGTGAAAAGTTTAAGAATTTTTTTCTTCTTTTTCTTTTTTCTTTGCGTAAAAAAACATGTACTGCTGAATGACGCCTAGGTAGCCGTCGTATCTCTTATAAGGAAAATTATTACCATACTTTGTTTCTAAAACTTTTTTTATCCACGTATCTACAGGAAAAGCATTTAATTTATGAAGCGAAAAAAGTAAAACGCAATTAGCAACTTTCTTACCTACCCCATAAATACTTAAAAGCTTTTCTAAACACTCTTCTTCATTGCTCTTATTTTCTAACTCTTCTAATAAAAAAGTTTTATTACACACGCTTTGACAAAACGCACTTATATATTTATCTCGATATCCTAAAAGATAAGCCTTGAAGGTCTTTTATATTACGCAAATCTTTAGCTTTAGGAAATGCGAAAAACTTGCATCCCGTTTCTTTATCTTCTTTTAATTCACCAAATTTTTTACAAAGCTTTTCTATGGTATTTTTTATCTTAGGAATATTATTTTGCTGAGAAATTATAAAACTAATAATCGTCTCAAAAAGGTCTTGCCTTAATATCCTTATGCCACTTCCAGCCTTGCTAGCTTCGTATAAAAATTTATCATTCTTATCTATCAAACTTAAAATTTTTGAATAATCAGTTTCTAAATCAAAAAAGTTCTTCCAATAATTTTCAAACTCTTTCCTTTCGCAATAAAAATGAAACTCACCACTCTTAGCTTCTTTAACTTTTAAAAATTTATCTTTAGAAATAATATTAAAAGAATTATCTTTATTTTTATTCATTCTAAAAATTTGCCCACTTTCAGCAATCTCTTCTAAATTTAAATTTTTTATTTTTTTGATTATCATAAAACTTGAAAATATAAAATTTAAGAATATTAACAAAGCCTCTAGTAAGCGTTCGTCTTTTTAAATACACTAAAGATAGTTAAAAAGAGTATTTTTAAATCAAAGAAAAGCGACCAGTTTTCTATATAATATAAGTCGCACTCTATACGCTTATCTATCGAAGTGTCCCCCCTCGCCACCCCTTTATTTGTGCATAACCCGTTATGCCAGATTTTACTTTATGTCTTATCATATAATGAGAAAATTTTTTTTCTAAACTCTTGAATATACACTGGTCTTTCAGGGCGAGGTCCTACTAGCGACATATCACCCTTTAGAACATTAAAAAGCTGCGGAAGCTCATCTAGACTATAAGCACGTAAAAATTTTCCTAAGCCCGTGACTCTTTCATCATTTTTTACCGTCCACCCTGGCCCCGATTTTTCAGCATCTTGTTTCATCGTTCTAAACTTTAACATCTGAAACGATGAGCCATCTAAACTCATTCTCTCTTGCTTATAAATACAAGATCCCCTAGACGTTAATTTTACAAGGATTGCTATTAAAAGCATAAGTGGTGCTAAAAGAATTATAAGAAGCAATGATACTACAATATCGAACACTCTTTTTATCCAATAATTGATTCCATCGATAGTAGACTCTTGGAGACCTAAAACTGGGAGACCATCGAAATCTTGGATAAACCCTCCTACACTTATAAATTGGTAAACATCTGGAACTATTTTAACATCGACTACCGAATCGCTTAAAACTTTCATCACCACGGGAAGCATTTGATTGTCTTCTAATGGAAGAGCTACTACTACCATATCTATTTGCTTTTTATCTAATATATCTCTTAAATCTTCATATTTCCCTAAAACTGGGAGATCTATCTCTTTACTACTTTCACCGGTTTTATTTAAACACCCTATTAGTTGAATGCCGTAGTCTTTTCTTTTTCTAATTCTTTCTGCAACATCCTTTGCTACCTTTCCTCCACCTATTATAAGCATAAACTTTAAGTTATAACCCTTTCTTCTTATATCCCTTAAAAAACGCCTTAAAACGCTTCTTCCTAATATCCCAAATAGTGTAGATAAGACTGCAAAATAAAAAAGCACTAACCTTGAAACCTCTAAAGTTCTTTCTTGCACTAAATACGTGTAAGAGATAAGAACTAGTATTGCGATACTATTGGCCCTAATAAGTAAAAAACTTTCATACGATTTGCGAGCCGTCGCTCTTAGTGGAACGTAAAGCCCGCCTAGCTTATAAGCTAAAAACCATATGGGCAAAACGACTATCAAGATCCAAAAATATTGTGAAAATGGAGGTATCCCCTTATCGACGATTACTATCCCTGAATAAAATCTTATGTAATAAGCTAGAACCCAAGCTACCGCTATAAAAAACAGATCGAATATAACAAAAAAAACTTCTACTAGTTGTCTTCTTTCTTTTAACATATTTTTTAAACTTTCTTTTCTAATTTTTTTTAATTTTTTTAGTTCTTTACTTTTTAGAAATTTATATTAAGTCTTACCTTTTTTTGCTCTCTTACGCATACATCTTAAATATTAATACTAAATTTTTTATTTTAAACTAACGAAAAATATAATTTTTGTTTAAAGCTACCTTTTAAAAAGTGCGAGAGCTATTTCTTTTTATTTAAAACTTCTTATTTAAAACTTTTTATTAAAAACATCACTAATAAATATATTCCAGTTAGCTTTAAAATTATCTTCCGTGTATTTTATCGATTGCTCCACGCAATTTTTTGACAAAAACTTTTCTTCGTTTGCTATAAAATACTCTAATGCTTCTTTTAAATTTTTCTCTCTATCTTTGCCTTTCTTAATATAAACTCCATTATGATTAGTAATTTTCTCATCCTTCCAGTAACGAACCCCTTTTATAGTCTCTTTTAGAGCTCCATCGTAAAGCCCTATAACTGGTCTTCCACTAGCTAAGCATTCGATAGGAATTATACCAAAGTCTTCCTTGCCTGGGAAAATTAACGCCCTAGAGTTTTGGTAATAATGCGAAAACTCCTTATCATCGATTCTTCCTAAAAATTTAATATTAGGCGTTTTTATCACTTCTAGCTCTTCTTTCATAGGACCAGTTCCTACTACCCAAAGAGGCAAATCGAGCTTTGAAAAAACCTTGACTGCCACATCTGGGTATTTATACGGAACCATAGCTCCTGCGAGTAAAAAAGCCTCTCCTTTTTTAAATTCATCACTAGGCGCTATCTTCCATTTGCTTTGACAAGGCGGATAAATAACGTAAGCTTTACGCTTATAAAAGCATCTTACTCTTGCTTTTACAAAATTACTTATAGCAACGAAATAGTCGACATTTTTAGATTGATATTTATCCCAATACCTTAAACAAATTAAAAGCGGATATAATAAATATGTAAGCTTTCCAAAATAATTTTTAGCTTGATCCCAAGCGTATCTCATAGGTGTAAAAATATACGAAACATGCACTGCATTTTTAGGTTTGTTGATATTTTTTGCAACCGCATGACTTAAAGATATTATTAGATCGTATCCTGAAAAATCAAAACTTTTTATAGCAAAAGGGTATAATGGCAAAAAATACCTATAATATTTTTTTATATTTGGGATTTTGTTTAGAAATGATACTTTTTTAACTCTACCGTCTATCCTTTTAGATGTAGTGCCTTTTATATGTATCATCGTAAAGATATCGGCATCTGGGTATATATCTAGGAACGCCTCTAAGCATCTTTCCCCACCACGCATACCTGTAAGCCAATCATGAACTATTGCTACTTTCATTTAATAAAATTACATCTTTAAAAAAAATCTTTAATTTTTAGCTAGTCGTAATAAACTACTTTACTACTAACTCTACACGCCTATTTCTTTCTCTGCCCTCTTCGGTTCTATTTGTTGCAATAGGATCGCTTTCTCCATAGCCTTTATACTCTAATCTTGAACGGCTTACGCCATTTTCAACTAGTTCTTGAACGACATTTTTAGCACGACCTTGCGATAATTTATAATTATAAATAACGGTTCCAACGGAATCCGTGTGTCCTTGTGCCTCAACGGTTCTTTCGGGAAGAGATTGTAAAAACTTTGCTATTTCTTTTATATGAGGACGTGCTTTAGGAGATAGCGTTGCGCTATTAAATTCAAATAATGCATTTTCTAAATTGATTATAATGCCCCTTGCATCGACTCTCGCATCTAGCGACCTACTTCTTAAAATATCCACTATTGCCTCATTAGTTCTAGCTTGCTTGTAATCTAGTATAAATTTTTCTTTCTTTGCTTGTTCCTCTTCATCTATCCAATCGAGCGAGCTATCATAAAGACCTTTACTCTTAATATCTTCTATATTTTTATCTTCAATATTTTTATCCGTTATATCTTTTTCATCTATGTTTTTATTTTCTATATTGCTATCTATATTTTCATTTACATTATTAACTACAGCCTCAACTTTTTGCCATTCTTGCGTATCTTCTTTATCTGTATCTTCTTTTTTTATATCGTTTACTTCTTTAGCATCATCTATATTATTATTATCAACTTTATTATTATCAATATTATTATTTATAGCTATCGTTTCTATTTTTTCAACCATACCATCTACATCGATTGCTACATTAGGAGTCGTATCGGGTGTTTCTAGCTTATTATTTACATCTCGAGTTAAATCTTCTGCATGACTATTATTTGCATAACTATTAAAAGTAAAACTAAAAAGTAAAGCAAATAAAAATACTAATACAATTTTTTTCATATATAACTACCTACAGACAAATCACTCAAACGAATATTAAAACGAATATTAAAATTTATTAAGGCTTAAATTAAATCTTTAACTTATAAACCTTTAAAAAACTAATATTTGTTTTCTGCTATATTTAAATTCTTTTTTGCAGTATAAAACTCAGGATTTAATTTTAAAGCCTCCTTAAACTCGAACACTGCATCTTCTCTACGATTAAGCACCATATAAACCTCACCTAACCCATTATGGTACTCGGGTGAACTTGGACATAACCTTAAGGCTTTTCTATAATAAAAAAGTTTATCTGCGAGTACTTCCGTTTGCTTTGCTAGAGTAGCCTTAGCTTTAGCTTTTTCGCAATCATTACTAAGTTCATTATATATATCAGCATTAAGGCTTACATTATTTACCGAAACACCACTTTCCTTGTTAATTGGATTATTATCCCAACTATACGAAGCCTTTGGATACTCTATATTTTGTGCATTAGGAATATCATTAATGCTAGCGTAAGTGTTATTATTATAAGTATTATTAGTAGCATAATTATTTGTAATATATTCTTCTTTATTTGGCATTATTTTATTAGGCATTATCCCTTTATCTATATTCAAAGCTCCTAAATAACCTTTAGTTTGCCCAGTATTAACGTAATTTAAGAGATTGCTATTATAATCACTAGAATAAGTGCCACCATTTATAGCGCCGTAGTATCCTGAAGAATATAAAGACACTCCTTTATTTAAATTACTATTACCATTAAAACTATTATCATTATAGGCAAATTTTGCAAAATTTCCACTTTCATTTTGCGAAAAAGTTTCATTATAGCCTATAAAATTACTAGTTTCATAATTATCGCTAAAATTATTATTAACTGGGTAAAACGCTCTATCTTGGCTAGTTATTATTTTATCAGGACTTGAAGAATTACCATCTTCTAAATTAGCTCCGATTAAAGCTCCTATACCAGCTCCAGCCGCAGCGCCAATAGCCACTCCTGCCCCAACCTCATCTGATTGATGGCCGACAACGGCTCCGACACTTCCTCCTACCAAGCCTCCGATTATAGCTCCTAGGGTCGTTTTTTGACTTATATTTGAGCAAGCAGAAACGGAGCAAGCGATTATATATAACGATAAAACCAAAAATGTTTTCCTCATCTTTTTTATTTCCTAATTATTATTTTAAAAAAAATTTCTTAAAAACAAAAAACATCACTTTAAATAAAACTTATTCATAAAAACAGCAAACGATATTAAAACTTTTTTTTCAAACTATTATTGTTAAAGCTTTTTTTATATTTACTCTATTTTTTTATATTTATTCTAAACCGTAATTCTTAATTTTTTCATTATAAAATCTTTGCCGTTCTAAATCTTCGATATCTTTTTGTTGTCTATCTCTTTCTTTTTGTTGGAGATAAAAAACTTTTTCTTGTTCTGTAAGTTCTTTTTTTTGTTCATCTGGAGTATCGACGATTAAGTTTCCGACGCTTCGAGATGGCAAACGTTCTACATCGCTACCTACTGAGCAAGAAGCGAGCATAAATAACAAAATGGATAACGACAATAACGACAATATTTTATTCATAATTACTCTTATAATAATTAAATATTACTAATGATTAAATATATAAGTCTTGCACATTTAAAAATATTTAAGCTCATAAATTTAGCACCACTTACCACACTAGCCTAAAGAAAATTTCCACTAGTTTCATTCGTTTCTTTTAAGCTAACCTAAAACAATTTTTCTAATTCGCTTAAAACGTGTAAGAACTACAATTTTTAAAAATCTCTATCTTGCCTTATACTAGAACGTATTAAGGCTAAACTGCAAGTCTAAGTTTACAAGAACAAGAAAATATGCACAATAGATATTTTAAAGCTAGTAAATAAAACTAATAGATAAAAGTAGATAAAAAAAGATAAAAAAAGAGCCTCTTAAAACATGTATCTTAAGGAGCTCAATATTGGATTATCGCTGACCACGTCTATGAATGTAAGCAATTATCGTAAATTTTAATTTAAAATTCTTGGGTGCCTCATTGGCGAAGTCAGAATAAAACAGCTTTTTACAAACACGCTCGAACAGCACTCTATGCTACATCTAAAAAGCTTTTAAATCAGTTTTTATTACAAACTTACAGACTTAAAAAGAATAGTTAAGATATTTTCTTACTAAAATATATTTTATATCTAGAATAAGGTTTTTTAATACCTTTAAGTGAATTAGGGATGTCGGTAGTAAAAGCATTATTTAAAATTGGCTCTATTTGATATTGAAGTTTTTTATTAAAGTAGCTATCAAAAACGACTAATTTAGCATTTTTCACATTATCGACTATACTTTCATAAAAGTTTGGAAGCTTTTCGGCATTCCAATTTCGAACTTGAAATGCATATTTCCCTTTAGGGGAATGTCTAGTAAAACCCAAAATATGATGCCCACAAGAACCTAAAAAAACGTAAGTCTTCTCATCTAATTTGTCTAATACATTATCTATATATTCTGCTTCATCTTTTATATTTTTGCATAAAAACATATCACTCCAATCTTCTATTACGATTCCTTTTATAGGTAAAAAAAACAGAGTAATAGTTAATATAATATTAAAAACGAAAATATATATTTTACGAAAATCATTTTTAAAATTTATTACATTCTTTATAAAATATAAACTTAATGCAAAAATAAATGGAACTGCAAAACTATTATGCTGAGAGTAGTGATAGCCACTAGAACGAACTGCCATTACAGTAAGATATAGAGCAAAAATTAAAACTAAAAATCTTATTAAAATATATTTTTTCCTATTTGCTATATTTTTATATTTTTGCGTAACCTCTATAAATGGGAAAAGAAATAACAAATAAAATACAAAACCTGAAAATTTAAAAGCTAAATTTAAATTATTAAAAATATGATTTATATTTATAAATGTTCGCATAAATATATTATTACCATCTGCTACACTAAGAAAAAAAACCATATAATATAAATATTCAAAATAATCCTTTAATAAACCTAACGATAATAAAAAAACTCCACCTAATACGCATGCTACTAAAAATGGGATAAAAAATTTTCTTAAAAAATCTTTAAATGAGTTTGAAAAAATTAAACTTGATGCAATTATAGAAAATAAATATGGTTCCTTAAAATTGCAAGCGATGCACATTAAAAACCCAGCGATAAAATATGATAATTTTCGTTTCTTTATAAAAAAAGATGAGTTTATAAATAAAATATAGAGACAAGAAAAAAATATTCCAAAAATATCTGGAAGCAATCTTCCTCCTCTTAAATCAGCATATACCGCTACTAATGAGCCTAATGCAACTGAAATAACGAAAAGAGATAAAGTTCTTTTTTTTCTAGGAACTTTTATAAGAAAAAAAATAATTGGGAAAAGGAATAATGATATATAACAAAATATTAAAAAAACATGAGAAATTATTAAAGTATCCGTTAAACTATAAGAAATATAATGTAATAAATAAATGCCAATCGGTTTAACTTCCCAAAAATCTCTAAATGGATAAAAACCATTTACTATGCCACGCCCTATAGCCTGAAAATCTGGGGAATCGTAAGCTATGGGAAATCTAAACTCAAAACCTAATCTTAACACAAAAAAGTATGTATACACCAAGATAAGTAAAATATATAAAGATTTTTCTAATATTTTAAAAATTTTCTTAACAAGATTACTATTCATAAAAAAAATATAACACACTAAAGTAATGAAAAAAATATAAATTAAAAATTAGTTCTTCACGCTTTAAAATGGTTTTTAATCCTCAAAAATTAGTATCTCTTCACACACAGAGCCTAAAAGAAAGTTGACAATCCGCTGGACAAAAAGTTATAAATCACAATATAAAAAAGTCTTTACTTAATATCTTTTCCCATATCCACGTCCATCTCTACTTTTGTTATCTCTTTAGTCTCATGAGGTAAAAAAATCAAAACGAAAACACCTATGCAAATAAAAGAATCTGCTAAATTAAACATTGGCCAGTGGTATTGCTTGTAATATATATCGATAAAATCTACGACCGCTCCATAGCGAAACCTATCGATAATATTTCCAACCGCTCCCCCAAAAATTAAAGCAAGAAAAGCTACAGCTATTTTATTATCTCTATAAACTACAAATAAAAAATATAGTAGAACACTAAACGCTATAACACTAGTAACGATTAAAGCAAATAATCTTACATTAGGACTCCAAGTCGTCATAAAACCAAAAGCTACTCCCTCGTTAAACGTTAAGCCTATATTTAAAAAATTTTTTATAACGGGAACAAAATGAGTATCGCTATTTTTAAAATAATCTACTACAAAACTTTTCGATATAAAATCTAACACAACACTCGTTATAAAAATGACTAAAAATAATATTTTCTTCATAACTTTATTTATCAATAGTATTTAATAAAATATTTAATAATCGTATTTGCCAATTATACATATGCACAAAAAAGTTTATAAGGTAAAAATCACTAAACAAAATTATATAAACTAGTCTACTGCAATTACGCTATCTACATTTTTTAAGTCGCCCTTTTCATCTGCAAAAAGAATTTCACTAGTTTTAGCGACGTAAAGTAAAACTGGCTCCTCTAACTCTTTTTCTCCTATTAGCATTTCTTTAAAATCGCTATCTCCTAAATCATCTTTTATCTCATCAAATTGCCACAACTTAATTTTATTATCTCTAGCTAAAGTAATAAACTGGTTATTAGAAACAAACTTGGCATCTAATAGCCTTAAATCACTAGCTGAAAAATCTAAAACTTTTTTAAAAGAACGTAGCTTCCAAATCTCTATAATCGAATTTTGAAGACCTAACAAAACGTAATCTCCATTAGGACTAACCACAATTTTCTCAATACTTCCTCCTACTCTTCCTGAGTCTTTTACCATAGAACCTTCTTCAAAAAATCTTCCTCCAAATAAATTTTCATCATATTTTCCAGAAAACTCATCTTCCTTATAAGAGATCCAAGCTTTAAACTTGCCTTGCCAATCTCCCGAAAAAAAGACTCTCCCCTCAGGATGGAACGCCACGGCACTCACTACGGTTGAGTGCGCCGTGTATCTTTCAAAATTATTAAAATCTGTAATATTTATCTTTAAAGGGCTTTCCCACCTATACAACTTCCCATCTGCCCCACCTACTAAAAATTGCGTTGCATTATTAAATACTGTAAAAGCACTAGCTCTAGTTTTTATTCTATCTAGCGATATTACAGATTTATCGTTTAATAGCTCTTTTGTATAGAGCTTAGCTCCGCATGACCAAAATAAAGCGAGCGTATTATGGTCTAAGTCTACTCTATCTACACAAGTTCCCAAATTTTCAACGTGACTTCTATTTTTTAAATTTGCACTCCAAAGCCAAACATCTCCCTTTTCTCCAACCGTTATAAAATTAGTATTTCTAACCGTGAAAATTCCCTTAGGAACCGATGGAGATACTGCATAATCATTATTTTCACTAAAAAACTCTTTTTTGTTTTCTCTTGCTACTTCTTTTAAATGATCTAGTGTGGAGTTTGTGCTTTCGCCTACATCTTTAGCGCTTTCGCTTTGCGTGTCCGCTTCGCTTCCTACTTTATATCCGCCACTGTATCTTGCTTGATTATTACCTACTAAAGTGCTACTTACTAAAGTATTAGTAGTATTAGATGTAGTGTTTAATTGTTTATTACTATTATCACTATACTGCCTATTATAGTGCTTATTATAGTTTGAATTTTTATTTATATACCTTTCTTTAGGCACTGGCTTTAATTGGGCACACGAAACGAAAAAAAAAGCACATATAAAAAATAATATATATTTAATTTTATTCATAATATGTTTTTTAAAATTTTATTTTAGGAAAAAACTTACATTTAACTATTACAAATATTTGAAAAAATTTCAATATATGACATAATGACAAGATGCAATAATTTTGTTATATTATATTTTAAGTCTTATATAAAAAAACAGATATATAAAGTTATATATCTTTCTGCTATACATTGATTATATAAAAATAATTATTATATAAAGATAATTATATTAAGATTATATAAAATTACGTTTAATTTTTGATTGATTTATATTAAGACTTTATTATTTATTATATTATTTATTATTTTTTAATTATATTATTGTTTATTATCATTTTAAGTATCATCTAGGCACCGTCAATATCGTTATAGCTGATATCATTATAGCTGATATCGTTATAGCTTAATTTAGAGATTTTTAGTTTTATAACTAATTTTAAAACTATTGATTATTGATAATGATCAATATAACAAACAATAAATTATAATTTTATTTAGGATAACATATGCAACAAGAAGAAAAAGGACGAAACAAAGGAAGAATAAATTTTAATTTTGAAAAAATTTTTAATAATCAAGAAATATTAAATTTAATCGAAAGCTTAGGAATTGCTGAAGCTACATTTCTACAAGCAAAAATTTTACCAGAAATTATAAACAAAAAAGACTATTTAATTCAAGGCGATTCTCTAAGTGGAAAAACTTTAATGTGTGGTTTATTATTAGCTTTTTATAAGATAAATAATGAAAATTACCAAACATTAATCGTTGCTGATAATGATTCAAAAGATAGAATAGTTGAGGAATTTTCTAAATTAAATTTATTTGATAATAAAAATTTTAAAGTAGAAATCCTTTCACTCGATACTTTTAAGAAAGGTAAAAATAATTTAGAAGATATCGATACTTTAATTTTTGATAGTATTGAAGAAAATGAAGAGAATAACAAGCTAATAATAGATACCATTACAAAAATCAAAAGCTTAAACAAAGATGCTCAAGTGCTTATTTGCAACAGAGAAATCTCTCATGAACTTGAAAAAGCTTTTAGAGATGTAAAAACGCGAATCGCTAGCGAAAGTGCTGGAAAGGAAGAGGTTGTAAAAACGGAACACTATTTTTGTATGCTTGGAGCCGAACTTACTGCAAAGCTTAATGCACTATGCGATATTTTAGAAATTCAAGGAAGACCTGCGACAATCATCTTTTGCAACCAACCCTCAGATACAGATATGGTTGAAGCGGTTTTAAATAAAAATGGTATGCGCACTACTAAACTTATAGGCAACGCCTATTATTCAAGAGTTATGAACGCATTAAACGATCTAGAAAATGGTGCTATCAATGCAATTATCGCTACAGATATCGGGGCAAAACAAATTAATGTTAGGAATCTAGAGCTCGTTATAAATTATTCCACACCTGAAAATTGCGATACCTATTTATCGAGAATGGGTAAAACTAATGAAAAGGGATATTTAAAGAAAGTAATAAATTTTATTCACCCACTAGATTTAATAAATTTTCATCAAGTTAGAAAAGGCTTAGATTTTGATATCGTTGAAGTGCAACTTCCCACAGTAGCTGAGGTTTGCAAGGCTCGTTTCGATAATTATGTTAAGAGTATCAATGAAAGCAAAATTTCTGAAGCAGAAGATATTAATGAAAAGCTAGAAATTTACTATCAATTATTAAATGAATCGGATAGAAAAGATGATATTATAAAATATATGATTTACAATTCTTTAATAAAAGTATCGGAAAGTTCTTCCTACGGCAATAGAAAAGATAGAAGAAAGAAGTTTGAAAATAGGCCTGAAAATAGATCGTATAAAGAACAAAATTTTTCTTCTGCAAATGAACTACAAAAGGAAGAAAAAAGTGCTAACTATAAACGTGAACCTCAAATAAAAGATGTTAGATTTTATATAGGACTTGGCGATAATGATAATTTCTCAGAAGATGCTTTTATAAATATTTTAAAAGAATTTGCTAGCGAGTATGCAGATAAAATTAAAAGATTTAGCTTGAGAAATATTTACTCATTCGTTGATTTTCAAGAAGATATAGCAGACGAAATAGAAAACAGCTTAAAAGATGCTCTATTTAATGGAAACACAATATGCTTTAAAAGAGCAACTACTATCAATATTCCAAGGGAAGATGGGCAAGGCGAAGATGCTGAAAATGACACTGAAAATGAAAATGATTATGAAAATGATGATGAAAATAGTAATGAAGATAACAGTGAAAATAATAACGAAAATAACAACGACGGTTATGATGATTATGAAGATGAGAATAGCAAAGAATAGCTAAGAGAATAGCTAAAAGAATAGCTAAGAATGGCAAGAAGAATAAGAATAAATAAGAGCCAAACGAGAATACAAGCGAGAATAGTAGTGAAATAGCAATTTTTTAGTTCTTTAACGTTTTAAGGTGGTTTTAAAATTCTAAAAAATTAGTGCCACACATCATCTAACGAAGCTTAATCCAACGAAGATGAATCTAACGAAGCCTAAAACGTAAAGAACCTCTTTTTTCGTGTTAGCTTAATTTGTATTAGCTTAAAAATTTTTTAAAAGTTCTTTAACTTAAGATAACTAAAGAAGCCCCTCAAAGAGCAAGCTAGAAAGAGCAAGCTAGAAAGAGCGAGCTAAAAAGAGCGAGCTAGAAAAAGAGCGAGCTAAAAAGAGCGAGCTAGAAAAAGAGCGAGCTAAAAAAGAGCGAGCTTAAGAGAAAGCTTCTTTACAAATCTACTTGCTCTAAGTAATCTATAGTTTCACTTTCAGAATCTTCCATAGGCAAGTTTGGCTCCGTGCCTTGTTTAAAATATTCTAAGAATGCCCCTTTAGTGTCCTTATCAACTCTAACGCCAGTTTTCTTATCTATCCAATACGGGACTACATTAGGAGGCGGTAAAAAATTAGGAGCTTGCTTTTTAGCAGGGATTTTAAACTCTTCTCCTTTAGCGATTGCGGCTTTTTTGCTTTCTTCGATTTCTTGTTTGTATGCTTTGTCTTCTTCATACTCTAAAAAATCTTTCATAAAATAAAGCCAAATAGGCGCAGCGCTCGTCCCACCAGTTTCTTTTTTTCCGATAAGCGTTTTAGTATCAAATCCAGTCCAAACACCTGCTACCCACTCGGGAGTAAATCCTATAAACCAAGCATCCATAAAATCATTTGAAGTCCCCGTTTTACCAGCCGCAGGGCGTCCTAAAGCCTTAACTCTATAACCAGTTCCGCTATCTACAACGCCTTTCATTAAATACGACATTATAAAAGCGGTATCTTCCTCTATTACCTGTTTTGAATTGTTTACTAACTCTTTTTGAACATCGTAAATAACGTTTCCATTTCTATCTTCTATTCTAGTTATAAACGTTGTATTAGCAAGCACACCTCCTGCAGGGAATACTCCATAAGCTCTCGTTAATTCTAAGAGAGACACTTCTCCACTACCTAAAGATAATGATAAATTTTTTCCTAAATCACTTTCTATTCCTAGTTTTCTTGCATAGCGAATTACGGATTCTACACCAATGCTACTTATTATATCTACTGAAACTAAATTTCTCGATTTCTGCAACGCTTCTCTTAAAGTTATAGGTCCTAAAAACTTTCCATCAAAATTATTTGGCACCCAATAATCATCGTTTACTCTAAAAGTTCTAGGAGTATCATACACGACAGTAGCAGGAGTATAATCGTAAGCGTCTATCGCTGTTAAATAAACTATAGGCTTAAAAACGGAGCCAGGCTGTCTTTTAGCTTGCGTCACTCTATTAAATTGAGTAGTTTGATAATCTGCTCCTCCAACTAAAGAAACTACTTCTCCAGTTTTAGGATTGATTAAAACTATCGCTCCTTCTATATCTGGAGTTTGATCTAAAATTGGCTTAAAACCTTTTTCTTCTTTCACAAAAGACACTTCTATAATATCACCCTTTACTAAATCTCTTATAGGGCTTACGCTTGCTAAGCTTCCATCGGGCATCGTCTTTTTATTTGCCCAAGTAAAATCTTTTGCATACACGCTTAGCTCTTTCTCGCCTACTACGAATTTTATGCTCCCTTTATTTTTATCTATATCTAAAACCATTGCTGGCAAAATATCCCCTAGGAGCACATCTTTAGTTAAAATATCTTTATATTTTTCTAAGTAATCTTCATTTTTTAAAGACTCTACGCTATCTATTTTACCACGCCAGCCACGCCTTTTATCAATCTCTTTTAACCCTTTAATAAGTGCTTTTTTTGCCACTTTGTTAGCTTTAATATCTAATGGCGTGTATATCTTTACACCATCTAAATCAATATTGTAGCTAGGGAATTTTTCTTGGAATATACGCCTTACCTCAGCTGCGTAAAATGGTGCATAAAAAACTTTATTAAGGTCGCTTTTATAAATTTTTAATTTTTCTTTTTTAGCTTGCTTATATTCTTTATTAGTAATAAAGCCTTCCTTTTTCATTTGATCTAGCACGTAAAACTGTCTTCCTTGAGCTCTTGAAAAATGTGATATTGGAGAATTTGCAGATGGCGCTTTAGGCAAACCTGCTAACATCGCAGCCTCTGCAATAGTTAAATCTTTTACATCTTTTCTAAAATATGCAAGGCTAGCAGCTTGAATCCCATACGCTCTATTGCCAAAGAAAATTTCATTTAAATACATTTCTAGAATTTCATCCTTAGTAAAAGCTTCCTCAAGTCTATAAGATAAAATTGCTTCCTTTATTTTTCTTTCAATACTTTTTTCTTTAGTAAGTAAAAGATTTTTTACTACTTGTTGAGTAATAGTTGAACCACCTTGTTTGCCTCCTTTTACTATATTTGTAATAAGAGCTCTTATTATACTTAAAGGATTTATCCCTGGATGTTTATAAAACGAAGCATCTTCTGCTGCTAAGAAAGCGTTTCTTACCATAGGAGGAATATCGGAAATTTTTACAGGATAGCGTCTCCCTTTTTCATCGAAAAACTCTGCCATTAAAACATTATCTGCTGAAAAAACTTTACTTACTGCATCAGGTTTATAATCTTCTATTTGATTTAATTTAGGCAAATCTCTAGTTATATAGAAATAACCGTATGCAAGAAATCCTGCACCTATAAATAGCGAGAGTGTAAAAAGAAATATTGAAAATATAAAAATTTTTTTTATCATTTAAATTATAAATATCAAAACTAGTGTCTAAAATAAAAAATATTATACTATAATCTTTTTTTTATTCATACCATTAAAAACAAATCTAATTTGGCAAAATTTAATCAGCGAACTTTAATCAACAAACTTTAAAAAAGAAAATTACATAAAAACTATACCCCCAAAACTTGGCATAAAAAGTGCATTTTTAGTTTATGTAATAATATTACTTAGGAAAATAAGAAAAAAATAACTAGAAAACAAGAAATAATTTCTTTTTTTATAGAAATTTATATAAAAATAAGGAAAAAATGTTACTATCTGATGCTGATAAACTTTGGCAAAAAATTACACCTGAAGAAAAAATTGATGCATTAAATAAGGCTCATACATGCGGAGTGCTAGCTTGCATAAATGCTGTAATTATATCTGGAGCGATTGCAGTCGGTCTAAAAATGAAATTTATTTTCTGGGGAGTACTTATTTGCACTCCACTAATATTCCAGTTTTTTTCTTCAAGAAGTTGGAAAAATTTAAAGCCTAGTTTAATGCTCCAATATCTTGCGGCACGTTCCGTAGTAAGACGACTCGCTTTTTTAGAACAAGCTAGAAATCTAGAACCAGAGATAATCTTCAAAGGGTTTGCTAAGATATTACCTGCAAATGATGTCGATTTAGAGGGGATATCACAAGCTATACATAACAATGAATTTATTCCAGTTTGGGTCTCACTATTTTCAGACACAATAGTAATGTTTAAAGAATCACAGGGTGGAGGAGAGTTAGTCTTTGCATCATCTATAAATGAAAAATTAAAATTCGAGTGCGAAAATTTAAATACTGATGAAACTAATTTAATGGATATAGATGAAGAGAAAAAAGATTATCTTTCAGAAAAAGAAATCACATTGCAATACGTCGATACTCGGAAATCATCAAATATAATAAAATTAAGGAGTAAACAAAAGGCTTCACTATTAGTTTTTGAAAGAAAATTGCGTTATATTTTAAATCCTCCTAAAGTTTCACTAGCAGAAGAAATGCCTGAATGGATAGAAAAATAATCTTGCTCTTAATATCTTATATTTATATAATTTTTAAAAGTGATACGATTTTTTTAAATTTGCATCATAATTTTGCATTACAGCTTTGTATTACAGTCTTGTATTACGGTACTGCATTACAATACTTATGTTATTTGTGTGGAGTTTTTAAATGCGTATTTTAAATTATAAAAAAAGAGCCATCTTTTTTATATTTTTTATTTTATTAAGTATTCCAAATTTAGCTTTTAGTTTAAGTGAACTATTTTCTTTTAATAGACAAGGAATAAAATTTAGCTTACTAGAAGATGGGAATCATATAGTTTTAAAGGCAAATAATCCTAAGATTAGTGGCGTAAATAAGTTTGCATTAACGAATCCTGCAAGACTAGTTATAGATATTACAGGAATAAAAATTGGCAAAAGTGAAAATATAAACGTTACGAACGTTCCGCAAATAAAGACTATTCGTTTAGGTGGGCATCCTCCATATACTACAAGGTTAGTAATAGATTTAAAAAGTGATGTTATACCCTCTTATACTACATTTCTGCAACAAGGTGAGCTTACCGTTATGATTGCAAAATCTTTAAGCGAGACGCAAGCATCGGCTCAAACTTTCACACAACCAACAACACAAGTGCCAGCAAAAGTAGAGACACGACCAACTTTGCAAGATATAGGGGGAAGGGCGAAATTAAGTGAGCCTAATGTAATAAAAATAAACAGGCTAGACAGGATAGAAGACAGGATAGAAGATAGAATGCAAGATAGAATGCAAGATAGAATAGAAAATAGAATAGAAAGCGTGCCTACTAAAGCTATCGCTTCTATGCCTACTACTGCTATGTCTCCTCCTAGCACATCTCCTAGCATGCAAGATGGAGCTAGAAGAATAGAACAAGCACCAACAAAGGCAAGTCCTACTTTGGTGCCAGCTCGCGAAATGACTATAAAAGAAGCAGAAAAAAGCCGAGTGCCTTTAGAGCAGCAAGCTAATCTAGGCGATAGCAGTCAAATCCCTTGTGTTTTAAGTGCAGTATTTTTTGATACCGATGCATCGAATTCATCGATAGTTAAAATATCACTAAATAAGAAAGCCGATTTTACTATATCAAAGGCGTCATCTGAGCTTTATAAACTTACTATACCTAATTGCAAGTTGATGTCTAAAAATTTAGAGCTTCCTTTCTTCCCACCTCCAGAGTTTCAAAACGTTATCTTTATCCAAGCTAAAGAAAATGTCGACCATGTTGAGGTTACGATTGGAGTTGAAGAAAACAGTGTTCTAAATTATCTTCAAAGAAATTCAGAGATTTGGATAAAACCACAAAATTAAAGCAACAAAGTTAAAATCACAAAGCTTAAAAATAAATATTAAGCTTACGTAAGTACTTTAATTTTTTTGATTTAACCTTAACTTTATTTAATTTTTATAATAAAATATACTAACAAACATGAAAAAAACCTTGATTTATCGGGGAACTAAACTGTTTGCGAAACTTTAAGTTTTTGTTATAATAAAAATTATGAGGGTTTTAAATATTTTCTTTATTAACATTTTTATTGTTTTATCATTTTTTACTAATTCTTTATATGCCTGTGATGAAACGAACCTTAGCACTTGTTTTGTAGATAGGAATAAAGACAAAAAAATTCGCATTTTATTTATAGGGGATAGTTTCGTTAGGGGGGTTGGAGACGTAAATAATAAAGGTGGCTACACTACTAAATTAAATAATGATTTTAGAGCAAATACTAAGAGAAAGGTAAGAATCACTAAGATAGCACGTCCTGGGGCAACCGTGGCTCAAATTTTAAGCCATATTAAGCAAAATATATATAAAAACCCAACTATGCTAAGAAAAATTTATAATGCAGATGCTATAATTCTAGATATGGGCAGGAATGATTTCTGGGATAGAAGAAATAGAAACAACGTTCGACGCTCAATAACGACATTAAGAAGACTTATTAAATTTTTAAGAACGGAATCTGGAGCTAAGGTTAAGCCTTTTATAACGGTTAGCACTCTTGCTCACGTTAGCACAAAAAAACCTAAACAATTAAATTTTATAAAATCCTTTAATACCGAACTGTTAAAATACCCAAAGATTAGTGGTATAATCCTACAACATCAACTCCCTACAACCATACTTAGCGAAGATGGTTTGCACCCTAGCCCATTAGGGCATAATTACATATATTCACAAGTTCGCACTCAGATGCTTACTACTCTTTATAATAAGATGAAATAATATAAATAAAATAATATAAATAAAATAATATAAATAAAAGCAGAGAGGCAAAAAAAACCAAATAAACCTTGATTTCTGTTAAAATATAAGTATAATTTAAAAAGATTTGTGATTTTTTTTAATTATTTGAAGGTAGGAAAAATGTCTCGTAAATGTAGAATATCAGGAAAAACGGCACAAAGAGGTAATAGAGTTAGCCACGCTAAAAATAGAACTAAACATATTTTTAAAGCAAATATCCAAATTAGAAATATCTTTATACCAGAGCAGGGGCGTCATGTTAAATTGCGCGTTTCTACTAGAGTGCTAAGAACTATAGATAAGTTAGGCTTAACTGCTACTTTAAAAAAATATAATTTGACACTAAACGATCTTATATAATTATAAATAAGTATGTAATTACAAAAATTTAAGTTTTTTGTTAGAATAAATTTTAAAAATTATTTTGTTTTTCATTTTTCTCTTTATTAAAAATTAAAAAAAAGTATATGTTTTTTGGGGGGTGTTTTGAAAGAAACATCCTCCTTTTTTATATATAAAGGTTTCGTGATTTATTTTTTTATTAAAATAAAACTTATCCTAATAAATTATAAAATATATCCTTAGCGAATATCCTTATAGAATATCCTAGAACCTTATTTTAAAACCCTATTTTAAAAAAGTGAGTTAAAATAGCTAGCCCCTTATTATCTTATTCTTTTTTTGTATCCTTTTACAATTTACTACATCTAAATTATCGATAATGGCCTAAAGGTCATTTATTTAAAATATATTTAAAAAAGGAAAAAATTCCATTTTAAAAGGTTATAAAAAATGATTAGTTTACTAGTAAATGAAGAAAGTTTAGTTAATGCTAATTTAGTTTCGCAAGATATAAAAATTAAAAATATAAATATAAACGATGATTGCCTTTTATCTTACGGAAGAAAAATTTTAAACGTTTTATCTTCTCTAGATGATGATTATACTATTTTATCATCGAATGATGAAATATCAGAAAGCAATGTAGAGTTTATAAAAAATAATATTAAAAATAGCGATACCATCCTTTTTTGTAGCAATGATTGCGTTGAAATCGATGCACTAACCTCAGCAGATTTAGTAAACTTAATAAAAAATGAAAGCATCTCTATACCTAATATAATATGTGTAAAAAATAGCGTTCTTAAATCACTATCTATAGATGAACGTAGAAACTTTAAAGAGATAAGTTTGAAACTAGTTTTTGCGACTGTTGCAAACTGCGTTAGCACTATTGTATGCACTAGCGATGATATATCTAATTGTGAAATTAGCTTAGATGATCATATGCGTGCAAAAATCTTGAGAGAACTTTTAAAGAATGTAAACATTGAAGATTTATTTCCTAACAAAGACTGGGAAAACTTTGCAAAAGAATCTGCGGCCGTCTCATACCATACGCTTTGTGCAATGTTTATTAAGTTTAATGATTTAACGACTGCTAATGAATGTTTAAATTTATGCCAAGTCTTTGTAGATAGTCCTAGGAGTTTAGCACTTCGTGGTCTTATAGCACTAGAAAATAACAATTACCTAGATGCCGTTGCAAACATAGTTTCAAGTTTACAGCTATATGAAAAACGTAAGAGCGAAACTAATAGCATAGAAAAATTAAATACTAAGCCTGATAATTTAAATATTATCGAAGCTAAGCTAACTCAAGGTCTCGATGCACTAAATAAAAGAGATAATCAAAAAGCTGCAACCATTTTCGCCGATGCAGTATACGATTTTGATAATTTCTTTGGAGAACAAGACTTAATAAAGATAAACTAATAATAAATAAACTAACAATAGCTAAACTAACAAAGATAAATTAGTTTAAGATCTTAAAAATTAGCATCACCCAACTACTGCAAAGCCCAAAAAGCATAAAGAACAATTTTATTAAGACTCTTTATTTTCTAGTAGCGCACTAGCAAACTCTTTAGCATTAAACCTTACTAAGTCCTCTTGCTTTTCTCCTATACCTATAAAATATATAGGTATATTTAAAGCCTTTTTAATCGCTATTAAAATTCCTCCCTTAGGCGTTCCGTCAAGTTTAGTTATTATAATTCCAGTAAGTCCTACTACATTATTAAACTCCTTAGCCTGAGAAAGGGCATTTTGTCCACTAGTTCCATCTACCACTAAGAGCACCTCATCTACGCCCTTTTCTATATTTTTCTTTATCGCATTTTGAATACCAGAAAGTTCTTGCATTAAATTAGCTTTGTTGTGAAGCCTTCCAGCAGTATCTACAATCACCACATCAAATGCTTCGGATTTAAGCCTTTTCATCGCATCGAAAACTACGGTCGATGGCTTATCGTTCTCTTTTCCCTTTACAACCTCTGCTCCTACTTTTTCACCCCAAAAAACAAGCTGCTCAGTTGCAGCCGCCCTAAAAGTATCCCCCGCTACTAATAAAACTTTTTTTCCTTGCTTTATCCATTTATCTGCAAGCTTAGCAATAGTCGTCGTCTTTCCAACCCCATTAACTCCTACTACCATTATAATTTTAGTCTCACCCTCTACTAACTCTATTTCCTTATCTTCGCCTAAAATATTCTCTATTTTACTTTTAAGAGAAAGTAATATTTCTTCTTTGCTCTCACTATTTATGGTCTTAAATTCTTCACTTAATTCTTTACAAAGTAGCGCCGATACCTTAGCTCCTACATCTGATAAGATAAGAAGCTCCTCTAAATCTTCTAATATCTCTTTCTTCTCTGAATGCGAAGAAAAAATATTATTTATCTTAGTAAGCAAGCTTACCCTACTCTTACTAAGCTTATCATAAACAATGGCCTTTCTATCTTCAGCCTCTTTCTTGCCGCTTGCGTGCTCTATTTGCTTATCTGGTTTTCTTTTTAATATAAATATAAAAGCAAAAATAATTAAAAATATACACGCTATATCGATTTGATTTTCACTACTATCGATATAAGACAATAAATTTTGTAAGAATTCATTAAAATTAAATTGATTAAATTTTTCTAAGATATTTTTTTGCATATAATGTTTATTTTAAATAACACAAAGATTACACAGCCTCTTTTATCGCATCTTCTAGCGAAACTGCAATAAGTTTAGTAGCCCCTGGCTCTTGCATAGTAACGCCGATAAGCTCACTGCATGCCATCATAGTTTGCTTATTATGCGTAATCACTATTACTTGCGTTCTCGTGCTTAGCTCTTTTATAAGAATTAAAAATCTCATTAAGTTTGCCTCGTCTAGCGGTGCATCAACCTCATCTAACACACATAGCGGACTAGGTCTTTCTAAAAACGTTGCTAAAATAAGCGCAATAGCACACAAGGTTTTTTCTCCTCCTGAAAGAAGCTCTAGGCTTTTTAATTTCTTCCCTGGAGGCCTTGCTATAATATCAACCCCCGATTCTAAAGGTTTTTGCGGATCGCTTAACTCTATATCTGCTAAGCCGCCACCAAACAACCTTGGAGCTAACTCTCTAAAGTTTTCTCTAACTCTAGTAAACACATTCATAAATCTAGTTTGAGAAGTTTGAACTAGCCTATCTATAGTTTTCCCTAGAATATCTATAGCCTTTTCTAAATCATTTTTTTGTCTCTCTAGTTCTTCTAACCTTTCTTTCTCTTCGCTATAACGCTCCGTTGCAGTAGGGTCGACAGGACCTTCTCTTTCAATTCTCGCTTTTATTTTATTTAACTCTGAAACTAAACTAAACTTTTCTTCCTCTTCTAACTTGATATATTCTTCATCTATATTTATAAGCGCTAAAAATTCATCTCTCGAATATTTTTCTATTATATTTTTTTCTATATTCTCAAGCTCGATAGAAACTCTTTGCAAATTAAGCTCAAAATTATTACTAGCTCTTAAAGCCATATCATAACGCTTCCTTGCATCATCTAATCTATTATTAAAATCGGAAAGCTCGCTTCTTTTTTCTCCCCTAGCTATGTTTACTTGCTTATATTGATTGTCTAGCACTACTAAACTATCTTTTAGCTCTTGTTCATCTCTGTTTTCCGCTTCCCTTAATCCTTTAGAAATATTTTCAATCTCTAAACTTAAATTATCATCTCTTCTTTTTATATCATCGTATTGAGATTCTAATTTTTCTAAATCGTAATCAAGCTGAGAAACTAGTCTTTTATGAGACTCGAAACGCCCTTTAGCATTCGCAAGTTTATTGCTTATCTCTCTTATTTGAAGTTGCCTTTTTTTAACCTCATCTAACTCTTGCCTATAGCTAAACTCGGCCTTTTTAGCATCTTCAAATAATATAGACTTTTCATTATTCAACTTTGAAAGCTCTTTAGAAAGCTCACTAAATTCTTTTTGATACTCTTCCTTTCTAGATTTTAATTGGACTAAACCACCTTCATGCTTTAAAGAGTAATAGCTATAAGATGTAAGAAGCTCCCCTTCTAAGCTAACGAATAAAACATCATCAAATTTTTCATTATTATTCGCTTCAAAAAAACTTATCCCCTCTTTTATATTTTCTATAACATAAACATTTTTTAATATATTATTAGCAGACCTTTCTACATCTAATGATACTTTCATTAAATCTAGTATTAGCGGAAAAGGAATATTTATATCTTTTTTTAAATTTTGCGTGAACTCATTTTCATTTTCTTTAAAAATTCCAATTCCTAGCCCCTTTTTATTTGAAGTTTCAAGCATTTTATTAAAAGAAGTAATTAGTTTTTGTGGCTCTTTAGATACTAAAAACTCAGTCTTTTCTCCAAGCACCGCTTGAAGAGCTTTAGCATATTTTGAAGGGATCGATATACCATCTAAAAATAGCTTCGTTCCTTTTGCTTCTTCTAAAAACTCACTAGTTGCACCTTGATTTCCAAGGGTTTTTTTAAGCTGAGAAACTGGAGAGGCCGCAATAAGTTGCTCTTCGATAGCCTCAAGTCTAGCTTTTATTGAAATATAAGAATCGTTTACTTTCTTTAACTCTCTTTCTTTTTCATTTAATTTTGCCTTTGTTTCCTCTACTAATAAAGAAGCCGCCTTTAAATCTTCTTCTCCTATCGCTTCAACACTTTGAAGTTTTTCTTTCAACTCGTTTTGCTCTGCCTCTAATTTTTCAAAATCGCTCCTTGCCTCTTCTCTTCTTTTTGCAAGCATTTCTTTTCGTTCATCTAGTCTTTCGTTTTCAGTTTCTAAGGCTTCTTTCCTAACTAGTCTTTCTTTAAGCCCTGAGCGAAGTTCTATAAGTTTTCTTTCACGTCTATTTAATTCCTCTTTTATAGAATCTATTTTAAGTCTATATTCTTCTCCTTCACTATCTAGCTCTAACATACTTAACCTTAAAGCTTCCTCTTCAAGCTTTATAACATCTACACCATTTTTAGAAACTAACTCTTCTTCTTTTAGCCTTTCTTTTTGAGCTTCTAAATTGCTTTTAATTTCGCAATTATTAAAGTAAGAATCTTTAAATAGGGTCAGGTCTACCTCTTTTAATCTTTCTAAAAGCCCTTTTCTATCGATAGCTCGTTGCGATTGGCGTTTTAAATTATTTACACCTCTAGCTACCTCTTGCATGATATCATTAAGCCTAGAAACATTTATTAAAGTTTCATCTAGCCTTTTATTTGCAGATACTATTTTATCTTTAAAACCTAAAACTCCAGCCGCTTCCTCTAGCATCTGTCTTCTTTCTTCAGGCTTAGCAGTGATGATTCTCGTTACTTCGTTTTGCGCTACTATCGTATAAGCTCTAGCACCAATTCCTATTGCTCTAAATAACTCTTTTAAATCTTTTAATCTACAAGGAACTCTATTTATAAAGTATTCAGACTCTCCGCTTCTATAAAGTCTTCTAGTCACTTGCACTTCACTAGTAGCTTGTAGCCAAGAAAACCTTGAAAGAAGTGTCATCGATTTTTCTTTTAAATCTTCTACATCGTTATTATTATCGTTATTATTATCATTATTATCATTATTATTATCGTTAATATTATTATCTACGCTATTATTAGTTTTATTTGCGTTATTGCTGTTTCCAAGGTCTACATTTTTTAGGTCTACATCTACATCTTTAACTATTTTTATAGTTTCTTCTTTACTAGAACTCGCTTTAGAATTATTAACTACTACGCTTAGCTTTGGAGTGTTATTATTATTATCTTTATTAGCTTCTTTTTTATTAGCTTCTTTTTCTAAAATTTCTTTTTCTAAAGGCATGACCTTATTTAGCTCTATTTTATTTAACTCGTTTTCTGCCTCATCTATTTTTGCTAAAGACTCTGCTATTTCATCATTCGCTAAATTAGGAAGTATTTCATCAAAGAAACTTTCAGATTTTGCTTGAACCGTAATCGCAACCTCGGCAAGACCTAAAGGGCGAAGTTTATCTGTGCCATTAAATATCACATCTTCAAAAACCGAGCCTCGTAAACTTCTCGCACGAGTTTCCCCTAAAACCCATTTTATAGCATCTACGATATTCGATTTTCCACAACCATTTGGGCCAACCACTCCTATTAAACCACCCCCAAGCGATAAAACAGTCCTATCCATAAAGGATTTAAATCCAAAAATTTCTATTCTCGATACACGCATAATTAGTTTATTTCCTTACTAAAATTTTAGTCTTACTAGAAGCTTAACACTAGAAAGTGTAGCTAGTTGTTCTAGATATTTTCTGATAATTGAAAATTAAAAATAACGCTCTTTAGTATACTAAAAAATACTTAAAACTTCAATGAGATTACGCTTTAAAATAGAGTCAAAATAGCGTTCAAAATTGAAGTTTAAGATTGAGTTCGAGAATTAGAATTATAAGCCTAACCTTGAATCAAATCGATTATTCCAACCATAGGCATTAAAATTGATATCACTATTGCAAAAACTATTCCGCCTAAACATATGATCATTAAAGGTTCGATAATTGATGTAATGGCAGAAAGGGCATTTTTTACCTCATCTTCGTAGGCTTTAGCGGCACGTGCTAACATCTGTTCTAATTGTCCGCTTTTTTCACCTACAGCTATCATATGCGATAAAAGTGGTGGGAAAAGCCCAGATTTCCCAAGCTCACTAGAAAGACTCTTTCCTTTTTCTACGCCATCTCTCGCTTGCTCTAGAGATGTTCTAAAATGGACATTGCTTACTATATTTTTTCCGATATCTAGACAAGTAAGTAGTGGCACACCTCCTGCGAACAGAGTTCCGATAGTGCTTGCAACACGTGCCGTTGCAACTTTCGTATACAATTTTCCAAAAAAAGGAAGCCTTATAAGCATTAAATCTATATTAAATTTTCCTTGCTCCGTTTGTATATATTTTTTAAAACCTACTACCATTCCTATAATCGCTAAAATAAATACCCACCAATAATTTATAATAATATCCGATATACCTACTACTATTCTCGTAGGAAGAGGGAGCGTTCCGCCTTGCTTTTCAAATATTTCTACTATACTTGGAACTACAAAAGCAAGAAGCCCAACGACTACTAACAAGCAGAAAACTAGCATCAATATAGGATAAAATAGAGATGAAATTACTTGTCTTCTTAAAGCGAGTTGCTCTTCTAAATACTTTGATAAATTTTCTAAAGTAGAATCTAATTTTCCTGAAGCCTCCCCAGCTTCAATCATATTTACGTATAACTTCGGAAAAGCTTTTGGAAAATTTGCAAGCGACTTATGAAAGGCGTTCCCCTCTTCTACACTCTCTCTAACATCGGTTAGAATTCTTCTTAAATTTCTCGACTCCGTTTGCTCAGCAAGCGCTTGAAGCGCATTAACTAGAGGAAGCCCCGCAACGATAAGAGTAGTAAGCTGCGATGTAATAATAGATAAATCTTTAAGAGAAACTCTATTTTTTAAAAAATTTATTTCGCCTTTTTTCGTGGTAGCATTTTTTTCTAAGCCCTCACGAATATCCGTAACGTAAACACCTTGAGATTTTAATTTTTGCCTAGCAATTCTTATATTCTCAGCATCTATATTGCCTTTTATCTTTCTTCCAGTAGTTGATGATATCGCATTATATTCAAAAATAGGCATCTTTAATTAACCTTATTACAAAAACTTTAATAATTATAAACTTTAATTATAAACTCTTATTATAAACTCTTATTATAAATTTTCATTCTCATGAGTTACTAATAATACTTCTTGAACTGAGGTTATACCAGCTAAAACTTTCGTGGCGCCGTCCATTCTTAATGTTTTAAAACCTTTCTTAAAAGCTGCTCTCTTTATAGTCGTAGAGTCCATTCTTTGAGTAATTAAACTTCTCACATCCTCATCTATTAACAACAATTCATGGATGCCACTTCGCCCTTTATATCTAGTATTTTGACAAAAACTGCAAGGCTTTGTCCCTTCCCTATAAGCTTTTCTCGATTTTAATTTATGAGGCGCAATACCTAAATTTCTTAACTCTTCATCTGAAAGCTCATACTCTTCCTTACATACTGGGCAAAGGCGTCTTATAAGACGCTGAGCCATAATAGCAAGCAAACTTGAAGATACTAAGAAAGGCTCCACTCCCATATCTATTAGCCTTGCAATAGCTCCAGCAGAGTCGTTCGTGTGAAGAGTAGATAAAACTAAGTGTCCCGTAAGCGATGCTTGAATAGCAATATCGGCAGTTTCTGCATCACGAATCTCACCAACCATCACGACGTCTGGGTCTTGACGTAAAATTGCACGAAGCCCCGAAGCAAAAGTGAATCCTATCTTCGGATTTACTTGCATTTGCCCAATCCCTGGGAGTTGGTACTCGACAGGATCTTCAACCGTTAAAATATTTAAATCAGGCTTATTTATATACGACAAGCAGGAATATAAGGTTGTAGACTTACCAGAACCCGTAGGCCCAGTAACTAAAATTATACCATTAGGCTTAGTAATTAAATTTTGAACCGTTGCAAGATTTTTCCCAGTAATCCCAAGCTGCTCTAAATCTAGCACGGTCGATGTTTGGTCGAGAATTCTAAGAACTATTCTTTCACCAAATGAGGTAGGAATCGTAGATACACGAATATCTACATCTTTACCAGCAATTTTAAGACCTATTCTCCCATCTTGTGGCAATCTTTTTTCTGCAATATTAAGACCTGCCATAATTTTTATTCTACTAGCAATACCAGCTTGGAACATTTTATCTTCACTAGCAATATCGTAAAGCACACCGTCTATTCTAAATCTAACTTTCACCTCGTTTTCATAAGGCTCAACGTGAATATCTGAAGCTCGTTCAGTGTTAGCTTTAAAAATCATTGCATTTACGTATCGTATAATCGGAGCATCATCATCCTCTGCATCCGTAACGTCTATCTTTAACTCATGGCTAAACTCGTTACCATCGTCATCATCATCGCTCTTTAAATCACTCGAGCGATCGTTCATAAGTCTCGTTTTAACCGAGTTAATGGCTTTTAAAACTTCTTCTTCTGGAGCTGCAATTATTTTTACGGCTTTTCCAAAACATATTTGTAGTTGCTCGATAAGGTTTATATTATCTGGTTCAGACGTAGCGACTATGATTTCATTTTCCGACTCTGCAATAGGAATAGCTAAATAATTTTTTGCCCAAGAGCCTGTGATTCTTTTAAAATCACCCTTTACAATTTTTTGAGGCAAAATAGGGTCAGAAAGTTTATCGTAATATAGCACTCCTAAATACCTTGCTAAAGCTTTTAAATCACCTATGTTATGATTTAATTTTCTTGCTTCACTACTCATTCTTTATAATTCCTTTTATAACTTTATAATTCCTTTTATAATCACACTTTTTTTATAAACTTTTTTTATAAACTTATTTTATAAACTTATTTACACAACTTTTTACAACTCACTTAAAACATAAAAAAACCCTTTAAATTTAAATGTTAAATTTAATTAGCCTTTCTCCAAGAACGCATTAAATCTTGAGAACCTAATTCGTTCCAAGATGCGAGCTTTAACTCCTCGTAGATATATTCCGCTTTATCTTTATTGTTAAAAACTCCCTGCGCAACTAGTTCTATTTTTTCCCCATTATTATTATACACATATCGCCCTCCTGGAACAAAGAAACTATTAACATTAGCATTGCTTGGCATAGTTACGCCAAATAAGTTTTTTGAAGTTTTAAAAGGCGACGTTTTCCCATTTGATAAAACTTTCATCACTATATATTTTTGATTATCTGAACTTAAATTCTTATTAGTAATCTTACCTATATTTAGCGATGCTTTAGGAAGTTCATTTTTATTGTTATTATTGCTATTAACATTTACGCTACTAGTTTTTTGAACTGGAAGTTTCAAAGATGGAAGCTTTGGAGAAGCTTTTAATCTTAAAATTTCACCACTACTTTTTAAAAGAGTGCTATCATTATCTCTAGGTGCTGTAATTATACTAGGCACTGCCCCCTCGTACTTTTCACTCGTAGCGACCTCATCTATCCTTGGGTGATTTAGCACGCCCTCTCTATTAGGAGTTATATTATTATAAGCAATAACATCTTCTAATTTTTCTTTTTCTTCTATAGTTGAGCTTCTAGCATCGAACTGATCTCTTATAATTCTTGGCGTTATAAAAATTAAAAGATTCTTCTTCGTTACTGAGTTTACAGTATTTTTAAAAACGTGACCAAGAATTGGAATATCCTTAAGAAAAGGAACTCCGTTTTCAGTAGTAGTATTATCATCCGATATTAAACCGCCCGTTACGATCATCTGGTTGTCTTTTGCTATAACTGTAGTTTCACTAGTTTTAACGGAAGTTGTAAAACCTAAACTAGGATCCTTATCGATAATGTTTGAAACTTCGGTAAATACTTTTAGCGTTACGAAATCTCCTTCGCTAATTCGTGGAGTGATACGAAGTGTAATACCAACATCCTGTCTATCTATTTGGTTAAAAGTATTGTTTAAATTATCTGACGATGTAGACGTGCTAGCAAGCATCGGAACGTTTTGACCTACTACTATCTCCGCTTCTTCGTTATCGGCAGTTAAAATATTTGGCGCACTAAGCACATTAGCTATGGAGCTTTTCGCTGCAGCTTGAAGTAAAACGCTTTGAGTAGGAACGTTTATATTTCCTATAGTTAAATTTCCAGCACTTACCGCAGCCATAGAAAATCCAGAAAGTTGATCTGGGTTGCTAAATAAAGTATTTAAACCTCCTTGAGTATTGCTAGCAAAAAAACCACCATCTTTTCCGCCATTAGATGTCATCCATTCCGTCCCCATATTATTAGTATCATCTAAATTAACCTCCATAAGCATAGCTTCAACTAGCACTTGACGCCTTTTTACATCGAGCTCGGAAAGTAAATTTAAAATCTTTCTATAATCTGCCTTGCTAGCACTTATAATTAAAGAGTTAGTAGAAGCATCGGCAGTAATTGAAACGTCTTCCCCTAGCGTTGCAGATTGTAAACTATCGCTACTTTTAGGAGTTAGTCTAGAGGTGCCAAGCGTTCTAGTTTGCGTTGCAAGTCTTTCTTGAGTTCTGTTTCTAGTTTTAGTATCGCTAGTTTTTTGTAGCCCTGGATTTGCAGACTCAGAGCTACTCTTTGCATTAGAACTTAAGCCCGATAACACTTCAGCTAAATCCTCAGCATTAGCATGCTGGCAACGATAAACGTAATATCTATTTCCCGACAAATCAACTTGACTATCTAACTGGTCTATTAGCGCTTTAATTCTTGCGGTCGTTTCATCATCGGCAAGTAAAATAATAGAGTTAGTTCTTTCATCAGCTATAATCTTTGGTTCTTTTGCTCTAGAAGCAATAGTTTTGCCGCTAGATGCACTAGCACCCCCTCCTTGTTGTGGTACTTGTGGAAGCCTATTTTGCCCTAATATTCTTGGGTTGCGAAGATTGTTAATGGTCGCATTGTTTTTCTCATCAGTTAAAATTTCTTTTAATTTCTCTGCTAAATCTGTAGCCTCTGCATATTTAATTGGCACTATAGTCATTTCTTGACTAGTAAAAGGAACGTCTAAAGTGTTTATAATATCTATTAACCTTGCAACGTTATCCTCCGAGTCGATAATTATTAAAGCGTTCGTTCCCGTATAAGCGTTAACTATACCGTTTGGAGATATCATTTGAGAAATTATTTGTTGCATATCTTCGGCATTTACGTACTTTAAATTTATTAGTCTCGTGACTACCGCTGCCGTTGCATTATCTATGTCGCTACTTAATTTAGTCGGGATAGTAGCTCCTTTAGCATCTCTAGCAGGGATAATCTTCCATAAGTTTTTACTTACTGGAACCGAGGTAAAACCTTTAAGTGCAAGAACAGATTCTAATATCCTAAGTGCCTCATCAGACGTTACTTTTCCTGGCAGATATATAGAAACTTTACCTCTTACATTTTCATCAAGGATATAATTTCTTTTCGTTTTCTTACTAAAAACTTTTACGATTGCTGCTATATCCGCATTTTTTACGTTTATTTCAGTCGATGCATCTTTAGCTAAATCATCATTATTTTGATTATCTTGAGCTCTAAGGCTTATTATATCACTATTTCCATCACTATCTGCTTGCGAGCTTTGAGCGAATGATAAAGATGAATAACTTAAACATAATAACAAGCATAACAATAAGCTTGATAAGCTTGATAATAATGTTTTACTTAATAATTTACTTTTTAATATAGTTTTCATAAAGTTTCTTACCTTATTTTGTAATGTAAATTCATTTCTTCTTTATTTCTTTCAAGATTGATACTTAATGAAGTCTCATTTTTAAGTTCTTCAAAAAGTCCCATAGCTTTTGAAAAATCTCCAAGTTGTTTGCCATTTATATTTTTTAATATATCTCCATTTTTCAAACCTACTTTCTCAAAAATACTACCTTGCTTTATTGAAAATAGTCTAACTCCCACCGCTTGCCCCTCTTGCCAATATGGAATAGCACGAGCGTGCGTCATCACCTCTGGAAGATTAGAAAGTGCAGCTTGCACTTCTTTTGCATCTAGATAAAGAATATTTCCCGACTGTTCATCATCTTGTCCATCTGAGTCGAAAGCATCTATCTCAAGAGTTTCTATTATTCCATTTCTTCTTATTTCTACTTTGTTTTTGTATATGGCAACGAGAGTAGCTAACTCGAATACGCTATCACCAGTAGAAAAAGCATCTTGTAAGTTTTCTTTAGTATTTTCAATTATTGCATAAGGGGCAGAACCCGTTGTAATGACCGTTCCGATAAGAGCTAAAGGAATATCAGAGCTAGGTCTACTGCTTTCTACATCTTTATCTTCTTGGTTATTAGATAAATTACCAAAAATATTTTTTTGAGTTATTAAAGCATAATTTACGTTTGATAATGCGTTATTAGCATTAGCCTGACTTAATTTTAAATTATCTTTATCTAGTGCCGATAAAATATTATTTTTTACGGACGATTCACTATTAAGAAAATTTATAAATAAACCATTAGCTAAAATTAGCAAAATAATCAAAATGGTAGCTACTAGTATAATTTTTAATACTTGCATAGCTAATTTTTGATTATTTGTTTTTAATAATTTTCGTATTTTATACTTAAATAACACGAGTTTATGCCCTTAAATAATTACGTATTTTTTATAGTTTCTTATAAAAAACAAAAAACTAGAATATCCCCTATTTTTAAAAAAATAGCGTTACCTAAATTTTAAGATGATCTTTTTTGCGAATAGTTGTTTATTTTTTTATTTTATCAGTGTTTTTTTGATCTATTTTCGCTAAAAAGTCGCTAAAAGAAAGATTAAATAGGGATTTAAAGAAAATTAACTAGAAAATAGATAAAAAATAAGTAAAAAAATAAACAAAAAATGGTAAGAAAAAAATATATTTACATTAAATAATAAAGCATTAAATAAATGCATTAAATAAAACACTAAAAATTAAAAATACCTACAAAAAGCTATAATAATGCTTTGAAATTCCATAAAACCTATATAAAAAACCTTAAGTTAAATAAAATTTTTATCTAAATTTCAAACTTTCTTGCACGTTTTTTGTGTGGCCTTTGTTATTTTATACAATGCTGTTTTATACAATGTTTTCACATGTTTTCACACGTTTTCACACGATTATCTCTCTTTTATATTTCTTTATAATATCTCTCGTTGGTATCTTACTATAATATTTTTTGATATAATATTTATCTATCTTATTTAACGATATCTTTTCCTAACTAGCATATTTATGGAAGCTAAAGGTAGAACGTTTAAAAGAGAGTAATTTAAAAAAACGTGCGAAAGCTTTAAATTTTATCTTTTTTGAATTTTTTCTTTATGTCTTCTTAATTGGGAAGTGATATTATCTACTAAACCATCTATTGAAGCATAAAGATCGGTGCTTTCTTGCTTTGCATTAAAATCAGCGCCATCTGCTCTAAAGCTTACCTCGGCTATATGTCTAGTTTTTTCAACGCTAAGCACTATTGAAACATCAGTATCTTGGCGCACAAACTTTCTTAAGACGTTTGTTATTTTTTCTGAAGCATATTGTTTTAATGCTTCAGTAGCTTCCGTATTTCTAAAAGAAATATTAGTCGTTATTACTCTTCCTGATTCTTCTTGCATTTAACACCTCGTATAAAAAAAATAACTACACACAGAAAGTGTACCAATTGCTCTATTTTTTGCAATAGCTTTCTTTAGGTTTAGATGATAAATTTGGTGATAAATATGGTATGTTCAAATTGGAGAATGTTGTGAAAATTGCTTTTAATTTTTATAAAATGAGTCCTAGTGGTAATACTACCATACTAATAGACTCACCCCATGTTGATAGTCCTAAAGATAGGGCGCTTATTTCAAATAAGATTATGCACAACTTACATTTAGGAGGAGAGCAGGTTGGTTTTGTAAGCTATTGTGCCGATGGAACTCCAAGATTAGATATGATGGAAGGTGAATTTTGCGGAAACGCAAGTAGGGCTTTTTTAGCCTACCTACTTGATAAAGGTTCCCCTGCCTTAAAGCATGAAACTGACGAAAGTTGGACTTGTGAGTTTTCAGTATCAGGAGTCAACAAAAAGCTTCATGAAACGTGCTTTAAAACTGAGAAAGGGATTGATGCACTAGTAGAATTAGACAATGATATTAAATATATTACTAAAAAATATAACGATACTTTACTTGATATCATTGAAATGAAAGGTATTACGCACGTTTTGATTGATACGGATGTTTTAAATTTTGATGAAAAAAATTACATTGAAATTTCTAAACAAATTAGAACTAATTTAAACTTAGAAGACCTTGAAGCCGTTGGTACGATTTGGTATAAACAAGCCGTAGAAGAGATAAAAATCTTTCCTATCGTTTGGGTTAAAAATACTGATAGCGTTTTCTATGAAACGGCTTGTGGTTCGGGGACTGCGGCAATTGGGATAGCTAAAACCTTAAAAGATAAAAAAGGACTAGCTATCTTAGTGCGCCAACCTAGTAATAAACAGATTTTAGTTAAAACAAAGATCAATAACGGCAAAATTACAAATATCTCTATCGGAGGTATTGTAGATATTATTGCCAAAGGTGAGCTTTACATTGATGATTCTATAATTCAAAAACTTAAATAAAAATGGTTCTTCACATTTTAAGTGGGTTAGGAAAATAGTTTTTCTTTTGAGCTCGGGGAAGGGGTGGTACTAATTTTTTTGGAAAATTTAAAACCACCTTTAAACGTGAAGAATGATAAAAATTAAAATAATATGAACGATTTATTTTGGGACTTTAATAAAATTAGCAAAGTGTCGGAGTTATTAGAAATGCAAGTTATAGATAACAACGAAGAAATGCTATACTTACCAGATGTTATAGGAGATAAGGTCATTTTCAGAACTCCTTGCTATCTTAAAAATATCTCAAACCATAATGAGAATAATATTTTTTTCTATGCAAGAGAAAGTATTGCAAAGAAAATTAAAAATATTGCAAACGAATTAAAAACTATAAATAGTGATGCAAAATTAGTTATATTTAATTGTTATAGACCTTTAAAAATACAAAGGGAAAATTTTAAAATTACACTAGAAGATATTTGTAAAAAATACCCTAATATTGCTCATAACGACGCCATAGAAAAAGCACATATAAAGATTGCAATGCCAGAGGTCGCAGGACACACAACTGGTGGTGCTGTCGACTTAAGTATTGAAATAAACGAGCTCCCTCTCGATATGGGAATGGAAATAGGAGATTTTTCTCAGGAAGAAAAACTTGCCACTGCTTCTACTCACATATCAAAACAACAATTTAAAAATAGAATAATGTTAAGAAAACTTATGCACGAGCAAGAGTTCGCCCCTTTCAATGGTGAATGGTGGCATTTTAGTTATGGAGACCGTGAATGGGCTACTCTCTATAAGAAAAGTAATGCTATTTATGATAATATCGATTTATCTTTTTAACAAAACGTTCTTAGCAAAATCTTTCTTCTAAATTTTGTCTTTTTCTTTTCGATGATGGAAGAATGCCTAGCCCCTCTCTATACTTTGCAACGGTTCTTCTTGCTATATCGATATTCTTTTTGGCAAGTTCTAATGTAATATATTGGTCGCTTATAGGCGAATTTTTATCTTCCTTATTTATAAGGTCTTCGATAAGCTTTTTAATGTAAGACGATGAAACGTCTTGATTGTTTCTAGAACCGATAGCACTAGTAAAAAAATACTTTAACTCAAAAATGCCTTGAGGCGTATGCACGTACTTGTTAGTCGTTACTCTGCTAACGGTCGACTCATGCATGCCTATATCATTTGCTACATCTTTTAATACCATCGGCTTTAAATATCTTATGCCATTTTCAAGAAAATCTTCTTGAAACTTTATTATACTTTCAGTAACTTTGTATATCGTATTTTGTCTTTGCTCTATGCTTTTTATAAACCAAGATGCAGCTCTTATTTTTTCCGTTAAATAATCTGAAGAATTATCTAAATCATTATCTTTATTTTCTTTGCTTTCTCCCTTGGTTTCTCCTTTGCTCATTTCTAACTCTTTTTTTTCTAACTCTTTTTGCTTATTTGCTAGCCTTATATACTCAGGATTAACTCTTAGCTCTGGCATATCATCATTATTAAAACTTATTCTCCATTTACCACTTTCCTTATCTTTCAAAATATATATATCGGGCGTTATATAATTTATAGTCTCATCGCTAAATAAGCGCCCTGGATAAGGCTCTAAAGACTTAATGTTTTTAAGTGCTACGTATACACTTTTTAAGTCTACATTTTCCATCTTGGCTATTTGCTCATACTGCTTGATTGCAAGCCTATTTAAATGATCGTTTATAAGCTTCATCTCTAAAGAGTCCTTTTTGCCTATCGCTTCTAATTGGAAACATAGACATTCTTTTACATTTCTAGCCCCTACCCCACAAGGCTCTAACTCTTTTAATATATCTATTGCCACGTTTATTTCACTTAGCGATGCCTTATAAAACTCTCCTAACTCTTCATAACTAATATTTAAAAATCCATTATTATCTAAGTTTAAAATTATTTCTAAACAAAGCTCTTCTTCTTTTTTAGATATGGAAAGTAAACGAAGCTGGTCTATTAGATGTTCATGTAAAGATGGCTTTTGCGATATCGTATTTTCTATAGATGGAATATTTTGAAAATCTCTAGTAGATCTTCGCTTAGTTCTTGGAAGCTCTCCAAAACGCTCTTGGTATAATTCCCAATCGCTTTTTTCATTATTCGATTTCTTCTGTTTCCTTGCTCCATTATCTAAATTATCGTCTGAAAAATTTAATTTTGCGTCTTTTGCAAAGTCTTCTTTATTTTTTTTACTATTTCTTTGCTCATTTCTTTGCTCGAGTTCTCTTGCATCTTCTAATACTGGATTTTCTTGGAGTTCCTTTTCTATAAGATCTTTTAAGTCAGCCTTATTAAGCTGTAAAAGCTTTATAGCTTGCTGAAGCTGCGGCGTCATCGCAAGCTGTTGACTCATTTTTTGTACTAAATTAAATTCTAATGCCATAATAATTCTTTAATAACTCTTTAATAACTCTTCTTTGATAAATAGATATTTTTTACTTTAAAACGTGAATACCTATTTTATATGATGAGAAATTTTTAAAATGGTTTTTTCTTTTTACAAGAATTTTTCTAGTAGCTTATATTATTAGACTTTTATTTTTATTTTTTATTTTTGTCTTTGTTTTTTTATCTTTGTTTTTTTATCTTGGTTTTTGTCTTAATTTTTACCTTAGTTTTTTTATCTTATTTTTTACCTAAAGTTTTTAACTAAAAAATTTCTCCTTTAACCTTTATAATAAGGCTTTATAAATTCTTTGGCAAAAAATTAAAATATCTTATACACATCTTGTATATCTACTAAACCTACAGGCTTATTTACTTCATTTACTACTATTATTTGATCTATCTCGAACTCTCTTAACACTCGGCTAGCTTCCTCGATTAACTTATCTCCTAAAATAGTTTTAGGATTTTTACCCATAATATTTTTTATAGGTTCTTCAAGAAAACTACAATCTTTACTTAGATTTCGTCTAAGGTCTCCATCTGTATAAACTCCAACTAGGAACCCATCATCATTTACTATAATTGCAGCCCCAGGGCGTCCCTTAGTGATAGTCATGCTTTGTATCACCTCTTTTGCCGTCATATTTTCATTTGCCACACAAAGCAGATCATCTTTTCTCATAATTTCCTCTACTTTCATAAGCGAGCGACCTAGCGCCCCCCCAGGGTGATAAAACGCAAATTGTTCTGCCGTAAAATTGCGTTCTTTTAAGATTGCCATCGCTAAAGCATCGCCAATTACTAGCATTGCAGTCGTTGAACTAGTCGGCGCTAAACCTAAAGGGCAAGCCTCTTTAGTTTTATTTAAAGAAAGCACTACATCGCTATTTTTTGCTAAAGTAGACGCCTCGTTTCCCGTAATAGAAATTACGGGACAACCTATAATTTTTAACGATGGTAAAATCCTTAAAACCTCTTGAGTTTCACCAGAGTTAGATAAAATTAACGCTATATCATTCTTTCTATATCTACCTAAGTCTCCGTGTACTGCTTCTGCTGGATGAAGAAAAAACGATGGCACTCCAGTGCTAGCAAAAGTTGCAGAGATTTTCATTCCTATAAAGCCAGCTTTTCCCATGCCTGATACTATTACCTTTGCATCTTCTTTTAATTCTAGAATCATTTTTGCTGCTACTACAAAATTATCATCGATAGAGGTTTTTATGCTTTCAAGCGTCTCAATCTCTTTTTGCACTACATTATTTGCCGTTTCCTTTATACTATTATAATTATCAAGATTATTACTCATTTTTATCCTTTTTATTTTTTTTATTTTGTTTATTTTATTTGTTTTGTTTATCTTTGTTTTCCAATTTTTTATCTTTGAAAAAATGGCTCTTCACGTTTTAAGGTAGGTTTTAGACCTTAAAATTAGTATCACTCACCCCACGGAACCCAAAACAATTTTTCTAACCTACCCAAAACGTGAAGAACCGAAAAAATCACACAACTTTGCTAACTCGCACTCTTTGCATTTAGGGTTTTGTGCCTTGCAAACTAATCTTCCGTGCCATATAAACATATGATGAGCTTTTCTCCAATACTCTTTAGGGATAATCTTTTTTAAATCCTCTTCAGTTTCTCTTACGTTTTTTGCATTACTTAAAGAAAGCCTATGTGAAACTCTAAAAACGTGCGTATCTACTGGAAACGTATCTTCAAGCCCAAGTTCAGATAATACCACATTTGCAGTTTTTTGCCCAACTCCAGGAAGTAAAATAAGCTCATCAAAAGTAGTAGGAATGTTATTAGAAAAATTATTACTTATAATTTTTGCAGTTTCCACTATATGCTTTGACTTTGTTTTGTAATAATTAACTTGCCTGATAATTTTCTCTACATCCTTTATTTTGGCTTCTGAAAGTTCTTTAGGCGATCTATATTTTTGAAAAAGAACGGGCGTCACTTCATTTACTTTTTTATCGGTGCATTGTGCCGAAAGCATCACGGATACCAAACATTCGTAAGGATTACTAAAAATAAGTGCACTTTTTAAATTTTTATATTTTTTTTCTAGAATGGTTATTATATTACTAGTTCGCTTATTCATACTTTAAACTATAATACTTCCTATTTGTTATTAAGAGTGAGTTCTTTTTTAGTTAGTTCTTTCTCATAAAGTGTTGCTACACTAAAAATTACAAATGAACTCTATTTATGTTTATAATATTATATAAAAATATTTTATTATATAAAGATATTTTTAAGTGCCTTTTTGGTTTTAAGTTTTACTAAAGTATAAATTATTATGAATCATAAGGTATAAATGTTTTTAGGAGGCTTTTTTAATGCAACGAGAAACTGGAATAATAGTTCCTAAGATAAGGGGATTTTTATGCACCACGGCTCATAGTGGTGGATGTAAAAAAATAATTGAGAATCAGATAAACCTAGTAAAATCGAAGAGTTTTACAAAAAATAAATTTAAAAATGCATTAGTCCTTGGAGGTTCAACTGGCTATGGGATTTCATCTAGCATAGTGCTAAGCTTTGGACTAAAGGCTGATGTGATAAGCGTTGGGTTTGAAAAAGAACCATCGGGAGAAAAGACTGCTTCGGCAGGGTATTATATGGTAGAGGCGCTAAAGGAAAACCTTAAAAATGAAGATGTATATTATAACTTTCATAATATGGATGCTTTTTCAGATGAAAATAAAAAAATTATTATCGATGAGATAAGAAAAAAATTTGGGAAGCTAGAATTTTTACTCTATAGCCTAGCTGCTCCTAGAAGAACTGACCCTACTACGGGTAAGACTTATGCATCTACATTAAAACCTATAGGCAAGCAATTTAACTCAAAAACTGTTAATATATACGAAGGAGAGGTAAAAGAAATCTCATTAGAGCCTGCTACTCAAGATGAAATAAATGGAACTATAAAAGTTATGGGAGGAGAAGATTGGCTTAGGTGGATAGAGTTTTTAAAAAAAAGAAGATCTGCTAGCTCCTAATTTTAGAACCATTGCTTACTCTTATATCGGGCCTAAACTTACTTGGGATATTTACAACGATGGCACGATTGGAAAAGCTAAAGAGCATTTAACTAATACCGTTAAAGATATCGATAAATTGATAAAAGACATTGGAGGCAAATCTTACATTTCAGTAAATAAGGCACTCGTGACGCAAGCATCAGCAGCTATCCCAGTAGTTCCTTTATATTTAAGTCTTTTATATCGATTTATGAAAGAGGCAGGCACGCATGAAGACTGTATAGAGCAGATAGTGCGCCTTTATAGCGACAATGATATTTTAGGCGATTGCAAGCTAGACGATGAGGGACGAATAAGAGTTGACAATCTAGAGCTAAACAAAGATATTCAAGAAAAGATTTCAGCTACTTGGGATAAGATAACATCGGAAAATATATCTGAAATAACGGATATCGAGGGAGTAAGAAAGGATTTTATAAATCTTTTTGGCTTCGACGTAGATGGCATCGACTATTCCGTCCCTACGATAATATAATAAATATAATATAGAGTATTAAATAAAAAAAGAGCTCCTTAACGTATCAAGGAGCTCAAATGTTGACCAACTAATTTTGTTACTCGTTTACGGTTAACGCTGTTGCTTGGCTTCAGTTTTGGCTTGAGCCTTAGCTTGTACTTGCAGTTCAGCTAACTTTCTATCTCTTTCATTTCTTGATTCGAAATAGAATTTATTTCTCTCAAAGCTCAAAACTATATCATAATTTTGCAATTCCGATTCTACGATCTTCAGCAAATCCTTCTGATAATGAATCGCCTGCTGACAAATACTTTCAGAACATGCTAAAATTTTATCAATTTCTCTCTCTGCTTCAGTTATTTGCTTTTAAAACAGCATCGCTTTTTGTAACGATTTTGTTTTCTCTTATGTCTTTAAAACGTTGCAAAGAACTTATGCAAGCAAACTTTGCAGTAGCTACAAGTGCTAAATTCTCACGATCCATTAAAAACTCTTCCTCAGTTGCTTTAGACAACTTAAGTTGCATCCCATCGATAGACTCTTCTAAGTTTTTAATGTCGTACGAATTTAAATTTTCACCCAACCACTTAAAGTAGACACTCTTTCCACCAAGAAGTAGAATGTCGTCCACTTTAGCTTTATAATTTGTCGTATATTTTTTAAGCCATTTAAGCTTTTTGGACAAAGACATGTCCACATCAAGGGAGCGTTTTGCCACTTTTGTGCTAAGTGTACTTTCAAAAAGCTCCAAATTGAGTTCGTCAAAATACGCTAATTTCTCTTCCGCAGTCCCATTTAATGGGAAAGCTTTAGATTGTGCTTTTTCAGCAAGGATAATTTGCTGATTGTTAGTCGAACCTTTATCCTGTCCTGCACAACTCTGCTGCATAACAGGCAAACAATAGCTACAAAACGCCCACCAACGAGAAAACAATAGTGGGCATAAGCGTTTTAAAGTTCATTACAACCTCCTTCTCCTATTTTCTAGGAGAGATCAAAACCATAAAGAATATAAAGGAAAAATTATCCTTTATAATTCTTTATAAAAAATTTGCGTTCTTTTTAAAAACACAAAACCAACATTCATAAATTAACATAATCATATTTCTTGAGCAAGAAATAATTATAAAGCCGTTTTTTTGATTTTAAAAGATTTTAGCTTCAATTTGAAAAGCCACTCGAAAACGAAACATTTTGAGAGCCTTAACTAGCCGAGTATCCTTCTTTGTCTACACATTCGCCATTATTACATTCTCTTAGTTCGCCACAACATTCACCACCACATAACGGTTCACGACAACAATATTCATAAATATCATGCGTATATACATGATCTATTTTACAGCAACCACTTCCTAAGTATGATGTATAAGCAACTTTACCCTCATCACAACATTTAGAACCATCGTAAACTCTCTCTGCTGGGCAACACGTCCCATTTACAAACTTACCATCGCAACATTCACTTCTATCATTATAACAATCTTGCTCACTAGAACAGCAATTAGTTCCACAAGCATAAGAACCACTTTCGCAACTCGCTTGGCTTTCTAAACTTTTACTAGATACACTACTTACAGATTCCGCTTCATAACTATTATAACTTCCACTAGATGTGCTACTTTTACTTGAACTCGAACTGCTAATACTTGGTGATGAACTTGAACTTAAAGAACTGCTAAAACTACTTGTTGATGCACTGCTGCTACTACTAGACGAGGAACTCTCGCTAGATGAGCTACTACTTGGTGAAGAACTCTTGCTTGAAGATGAACTCTTACTAGAAGAGCTTGATGAGCTACTACTTGGTGAAGAACTCTTGTTTGAAGATGAACTCTTACTAGAAGAGCTTGATGAACTGCTACTACTAGCTCCACATACCCAATATCCCGAACTAAGATCTTGCCACCATAAATCTTCCTTACAACACATATAAACCTTATGTGGAGAATGGCTTTCTTGTATAAAACCTATTTGTCTCATAGTTTCTCCATTATTTTGACACTTAGCTGGGTTATCACACCATAAATTACCTTGAGCATTGGTATAAGTTGAACCCTGTGGACAACAACGAGTTATTTGATTTCCATAAGCATCTCTTCTAATAATAGATATCTCTCTTGAATCGCAACAATCATTGCACGGCTCTTCACATCCCCCATTAAAAGGCACTTGCCAATCTTGGCAACAGAGACTTTCATCAGGATTAGCGCATTTACCATTATCACAACACGGTTTATCTCCACACGGCACAGGATCTTCATTAGGGCAGCAAGTATCAGAATTACATTTATTTGGGTCGCAACAAACGTCTCCACACATTTCTGTACCTTCACTGCATGAAGAAGAACTGCTACTACTAAAACTAGATGACGAGCTAGAAGAACTGCTTGAACTACTTGGAGATGATGAACTAGAAGAAGAGCTACTTAAACTAGATGAACTAGGTGAGCTACTCTTACTCGAACTAGAACTTAAAGAGCTAGAAGAATTGCTTAAACTACTACTTTCTAAGCTTTCGCTCGAAGCTACACTTTCTAAAGAACTCTCACTAGAACTTACACTCTCTTTTATACAATTATATACGATATAAATATCCTCGCCTTCTTCTTGTACTTCTATACTACACGTTTCGCTATCCTCGCAACATAAATGCCCACACTGCCTATCAGAAGGACACGCTAAAGAAGAACTAGATAAACTTTCACTGCTAAACGTCTCAGAAGAAAAACTAGACGAGCTTTTACTCACTTTCTCACAACTAGGAATCGGGATAATCTCACCGTCTGCATTTTCTTGTAAATACGTTTTACACTCCTCCCCCTCTTCACAACAAAGATAATCACACTGCCTCCAAGGAGGACACGCTGAAGAAAAACTAAAAGAGCTTTCACTTTCTGATGAGCTTTCACTCGAGAAAGAAGAAAAACTTTCACTTATAATTACTGGCGGTAAAGATGATGCTGAAGAACTTTGAGTATCACACCACCTTGCAGTAACAGAACCATTGACAATGGTAAAGCGACAAGTCCCTATCGGACAACATAACCCCTCAAAACAAACTTCCGTATTTGGAGGGCAAACTTCTTGAGGCGTGCTCGAAGTGGAATCTTCACTTTCACTAGAAAAACTACTACTAGATGGATTTACTGGCGGTAGTGGTGGCTTCTTACTACTACTAGACGAACTACTAGAATAAGAACTAGTGCTAGGCGACGTAATAGGAGGCTCTGGTGGCAAGCTACTTAAATTACTAGAAGAAGAACTACTACTAGGCGACAAACTGCTTTTACTTGATGCACTTGGCAAGCTACTCTTACTACTTAAAGAACTAGAAGAACTGCTACTTGGCGAACTACTCTTGCTCGAACTGCTTTTGCTAAATGATGATGAACTCTTACTTGATGAACTACTACTAGGTGATAAGCTTGAACTTAGAGAACTAGAAAAGCTAGATAAAGAACTCTTACTAAAACTACTACTACTTAATGAACTCCTCGAACTGCTACTTAGCGAAGAACTAGAACTTAAAAAACTAGAAGAACTGCTTTTACTAGATGAACGTGATAAGCTACTTTTACTTGAACTCGAACTGCTAATACTTGGTGATGAACTTGAACTTAAAGAACTGCTAAAACTACTTGTTGATGCACTGCTGCTACTACTAGACGAGGAACTCTCGCTAGATGAGCTACTACTTGGTGAAGAACTCTTGCTTGAAGATGAACTCTTACTAGAAGAGCTTGATGAGCTACTACTTGGTGAAGAACTCTTGTTTGAAGATGAACTCTTACTAGAAGAGCTTGATGAACTACTACTACTAGGCGATAAGCTTGAACTTAGAAAACTAGAAGAACTACTACTAGATGAAGAACTAGAACTACTAGACGAACTAGACAAACTGCTACTACTTGGCGATAAGTTTGAACTTACAGAACTAGAAGAACTTGGCGAACTACTCTTGCTAGAGCTTTTGCTACTAGATGATGAACTTGAAGGTGAACTTAAAGATGAGCTAGAACTACTAAAACTACTACTACTTAATGAACTAGACGAACTGTTCTTACTACTAGAAGAAGAACTAGAACTTAAAGATGAGCTAGAACTACTTAAACTGCTACTGCTAGAAGAACTTAGAGATGAGCTGCTACTAATAGATGCACTGCTACTAGATAAACTACTGCTACTACTAGACGATGAACTGCTAGATGATGGACTACTACTAGACGAACTCCCCTTAGGTGAACTAGATGTATCGAAAATTTGCGCAGTCCTAAAAAAACCTACATGAAACGAATCTGCTATGAGAGGCTCATCATCTAACAACTTAAATATATCTAATATTATACCAGACTTAATAAAAATCTTCCCTCCCTTCATTGTCCTAAGTTTTATCGTCTCACTTTCTTTATCAACGGGAACAAAATCTACATATTTTTCCTTTCTCCACAAACTCCCTGGGAGTTTAGTAGTCTTTATACTATCATTATCTAATTTTATACCAGGAATTAAAAGGCTCTTCACGTTTTAAGTGGGTTAAAGACCTTAAAATTAGTATCACTCGCCCCACGAAGCCCAAAAGAAAATTGACTTTAAAGAAATTTGCATAAAATAAATTACTTTAAATATAGTTGTAATTTTTCTTTAAACTATAGATAGTTTTCTATAAAAGCCAATTTGCTTTTTCTAAAAAAACACACTACATACATAAAAAATATATCGTGATAAAAAAACTTAAGTAAAAATATTATATAATCACCAACCTAAAACTTACAAGATTAAAATTTAGCTTTTATAGGGACTAAAATAAAAACGGACGTTGCTCTAAGACATACCTAGAAATTTAATATTAACCTTATCTTACTTACATATTTTATAAGTTTTTTTATATAGCTTACGCCTTCAGTATTCACAATTTTTAGCAAAATCTAAAAAGACGAGTAAAAAACGAAATTCAATTAAAATTTTTCCTAATAAAAACCTTTCTCTCTCTGTTATATTTTTTAATTAGCATATATAATCTTTAAAAAAATATTTTTTGTTTATATTATTTATTTTCGTTTTTATATAGGAATTAAAATCATGAAAAATAATCTACATAATCAAAAAGGATTAACTCTTATCGAAATTATTATCGTTCTAGTTATCCTTTCAATATTATTCTCTTTTTTAACTGGAGGGCTTTTCTCTCAAGGTGAAAAAGCTAAAGCTAAATTAAACAACTTAAAAATGTCTAAATTAAAATCAACCATAGCAGAATATCAACTAGAATATAATAGCCTCCCTAGCTCACTAAACGATTTAACGGGTTGCCCAAGTAAGGCGAGCAACTGCATACCGATGGCCGATAAAGAAGATGTCTTAGATGCGTGGGATAATCCATTCGTATACCAATCGTCTGGAAACTCCTATACCATAAAAACATTAGGCGCAGATAAAAAGCCGGGTGGCTCGGGAGTAGATAGCGACCAAGAAATCACGGGGCCTTAAAAAATTAAAAAATATACGTAAAAGGCTAAAAGATAAAATAAAAAAGACAAAATAAAAAAAAATGAGTGTTTTTAATTTTAATAATAAAAAACAGAAAGCTTTTACACTTATAGAACTTGCCATAGTGCTCTTGCTTATGGCAAGTCTTTTTGCTTTAGTAGGTAATAGAACCGGGACTGCAAATAGATTTAAAGAAGAGGGTTGCATTAGACAAATAAGAGAGACTATAAGTTTTTTATATAATCAAGCAATCGCAGACCAGAGTGAATACGTGCTAAATTTTAATATAACCGATGAAGGAAATTTTAGCTATAATGTAGGCGTTTTTAATAGTGCCTTAAATTCCACTTCAGATACAACGGTTTCAGATGAAAACTTAAACGATACTTTAGCTAATACTAACACTACTAACGATTTAAGAGATTTTTATTATAAACAAATCGCTTATCCTAGAGAAATTAAACGAGATACGACTAAAAAAAGCAAATATACCCCTAAAGGCGATTACAAAGCAAAAGGCTTTTACGGCACTAGAAAGAAAAGAGAAAAAAAAGAAAGAGAAAAAGAAAGGGTAGGAGAAAGAGAAGAAGGAATTACAGAGGGACGTTCTTTCTTACCTGCCCCTAATTTTCCATCGCTATCAGAGCTAAAAGATGCTCCTAGTTTTTTAAAGATAAAAGATATCATGATATTCGATACTAAATATACACCTCAAGATTTAGAATCGGCACAAATAGTTTTTAGCCCTAAAGGATTTACGGATTTTAGCGTGATACATCTTTATAATGATAGAGGAGGTGAATATACATTGCTAATCAATCCTTTTACAGGATTTACTGAGCTGTATAACGAGTATAAAGATTTCGAGTGGACTTTTAATGATAATAAATAAAAATAATAAAATAAAAAAAACGAGATGTGAAAAAGGATTTACTCTAGTTGAAATCGCTATAGCAGTTTTTATGTTAGCTACTGCACTAGTCGTTATGCTTGGGCTAGAGCAATCGAATATTGCACGCACTATTAACGATCAAAACAGAAAAGTAGCTCTCGGACTTGCTAGAAAAGTTATGGCTGCCATAGAGCTAGAAAAAGTCTCTATAAACGTCGATGAAGAAAAAGATGAGGAGCTTATAGTTTTTTTTAGTCAAAATGATATCCCGTTTGATGAAGAAGACAAGGATATTCTAGATAAATTTAAAATTAAATTAAAAGCCACCTCTCCAAAACTAATCGGCATAGAGCAAGAAAATATTATAAAACTTATAGAACTAAAAATTTCTTGGGGAGAAACTAATAGAGAAGAGCTAAATATTATAAGATACACTGAAAATATATAAAAATACAAAGAACAAAGAAAAAAGAAAAAAAAGAATAAGAAAAATATGAAAAAAAAGAAAAAAAGAATAAGAAAATGAAAAAATAAAAAAGGAAGAAAATAAAAAAAATATTTATGAATAATAAAAATTTTAAAACACAATCTGGATTTACTTTTGTAGAGATGATACTAGCTATAAGTATTTTAGCTATAATGTTTACCATAGCTCAAAGTGTAGTTATTCAAATGATAAGAGGCAAAAAAACGCTAGATGAGATAAGAGAAACGGATTTAATATTAAACAACATTACTAATAGATTAAATAGAGAATTTTCTTTAGTACAAAAAGAATCTTTGCCCCTAGACCTTGAATGCAACTCTAATACTATTACCGAAGGGTTTAAAATTTTTCTATGCGGTGAAACTAGTAAGAAAAAAGAGTTTCGCCACGATACGATTTCCTTTATGTCGAGAAAAGCAAAACAATATTTACGTGGAAAATATATTTCTAAATCAAAGCGTGTCTCAGACTTAGTATATATAAAATATCGAGTTGAAAAAGGAGAGAAAGAACAGAAAGGAAAAAACGACAATAGCACTACGGAAAACTACTGGCTCATTCGTGATGAAATACCGGTTATGAATAAAGAGCTACAAAACGATTACAGAATGACATTCCCAGTTATTAAAAACATCTCCGAATTTAAAATAAAATATTACGATAAAGAGGAGGATACGTGGCAAGATAGTTGGTATGCGCGAGATAAGCTTCCAGATTTAATCGAGTTTAAAATAAAAATTCCAAGTAAAAATAACGAAGAAAAATTATATCAAATAACGAGCGTAGTTTCGTTTTAAGTTTTAAGTTTTCATATTAAATTTTAAATTTAAATTTTCTCTTTAAAACTTTCATTTAAATACCTAAAGGCTCTTTAAGAATATTTTTTTCTTTAATAACTTTAAATATCTTCATAGACTTTTAATAAAAAAAAACTTATTCTATCACTTATGGCAAATTTTAATTGTATAAAATGTAATAGTTCGTTTTCAATACCTAGCGAGGTTCTAGCTAAATACCCTAACTGGACTCCTAAGTATTGTAAAAATTGTAATCCTAAAAAAAAGAATAACGAAAACACGCAAAACGTGGCTAAAAGTAATGCCTACGATACGAAAGGCGATTTTTTTAAGGAAGAGGATTTAACATTAGAAGAAGTGCTTAAAAAATTTAAAAATGGACCTAAGACTGGCATTTTTACCGATGGAAGTGCTAGACCAAACCCTGGGAGTGGAGGCTGGGGCGTAGTGTTTGTCAAAGATGGTAAAATTATCGAACAAAAATATGGAAATGAAAAAGAGACTACTAATAATAGAATGGAACTAACGGCACTACTAAACGCTTTTAAGATGGCTCCTAAAAATGAAGAGATATTAGTATACACAGATAGCGAGCTTTGCGTAAATACGTTTAACAAATGGATATTTAGCTGGGAAAAAAATGGCTGGAAAAAGAAAACGGGAGAAATAAAAAACCTAGACCTCGTTAAAAAAGTTTATGAAGCGATAAAAGAAAAGCCTAATGCAAAATTAACTTGGATAGAATCACATAGTGGCTTTTTATGGAACGAATACGCAGACTCTCTAGCAACGGCTTGGGCTAGAAAAACTCTCTAAAAGTGGTATTTAACGAATTATTAAGGATAAATTTAAAATATGGGATCTTATTTTTTACCATTTATCGCAGCACTTATAGGATGGTTTACTAACTACATAGCTATAAAAATGCTTTTCCATCCTAAAAAAGAAGTGCGTTTTTTATTTTTAAAAGTTCAAGGCGTTTTTCCTAAAAGGCAAAAAGACTTAGCAAAAAAATTAGGTAAGATAGTTTCTAGCGAATTGTTTTCTGCAAGAGATGTTCAAAAAACTTTAAATGAGGTTGCTCTATCTCCTACTATAAAAGAGCTTATAGGAAATAAATTAGAGACTGCCATCTATGAGAAAATCCCTAAAGTAATTCCTATGGTAGCGATGTTTTTAAGTCCCGAGCTTGTAGGTAAAATAAAAAATGCTTTAGTAGCCGATATAGATAAAATGCTCCAAGAACTCGTGATTGAAATTGGAAATAAGCTTGAAGATGTTTTAGATGTATCGAGCATCGTTGAAAAAAAGGTAAACGATTTTTCTACAGATAAGTTAGAACTACTACTTAACGAAATTATGAGAAAAGAATTTAAGTTTATCGAACTTGTAGGTGGCGTTTTAGGATTTTTAATAGGACTTTTGCAACTTCTTTTAGTAAAAGTGTTTTAAGGTGATTTTTTAATTTTAACTTAATATTTTTTTTAGCTTTTTAAAATCTTAATTTTTAAGTATTAGTTTTTTTACGTATTTATTTTTTAAGTATTAGGCTTTCTTAATAAAGCGATAAGTTCTTTTTCAATATCATCTAAAGATTCTAGGTTATCTAAATTTTCATTTAAAAAATTATTTTGGTCAAAAATCTCACAATTCGAGAGTAAAATTATCGGGCAACCCTCCGTCTGCACGGTAAAAATATTTGGATTTTCTTCTAAATAATTGTTTATTAGCCATGTAAAATCGGGATCTGATAACTCAAAAGGATAAACTACTCGTGCCATTTTGATATCTTTCCTCCTATAAATAAACTGATATAACACACACACCTAACACTTAATAATGAAATCGACCATTTTTAATAATTCCTTTAATAAAAAACTGCAAAATAACATATTGAAATTATTAGATATTTTATTTTTTTAGTTTTTATAATTCTTCATCTTTATCTTATGATATGAATTAGTTTATATTATATAGTGTGTTTATTTAAAATTTATATGGTTTTATTTTCTTTAAAAAAATGAATCCTAGCAGTATTTAGAAAAATTATTTATGAAACCAAAGGTATATAAAAGAAGCGAGCATATAGTATCTAGAAAAAATATTGATAAAGACGCCTTAAAGACGATGTATAGACTAATCAATAGTGGATACAAAGGTTATTTAGTAGGAGGTGGCGTAAGAGATTTACTCCTTAACAGGAAACCTAAAGATTTTGATATAGCAACGGACGCCACACCGAAACAAATAAAATCAATTTTTAGAAACTGTAGAATTATAGGCAAACGCTTTAAAATCGCTCACGTTTTTTTCAAGGATAATAAAATTATCGAGCTATCTACTTTTAGAGATGTGCACGAGGTTGATATAGAAAACGTTCAAACGCTAGCAAAGGATAATATTTATGGCACTGAGGTTACGGATGCCGTAAGAAGAGATATTACGATAAATGCACTTTATTATGATTTAAGCACTTTTTCTATTATCGACTATGTAGGAGGGTTTAAAGACTTACAAAGAAAAATTATAAGAATAATCGGGAACCCTACTATAAAAATTATAGAAGACCCCGTAAGACTTTGGAGAGCGATAAGACATGCCGCAAAATGTGGATTTAGAATAGAGCCTGAAAGTAGAAAAGCTATAATTGAAAACAGACATCTTTTAAGTGAAATTCCCGCAATGCGAATTCACGATGAGTTAAAAAAAGATTTTTCTTCAGGGTACTCTTACCAAATATTAAAATTAGCAGAAAAATTAAAAGTATTAGACCTTATTTTACCTGAACTAGGAAGCACTAGCACTTGTCTTAGTCATAATAAAAATGAAACCTCACTAGCACTTATTTGTATAGACAATTGGGTGCAAAAAGGGCAAGCGATTCCGATAACTGCAATCTTTTCAGTTTTTAGTATAAGCGTTAAAAAGTCGCTAGAAAAAAATAAAAACTATAATGAGTTATTTGAAAATGAAGATGAGATTGATGCGTTTGTCAAAACTTTATTTACTAAACTTTTCGTTCCTAAGAAAGAAAAAGAAGTTATAATCTCAACTATTAAATTATGGAAAAAATTTATATCTAAAGAGCCTGATAGCATAAATGTCCGCTCGCTTGCTAGGCGTGCTCCTCTTGTAGAATTAAAATACTTAGTTTTATTTACAAATAACAGCAAAGAATTAGAAGATATTATAAACGAGGCATTAAAACTAAAAACTGAGGCGCAAGATAAGAAAATAAGAGAAAGTAAATTATTAAATAAGAAGCCTAGTTTCTTTAAAAAACCTATAAAGGCTAAGGCAAAAGAAGATGCAGATGAAAGTAAAAAAGAAAATATAATAGATAAAAAAGAAGAAAGTAAAAAAGAAAAAGATAATAAAGAAAAAAGGGCCAAAAAAAATAAGAAAATAAAACTTATCAATAAAGACAAAAGTAAAGATAAAAATAAAAGTAAAAAAAATATTAAAGAAACAGATAAAAGCGAAATGAACAAAAACGAAATAAATAAAAACGAAACGGTGGAAACGAAAGAAGTTTTTAAACTTTCAACAAAGAAAAATTCTGCGATTTATATGCCAAAGATGGTAGAAAAAAATATTGAGAAAAATAAAAAAATAAGTAAAAAGCAAAGCACTAAAAAAAACAAAACTAGAAGCAAGGCTAGTAGCAAAATAAAAGATAGCATTAAAAAGAAAGAAGAAAATAAAAATAAAAATGAAAATAAAGATAAAAGTAAAAACGAAAGTAAAGATGAAAATAAAATAGAAAGTAAAAAGTAAGACTTTTTAAAAAAAGCTATTAACACTACTAGTAAAAAATAAATAGTAAAAAGAATAAATAGTAACAAAATAAAAGGAGATTTTAAAAAAATAATATTATGAAATTATTAAAAATCTATTTAACAGCATTAAAAAACACTTATAACGCCTTAGTGCGTTCTTGGATAATTATTCCTTTTTCTGCTATTTTACTAATAGCATCGAAACTTATTTTAGGATTACTGCTTAAATTAGGGCCTAGTGGCGCAAGTTTTACCGTAGGCGGATTTTTAGCAGGAATGTTTGCTATTTTTGCTTTAAGCATATTTTATAAATGGCTTTCTATAACGATATCTTCCTCACGCCTAAGGCTTGAGGATATTAAAGATATGAACTTTGCTTTTTTCTCCCCTATTTTAAATGTCGCTTTTATATTATTTGTTGTAAACCTATTAGCTCAAACTTTATTTATAACTAATAAAAGTTTAATAATTATCGTAAATTTTATTATAATAATTTTATTTAACGTAGCGCCTGAATGTATAATTTTAAAAAATTACTATGGCACTGAAACTCTAGCTGAAAGTTTTAATTTCGTAAAATCTTATTACGTTGAATGGTTTTTGCCTTACATCATTTTCTTTCTTCCTTTAATTATATTAAACCCTAAGGCCGTTTTGCTTATGATTAGCTTTAACGATGTATTGCTCCCTAGCAATACGTTTTACAAAGGAAGTGAGATGCTACTTATGCTTTTACCGTTTAATAATTTTTATGCAACTATTTTAATTTCATACATTTTAGCGCTGTTCTTTTCTATTTTTAGAATTTATTTATTCGATGCTTTATGGCATTATAGAAGATAAGCGTTTTTATGTATTTTTAGCTTTATGGCGTTTCTCTTTTTTATAAATCGAAAACATAAATCGAAAACATAAAGAACTTAAAATATAAAAAAAAATTTTTGAAAAGTTAAAAAAAATAAAATTAAAAAACATTATAGAAGGATATTTAATATGGTAATAAAAATAACAAAAAAAGTTTTTCCTATCGTTTCTCTTTTAATTGTTTTTACGCTAGTTCAAGCGTGTTCATCTAGAAATTACAACCTTAATGAAGAAAGACTAACTGTTGCAAAAGCACAAAGAGAGATAAAAATAGGCATGAGTGCATCGGAGGTTTTAGATGTTTTAGGAAGCCCGAATATGATAACTACCGATGATAAGCGAAGAGAAACGTGGGTATACGATAGAGTTTCAACGACGGTTCAAGCTTCTTCGAGTCGCCACGGTGTGTGGGTATTATTTTACGATTATTCTAATCGAAATAGCCTATCTTCATCGACACAAAGAACGCTTACCATTATCGTAAAATTTGATAACCAAAGCAAAGTGCGTGATTTTGCTTATAGAACTTCTGCATTTTAGTGCTTAGATTTTATTTTAAATGCTTACTAAATTAAAATTTAATAAAATTATATTTATCTTATGCACTTTTATTACCGCTAGCATTCTTTCAAGTTGTGTTAATTATGAAAATTATTATAAACTTGATGTGAATTATTTAGCTAGACGCCAATTTGAAACTAAAAGGTTTGAAGCGAAAGATGAGATGGAAATTTTGCAAGCCGCTTTAGGAGTATTACAAGACTTAGGTTTTACGGTAGTAGAGAATGAAAGCAGTTTAGGATTTTTCAATGCGATAAAAGATAGAGAGGCAGATAATTTAAAAGCAAACCAAACTCTCGATATCGTTATGTCCATGCTTGAAGTTGCGGTAGCTTTATCTGGGGGGCAAAGCTATCAACACCAAGAACGCACTTATGATGTAGTGCAGAAAATTTACGTAGTGCTAGCAGTTAGCAAATCGAAAATTAATAAAGGCTATAATGTTAGAGTGCAGTTTGCTAGAATTATATGGAATAATAAGGATCAATATAGATATGAAAGAATTTTAGATGAGAAAATTTATCAAGAATTTTTTGATAATTTAAGCAAATCATTATTTTTAACGGCTAATGATATATAACAAAAAAATTTAAGGAATACTATCTAAGGAATACTATCTAATGAATACTATAACCTTAACTTTTCAAAAAAGTTCACCTAAACAAATAATCAATTAAAATAAATAAGAAATAATCGTTAAATTATGCATTTTTTTACTTGCATCTGTGTATTTACTATGCTATACTTTTAGTGCAACCGTTAACCTAAAGGAGGTTTTATGAATTACAATCGAACAGTTCCATTACCAGAGCAAAGAAATAAAATAATTATAAGAGAAAAAGGGGAAGCAAAATATGTGCTTTTTGAATACGATCGCACTTATAATAAAGAGAAACAGTATACTAATCCAAAGCGTAGCGTTATTGGAAAATTAGTTGATGGTAGAGATGATATTATGTACCCTAATGACAATTATAGTAATTATTTTCCAGATGCCCCTATGCCCGAGAAATTTTCAGACGCTTCACGCAGTTGTTGTCTTCGTATAGGTCCCCACTTGGTGATTGAAAAAGTAGCAAATGAATTTAATTTGCCTTTTTTACTAAAAAAACATTTTGGTGAACGTAGTGAACTTATACTTGATTTAGCGAGTTATTTTATTGTAAATGAAGAGAATGTCAGTCAGTATTATCCAGACTACGCCTTTTCTCATCCACTCTTTACAAAAGGTATGCGCATCTATAGTGATTCTACCATAAGTCGTTTTCTTTCTTCTGTTAGCAAAGAGCAGATAATTAACTTTCTTGACGATTGGAACAAGGGAAAAGATCGCAATCAAATGGTTTACGTTTCATATGATTCGACTAATAAGAACTGTCAAGCAGGTGATGTTGAATTAGTAGAGTTTGGTAAAGCGAAAGACGAAAAAGGATTCCCAGTATTTAATTTATCCATTGCCTTTGATCAAACGAATAGAGTTCCGTTATTTTACGAAGAGTATCCTGGTTCTATTACAGACGTTTCTCAATTTACTCATATGGCAGATAAGGTTATAGAGTATGGATATAAAAAGATAGGATTTATTTTAGACCGTGGTTATTTTAGTAAATATAATATTCAATATATGGATAATAGTGGTTTTTCTTTTTTATTGATGGTAAAAGGGTGTAAGGCTTTAGTTTCTAAATTAGTAGAAGAAAACAGGAATACATTTGAGTCTAAAAGAGACTGTAGTATTCGCTTATACAAGGTATATGGCACTACAGTGAAATCAAAATTATATGATGATGATAGTAAGGAGCGTTATTTTCATGTTTATTTTAGTGCGGAAAAGCAAGCATTTGAGAGGGAGCAACTAGAAATTAAATTAGAGGAGTTTGAACAATTTTTAAAAAACCATATTGGCAAAGATACAAAGTTTGGACAAACGTATAAGCAATTTTTTGATTTAAGTTATGACAATCAAGGAAAGTTAAGAAAAGTAGAAGAGAGAGCAGATGAAATTCAAAAGGCTCTTAATTTATGTGGGTATTTTTGTCTTGTTAGTTCGGAAGAAATGAGTGCTAAAGAAGCTATAATACTTTACAAGGGTAGAGACGCAACTGAGAAACTTTTTGCTATTGATAAGACTTTTTTAGGCTCAAAAAGTATGAGAGTTCATTCATCTCAGGCAGTATCTGCTAAAATTTTTATAGAGTTTATAGCACTTATAATTCGCAATCGCATTTATATTCTACTTAATGAAGAACTTTCTAAGCTAACAAAAAAGCCAAACTATATGAATGTTCCTGCCGCATTAAAAGAACTTGAAAAAATTGAAATGGTAAGAGGGAGTAAGGATTTATATCAGCTGAGCTATGCAGTAAGCAAAAGACAAAAAACTATATTAAATGCGTTTGATATAGATGCTGATAAGGTAAGATTAAAAGCTGCTCAAATAAATAAAAAATTACAAAAAAAATTTTAGGTGAACTTTTTTGCAAAGTTAAGGTATAAAGAAAAAACTTACTACTTATCAAGCTACTTATCAAACTACTTACAAAACTATTTATCTTACGATGGTATTATTTTTAGCGGTAAATTTAGTTGCTTGTGTATCTACTAGAGATAACATTTTAGGGACTCCTCAGACGCAAGTTCAAATGAGAAATTACCAATCACGTTCTTTTGAAACTAACGATAAGACTGCAGTTCTTAGGGCGCTTATAGCTACTATGCAAGATTTAGGATTTATAATTGAGAAAACGGATGAAAAACTTGGGCTTGTAAGTGGAACCTCTTTTTCTAATGGTTCAAAGGCGACGGCATCGGTTAGAACTATTCGAAAGAAGACTGTCGTTAGATTAAACGCACAATCGGGGCTTCGTCCTATAACTAATCCTATCACTTACCAAAACTTTTTTAACTCATTAGAGCAATCTTTGTTCCTAGATGCAAATGAGATAGAGTAGAATAGGATTGAAATAAAATAAAATATGGTTCTTCACGTTTTAGGTGGGTTAGCTTAAAAGAAAATTGGCTTTTATAGAAAACTATCTATAGTTTAAAGAAAAATTACAACTATACTTAAAGTAATTTATTTTATGCAAATTTCTTTAAAGTCAATTTTCTTTTGGGCTTCGTCGAGGTGAGTGATACTAATTTTAAGGTCTAAAATCACCTTTAAAAGTGAAGAACAAAAATTGTTTTAGGTGGGTTAGCTTAAAACGTGAAGAGCCTAAAATATGACACACTCACACGCTCTGCTTTTTTAGTTTACACAAAGGGAGAAATTTTTATGAAATTATTTATAAGATACAATTATTTATTTTCTTTTTTTTGTGTCCTTTCATTATTTATATGGAAATTACCTTCCTCATTAAATTCTAATAATGCCGTTTATGCATTAGAGCAAATAAATATGTACGATAGCAGTATTTTTGCTAACAATATTGCAGTATCACAAAGCGTCTTTTCGCCACGTTTTTTTATGAATATGTTAGTAAGCTCAATTATGAAATTAAACGGGGGAAATTGGACTAGCGCTACTTTAATTCTTATCTATTTTAGTGCTATTATTTTAGCTTTTGCTTGCGTAAATATCGCATTTAGCTTTACTAAAAGATACTGCGTCTCAGCGTCTATAATTTTTAGCGTTTTTATCGCATTTAGCATTAACTCTCACTACCCAGGTTGGGGTTCATTCGAGATTCCCTCGATAGGGCTAGGAGGAGGCTTTGCCTTTTCAATGCTTGCGCTTTCGCTAGTTGTGGGAACTAAAAAAAGATGGAACTTAGCTTTTATTTTCCTTTCTTTTGCCACGCTATTTCATATCCATGAGGGGATTTGGGGTGCTACTACGATTTGTACCTTATTACTTTACGATACCATTATAAATAAAAATTTTTCAATAAAAAAAATATTTTCAAAAATAAAAATTGGATTTCCTATCTTTATTACCATCTTATTAGTCTCTGCTATGCTAGGAATTATGGGTTCTAGCGGAACTATATCTGTGCAAGATTTTAAAAATATTTATATTAGTAGAGTTTCTCACCATATTTTTCCACAAGCTTGGCGTCTTTTATACAAAGCAAAATATTTTTCACTCATTTTATTTGCTGCTATTTTAAGACTTCAAACTCTATATTATTTAGATAGAAAAAAATGTAAAAACTTTTTCATACTATCAAGCCTATTTATAATTTCTTGGCTTCTAGTATTATTTGTAGCGTATATAACTACATCTGTGCGTGTTTGCCCAATAGTCGCAACGATGTATATAACAAAATATTTTAGGTATATAGCCATTATTTCTATAATTTGGTGTTTAAGAACGATTATAAATTGGTTAGAAAGTAAAGAATGGCTTATCGCTATTTCTATATTCTTAACTATATGCTTCTCAAACGTATTGCCATTTAATTTAATAATATATCCTTATTTAATGGTATACTTTTTTATAAATCTATATAAAGGTTATAATGTTAAGTACGTAAAATTTTTATTTATAGCTCTTGTAATTTTAATATTTTTACAAACAAGCGATAGATACTTTATCACTTTTCTATGTATTGCGGCTTTTTTATCACTAATATTATTTTGCCATAAAAACGAGTATCTAAAAATTTTAAGTTCAAACATTATTCTTCTTTTAGTAATTTCAATAACGCTTCTTAGCTATACTTCTTATAAGAAAATTTGGAATCGTTATAATGGAAGAATTGAAATCATAAATTCTAAAGAGTATTTAACTAATGCGGTAGGAAAAGAATTTTTTAGGTTAGCTAAAAGATTTGAAAGAAAAACTAAAAAAAACGAAATGTTCGTAGGGCATCCGACAGATGGCGATAAAACTGCTTGGTTTCAATTGCTATCTTATAGGAACACTTTTTCCTCGAGAAAAGTGCTTCCCTCCGATATGGGAAGATTAGTAGAATGGGATAAGGGTATAAAACGCACTATAAAAATGTTCGACAAAAACACAGGAATAAAAAAGATAAAAAGATTTTTAAATAGACATAATATAAAATACGTATTGCTAAACAAAGAGCTTTATGAAAAATTTGATAAGTCTAGCTATTTTGATGTTTTTGTATCAAGCTATGACGACTCTTATAAAATTTATTATTTAAAATCAGATAAATAAAATTATGAATGATAAATTAAATAAAAAAGATTATACCATTAGCTTTATAAGACTCTTTGCCTTACTGCTCCTTTTTTGTTGTCATTTTTTTGAAATGGCAGGATATAATTTTAAAAAAGGAGTCGCCCTTGGAGTCTTTGGAAATTATTGTGCCGTGTGTGTCCAATTGTTCTTAGTAATCTCAGGATTTTTATATGGAAGAAAAGCTAATTTATTTGAAAAAGAAAATAGATTTCATTTTATCTTTAAAACTTCAAAAAGATTTTATTTGATTATTATGTATACTTATTCTTATTTATAATTCCAATATACTACATTTATAGTCCCAAATCATTAACTCGAGATTTCTTCTTTAATACGATAACACTTTCAAAAATGGTAAATGGAATTCACCATTTTTGGTATATACCATACATTCTTTTTTGCTATCTAATCACTCCGCTCCTATATGATTTTAGAGAATACATAAGAGAAAAGAAATTTATAAAATTTAGGACGATAACTATTTACAGCATCTTAGGAATAATCGTATTTCAAATATTATTTAAAGCGTTTCATATTTACTTTAATCTTGCTTGGGTTTTATGTTATATAACAGGATTCTTCCTATATGACTTTGTTTCATCATTATCTAAAAAAACTTTATTTTTTACTACTTTTTTTATTTTTATTATTTCTATAATACTTAATTATTATAAATATGCTATAAGATATTTAGTTCTTCCTCGTGCTTCTAATTTAACAAAAACATTTTGCTTATATTATATCGATTATAGTAGAATTTTTTTGGCTATTTCAATATTTCTTGTATTTTGGTTTATAGGTAAAAACTTTATAAAGAAAGTCCCTGATTTGGTATTAAAAATTCTTAATTTTACCGATAAATACACTTATAATATTTATATTGTGCATATGATTTATATAAAAGGAATTTTTACCTTAGTAAATAAAACTGAATACATAGCATTAAATTTTCTTATCGTTATAACGGTTAGCACAATTTCAGGAATATTGCTAAATAAAGCTAGCAAATTTTTAAAATTAGTCCTAAATAAGACTATCCTTTCTTAAGTAAAATCATTCATTTTTATTTTTTTTTTGCTATAATGTTTATATACGTAATTTATATGGAGTTTATATGAAATTTTCTATTATTATTCCTTGTTATAACGAAGAAAAAAACATCGATAATCTTATACAAAAAATTAGGCCTCTCCAAGAAAAATGCAAAGAAAAATATAAAGGAACAGGCGATTTAGAATATATACTCGTAGAAAATGGCTCGCTAGATAATAGTAAGGAATACTTTAAAAAAAATATCGAAAATAAGTTTCAGGATATTAAAGTCGTATATGTAGAAAAAAATAAAGGCTACGGCTTTGGCATCGCACAAGGAATAAAAGCCTCTTTAGGAGAATACATAGGGTGGATACACGCCGATATGCAAATCGCCCCCCTTGCTTTAGAGCAGTTTTTTGACTATATAATCGACTATAAAACTAACTCTAAGGGAGATAAAAAGCTTTTCTTAAAAGGGCTAAGAAAAAATAGAAGTTTTATAGATTATTTCTTTACTTATGGACAATCTCTATTTAATACTATTTTGTTTAAAAGCCTACTTTTTGATATAGGTGCCATACCAGTAGTTTTCGATAAATCACTTATTAAAGATGTAGAAGCTTTACCAAATGATTTTTCACTAGAATTATACGTTTATAAAGAGGCTAAAAGACAAAAGTTTTTATGTCGTCGTTTTAGTGTTAATTTAGCAAAAAGAAAAAAAGGTGCATCTTCTTGGAATTTCGGGTGGAAATCAAAAATAAAACAAAGTATAAGAATTTTTAAAAATAGTTTAAAAATAAAAAGAGGAGAAAAAGTTTTATGAATATTCTTATTACAGGAGCTGCTGGATTTATAGGCTCTCAATTAGCTTATAGATTATGGAAGAACAAAGAGAATGTTATTTTAATAGATAATTTTTCGTATGGTCAAGAAGATAATTTAATTTTCCCCGATTGCGATTTTAGAGATAAAATTATTAACATGGATATACGCGACAAAGTGGGAATAGCTAACTTATTAAAAGAACATAAACCCGATTATATATATAATATTGCAGGCATCGCTCCGCTTCCAGACTGTCAATTAAACCCTACTGAGGCTATCGATGTGAATCTTACTGGTTTTGTAAATATTCTTGAAAATGCTAGATTGTATGGCGTAAAAAAAATCATTCAAGCCAGCACGAATGCTATGTATGAAAACGAAACTGAGTTTCCAACGTTTGAAAATAATTTTAAAGTTCCTACTTTAATATATCCTAATACTAAGTATTGTGCGGAGCGATTCGCTGAGTCGTATTGTAAAACTTATGGTATGAATATAACTTGTTTAAGGTTTGCTAATGTTTATGGCCCTCATATCGATTGTTTAAGAAAACAACCACCTTTTGTCGCATATATGATACGCGAACTTTATTACGACAGAACTCCTATCTTTCACTCTAATGGTGAGCAAAGACGTGATTATATATACGTCGATGATTTAATCGAGTTAGCGATTTTAGTTAAAGACTCAAAAGGCTTTGATGCTATAAATGTTTCATCAAATAAAAATTATTCTGTAAATGAAATCTACGAGCTTGCTCAAAAAATCATGGGGAAAAACATTAAAGCTAATTATGCATCCGATACTCATTACTGGGAAAAATACCCCGAACTTTATTCTGGTGCTTATCCTATAAAAGAAGAAATATTAAATCGAGAAATTAACAAATATTCTTTATGCGATAACTCTCTTGCAAAAGAAAAATATGGCTGGGAGCCTACCGTATCCATGGAAGAAGGCTTAAGAAAAGTGATCAAATACGAATGCGAGATGTTTGATAATTTAGAGAAGAACTCTGCAAAGAACTAAAAAGGATTAAAAGTTTATGAAAAAAACTAAAATACATTTTATTATGCCAATGGCAGGAAGAGGTTCTCGTTTTTCAAAAATGGGCTTTGATTATCCTAAGCCACTTATAGAAATTTATGGAAAACCTTTTTTCTATTGGTCGACGATATCTATCGTAAATTTTGTAGACGTTTCAACTATCGATTTTGTAGTTTTAAAAGAACATATAGATGATTTTAATATCGATAAAAAAATATATGAATACTTTCCAAATGCGAATATTCACACTCTACCTAACGTAACAGAGGGAGCCGTTATCACTTGCATGGAAGGCGTAAAGCATATAAATGATGCACTACCAATCGTTTTTAATGATTGCGATCATTTATTTAAATGCACAAAATTCTATAATTTTCTAAATAATGATTTTTCAAACGATGCTAAGGGAATCCTCTTAACGTTTAATTCAAATGAACCAAAATATAGTTTTATACAAAAAGATGAAAAAGGTGATGTTATAAGAACCGTTGAGAAAGAAGTGATAAGTAGCGAAGCTATTTGTGGGTGTTATTATTTTGAAAGCAAAGATATTTTTTTAAGCTCTGCACAAGAATATTTAACTAAATGTAATTATAATGAATACTTTACTAGTGGTGTTTATAATGTAATGATTGAAAATAATTGTTGCGTAAAAAACTTTAGCACAGATTTTCATGTTTCTTTTGGTATTCCAGAAGAATATGAAGAGGCACTGCAAGATGATAAATACAAAGAACTACTTTAATGGATATATTTTTACTATTCACTTTCGCTTTATTTCTAATGGTCTTAGGACATATATTTAAGACTAAACGCTGGGCTCTTTTTATTTCAATATATGAAAAACCAAATAAGGCAAATCTGCTTAATGCGTTAAGTATTGGTCATATTTTAAATGCTATTTTACCAATTAGGATAGGAGATATTTTCAGAGTTTTCCATGCTGGGAGAAAACTAAAAAATGGATACGTATTTTCTTTAGCAACCGTTATAGCAGATTTATACGTTGAGGTTATTACGGTTGGAATAATTTTTAGCGTTTTGCTTTTTTCTATTAAGCAAAATGAAAAATTAGCGCCCATAGCTATGATTTATATATGTAGTTCTATCGCTTTAATAGTATTAACTATAATCGCAAATATATTTAGAAAGCGAGTAAAATTACTTATTGCAAAAATCGCCTCTATTTTTAATACTCATATTCAATTTAATATTTTATATGCATCTTATTTATCATTTGCTTCGATAAACGACATAGCAAGAAAAATAGATAAATTAAAGTTCTTATTTTACACTTTTATGATATGGTTAGGCTATTTAACTTCATATTATACATTTTCCATTATTCTAAAAAAGAACTCATTTGATTATAATTTCGAAGATGTATTCGTAGATTTTTTTGGTATTATCAATTTATATTCAATTAACAAAGAAGCATTTTCGCTTTGGGGAGGTTATTTAATTTTTCCATTGTTGATTACCTTGCTAATTTCTCTTGTAATAAAAAAAGATGATGATGGTAAAGAATTATATAAAAGTGCCTTACCACAATTAAACGAGTCTGATAAATTAGCATTTTTAAAAACTTATTATGCTGAGGAAGATAGAGAAGCTGTAAAAGCATACTTAAAAATAAATGATGATATAACGATCGTAAAAGACTGCTCGGCAGGCTCGAATGCATCGACTTTATTAGTAATGAAAAACGATGGGCAATTATTTTTTAGAAAGTATGCTTTTAATGAGGATGGGAAAAAACTAAAAGAGCAAATCCATTGGATAAAATCGCATTATGGATTAATACCCTTACCATTTATAACGAATTTAAAAGAAAGTATAAATTTTGTTTCATACGATATGGTTGCTTCTAAAAGCTTCGTCGGTTTTTTTAAATTTATACACACTTCTCCTATTAAACTTAGCATCGATATTTTAAATACTGCGTTAAATGATTTAAGAGAAAGTGTTCACAATAAAAATTTAAGAGATGCAGATATTAGTTTAGTAAATGAATATATTGAAAAGAAAGTTAATAATAATTTAAAAATCATATTAAATAATAACAAGTATATAAAACAACTTGAATCATATGATGACATCGTTATTAATGGCAAAAATTTTAAACCATTAAAATTTTATAAACCTTTATATGACCAAAAGAATTTAAAGCAAATCTTTATAAATGATAAATACTCAGATATCCATGGAGACTTAACTATTGAGAACATTATTTGTGGTGCAAATTTTGAAGAAGCATCTACCGTTTATTACATTATAGACCCTAATACTGGCAACATTCACAACTCTCCATTTTTAGATTATTCTAAGCTTCTTCAATCTTTACATGGAAAATATGAGTTTTTGATGATGGTAAATGATGTTAGCATAAATAAAAATATAGTTAATTTTATACTTACAGAATCTGAGATGTATTCAAAACTATATGAGTATTACAAAGAATATCTTTTAACTAATTTTACTAGTGCTCAAGTAAAAAGCATCTATTATCATGAGTTTGTGCATTTCTTAAGATTGATGCCGTATAAAATCCATAAAAATGAAAGATTAGCCGTAGTTTTTTATACAGGACTTATAAAAGTATTAAACGATATATATGAAATGGAAATTTTAAATGAAAACAAAGCTAGCAATTTTTGATTTAGATGGGACTCTGTTCGACACTAAAGAGGTGAATTTTAACGCTTATAATCAAGCTATTATCGATAGCGGTCTAAAAAATGTAAGGTTTGATTATAAATATTATTGCGAGTTTTGCAATGGGGATAATTACAAAGTATTTTTACCTAAAATAATAAAAAATATTACAGACG
>JBMNLI010000013.1:0-22140 GCA_050952645.1 Bdellovibrionota bacterium | reverse complement strand
AAACTTCGTTCGATGTAATAACGATTCTAAATGTGATAAATGAGTTAGAAAAAGAAGATTTAGAAGATCTGCTTTTAAACTTTGATACACTACTAGCAGACGATGGAGTTTTAATTATCTTAGAGCCAGCTTTAAAATTTTCTACACGAAAATTAATGGATTTTAGAAATAAAATTTTAGAAAAATACCAATATAAGATTTCATACCCTTGTTTTCACGATAAAGAATGCCCAATGCTAAGTTGCAAAAACGATTGGTGCCACGGTGAGCTTCAAGGCTTAGACTCTAGACTTGTAAATATGCTAGACGGTATTACGGGCTTTAATAAGCATAAAATAAAGTACTCGTGCGCCGTGTTTTATAAAAACAAAAAAGAGAAATTTGTTAGTTATGAAGACTATGCTAGAGTAGTAAGCGTTCCTAAACTTTCAAATAGGGGGCTTAGTTTTACTGCGTGTGCTTTAGATTGCTATAAAGAGATTCTTATTTCTAAAGACGAATTAAAGAAAAATAAGGATTTAAAAAAATTAAGGCTGTTAGATAAGTTTAATATTAAAGAAAAATTTCAACTATATTTAAAGTAATTTATTTTATGCAAATTTCTTTAAAGTCAATTTTCTTTTGGGCTTGGTCGGGGTGAGTGATACTAATTTTAATGTCTTAAATCACCTTTAAAAGTGAAGAGCTAAGAAAAAACTAAAGTTTTAATTTAAAAAGCTCTACGGCGTTTCTAGTCGTAGTGTCTATTACTTCTTCTAAGGTGCATTCTTTTATTTTAGCTAATGCTTTTGCAGTCCAAAGCGTATACATAGGTTCGCATCTCGTGCCTCTAAAAGGCTCTGGTGCCATATAAGGAGCGTCCGTTTCAAGCATAATTTTAGATAGTGGAATTTGCTTTACTACCTCTCTAATTTTATTTGCATTTTTGAATGTAATTACGCCTGTAAATGAAACGAGAAAATTCATTTCTGCAATTTTATTGTAGATGTCTATCGATTCAGAGAAACAGTGAAACACGCCACCAACATTGCTTGCATCTAGCTTTTCTAATATGGAAACTGCTTCATTTCCAGCTTTTCTACAATGGACTATAAGAGGTTTGTTTACTTTTTTAGCAATATTTATATGCTCTTTAAATAAAATTTTTTGTTTATCGAAATCCGACCAATCTTTGTAAAAATCTAGCCCCGTTTCTCCAATAGCTACTACTCTAGGATGCATAGCAAGTTTATAAAGCATCTCTATTTCTAAAGGCGTGTCGGCATCGTGTGGATGTTGTCCCGCTGAAGCAAATACATTATCGCATTTTGATGCTAAGAAAATCGCTCTTTTAGCACCTTCTAAAATATCCGTTCCAGCAGCATTTATCATATACTTTACATTATTGTCTATAGCATTTTGAATAACGCTTTCTCTGTCGGCATCGAAGTCTTTCCCATCTATATGAGTATGAGTGTCTATTAAAAAATTATACTTATTCATAAAGCTTATAATAAGCTTGTTTTTATTATTTTAAAAGGATAGACATCAAGAAAATTTTTTTTAAGCTTTTTGAAATTTAAATCCTTCTTTATACGCTTTTAAGCTATATTGAGTGCCTTCTTTTATGTTCTTAAATTCATAAAAACCATTTTTATCGGTTATAGTTTTTCCTAGCTCCCCTGCATCTACGATAACATCTGCGATAGGAACTCCTTTATATTTTATATAACCACTAATCGAGATAAGTTTAGTAGCATTTATTACGAAAGTCGTATCTTCTTTAAGTGTTCTTTGAGTGTCATCAAAATCGAATATAAAATTTTCTTTTAAAGGCTTAATAGTATAATTTCTTCCCTCTTCAATATCTTTTATAAAAAATGAACCATCTTTAGATGTTATAACGTTTTTGCCTAAATTATTCGTAATCTCAACGCCCTCTAGACCTTTGCCCTTATATATAATTTTACCTGTAATATGGCAAGTTTTTATTCCTTCAAATATAATGCTAGAGTCCTCGGCAAGTGTAGTAGGTATATTTTTATTTTTAAATATGTATCCAGATTTTTCAGCTTTTATCGCAATAGGAGAGTTTTCTTCGATATTATCAAATTTAAAAAATCCATTATTGTCCGTGATCGCTTTTTCTTCGTTTAACGTTATAAGCACATCGGGGATTGCTACACCAAATCTTTTACATTGCCCTTTAAGGGTAAGAAGTTTTATAGCCTCTAAATTGATATCTGAAATATCATCATTTGCCGTTCCAGAGATAATTAAAAATACGCCATCGTTATTATTTATATTAGTAAGATTTTCTTTACTAGCATCTTTATTATTATCTTTATTATTGTTTTTATTATTTAAGATATTAATCTCTTTTTTATCCTCTAAGACTAGTTTTTCTTGAGATGATAAAATATTTTCTTCCTTAGTAGTGTTAGTAGTTTCATAATCTTTAGCTTTATCTTCTAAATCATCACTAAAAAGCTCTTCTTTAGAAAAATCATCTTCTAGCTCGAAAATATTATCATCGATAGTAGGGATATCTTCAGTTAAAATATCGCTATTGCTTAAAATATTTTCAAGTTCATAATCCTCAATCATTTCATTAGTAGTGTTTGTTATATCTTCAGCGTTATTATTAGCGTTATTATTAGTGTTAGCATTTGCTCGTTTCTCTAAAACGTCTAGGCTTTCTAAGTTTTTGCCTCGACTCGTTTCTTCTGTAATTTTTTCTTCTAGAAATTCTTCTTCTACTAGCTCATCTTCTCCTAGCTCATTTTCTCCTAGCTCATTTTCTACTAACTCATCTTCTATAAACGATGCTTTTATAAGGTAGTCGCCTATCATTATTCTATCTTTCTGTTTAAGGGTGTATTTTTTTTGAGCTTGAATTTTCGTATCTCCTACGGTCGTTCCGTTTAAGCTTCCCATGTCTTCTATTGAAAGAGTGTTATCATCATTTACATAAATTGTAGCATGCTTAGAAGATACGTCGTCCTTTTCTAAATTAAGGTCTACGTTTTTTCCTCGTCCGATAACTATTTTATCTTTCCTAAATTCCTTAACTACAGGATTCATATCAGCATCGACAGCTAGTGAAATAATATCTAATTTTATAGCCATTATATTTCTCCGATTTTTTTAAATATTTTTAAAGAATAAATAAACACACATATTATTATATATTTTGTTATATATTATGATGAGTTATTTAAAATTTCGTTGCTTTAAAAAAGAATTTTTGCTTAATAAATTTAGTTTAATAAATTTATTTAAAAAGCATATTATTTACTGATGCTATTTAGTATAAGGTTTCCGTGGCATCTCATCGTAGTGTTTGTTAGCCTGTCTAACATTAAATCGCTTGGGTCGCTTTTAGAATTAAAATTAGCGTTTAAAAAGTTTTTATTTTCAAATTTTTCGTTTATACCAGTCGTTTCTCCATAAAAAATAGTTATACCAGTGTTTACATCTATAATTTTCGAGTAAACGGTCATTTTATCAACAAAGTTGTTAGGCGACATGGCACCGACTACTATAAAATCTAGTCCTAAATTTTTACCGATTTCTATGGCTTTGATATTATTAGAGAAAAACTCTTGTTTTTTATTACTCCAATCGTTGTAATCTAAAAGCTCGGCAGTGCTAAAAACATCTAAGGAAAGCAAAGTAGGCTGTAATTCTTGTGCTAGCAAAGTGCCATAATCCGCCCTATCTACACTATAGGAGGAAAAATTTGCAGGTACTGAAAATGGGAAAATACCTAAGCGCAAGAATTTTCTTCTTGAATATTGAGAGTTTACGTATCTTTTTACATTTATTTTAATATTTGCATGGTTTTTGCATTGATTAGTGTAAGAGGTAATGCTTGCAATCGAACAGGCAGAAAAAGATAACAAGTTTACAAAAAAGAAAAATGTAATAAAATTTTTATAAAGATTTTTATTTAGGTATTTCATAATGGAAAAATTTCAAAAAAATAAATTAAATACACAATCTAATGGCTATAGGCGTTATTATAAGTTTTTTTTGCTGTTTTTAATAGCCATAATTTTAACCTCTTGTAGTAGAAGGTATTCAGATTTGCCACCATATTCTTTCGTAGATAGTGAGCAATCTGTAGGTAGGTTTAAAACCTCTTATCTAGCTGAAAAAATAGATGAGTATTATAAAGGCGTTAATCCAGGCCCTATCGGTATAGCCTCTTTCGTTAATATAGATGATTTACATAACACTTCAACCTTTGGGAGAATGCTTGCAGAGCAATTAATGAGCGAACTAGTTATGAAAGGATATGAGGTCGTAGAACTTAGACATAGCCAAGCTATTCAGTTTTTAGCGGACGATGGTGGAGAGTTTGCATTATCTAGAAACGTAAATAATTTAAGAAGAGAAAGAGATTTAGGGGGAATAGTAGTAGGAACTTACACTGTATCTCCAAAGAGAGTATATTTAAATGCTAGGCTTATAAATCCTACTACTTCGCTAGTGCTTTCTGCCGCTACTGCAGAAATGACTAAAACTGCTGAAATTGAGAAGATGTTAAAAGGTGGAAATAGTGGCAATTTATCTTCGTCGACTTTAGAAAGAGTTCCTATCACAGACGTAAATGAAACTAATTATTTTAAAAAGAAATTATTTAAATAGATTGGTTTAGATAGATTGGTTTAGATAGTCAAAAGAAATAAAAAGTTAAAACCGTTTAAATAAATTGTTAAAATAGAACTCATCTGTTATCCTTTATCCTGTTTAAAAGCTTTTTTTCATATATTTTTTAATGTATTTTAATTAAAGTATATTCTGATACGTATATTTTAAAATATATGTTTTAGAGAGTGAGTCGATAAGTCGCTAAATAGTGGTATAATAAATAGCGATAAAATCAAGTGATAAAATCAAGCGATAAATTTAAGTGATAAAAAACGAGTAATAAAAAACGAGTAATAAAAAACGAGTGATAAAAGATGAGTGATAAAACGATTGCAGTATTGTTAGGAATTTTAGAGGGGTTAACTGAGTTTATTCCCGTTTCAAGCACGGGACACTTAGTAATTTTTGGGAAATACTTAGAGTTTCAAAGCGTAGCGTCTAGTTCTTTTGAAATTTTTATCCAATTAGGGGCAATTTTAGCGGTTCTAGTATTATATTTTAAGCGTTTTTTATTATTTTTTGATTTTAAAAATAAAAATGATGGATTAGCAGGCTCTAGAGGCATTGTAAAAATGGTGTTAGCCTGTCTCCCAGTAGCCGTTATGGGTTTCTTATTTTATGAACATATAAAAAAACTTTTGCAATCTACTACGATGATAGCCATGGCACTGATAGTCGGGGGCGTCTTAATGATAATAGTTGAAAAAATAAAAATACCTACGAGAGTAAAAGATGTAAAAGATTTAAGTTATAGAGATTCGTTTTTAATAGGTGTTAGTCAGTGTTTTTCGTTATGGCCAGGGTTTTCTCGTTCTGCAAGCACGATTGTTGGTGGTATGCTTTTAGGATTAAAAAGAGAGGTGGCAGCAGAGTTTTCTTTTTTAGTTGCCGTGCCTGTAATAAGTATGGCGGCAGTGTATGATTTACTAAAAAATATTTCTACTTTATCTAAAGATGATTTAGTAATATTTTTTATAGGTTTTATAGTATCGTTTTTAGTAGCGTTAATTTCGATAAAGTTTTTTTTAAATATATTAAAAAGGTTTTCTTTGACAATATTTGGCTATTATAGGATAATTTTAGCAGTTTTCGTGTTATTATATTTTAATAATTAAATAAAAATAATTAAATTAAAATAGTTAAAAGGAACAGTTTTTTATTTTTTAGTGCTAAGTTTTCTAAACTTAATAGGGTGATTTTATGTTTAAAAGAAAAGTTTTACTATTGTTTTTAGTGTCATTGTTTATTAATAATACGTTTATTGATAATACGTTTATTAGTAATAAGTTTTTTAGTAATATTGCAAATGCTGAGTCGCTAGTTGGAATAAGTGCATTTCCTATAAAGTCTAAACAGTTTGGAGATACTAATTGTAAGAGAGTGATTGAAATGGCGAATAAGTCACAACGCCCAGCGATAGCAATCTTGTATAGCACTTTTGGGAATGATACTAAGTGTCTTAAAAAATTTTGGAAGAGTGCTAGAAAACAGAGCAAGCGCCACCTAACTGAAATCCATTTTTCTAATGAAGCTGGAAGAAGGTCGGGAAATGTTAGTGAGCGAGACTTTTTAAGAAAATATAAAGTTAAAAAATACAATAGATTGCTAGAAGAAATGCCCCCTTGGTTAGAGGAAAGAATTAGAAAGAGAGTAGGAAGAATAAATATTATGATAAGAGATTATACGGAAAATGGAGATTTTATCTTATCTACTGGTCTAGAAGATAATTATACGCAAAAAGCTTGGGATAATTTATATGCTCAAATAAAAAAGCATTGGAGACACGATATAGCAAGAAGCACCGTTAGAAGAAAACAAAAAGTGGAAAATTTGCCACTAGATGTTTGGGATGAGCGTCATGCTTACTCCCCTAGGTACTATGCTAAAATTAGGAAACCTGGTAGATGTATAATGAACGGAGATGGGCAAGATATAGACTTTCTTTCATATACTGGGCAAAGAGTTAGTAGTTATGATCCTGCAACTTACAGGGAAGTTAAAACATGGCTAAGAAAAGGTATCGAAAATAATTGCATTATGTTTTTATGGGTTGCTAAGTGGCAAGGGATAATAAAAAATAAGCCTGCTTCAAGTCCGATGAAAAGAAAGGTTTATTATCATAAAGAAGATATTCCTATTATTTCGACTTTTGTAACTGGTGAAGTGCTATCAAAAGGAAAAAGGAAAAAATAAAACTATAAATAATTAAAACTTTTTGTATATTTCAAACATCAAAAAAGTAGGGATATTTTTCTTAAGTAATGTAAGATTTTATTTTATATATTTTAACAAGGTCATTATGTTTAAAATAGGAATGTTTAAAATAGGAACGTTTAAAATAGGAATGTTTAAAAAAGAAATGTTTAAACGAGAAATATTATTATCGTCTATACTATCGCCTATACTATCGCCTATACTATCGCCTATGATACTATTTTCTATGATATTATTATTTACTAGTAGTGTTGCAAGTGCCGAATATTTAATTGGAGTTAGTGCCTTTCCTATAAAATCTCCGAAATTTGGAGAAGTTAATTGTAAAAGAGTTATAAAAATGGCTAGAAGTTCTTCAAATCCTGCGATAGCAGTTCTATTTCATACTTTTGGCAGAGATAATACTTGCTTAAAAAAGTTTTGGGAAGCGACTGAAAAACAAGGCAAGCGTCATATAACTGAGATCCATTTTTCTAATGAAGCTGGAAGAAGAACTGGAAATGTTAGTAGGCTAGATTTTTTAAAAAGACTAGATGTTAAGGAATATAATAAAGCATTAAAGGAAATGCCCGAGTGGCTTAAGCACCGAATAAGACGTAGAGTGTTAGCTGTAAAGAGAATTACAAGAAGGTATATAAAAAATGGATATTTTATTTTATCTACTGGACTTGAAGATAATTATCCTAAAGCTGCTTGGAATAATTTATATAAGCAAATGAAAAAATATTGGAGATATGGTATCGCAAGAAGTAATGTAGATCATAATACTTGGGTAGCTCCAGGGAATGTTTGGGATGAGCGCCATGCGTATTTTAGCGACCCTAAAAAGCCGAATAGATGCATAATGAACGGAGATGGGCAAGATATAGATTTTCTTTCGCAAACTGGGCAAAGAGTTAGTGGATATAAACCTGCAACCTATAAAGAGGTAAAAAAGTGGCTAAATAGAGGCATCGAAAATAATTGCATCATGTTTTTGTGGGTAGCTAAATGGCAGGGGATAGTAAGAAATAAGCCAGTTTCCAATCCAATCGATAGAGATGTAGTGTACCACAAAGAAGATGTTGCAGTTATAAAACATTTAGTTAAAGGAAAGACGTTAAAAGTTTCTAAAAGAAAAAGAGTGCCAATTAGTAAAATTTTAAGATATTAAAAATAAACATTGTGTTATATACTAGTCTAGTATATCGCTTGGCAAATATCTTTAAAAAATCATTAACAATATTTTTTTAGGTAATATTTTTTAGGTAATAATTTTTTAAAATTTAAAGGAGAATAATTATAATGCTTGATATAAATAAAATTAGACAAAATCCTGAAGAAGTAAAAAGAGGTTTATTAAAAAAGATGGATAGTGTTGATTTTACAGAGTTGCTATCTTGGGATAAAGATTGTAGGGCATCTATAGCAGAGGTTGAGATTTTAAAAGCTAAAAGAAATAAGGTAAGTGCTGAAATTCCAGAGCTTAAAAAGGCTAAAAAAGATGTTTCTTCTTTAATGAGTGAAATGAAAGAAATTGGAGAAAAGATAAAAGCGTTAGATGAAACTATCGCATCATTTCAAACTAAGATAAGAGAGTTTTTAGAAGTTTTGCCTAATCCTGCCGATGATGATGTAATTGAAGGAGATAAAGAGCAAAATAAGGTAGTAAGAACGTTTGGTGAAAAGCAAAATTTTTCATTTAAGGCAAAAGACCATGTTGAGCTTGCTACTTCTCTTGGGCTTATCGATTATAAGCGAGGCGCTAAAATCTCTGGAAATGGGTTTTGGGTATATACTGGGAAAGGTGCATTGCTAGAGTGGGGACTTTTAAATTATTTTATTAAGGAACATTTAAAAGACGGCTTTGAGTATATCTTACCTCCACATATTTTAAATTACGAATCTGGCTATACAGCTGGGCAATTCCCAAAATTTAAAGATGATGTTTTTAGAATAGAAGGAAGTGAGAAGGGGCAATTTTTACTTCCTACGGCGGAAACACCTTTAGCTAATTTTTATAGAGATGAGATAGTTCCTGAAGAGGAGCTTCCAAAGAAATTTTTTGCTTATACGCCTTGTTATAGAAGTGAGGCTGGAAGTTATAGAGCTTCTGAAAGAGGTATGATAAGGGGGCATCAATTTAATAAAATAGAGATGTTCGTTTACTGCGTTCCTGAAGATTCAGAAGCTATGCTAGAGCTTTTAGTAAAAAAAGCTGAAGATTTAGTAAATGGTTTAGGGCTAACGTTTCAAGTCTCAAAACTTGCGAGCAAAGATTGTTCTGCCGCTATGGCAAAGACGCTAGATATCGAAGTGTGGATTCCAAGTATGGGGGAATTTAAGGAGGTAAGTTCTGCTTCTAAATGTAGAGATTATCAAGCGATTAGAGGGAATATTAGATATAAATCAAAAGACACCGGAAAGAATGCTTACTTGCATACTTTAAATGCTTCTGGACTTGCTACTAGCCGTTTATTTCCTGCAATTTTAGAGCAATTTCAAAAGGAAGATGGTTCGGTAGTAGTTCCTAAGGTGTTAAGAGAGTGGGTAGGAGTCGATATATTAACGCCTTGCAAGTAAATAGTTTAAAAGAAAATTGACTTGCCAGAAGAAATTTAACAGAGAAAATTTAACAGAGAACTAGAGAACAAGAGAACTAGCTAAAGTTTTTTAAAAAAATTATAGTTATCTTTAAAGTTAAGTATATTTTCATGCAAATTTCTTAAAAGTCAATTTTCTTTTGGTCTTAGTGGTAGTCGATGCTAATTTTTTTAGCTATAAATTTTTTTAAGGTTATAAATTTTTAAAAGACTATATTTTTTAATGGCTATAATATTTAAAGATATAATATTTTATAATATTAATTTTTTTTAATATTAAAGGCAAAAATCACAATATAAATATCACAAAATATCAAAGGATAATTTTATGAATTATAAATTTCGTTTTGCACCTAGCCCAACGGGGTTTCTTCATTTAGGAAATTTAAGAACTGCGCTATACGCTTACTTTGCAGCTAGGCATTATAAGGGAAAACTAGTATTAAGAATAGAAGATACGGATAGGGAACGCTTAGTCCCTGGGTCTATAAAAAGCCTTATGAATATACTAGATGTTATGGGAATAGATTTTGATGAGGGGCCATCGGTAGATGAGTTAAAACAAATCGGTGAATATTGGGATGGGGCTTCTAATTATGGTGGTGAGTTCGCCCCATATATTCAAAGTTTAAGAAAAGAAAAGTATGGGAAAATCGCTGAAAAGTTAGTAGAGCTCGGTGTGGCTTATAGGTGTGATTGCACTCAAGAAAAACTCGAAGAAGAGAGGAAAGAAAGGGAAAAGAAAGGAGTTATCGGTGGTGGTTATAGTGGTTATTGTAGAGATAGAAACGTTTCTAAGGATACGCCGCACGTAATTAGATTCAAAATGCCTAAAGATTGTAATTTAGAGATAGTCGATGGTGTAAAAGGGAAACTAACGTGGCATGAGGTGCCATTAGCAGACCCTGTGCTTTTAAAAAGCGACGGGCTTCCTACTTACCATTTAGCGGTAGTCGTAGATGATCATGAAATGGGTATAACGCATGTTTTAAGGGGAGATGAGTGGATTTCTACGACACCAATTCATTTACTAATTTACAGGGCGCTTAATTGGGAAGCTCCGATTTTTTGTCATTTACCTTTAATTTTAGGAAAAGATAAAAAGAAACTTAGTAAGCGTCATGGCTCGACATTTGTAGATACGTTTTTAGAAGAGGGGTATTTGCCAGAAGCTTTATTAAATTATATTACTCTTATTGGTTGGTCTTCTGGGGATGATAGAGAAATTTTTAGTAAAGAAGAACTTATAGAAAGTTTTACAATAGATAGGATAAACAAGGCGAGTGGAATTTTCGATTACGATAAGCTTTTATGGATGAATGGAGTTCATATTAGAAATTTAAGCGTTAAAGAATATACTAAAAGGGTTATTCCTTTTATTGAAAAATCTGGCTTAGTTTTTGATGAAGAAAAATTTAGTATCGTGGCATGTGATGTTAAGGAAAGAACGAAGGTGTTAAGCGATGTTCCTGAAAGAGTAGATTTTTTATTTAAAAAAGAGATAGAAAGAAACATTAGTGATGCGTTTAAAAAGGGGATAGTTAAGGAAAAAGCGTTAGAGATTTTAAATGTATGTGAAAGTTTTCTTAGTGAGAGTAGCGATTTTTCTATAGAAAATGCTAAAGCTTTAGAAGAAGATATATATGCAAGATTTACTAAGCTTGGCTATCATATAGGGGGAAGCTTTGGAGTCCTTAGGATAGCAGTAACTGGAAAGGCCGTAACGCCTCCATTAATGGACTCGATAATAGCACTCGGTAAAGAAGAAACGTTAAAAAGAGTGCGTGATACTAAGAAAGAAATAGAAGAAATAAGTTAAAACGTAAAAGAATGAAAATTTCATTTGCTCATAATAGTAAGTAAGGTATACTCTGAAAGTACTTTGGTTATGGCTACCTTTTTGGTGTTTGTAAGGACATCTAGAAAAGAAAGGGTTTTTATATGAGCGAAAAAATTGAAGGAGGCTCTCGTACTCGAGGGTCTAGCGAAGTAGCTACAAAAAAACAACTCGTGAGAGAGGATGTCGAAAGACCTTGTGGGAGTTGTTTAATAGCCCCTGCTTGTCCGTACAGAGGCAACAAAAGTTGTGATCCTAAACGTGTTTGTTGGGGACAACAACAGGAAAAGCGTGGGGTTTTTCCTGTATTAAGCGAGAATTAATCTTTTTTAGGCATTTTGTGGCGCTACGCGGCTTTAAGTTCCTTAAGCTTTGGTTTTTTTAAAGAGGTTTTTCCTCTCTAAAGGAAAGCTAAAGAAGCAGAGATAAGAAGCGTCAGAAAAAATTTTTTCTGGCGCTTATTTTATGTGAGCTAAATTTTATCTTTTCTTATAAATTTTCTAGATATTTTCTTACTTTATTATATTCTTTTTTGACTTTTTTGTATTCTTCATCTAGTCCTAAATTTTTATATAGAGTCATTTTATATTCTAAGCATCTTAAATTTTGCTTAGAATTATGTAAATTTTTTTCTTCTATATAATCTTCTAATAGATCGATTGCTTCTTTTGCCCTTTTATAATCTTTAGCTTTATCGATTAAAAACTCTGCATGCCTAAAGATCGTTTCAAAATATTTATAGCCATATATCAATGAGCCATCTTGCTCGCAAAGACTTAAAAATTTTTTAAATAATGAACGCGTTTTTTTCTTACAATTTATTTTATTAAATCTATAATTGTATTCTAGTTTTACTTGTATATAAGATGCGTATATCCCTACTTCATTTATTTCTTTTACGTATTGCCCAATATTTTTTAATTTTTTTTCTGCTTTATTTATATCGATATTACCTGCTACGATAAGTTTATTTAAGATATTTAGTGCTATGAGCGTGTAATACTTAGCATCCTCTTTTTCTTCTATTATATTTAACAATCTTTCATTTGCTTTGTTAATTTTAGAAGTGTTCTCGCTAATTTTCACATTTTTAGAGGATAGAGTATTTGAGATATTGTGTAGAGTTAATAAATAGTTAGTTAAGAAATATTCATTTTTTTCGTAAACATTTTTTAGCTTCTTTTTACTCCAATCTAAAACTTTTGAAAAATCGATTCCTAATATTTTTCTTGCTTTTTCTGAACTCATCATTTCTATTAGAGATGATGCATATTTATCTGCCCAGTCGTATTGCCTAGTAATAAAAAGATGGGCATTGATTGCTTCTGTGGTAATGCGAAAAAACAAGCTAAAAAGCTTCTTATCTTTTTTAGAAACTTTCTTTGTCTCTAATATCTCTAATTCATTTAATTTGTCATATGTATTAAAAAATGCTGTATATAGCAAATCTTGCAATCCTTTTATATCGCCATTTTCTAAGTATAATCTTTTCGCTTTTAAAAAGGTTTCACGATATTTTGCTAAGTTATTTTTCTCGTTATAATATTCTAGTGCTTTATTTAGTGCATAGGCAATTTTCTCATTTTCTTTTTTTTCCTTATTTTCTAAAATCGCAATATCTAATTCTATAAGGTTTATTAAATCGCCTAAATATTGATTTTTATTATTAGGGAGCTTAGCATAAATTTTTTCAAATGTTAGAAATGTTGTTAGGCAAACGTATAATAGTTGTAAAAGTTTTTCTCGTTGGTATGCCTCTAGAGTGTTTATTTTTCCGAAAGCTTCTCTAGTGTTATTTGTTAGAGAAGTTAGCTTGCTTTTTGATGTTAATATTTCCTGTCTATCGTTTAGTTTTATTTTTTGAATGTATAAAATAAATGTATCTATCTTGTTTAGTATGCTATCTTCACATTTTTCCGATATGTTAATATCTTTTAATGCTTCTATGCTATAGTCGATAGCTAGTATAAGTAATTCAATTTTATCCTCGTTTTTTAGTGGTAAGTTATTAAGAAGTTTCATTTTGCCTTCTATGTGTTTTATAGCTTTAAAATCCTTTTTAGCTAAGTGGTAGCAATCTGCTATCGATATCGTTAAATCGCATAGCTTCCTTATATCTTCGCTTGATTTTTCATTTTTATCATTTAATATTGCAAATGCTAGGTCGTAAAACTTTATGGCTATTCCATATTTTTTTTCTTTTTCATATTCTTTAGCTTTCTCAATATGTGAATCTATATCTCTATTATATCCCTGCCTTGTTTCATTAAAATTATAACCTCTTAAATCTGCATCACCGTTGGCGTTATTATTTCTAGTTTCATCATTTGGCCCTACTGGGTTTCTACTAGCACCTCGTTCATTTCCTGTAGTAGAGGGGATATGTTTTAGATCATCTTGATTATCTGGCGTATCTGGCCCTTGGCCTTTAGAATGTGGCATAAAAATTTCCTACTAAGTAAAAGTTTTAAAAATATCTCCTTATTTGAACTCTAGTTTGAAATAGTTTAGGTGTAAGAATTGTAATAAGTATATTTATATAAGTATTAAGACAAATACGCTTCTTATTATATATAGATTATCCCTCTTAATCAAATGTAGTTTCGCTTTGTAAATTAGAGGGTAAATGTAGTTTTGCCCCCGATTTATTAGGAGTATAATTTCACTTATTTTCGCTGTTAAAGCTATCTATTTTAGCTATTATTTGTTCTAGTTTTTTATATGCCTTAACAAATACCCACGGAGATTTATTCTCTTCAAAAACATTGCGCAAATTCTCATAAATTTCCTTTCTTGCTATTAAATACAGCAAATCTTCATCAAAACCATCTAATAATTCTGTCGCTTGGAAAGCCTTATTGTAGTTGGGCTCCTTTAAAAAATATTTAACATACGCCAAAACGTATCTTCCTGCTATATCAAAATGAGCTTTTCTGTATTGCACTTTATTTTCTTCATCTTCGTTTTTATATAAATTAAAATACTTTTCAAGTAATAGTTTAGTCTTTTGATAATCCTCTACTATATTAAACCTTTCGCTATATTCGTTATAGCTAGAATGCAATTCTAAATAAGATAAGTATGCTTTAGGGGTGCTTATGTATATTTTTTGCAACGCTCGAAGCGTTTTTATACTAATTTCATTTATTTCCTTAGCTTGTTTTACTAAATTATCGTTATTAATGTTATTCCCAGTTATCGGAGGCAAGTTCTCTTCAATAGTTTTAAAGTCTTGATTAGAATCTAACTTAGCTTGTTTTAATAAAGATATAAAATGATAAGCCGTTTTTACAATAGCTTTTTTAGATTTCTTTTGAGCGTATTTGCCGCTTTCTATTTCACTAAGGTTGCTTAATGCTTCTTGGCAAAATTTTATAGCACAAAGTAATAAACCTACTTTATCTTCTCCATTTATCGGAAGCTTATTTAAAGTTGCCATTTCCTCTTTTAGTTCTTCTACTCCTAGGGCATATTTTTTTTGTTGCCAAAGGCAGTTGGCTATATATTTTGCAATATTTACTAAGTTTTTAATATCTTCTTTAGATTTATTTTCTTTCCTAGCTATAAGTATAAACGTTTGCTTAAACTGTTCGTAAGCCACATGAAAAATTTTTTTATTATAGCAATCTTTAGCGAATCGTAAAAAATTTGATGCTATTTCTGAAAGATCTGTGCTAATAGAACTCTTTGAAAAATCTTCTCTACCTCCTCTAAATGGGGTTGATGGATTTATCTTAATTTCTCTTCTTTCGCCTCTTGCTTCTTCTAGAGGCACTACTTGAAATTTATTCCTTTGCCCATTATCACTTTGCTCGCTAAATTGCATTATATTATATTCCCTTTAAAAAAGTTTACATTGCCATTAACAATTGCCATTAATAGCCATTAACAGCCATTAAGCATATCTTTCTATTATGTTAGGAACTGTGCTAGCCTTAATCAAATTTTGTTTTTTTAATAGCCGTTTCTAGTTTTAATAAGATTTTTTAAAGCCTTTTGCTATGCAGACGGTCAAGGTTTGTTTTTTGTCGATACCAAATATCCATTGCTGGTTAATAAAATATTTCTTAGCGTATTTGCCTAATTTTTCAATATAATTTCTTATATTTTTAGCATCGATAGGAGACGAGTTTATAAAAAAATAAGAAAACACCTCGAAAGCTTTTTGCGTAGTGTAGGCATTCTTAAAATAAACTTCCATGCTCTTCATCGTAGGTGCTTGCTCTAAAAAACTAAAAAAAGCAAATGGATTTAAGGAAATATTTTTGCCATTTAAAGTATACATTCCCAAAAATTTATTGCTTGCTAAATACGGTTTAAAAGTGCCGGTTTTTTCCGATAAATAAGTTGGCTTTATCTTTTCAAACTCTTTTCTCATAAAATGATAAAGGTTTTTTCCCTTAGTTTCATAAAAATCTATAATTTTATTTTCTTTATTAAATACAAAAACTAATGAGCCTTGCACCGCATATTTCTGCGACTTATCAGAAATATATTTTTCAGGTATCAACATATTGTTAGTATTATGAATATAGTGTGCTTTCTTAAAAAGAATTATAAAAGCTCTCAAAGTTTGCTTTAGCTGCATAGTAGCACTAGGAAATCTTTTAATTATAATAGGAGAAAAGCCTATAAAATGATTAAATCTTTTTAAAAGATCTTGAGTAATGGTATATTCAAAATTGCCTTTCTTAAATTTAATATCATTTCCTAAAATCGTTAAACCACTTACGCTTTGTAGTTCTAGGTCGTGGGGATGTAGGTAAGTTTTAGCATCTGTAAGAGAGCCTAAATAATAAGGTAGCTTAAATTGCTGTGGGTTTTTAATGGTAATACTTACGAGACGCCCAGTTAAACAATTCTTCCCCTCTAATAAATAATAAATTGGCGCTATCTTATCTTTAAAAAGATTTTTTTTAAGCTTTTCCTTAGGAGTATTAGTAGTTTTAGAAAATAGAGATATAAAATTTTCAGTTTCTTGAAGCTCTACAAATAAACCTTGTGACGTAATGCGATAACTTTTCTTTAAAGTTTCAATAGCTATTAAGTCGGGCATAGCCTTTATAAAGTCTAAAATATAATTTTCTTTTTCTACCGCTAATTTGATATTTTTATTATCTGTTTCATTATTTATTTCTTTGCTTATTTCTTTATTAGCTTCCTCGTTAGTTTCCTCGTTAGTTTCTTTGTTAGTTTCTTTATTAGCGTTTTCAATATCGTTCATACTTTCTACCTTATTTTTGCTTAGTTTTTTTTATCTAGTATTTTACTTTATTCTAGTGTTTATTTCTAGTGCTTAGAAAAAGCTACCTTCTTTTTAAAAAGTTTATAATTTTTAAAATAATATTTCAATGGAGTATAAAATTAAGAGAGAAAAGTAAAAGGTAAAAAAAATAAACTTTTATAAATTTAATCGCTATAAATTTTAACAGTAAATTATAAGACTATAAATTATAAGACTATAAATTATAAGACTGCAATTTAGCCTCTATTTTCTTCTTTTATAGCATTAGCTATTTCTACGATATTTGTTTTATCAAAAACCTCTTCTAGTGGAATTTTAAGTCTGCTTCTCCAATTTGGATACTCAGTGTAGGTCGCAGGAAGATTCATTTGAGTCTCGCTTGCCATTAAATCATCTATAGTAGTAAGCATCACTTTACAAGGCGTTTTAGCTACAAATTTATGAAGCGCTATATTTACCTCTTTTGTAAATTCGCCATTTATATATTTTTCAGGTAAAAATATATTTTCTTTTTTTAGTGCTACACTTAACGCTTCTCTCTCTTTTCGTCTTTGCATAAAAAACTTATCTGCTACTTTATTATTTAAATGACCGATTTTTATTCTAGTTTCAATATCTTTAGCATACCAAAAGCCTTTAAGTGGTGGAGTGTCGTGAACGGACGTAACTACTAAGGCATTTTTTTCATAATCTTTAGGAGCTTTAAATTCTTCTTTACTATTTTCATTATAATCTTTCAGGTCTACACATTCTTCATCGCCGTTTTTTTCAAATATTAAAACTTTATATGAAAGCATAAATTTTTCTTTCATCACTTTTCTAATCTTATCAGGGACTAATCCTAAATCTTCCCCGATAATCAAACATTTATTTCTATGGCTTTCTAATGCGATGATTCCCATTAAATCATCTAACGGATAAGCTACGTAAACTCCATTTTTAGCGCCCATTTCCTTAGGAATCCAATAGAGCCTCATTAGCGACATCACATGATCTATCCTTAACACGTCTGCATACTTCATCTGGCTTTGTAAAATATGGATATAAGGCTCATAAGCTTTGTCTCTTAATTTATTAGGGTCGAAACAACCGACATTCCAATCTTGTCCCTCAGTGTTGTAAAAATCATCTGGTGGAGCGCCAATATTTATATTTTGTGGAATAATATCTTGGTTTGCCCAAGCCTCGGCGCCATCTTTTCTAGCTCCTAGCGCTAAATCTAAGTATATTCCTAACTCTAAATTTTTTTCTTTTGCCTCTTTTGAAGCTAAAATCAATTGTTCATGAGCTAAAAATTGAATATAAAGATAAAAACTTATCTCATCGTTGTGTGTTTTTATAAAATCTCTTACCTCTTTAGAGTAGGGGTTCTTATATTCTTTACTCCAATTTAAAAATCCAAACGAGCTTTTTCTCGTGTTCTCGTTTTCTGTGTTATCGTTTCCTTTTTCAGTGTTCTCGTTTTCTTTTTCTTCGTCTCTTTTTGCATCGCTATTTACTTCTTTATTATCTTTTTTATTTTGCATATAGTCTTGCAGGCTTTCAAATAATGCAAAAGTAAAAGCTCCAATGTTGTTTTCGCAAAAATTAAAAAACTCCCTTTCTCTTTTCGTCCCTTTATTTAGATGATTATTTTTAAAAACATCGAAAAGTAATTTTAAAACTTTTAACTTTAAATTTTTAACTTTTTTATAATCGACTAAATCTGCGCATTGCAAAGACTTTAATTCTTTTTGAAAGTCCTCTTTTAAAATTTCTTCCTGTATTTTAGGACTATCTTTATACTCTCTAGTAATGCCTAAATCGATATATAAATATTCTAGTGTGCTTCTACTAGTCGGATAATACGGGCTTTCTCCCCTAATATCGTAAGGAGAAATAGCGTGAAGAGGATTTATTCCAACTAGACTAGCGCCTAATGTCGCTGCTATATCTATAACTTTCTTTAAATCGCTAAAATCTCCTATACCCCAATTCCAATAAGAGCGAAGCGAGTATAACTGGGTGCTTATCCCCCAAAGCTTTCTTTCATTTTTTTCTTTTTCAAAACTTTTATTTTCAAAGCATGGAGGTACATAACAAGCCTTTGGCGTCATTATAATTTTTGTAGCACATTTAAAAGTTTCAGTGGTTATCTCTAATTTATGATAACCAAGAGGGACTCTTTCGGATAACAAAAATTTATAAGTAGTGTATCGTTTATTGTTGATGGTAATTTCTTTTTGTATTTTTAGTTCTTCTCTTTTTAGTTTATGAGAAAAAGAATTTCCATTTTCATAAATTATATTCCACGTAAGATTTTGCCAATCGTCTTCTTCAGACGTATTTACATTTATTTGCAATTCTTTTTCGGTTTCATTAAATACGTAAACGCTCTCTACGTGTTTTTTCGCATTTTTTAACTTATATTTTAAAATTGCGATTTCTACTTGCTTTAAATTTTCTACTTTTACTCCCATCGATTTTAAAATCGCCATAAGTTCTTCGTTAGTAGCAACCTTTTTCTTCTTTTGAAAATCGGTATACTCCGTCCATATACCATATAGGCGACTAAGTTTTCTTAATTTATCCGTAAAAAAATAGGGAGTAATTAGTGATGACATTTTGCTTTAAATACTTAAATAAATATAAATAAGAAGTCTTTATATAGAGTATTATAAAAAAATCTTTCTATGAAATATTCTAAATATGCTAGAATAAAATTTCTATGTAAAATAACCTCAATATACAACTTACAAGTATACCAAAGAATAATATTTTTAAAATAAATTTAAGCTATATGCAAAACGGAGTTTTAGTTATCAGCTTTTCGTTAATTTTTTTATATTATATTTTTTTATGTTATTTATAACTTTTAGCATTCCAAATATCATTGCAATATTCTTTTATGGTTCTATCAGAAGAAAAATAACCTATTCTTGCAACGTTTAAAATAGACATTTTAGTCCACTTTTCCTGGTCTTTATAAGTATTTTGCACTTCCTCTTGCATTTTTACGTATGAAGCAAAATCTGCAAGTAGAAAATACGTGTCCTCGTATAGTAGCGAATCGACTAGAGGTTTAAAAACGTTCGTGTCTCCATAAGAGAAATAACCAGAGGCTATTTTATCTATAGTTTCTTTTAACTCTTGATTGCCATTGTAATAATCGATAGGGGAGTAGCCACTATTTCTTAAAGAGTTTATTTCATCTACATTTAAGCCGAACAAAAAGAAGTTTTCAGGAGAAACCGCTTCTCTTATCTCAATATTAGCTCCATCTAAAGTGCCGATAGTAAGCGCACCATTAAGAGCAAACTTCATATTCCCAGTGCCAGATGCTTCTTTGCCAGCAGTAGAGATTTGCTCAGATACCTCGGTTGCTGGATAAACTTTTTCACCAATGCTTACAGAAAAATTCTTTAAGAAAACTACTTTTATTTTATCATCGATGCTTCTATCGCTGTTTATTACATCAGCAACGGAGTTTATAAGCTTTATAACTAGTTTCGCCATAAAATACCCTGGAGCCGCCTTTCCACCAAAAATAAACGTTCTAGGGTACGATATCAGCGTTAGGGTTTCTTTTTAATCTATTGTAAAGTGTAATGATATGAAGAACGTTTAAAAGTTGTCTTTTATATTCGTGTATCCTTTTTACTTGAGTATCAAAAATAGAGTTGTAATCTACTTTAACGCCGTGAGTGTGGTAAATATATGCACTAAAATCTTTCTTATTTTCTAACTTTATATTTCTCCACTCTTTTACAAAACTTTCATCGTTTATAAAATTTTCTAGTTCTTTTAATTGATTTAAGTCTGTAAGCCAGCCTTTGCCTATTTTTTCAGTTATTAAAAAACTTAGCTTAGGGTTTGAAAGCATAATCCAGCGTCTTGGAGTGATGCCATTGGTTTTATTTTGGAATCTTTCTGGCCAAATCTCATAGAAATCATAAAGAAGTTCTTTTTTAATAAGCTCAGAATGCAATCTCGCAACGCCATTTATAGCATGGCTTCCGATAGTTGCTAAGTGTGCCATTCTTATTTGCTTTTCCTGTCCTTCTTCTATTAAAGACATTCTAGCGATTCTCTCTTGGTCATTCGGGAATCTTCGTTTTATATCTTCTATAAAATAAAAATTTATATCATAAATTATTTCTAAGTGTCTTGGAAGCAGTTCTTTAAACATTGAAACTGGCCATTTTTCTAAAGCCTCGACTAGCAGAGTGTGGTTTGTGTAGGCACAAGTTTTTACTGTAATATCCCAAGCTACGTGCCACTCGAAATCGTATAAGTCTACTAGAATTCTCATAAGCTCCGCTAACCGCTATGGCAGGGTGAGTGTCGTTTAATTGGATTGAGATATGGTCGTAAAGTCTGTTTAAACCCATTATCTTTTTTTGAATAAATTCTAATAATATCTTGCAGTGAGCAAGAAACAAAAAAGTATTGTTGTTTTAATCTTAGCTCTTTTCCTTGCGTAGTCGTATCGTTCGGGTAAAGCACTTTTGAAATATTTTCGGAGCGAGTTTTTTCTTCTACGGCTTTAAAATAATCGCCTTGATTAAATACTGAAAAATCGAAATCTTTAGTCGTTCTAGCACTCCAAAGTCTTAAAGTATTTACGTTATCAGTTTGAAATCCAGCTACTAGCGTATCGTAAGGAGTTCCTAAAACTGAGCTAGAAGGGATCCATCTTTTCCTCTTTTTTCCTCTGTGGTCGGTAACTTCTTCCGTGTAGCCACCAAATTTTACCTCGACTGTCGTGTTTAGGTCTTTCGTGTTCCCAAGGGTTCCCCCAACGAAGCCACTTATCCGCTTTTTCAACTTGCCATCCGTTTTGAATATCTTGCTCGAAAATTCCATATTCATAACGTAATGCCGTAGCCGATAGCTGGAATGTCTAGCGTTGAAAGCGAGTCCATAAAACAAGCGGCAAGTCTTCCTAGCCCTCCATTTCCTAGAGCTGGTTCTGCTTCTAGCTCTAGAAGCTCTTCTGCGGTTAAATTAAAATCTGCTAGTGCCTCTTGAACCTCTCCCCAGCAACCTATGTTGAAAATATTTTTATGTAATTGTTTGCCTATTAAGAATTCGGCAGATAAGTAGCATACTAACTTTGCGTCACTTTTAAAGTGTGCTTCTCTAGTTTGTATCCATCTATGCATTAGCCTATCTTTTATAGTTAAAGCGAGTGCCCATGTAGAAATCGAATTTTAATGCTTTTTCGACCGTCGTTCCTTGTTCATATAAAAGGTGATTTTTTATCGCTTTTTTTAAGGCTTGAGCCGTCAACTCCCTACGATCATCTTGAACGACTTTAGTAGTATTGTCTATCTCGTCGAAATATTCTTTAGATGTTGCACCGACGTATTTTTGAAAAACTGTTTTTTGATTATCTGGTCATACGTTTAAAACTTTTTTAATATAATACTTTTAAATATAATTATAGAATTTTTTTTTTGAATGAATTTTTGCTCACAACGTACTTACAGTATAGCTAAGTACTTAAATTTGTAAAAGAAAGAAATGTTTATGGCAAATATCGTTTGATTTTATCCATTAAGTTTATATTTATTAAGTTTTTATAGTTTTATGTCGACCATTTAATTGTATATTTAAGAACTAAAATTTTTTTAAAATTTAAAAAA
>JBMNLI010000012.1:0-354834 GCA_050952645.1 Bdellovibrionota bacterium | reverse complement strand
AAACAGAAGATGAAATTTTTAAAAAAGCTGGGGAATTTTTTAACACTAATATCGCTAATAAAGTAAATGATGAGACGGAAATAGAAGAAGAAAGCGAAAATAATAAAACTAAGCTTGCTCAAAATGTAGCTAAAGATGAAGGTCCTATCCTAGAAGTAGATAAGCTAACGCCTGAAGAAGAACTAGCTTTAAAAGCAAAACTTGATGCACAAAGAAAAGAAAGGGAAGAACTAATAGCACAAGCTAAAGAAAGTTTTGGTAAATTCTTGAATAATTTGAAAGATGAAGGTCCTATCCTAGAAGTAGATAATACAGATAAAAGTAAATATAATGAAAGTGAAGAAATAAGATTAGCAAAGGCCGAGATATTAAAAGCAGCAAATAGCATTGAAACAAAATTAGCTAAACTTAATACAAAATTACGACAAGAAAATTTACAACAAGGCTCGCTAGAAAATGATAATGCTTCTTTAGTTAATGAGATTGCTGGTATAGAAAATGCTAATAAAGAATTACAACAAGGCTTGGAAGAAGCCGAGAGATATATTTCAGAAGAACAAATAAACGCAAGATATAGTCAAGTTTCGATGCAAGCTTCATTAAATGTAAATGACAGAGCTAACTTAAATCTTGTGGCAAATGGAATGGCAGATAATGAAGCTAATACTACTAGCAATGCTAATGCAAGTTTAAAGCAAGAGGTAAATAGTATAAGTGAAGCTACAAAAAACACAAATCAAACTTCAGAAGCTTTGTTAAATGCTTTTAAAGATAAAATAGATAATGTAAACCTAGAAGATACAATAAATAATCTTTCAGATAATGTTTATAAGCTTAAAAATGAGATTAGTAAGTTAGATGCTTTTAATCAAGCTAAAAGGAAAGCAAACCAAGAAGAATCGCAACTCTTAACGCTTTATAAAAATTTTAAAAACTCAACTGAAGAAGCAAGGGATCTACTTGACTCTATCTTAAATAATTCGAGTAATGAAGAATTAAGAGATTTCTTAAAAGCTTACTTAGCAAGTAAAGAAGCTAAAAGGAAAGCAAACAAAGAAGAATCGCAACTCTTAACGCTTTATAAAAATTTTAAAAATTCAACTGAAGAAGCAAGGGATCTACTTGGCTCTATCTTAAATAATTCGAGTAATGAAGAATTAAGAGATTTCTTAAAAGCTTACTTAGCAAGTAAAGAAGCTAAAAGGAAAGCAAACAAAGAAGAATCGCAACTCTTAACGCTTTATAAAAATTTTAAAAACTCAACTGAAGAAGCAAGGGATCTACTTGACTCTATCTTAAATAATTCGAGTAATGAAGAATTAAGAGATTTCTTAAAAGTTTACTTAGCAAGTAAAGAAGCTAAAAGGAAAGCAAACAAAGAAGAATCGCAACTCTTAACGCTTTATAAAAATTTTAAAAATTCAACTGAAGAAGCAAGGGATCTACTTGGCTCTATCTTAAATAATTCGAGTAATGAAGAATTAAGAGATTTCTTAAAAGCTTACTTAGCAAGTAAAGAAGCTAAAAGGAAAGAACTAAAAGGAAAGCAAACAAAGAAGAATCGCAACTCTTAACGCTTTATAAAAATTTTAAAAATTCAACTGAAGAAGCAAGGGATCTACTTGGCTCTATCTTAAATAATTCGAGTAATGAAGAATTAAGAGATTTCTTAAAAGCTTACTTAGCAAGTAAAGAAGCTAAAAGGAAAGCAAACAAAGAAGAATCGCAACTCTTAACGCTTTATAAAAATTTTAAAAACTCAACTGAAGAAGCAAGGATCTACTTGACTCTATCTTAAATAATTCGAGTAATGAAGAATTAAGAGATTTCTTAAAAGTTTACTTAGCAAGTAAAGAAGCTAAAAGGAAAGCAAACAAAGAAGAATCGCAACTCTTAACGCTTTATAAAAATTTTAAAAATTCAACTGAAGAAGCAAGGGATCTACTTGGCTCTATCTTAAATAATTCGAGTAATGAAGAATTAAGAGATTTCTTAAAAGCTTACTTAGCAAGTAAAGAAGCTAAAAGGAAAGAAACCCAAGAAGGAGAATCGCCACTCTTAACGCTTTATAATAAGCTTAATGATTTTAATAAAGAAGCAAAGGCTGTATCTGACTTTATCTTAAATAATTCGAGTGATGAAGAATTGCAAAAGTTCTTAAAAGCTTACTTAGCAAGTAAAGAAGCTAAAAGGAAAGAAGCTAAAGAAAGCTTAGTTCTTCAAAAATCTGCTTTGCTAAATGAGAATGAAGATGCGATACTTAAAAAACATGGTGCATCGTTTGCTCTTCTTTTAAAGAAACCACGCTACTTATATAATCTTTTGCTAAATATCGACTACGATGACATAGTATCTTTAGTTTCTAGCTTAAGAAAAATAACTAAAAATTATGCAAACGAAGAGGTCGAAGATAATATTTTTATAGAAGAAGCACTTAATGCAAAAAATAAAGATGAGTTTAATACTTTAATAAATGAAGAAAAAGAAAGAATAGTAGTAAGCTTCTTTCTATTTATAAATAAATCTATAAATAAAATTTTAGATAATAATAATATTGAAGCTAATAGTGAAAAGGTAGATAAAGTAGCTAATAGTATTATAAATGTGTTAAAAAATAACGCTTCAATAGATGAAACACTAAACGATATCGAAATTATTAGTAATAATAACGAAAATGTAAAAGATGCCATTTTAGAGTTTATCGATGCTCTATCCTTTGATAATACTACTTACAATAATAGAGTTAAGGAAAAATTCTTTATAATATTAAATAAAACTACAAATAATGATAATAAAAATAATGATAATAAAAATAATGATAATAAAAATAATGATAATAAAAATAATGATAATAAAAATAATAATAATAATGATGAAACTAATAGAGATAAAATTATTACCTCTTCTAACAAAATATATAAAACTAGTAGTAGTGTAGAAAATAAAAAAACTAATAACAACCTTGTGTTAAGTGCATCTTTACAAAAACAAATAGGACAAAGAAAAGAAGATAATAATGAAAAAATAAATGAAGATATAAATGAAGAAAGTAAACGAGATGAAACTAAAAATAATATAGATAATATCTTAAATGAAAAAAAAGAAGCTATTTTAAACAATACACTTCTTTTGAAAGATAATTTAGAAAATATAGCAAAGCTATACTCTAATAAAAATGATAGCGACTTAATAGCCTTGCTAAACGGTATAAAAGACGATATCGAAAAGTTTGAAAATGGTTTTAAGAAATTAGAAATATTAGAAAAATACAATAGCAAATATTCCTATCAAGATAAAACTAATACTCAAACTAGAAAAGATTTAAATGGTGAAAGGGTGATACAAAATAAACTAAATGCTCCTAACAAAGTTAGAGTTGAAGATTTTCTTGCTACGCCAAATGAAAGCACTAGTTTTAACACTAATAATATTACTACTAATAATTTAACTGAAAATATAGATAATAACTTTAACTTAACGACGCATTTAAGCGATAATAATAGAGATTATAATTTAAGTAATATTAACCCTAGCGAAAATATTAAAGAAAGCGTCGCTTTAGGGCTTGATAGCGCCGATTATTTACTAAGTGAAAGCTTAAGTGATAATTCTAGTAAAAGTGTAATTAGCGATTTTACAAATAATGAAATAAAACTAATAGAAACTATATTTTCTAACGTTTCAATAGAAAATGAAAGTTTAATAAAGTATATAAATAAGATTAAAACAAAAAATAATAATAAAAATTTAAGGACTAGAAATAGTGATATAGGGTTTGATAGAAAGCTTATTTTAAGAAATACGATTGAAACTATAAATTTACTAATAATGTTTAATAAGTTAAATATAAATTTAAGTGATGATATTAAAAAAAGATTAGTAGGAGAAAATGTAAAAATAGACAAAAATAATTTAAAAGATGTGTTTAATCTTTTATACAAGAAAAGATTTAATCGATTTAGAAAGCTAAATAAAAAGAAAGCGTTTCAAAAACTTTTAAAATTAAGAATTTACGAAACTAGAATGTTTTTAACGCTTTTACTTTTACAAATCCTTTTTTGTCATCAAGACGAATTAGAAGAAAAGAAAAATGAACTTAGCGAATTTTTAATATCTCTCTCTCCATCTCTTAAGAAACTTATAAAAGTAAATGGAATATTTAAAGAACTATTAGGAAAGCTTGGAAAAGATGGAATGAAAAAAATTATCGAAATTAAAAGAGAAGGAGAAGTCGAAGAAATGTTAGAAAAGTAATTTAAAAACCTAAATCAAAGTTAAACTTAATTTATTAAAAAAACATTAACCCCTTTAAATTATAATAGATGTTATTTTTTTGTATTAAGCAAAGATAAAGAGGGGCAAAATAAAGAAGATAAAAAAAGCTGCATCCTATTTAAATAATAAATAAAATGCAGCTCTTAAAAAAATTATTAATTTTTTACACGTTAATTAGGTTATCTGCGTTAAAGAATGTAATTATTATTGAACGCAAGATAAACGACCCTAGTGAGATAACTAGGAGCGACATAGCAATTTTATATTGTCCCATTGCGGCCATTACTATCGCAAAAAGTCCAGCGATAATCATTATTAAAGCTCCAAAAGGTCCTCTAATAGCCATCATTAACGCATCTGAAGCTGAATTTATTCGGCTCGCATCAATAGTGCCACCTAATGCCCTTGCCTGAGCCATAGCTTCTAATCCTAATCCAGTAGTTAATAGAACGATACCAAAGATAAAAAGGCAGATTTGCATCTGCTTTTTAGTAGGAGCTACCTTCATCGCCCCTAGGTATCTTCCGCATTTTTCATATATTGATTTTATATTCGTTAACATATTAAAAATCCTAAAAAATTAAAACATTTTTTTGTTAAGATAACTTAACTCCAGTGTTGTATATTAAATATCGCTTAATTTTGTTATAAACTTAAGCTTATTTAATATTCTTACTATTTTACTAAAATGCTTCTAAAAAACAATTATATTTCTTTTTAAGTTTACAAATATAAAAAACATTATTAACATATAAGCATTTGATTTTTAAGTTTTTTAGGAAATTTTATGAAATACATAACAAAAATATCGCTATTTTTCTTTTTTGCTGTTTTCTTTGTAGTTATTTTCTTATTAGCTCTAAATGTCGCTAATTTATATAGTTTTAATGATTTATATATAAATAGCGCCTTTGCAGATGAGATTTTTACTGAAAGCACACACCAAGGGCTAAATTCTCGGCAAAATAGATATAAAAAATTAAGAAAAAGACAAGATTTTAGTATGCTTGCTAAAATATCTGAAAAAGCGGTAGTTAATATCTCTGGAAAATTGACTAAAAAAGATGATAAAGGCAAAAAACTAAAAGATAATGAAATAAAAATAACCTCTCTAGGTTCAGGCTTTATAATAAGTAAAGATGGATACGTTTTAACTAATAGCCACGTAGTAGATAAAATGGAAGATATAGTCGTTCGTTTCGATGGTGATTTAACACCTTATAAAGCTACTCTTTTAGGGCAAGACCCACAAATAGATATAGCATTGCTGAAAATTAAGAGCGATAGAAAGGACTTTAATTTTTTATATTTAGGTGATTCTGATAAATTAAATGTTGGAGAATGGGTAGTGGCTATTGGAAACCAATTTCAACTAGGACAAACCGTAACTGCAGGCATTGTTTCTGCCGTTTCAAGACAAGTGCAAGGAATACAAGCTTCGCCATTTGCTAATTACATACAGACAGATGCTTCAATAAACCCTGGAAGTAGCGGAGGTCCACTTTTAAATTCTAAAGGACAAGTCGTAGGAGTGAATACTGCTATTTTTAGTCCATCAAGGTTTGGTGGAGCTGGATTTAATATAGGGATCGGGTTTTCTACGCCTATAAATCGAGTTAAAAAAATTATAAACCAATTAAAAGAACAAGGAAAAGTAGAAAGAGGGGCATTAGGTGTAATTATCCAGCAAGTCGATGAGGAAGTAAAAGAGGCTTTAAATCTTCCTAAAATAAAAGGAGCACTAGTAGCAGATATCCTAAAAGGTTCGGTCGCTGAAAAAATAGGTATAAGGGCAGGAGATGTAATTATAAAATTTAATAATTACGATATAAACGATTTTGGAGAGCTATCACTTAGAGTTTCTGAAGTGCCATTAGGAAAAGAATATGAACTAGAGTTGATAAGAGATGGCGTGATAATTAAAAAACTTGTAAAGATAGATAAGTTTGATTTTGAAAAAGCTACAAAAGAAGATAAGAAAAATGAGCCGAAAAAAGAGGATTATACCTTAGGTCTTTTGCTAAAAGAAATAAATAAAAAGCTTGTCGATATCCTACAAATAGATGATAACGGTGAGGGGGTGCTAGTTGTAGATATCGATGAAGATGTAGCCTACCTTGACTCAGGAATTCAAAGAGGTGATTTGATAAAAGAAATGGCAGGAAAAAAAGTTAAAACTTTAAACGATGTAAAACTGATAGTAAATAATTTAAAAGAAGATAAGCCTTTTTTAATCCTAGTTAAGAGAGGAAAAAATAGTAGATATCTTATTTACAAAATTGAAAATAAAACGAAAGAAGATGTAATAAAAAAAGAAACAAAGGAAAAACATGAGAAAGAAGAAATAAACGAAAAAATAAACGAAGATAAGAAATAAAATAAGAGATAAGATAAAGAAGTAGAATAAAACTTTAAAATAAATAAAATTAAGTTTCTAGTTTAGTTTTTTATATATTAGTGCTAAAAATTCTTATTTTATATATAATCGACTTACGTATTAGTATCAATTAAATTTTAATAAGGTAGATTTAAATAAGATAAAATTAAATAAAGCAAATTAAAATAATTTAAATTTTTATAGGGAAGAAAGGTTTAATATGAGTAATTTTACAGATTTTAAAATTAAAGATATCGCTCTAGCCGATTGGGGAAGAAAAGAAATCATAATAGCAGAAAAAGAAATGCCAGGACTTATGGCTTTAAGAAAGGAATATGGAAAACTTAAACCATTAAAAGGAGCTAAAATAGCAGGCTGTCTCCATGCTACAATTCAAACTGCTGTGCTTATAGAAACTCTTCTAGCTCTTGGGGCAGAAGTTCGCTGGTCTAGTTGCAATATATACTCAACTCAAGATCACGCAGCCGCTGCGCTTGCTAAAAATAAAGTTCCTATTTTTGCTTGGAAAGGAGAGACGCTAGAAGAATACGATTGGTGTATAGAACAAACGCTAATATTTTCAGACGGAAAAGGTCCTAATATGATCTTAGATGATGGAGGCGACCTTACACTTATGATTCATAAAAAATATCCAAAACTTCTAAAAGATATTTACGGTATTTCTGAGGAAACCACAACTGGGGTGCATAGACTATACCAAATGCATGAAAAAGGCGAATTGAAAGTTCCAGCATTTAATGTAAACGATTCGGTTACTAAGTCAAAGTTCGATAACTTGTATGGTTGTCGAGAATCTTTAGCAGACGGAATAAAAAGAGCAACAGATATTATGGTTGCAGGTAAAGTGGTTTGTATTGCAGGCTATGGCGATGTTGGGAAAGGTTGTGCTCAATCTATGAGAAGCTATGGGGCGCGTGTTCTTATTACTGAGATTGACCCTATAATCGCTCTTCAAGCCGCTATGGAAGGCTACGAAGTAGTGACTATGGAAGAGGCATCACCTATAGCAAATATTTTCGTTACTGCAACGGGAAATACAAAGATTATAAGAAAAGAACATTTTGAGGTTATGAAAGATGAGGCGATAGTATGCAACATCGGACACTTCGATAATGAAATAGATATGCATTATTTAGAGACTAATAAAAATATAAAAGAAATAAATATAAAACCGCAAGTAGATAAGTTCGTGTTTCCAAGTGGAAAAGCAGTAGTAGTTCTTGCTAGAGGGAGACTAGTTAATTTAGGATGCGCAACTGGGCACCCTAGCTTTGTCATGTCTGCATCTTTTACTAACCAAGTTTTAGCTCAAATAGAACTATACACTAAGAGAGGAAAATACCCTGTTGGCGTCTATATGCTACCAAAAATTTTAGACGAAAAAGTAGCAAGATTGCACTTAGATAAACTTGGAGTTCATTTAACTAAACTTACAAAAAAACAAGCAGATTACATTGGAGTTCCCGTAGAAGGCCCCTATAAGCCCAAGTTTTATAGATATTAAAGAAATATAAAAAAATATATAAGAAAGATTGATTTAAAGAAAAAACTTTAAGAAAAAAGTTTAAGAAAAAAAAAAGAGTTCTTTTTAATTTTAAAATCTTAAAAAGAACTCTACTTTTAATGATTATAATTTAACGATTATTTAATGATTGTCTTTGATAAAAAGCACTAAAAAATATTTTTTATTTTTTATCTTTCATCATCGTCGTCGTCATCATCATCCCAATCATCATAGTCTTCATCGTAGTCATCATCGTCATCATCATCGCCCCAAGCGTCATAATCATCATCATCATCTTCGTCGTAGTCCTCATCATCACTATCGTCATAATCGTTTAACTCGATAGAAGCACCACCGCTTCTTTCATATTCGTTGATGAGCTCCATGTCTGAAAAACAATCAGGATCTATTTCTTCTAATGCATCAACTAGAGCTGAAAAAATCACCGCAAATTCCTCTGTTGCTACATCGTCAGTGTCTATAACGCTATCGATAGCTAATTTTAACTCAGCAATCATCGCTGCATCAACTTCCTCGGCTAATGCATCTTCATCATCTATTTCTTGACTATCGAAATCTTCTTCTTCCTCATTGTCCTTAGTAGTTAGTCTTTCTTCTAACTCTTCTTGCAGTTCTGCGTATGCTTCCGCTAATTGTGATAACGCTGAAACTAATTTATCATTTGCACTTGATGCCATTTTACAATTCTCCTTAAAATTAAAAATATAATAATCAATAATATAGTTTTAAACTTCAAACTATATCGGAGTTCTTTCACAACAAATTTCATATTTAGTTCATATTTAAAATTTTATATATAATTTATTTATACAATCAGTTGTGAAAGAACTCCAAAGCATTTTTCACATATAAATATCTAACCTATAATTAACATATAAATCAATAGGTAAAGTAAGTTTTTTTTTATTATTTTATAAATTAATTTTAAGGTCTTTTAATGTTTTTATACTTGATTTATTATAACAACTAAAGATCTTAGTTATAAAAATTAAAGTCTTTTTAGTTTGTTGGGAAATAGCAATATATGGCAAAAAAAAGAAGGTCGACAAGTAGAGAAAAAAGCCAAGGGGTTAAAACATCTATAAAAAATAAGGAAAAAGCTCCTACAAAAAATTTTAGCATTGAGTTTTTAATATTTATTTTGACTATAATAACGATTTTTTTAGTTTGTAGTATAGTATCTTGGCAACCACTTGAAATTGATGAAAAAACTAAAAATTTAATGGGGCCTTTAGGGCAATTTATAGGCACTCTTCTAAGAGGAAGCCTAGGCTGGTCATCTCTATCAATAGTTTTATGCTTCGTTGTCGCTATCTATTTTAATGCAAACACATTGACAAAAAAAAACAAGAAGAAGGATGAAACCCCTAAATATAAGTTTGAAATAAGATTTATATCTTTAGTTTTAAGTATAGTTTGCTTAGCAGCATTTACATCGCTAACCTTTGGCGCTACCTCAGGAGGCGATATAGGAGAAAACGTAAGTGGATTCCTTACAAAATATATAGGTGAAATTGGCTCTATAATTTTAACTTTTTGTTTTAGTATTATCCTAGCTGGATTTTCACTTAATTATACTTTTGCAGAGCTTGTAAAAATTTCTTTTAATTTTTTAAAAACATCATTTAAATATTTATTTTTAGTCTTTCCATATTATGCTTACGCATTTATTTTAAGTGTCTTTCAAAAAATATTTTATCCAATTAAAGATTACGTAAAATTTCTATATCCTAAAGAAGAACTAGAAGAAGAAATAGAACTACCAAAACCAAAAAGAAGAAGAAATAAAATTACTAAAGAATATGATGATGACGAAGAATACGAAGAAGAGGAAGATGCATCTCAAGATTTTGAAATATTAGTAAAGAGAGGAAATGCTAGAGATAATGAAAAGTCTATAAAAGAGGTGGATAAGGCTATAAGAAGTGCTCAAAAAGTTTCTATGGCTTGGTGTGATGATGAAAAATTTATAAATTACGTGCCACCTAGTTTATCATTACTAAAGAAAACGACTATCGAAGGACTACATGAGGAAGACGATGATGAGCTAGTAGAAAAATCTAGAATAATAGAAAGAAAATTAAGAGATTTTGGAATTCAAGGCCATGTAAAAGAGGTTCATTTAGGTCCCGTGATTACACTTTTCGAGTTTGAACCTGCCCCTGGAGTGAGGGTAGGAAAAATAGCCTCACTTCACGGCGATTTAGCAATGGGGTTAAAGGCTAGCTCTATAAGAATTATAGCTCCTATTCCTAAAAAGGGAACCGTAGGAATAGAGGTTCCAAATAAAAATAGAGATCTAGTTAGGTTAAGAGATATTTTAGAAAGTGAAGAATTTGTAAACGCAAAATCGATTTTAACCGTCCCTATTGGAAAAGATATATATGGCGGAGCGATGGTTGCAGATATAGCCTCGATGCCACATCTATTAATAGCTGGGGCTACGGGAACAGGAAAATCTGTTTTTATCAATACGCTACTTATAAGCTTACTATATAGGGCAAATCCAGCAGAGCTTGGACTTATTTTAGTCGATCCTAAGATTTTAGAGCTAAGCGTCTATGAGGGCATTCCACACTTAAAAGTTCCAGTAGTAACTACTGCTAAACAAGCACAAGCCGTTTTTCTTTGGGCCATAGATGAAATGGAAAGACGCTATAAGTTAATGCATAAATATGGAGTTAGAAATATCGATGGCTATAATGCTATAGCTAGAGGAGAGACTAGACTTGAAAATCCAATAAGAGAATTTAAAAGTAAAGATTATATAGAATTAAGGGAAGAACACGTTATCGAAGAAGGAATCGTTGAAAGCGATATATTAGAAGAAGATGAGTATCATGCAAGGGGAGAAAAAATAAAGCCACTAGCTAAAATAGTTATAGTGGTAGATGAGCTTGCAGATTTAATGTTTTCAGTAGGAAAAGAAATAGAAGACTCTATAACACGCCTAGCACAAAAAGCACGTGCTGCTGGCATTCATTTGATTTTAGCTACGCAAAGGCCCTCGGTCGATGTTATCACTGGGTTAATTAAAGCAAATTTTCCAGCAAGAATTTCATTTAGAGTATCTAGTATTTTCGATTCTAAAACTATTCTTGACACTATCGGTGCAGAAAAGTTATTAGGAAAAGGAGATATGCTTTATATGCAACCTGGCGGCACAAATATAAGGGCTCACGGTGCATTCGTTTCAGATGCAGAGGTTATAAAGGTAATAAATAGCATTAAAAAACAGGCTAAACCTAACTACGATGAACAGATAATAAAAATGTGTGAACGACTTTCGGAAGGAGGGGATGGGGAAGAGATAGAAGAAGATGAAGATAAGGATGAATTGTATGATAAGGCTGTAGAGTATGTAATTCAAAAAGGTCAAGCTTCTACTTCAATGATACAACGAGTGTTTAGAATTGGATATAATAGAGCAGCTAGAATAATAGATATGATGGAAAGAAATGGGATAGTCGGTCCTATGGACGGCGCAAAACCAAGAGAGGTTTTTGCCGCTGAATATGATGATGAAGATGAGAACGTAATTTAAAGGATATTCTTTAAATTTAAGGAAGCTTTATAAATTTCATTTTTAGATAAATTTTTATATTTTGAGTTCACTTCTTTTATAGCAGTTTTTAAAGTTTCGTTTTTATTTTTTATAAGATAATCTACTAAGAGAGCTTCTATCGATAAGGTATTTGTTAAAGGGGCGTCTTTTATAATGTTATTATTTTTATTTTTAACTATATTCGTGTTTACAACTAAAACGTATTCGCCTTTATCAAAAGCCTCATTTTCTTTAAGTTCATTTAAAATCTTACTAGGTGAGCCTCTATAAATTTTTTCAAACTTTTTTGTTAGATCGTTGCAAAGACAAAGAGAAAAATTTGGAAATTCATTATTTAAAAACTCAATAGTTTTTATAATTCTTTTAGGTGATTCGTAAAAAATAAAAACATTATTTAAAGTGTCTAATGAAATTTTATTAAATATATTTAAAAGTCCTTTTTTGTCTCTTGGAAGAAATCCTAGAAAAGAAAAAGATGATGTATCAAATCCTGAAAGTGAAACGCTAGTAATGCTAGCACTAGCACCTGGCACGCAAGTAGTAGCGATATTATTTTCTATCGCCTCTTTTACTAAAATATACCCAGGGTCTGAAATGCAAGGCATCCCTGCATCGGATATTAAACCTATATTTTCGCCTAAAAGTAGCTTGTCTATAAAAAATTTTAATTTACTAGCTTCATTAAATTTGTGGTTTGAAAAAACGGGTTTTTTAATATTATATTTATTTAATAATATTAAAGATTTTCTAGTATCTTCGGCAGCGATAATATCGACTAGCTTTAATGTTTCAATTGCTCTATAAGAAATATCGCCTAAATTACCAATGGGAGTTGCTATAATATATAAAGTTCCTGTCATAATACTAGGTATTATAGCACCTAAATTTTAATTTTGCATTTTATTTATAATAAAACTTTTTACATTTGCAGTATTATTTAAATTTATTTTTTTATTTATTTTTTTACTAAGAGAATCGTTTAATTCATATTTTAATTCTGAAAAAGTTTTTACATCTTTTTCCTTAAAGATATCTTTAAAATACTCTTGATTATATTGAATGCCTAAAATGGTAATAATAAAAACCCAAGCAAAAGTTAGAAAGCCACTTTTTAGAAGTTTTATAGAATGCTTAAATATATTAAATAATGCATATAAGAGAATTCCAAAAATAATTACATATTGAAACTCTTGAAATATTGATGCTTTAAATGCAGGCGTCCCTATGCTTATAGCTAATACGAAAACTAAAGAAAAGCTAAGAACATTTTTTATAGTTGCTGAAAAGCCATTTTCGTTATTTTTAGAAAAAGCAAAAAATTTAAAACTTATGCAAACTACCCAAATGCCTAGCATTACAAACTCTGGGGCAATGCTAGTTCGCTCTAAGATAAAATTTCTAGTCGCTTCATTTTCTATTGAAAGATAACTTATGTAAGATAAGGGAATAATTAATAGTAGTGGCAACTTGACGATTAGCCCTATAAATATAAGTCCAAATAGAACCCAAGTATTAGCTGAAAAAGTTTGTAAAAAACTACAAATGGCTTCGTAGTATTTTTCAAATAATGCTGAAAAGATTTCTTTCATTTTACTTTAAGCCTCCTTGCACCCTATATAAAACATTTTCTTATCCTGTAATAAGTCTATCGAATGATTTTAGGATTCTTTAATATTTTGAAGCTTAAAAGTTTAATAATAGAAGATCTTAGCGATTTTATTAGATTTTTTCTTGCCTATTCCTTTTATTTTTATTAGCTTGTCTATAAATTCTTTTTTAGTTAATGATTTGTTAGTATCAAGAATTTTTTTAATTTCTTTTGCTTGTTTTAACGATACTCCGCTTATTTGTTCGATTTCCCAAAGGCTTGGATTATACGATAAACAAGGCACATTTAAACTTTGATAACTTTCTAAAGATGGCGCTTTTAAATTATAAGAAAAGGGAGTGTCGTTATTCATTTTAAATAATATTGAATAAACTAAAATAAAAATTAATATTTGCAAACAAAATACGTATTTAGCTTTCATATAATAATATATCGATAAATACAGATATATTTTACCAAAAAAAACTTGAGGTTTTAACGTTTAAAAGAGATTTTAAGCTAACAAAAAAAGCGATTATTATAATCACCTTGAAACGTAAAGAAGCATTAAATATTACAAATTACATTTGAATAATTACATAAAATTTATTAAACTAATTAGTTAGTTGCTTGGCAAAAAGTAGCTAGAAAGGAGTAAAAAAATGAAAAGATTCAATCTTATCATTTTAGCTTCATTTTTGCTTGCTTTCTTTTGTTCGCAAGCAGAAGCGCAAGGTTTTAGAGGGCGTAGAGCTTTGCAGCAGCCACCGCCACCCCACCAAAGAGTAGAAGCACCAAATAGTTGGTACGCACCACCGCCACCCCCAATATACGATAGTGCTACAGGGGGTTACTACTACCCTCCCTCTTATAGTGGCTATGGCTCTTATCCTAGACCCTATAGATCTTATGGGTCATCTAGTATGAGCTTTGGCTCTTCTAGTATGAGCTATTATGGGCCTAACGGAAACTTGTATTTTAACGGTTATGGTGGAGGTGGAAATGTTCGTCTTAGAAACGGAGTTAATGTAGGCGTCCACGTCAACGGCAGTGGAAGTGGAAGCGTTAGTATCGGAAATTTTCATATAGGTTTTTAACTTTAAACAAAAATTAAAAAAGCGCTACTTTTGCCAAGCATCGCTTTTTTATCAATCTATCAAATTTATCAATCTATCAAAAAACTTTTTTTCCTTGTTTTTTTTCTTTGTTATACGTATAAAATTTAATTTTAAGTTTATAGATTTATCTAAAATGCTCTTTATTTTAACCCAGTGCTAAGTAGTAGCCATCTTTGTTCTCCTATAGTGCCATTTTGGCTTACTCCGTTTCTAGACCAACTTTTAGCTTGAAATATAAAGTAAATAAATCCATCTTGAAGCACGGCATTTTTAGGGGGATTGCTATCTTTTGCAGATGTTTTGATAGCATTTTTTAAAACATTATCAAAGTTTACACTTCCCGAAGATGATATTAAGTCTAAACTTATTATATCACCACTTTTAGACATTTTAGCTTCGATTTTAGCATAAGAATTTATGATGTTTATATCGTGCCGACTTAAACTTTCCCAGCCACTTTGCCTAAGCTTGCTAAATACCCTAGTAGCTACTCGTCTTACAAACACCGCAAAATACTCGGCTTTAGTATTAAGAAGCGTCATATCGCCATCTTGAATATTAGGTAAATACATAGATGAGCCAGCACTCCGAGTAAATTTAGCATCGCTTCCATAAGGTCTAGAAAATGGCTCGTAATTTACAAGATTATTAAAAGAATCGTTATTATTAACATTATTATTAAAATTATTATTAAAATTATTATCACTAACAGAATCTTTAGTTTCATCGCTTGCAAAATCTCTTAAAAGTGTGCTTTCATCTAGCTTTAATGATAAGAGTTTTTTCGCATTGCGAGGCCTTACTTTTTTATTATTTTTATTTAGATAAGATTTTTTTAAGTCGCTATTTGTAATAGAATTATTATTTAAGTTATTTACTAAACCATCTCCTCTTTTTATTTGCTCTTTTTTAACAGTATTATTTTTACTAGACAATAGCTCTGTTTTCTTAGGCACTTTATTATTAACTATATCGCTATCATCTACTATTTGATTTTTTATTTTATCTAAGCCGATTGATTGCTCTTCTTTAAGTTCTTTTTTGTTTGCTAAATTTTTAGGACTAATCTCTTTATTATCATTAAATTTTATTTGTGATATATCAACATTTAATACCTTTAAAGGCTTAGGAGGTTTGCTAGGAGGTGAAAATAATATAAATAAGACGCCAGTATGAACTAATAGAGAAAATATAGTGCCATAAATTAAATATGGAAGCTTGTTTTCATTAGCTTTTTCGTTATTTACATCTTTATCTATATCGTTATTTATTTCGTTATTTATTTCGTTATTTATTTCGTTATTTATAATTGTAAGTTTATAGTTGTTTTCTTGCATTCGTAATATTATACTATATATCAATGTGAAAAGCTTTTATATATTTTATAATAACTTTTAATTTATTTTATTTTTTAAAGGTAAATTTAAAATGTTTGGATTAAGTCCTTGGGAAATAGCAGTAATTTTATTAGTCGCAGTTTTGCTTTTTGGAAAAAGATTGCCAGAGCTTGGTTCAAGCTTAGGAAAGGCTATAACTAATTTTAGAAATTCATGCAAAAATAATTCAATAGAAAATGAAAACAAAAACATAGATTTTAAATGCGAAAAAGCCGACATAGAAACTGAAAATTTAAATACGAGTGCTAGTAATACAAATAAAAGTGATAAAGAATAAGTGATAAAAAGCGAGTAATAAAGAAGAGAACTAAATAAAAGAAATAAATTTTTTCGCTATTTAATTTTCATTTAATTTATATTTAATTTATATTTAATTTTCATTACACTCAATTCTTTCAATGCAAATAAAAGCATCCTTACAAAGATTTTGTAGCTTGCTACATAAATCTTGATTAAAGTTTTCTAAATAAGAGTTAGTTTGAATTATCTTAGCGTTTTTAGTTTTTAAAATAGAGTTAGTAAGCGTTTGATAGTCGATAGGAGATATAACTCTAGTTTCTATAATCTCTGCGTTTAAAGGTAAACTATCGGCATATTCGCAAGCTTGAAATATATCTTCGCCCGTTGCTATAATTGAAACATCGTTAGCTTCTTTTCTTATTTTAGATTGGCTCTTAGTTAAAGGGTCGGTTTCAAAATCAGGCACTGGACCTTGCACTTCAAAAATATCTGGTGAAATTAAAAAAAAGTTAGGATTAGCATCTTCTAGTGCTATTTTTAATAATGAACAAAAATCATAAGGGTTAGATGGAAGATAGATTTTGTAATCTAATGTGCTAAATAAATTACCAATATAATTTACATCTAAAGTAGAGAAATCATTATCTATTAACACATTTATATGCTTAAAAGTCGGCTCCGAAAGCGTCTTAGCTAAGTCTAGTATATTTAATATGATATCATTATATTCGCCGTTAGCACAGACTAGCGATGCTACAGGGCGACCGCTAATAGCAGCCCCGTTTGCAAAATCGATTATCTCTTTAGAAGGATTGTCTTTTAAAACGATATTATTTTTACAAGAGCTTACTAATAATTCTACCTCATTAGAGCTGTCAGCGTATATTAACAAACCTTTTGCTAACGTATCTTGAAACCTATTTAATGTCCATGAAAAACAATCTTGTATTTTAAGCAACATTTAAAAACTCTTTTAAATCTTCATTTATTAAATAATTTATTTCAGTATTAAGCGTTTCTTTTAACTCATCTAATGAAAGTTCTAGTAGCACCATTTTATTTTCTAAAAACTCTATTGGGTCGCTAGAGTTAAAAGCATTGCATAAGATCACCGCTGGCGTTAAATATTCTTTTGCGCTTCTTATCGCTTTTAAAAAAACGCTTCTTAGCTCGAATATATCATCAGTCTTTATTTCAGCTCTTAAAACCTTATCCCTATTGGTTTCTAAAATATTATTTAAAACTGTTATATCATCTTGTTTAGTTCTTTCTATGATGTAAACAGCAGGAAGCGTGTTCGTTATAGAAAATATAACCGAGTCTAAAAATTGCTTTAAAGTAGCGTGCATACTATCTAGCGTAATTAAAAATGCTGGCATAAAGCTGGTTTCCTTAAACGATAAAGCCATACCTTGCATCGTATTAAATACTCTTTCAGGGTGATCGTTAAACGAAAAAGCCCTTAAGGTGTTGTTAGCGATATTTTCACTATTTTTTAATATTTTAAAATATTCTTTTATGCCACGCTCTATTTTATTATGCTTTAAGATAAAATAGGGATGAACTCTATCTGTTGAAAATAGATAGTCGCTAGGGGAAGAAACTGAGATAAGCGATACTGCTAAAGCTTCTAATTTATAATAAGATGTAGGGAGTTTTTGAATATTTTCTAAAAGAAAACTTTTTGAAATAAGTTTCTCAAATTCTCTTAAATAATACATTTTAGAATATAGTTCAAATAAAACTTCCTTATTCATATTTCCTATTTATAGTTATAAAAATCCATTGTCTTTATAAAATTTAAACGTTAAAATTTTAATATACAAAATAGAATATTAAAAGACTAAATTTTAATCATTATTTAAAATCAATTACTACATAATTATTAATACCATATAAAGAAATATATATATATGAAAAAATATAAAAGATTGTTAGCCATCGACCCGAGTTTAACTTGTTCAGGTTGGGCACTTTTTGATATAAACTTAAAAAAACTTCTTTGTGTAGGTAATATAAAATCTGTAGATAAAGGAGTTTTAAGCGAAAAGCTTTTAGATCTTCAAAATAAAGTTTCCATTTTATTTAAAGCATTAGAACTTTCAAAAAACGATGTGTTAATTTGCGAAGAAGCTACATCCATAGTCGACCCTAGAGCGACGCTAGTCGTTGAGCAAGTAAGGTGTATTTTTGATGTTTTAGCTAGAAGTTTCAAGGCTTGCGTTCCAGGGAGAGTAAATCCTAGAACCGTTCAATATGAGATAATGGGCTTAAAAGGCTCTCAAATAGATAGAGAAAATGTTAAGCAGATAGCTAGGCAGACGGTTAGCACTCTTTACGCAAAGGAGCTTTTAAATATTGGTTTTTTAGAAAAAGATATTTTAAAAAAGAGTAATCAAGATATAATAGATGCAATTTTAATCGGTACGCTTGCGCTAAGCAGAATAGATAACGCATTAAGAACTAATTTAAGTTTAGATGAGGTTTTCACATCTAATTATAGGAGAAGGCGATGTTAAGAATAATGTTAAGAATGATGTTAAGAACGATGCAAAAAACGATACAAAGAACGATACAAAGAATGATGCAAAAATTGTCAGGAGTGTTTAGAACGTATGCAAGTTTTATATTTTTATTTTTACTTATTGCAAACGACTTATCCGCACAATCTAGAGGATATAAAATATACGATGATGACCCAAGAGGAGAAGTTGATTTAGTAGTATGTAGTCAAAATTTAGAAAATTACGGATTGTTTGATGATGCTAAAAAGAGAAATGCAAAACTTTCAAAGGATGATTACACTCTTAAAAATAAAGCACTAGTAAAAAGATTTGCTTTTAATAAATGTGATGTAATAGCTTTTCAAGAGCTTTTAGGAAATGAAAACAACTCTAAAGAGGCTATAAAAAAACTTGGAAAATTGCTTGCTCATAATACTGGTAGAGTTTTTAATTATTACTTAGCACGTTCAAACGATAAATATTCTAGAGTAGGTTTTTTAGTAGCGAAAGATAGAGCAGAGGTTTTAGATACCGTATCTTATTCAAGAGTCGAACTTCCAAAGCTTATCGAGGGAGAGAGACCTAAATTTTTTACTCGTGGGCCTTTTGAAATACAGCTAAAAGTTAAGGCTAGAGGAAAAAATAAAACTAAAAAAATAAATATAATAACTTTTCATTTTAAATCTAAAAGTGGAGGCTTTAAAGACCCAGCAAAAACTAATTGGGAAATTTTACGTATGCAATCTGCTGAAGCGTTAAGAAGTATTGTAGAAAATAGATTTAAAAAAAGCTTAATAGATGGAGAACAGATTTTAATTTTACTAGGTGATAGAAATGCAGACCTTGATTCTGCATCGGCAAGAATTTTAAAAGGCACTCATACTCTTAGTATGTTTTCAGGTAAGGCGCCTTGTAGACTTTCAAAAAAAGGCGTTCCACTTTGTCAAAGTGGTGTCGTTAGACCTCCAGTGTTTATATCGGTTCTTACTGATGACGCAGAAACATCGAGATTACAAGGAACATACATGTACCAAAATACTTATTCTTGGGTAGACGATATACTAGTAGCAGTTCCGAGTTTGTCTTTTACTTGGGAAAATTTTGCAGTTGAAGGAAATTACAACAGTGGCATCTCTGATGTATACCCTCAAGCTTCAGATCATAGTTTATCTTACGTAAAAATAAATTTTTAAAATTTAAGTTTTATAAATTACCATTTTCATCGTACTTAGGTATTTTTATATACTCAATCTTTAAAATTTCGTATTCTACTATTCCTTTTGGGGTGTGAACTTCTACGAGGTCTCCTTCTTTTTTCTTAAATAACGCACTTGCAATAGGGGACTTATAACTAATTAAGCCTTTTTCTACTAGAATCTCATCTTCTCCTACGATAGTATATTTTTTTTCTTCATCATTTTCGTTTAATAACGTAACTGTTGCACCAAAGCGAACGTCCGAGGCAACAATTTTTTCAGGTTCTACGATTTTAGCGTTCTCTAATCTTTTGCTTAAAAAACGAACTTTAGAATCTATTTGCCTTAGCATTTTTTTTCCATAAATATAATCACCGTTTTCAGACCTATCTCCATTGCCTGCAGCTAAAGCAACTGCATCGACAGTTTTCGGACGCACAACGTGCGTAAGAGTTTCTAGTTCTTTAAAAAGCTTATTGTAGCAATTTTTAGTCATATATACTGTTTCACTCATACTTACATCCTTTATGATTTATCTTTACATTTTATTTTAACACGTATTTAAATTACATACATATAAAATTTAAAGAATAAATTTATGAATATTTTAATAGTTAAATAACATCAAATACTTACAGAAGTTTTTTAAAGTTTCAATATTTTTTACTCGATAATTTGTACCATAGGAGTTTTTTTATATGACGGTAAGTCGTGTAAGTTTATCAACAGTTTTAAATAAAGACTTCGTTGCTACTATTGAGAAGATGGCTAAGAAGACATCTTCTAAAAGTGTGAGCAATACTAAAGACCTAGGCTGGAGTGATACTTTGCAAAGTGGAGCTAGAATTTATGCTAACTCTGTATCATCTTTAAACTCTCTTATAAACTATTTAAATATATCAAAGGACACTCTTTCAGGGCTTTTAAAGATAACTGACGATATGCTAAAGCTTACAGAAAAAGCTAAATCTCCATCAGTTCAAACTTATACTAGAAAGAGATTAAATATAAAGTACGGTGAGTTAGTAAAAGAATTTAAGGAACTCGTTAGCAATGCCTCTCTAGCGGAAAAAGATCTTTTAACTAAAGAGGGACTTAGTAAATTATTTTCTATAATTGGTTTAGATCCTGAAAAGTCGGAAGCTATCGCAGAGGTTTTTGACAAGTTTATTTTTGATGGTGATAATGAAAGTCTAGTAAGTGAAAAAATAAAACCTAAAAAAGAAGTAAGTATTCCAAAGAGTGCTTATGGCAAGGTTATAACGTCTGAAAACTCAAAATATGCTCCTATGACCATATCTACTAATGCTAAAGATGGCACTTTAGGTCTAGGTGGCATTATTTCAAATAATGTAAACGTTCTTTCTAGCGTTATCGATGGTAAAAAAGCGGTTTCATTTATCTCAAACTCTACTGGTGAAAAAATAGTTTTAAGAGGAGATGGTGTAGAGTATGAACTAAAAGATGTTAATAAAGAAATGGGGCTTTCTATAGTAAGTAAATATGAAACAGATATCAATTACGCTTCATTATATTTAACTGACAACAGAGGAAACTTTTTAAAAAAACTTACTACTGATGAGTTAAATTATAGTGAAGCAAAAATCTCAGAAAATGGTAGCGTCGTAATATTTTCGAGTTTTTCAGAAGATAGTAATATAGAAAAGATTGAAAAAGTAGATATAAGCGACTTAAGTAGCCCTTTAATTTTAGAAGAAGTAGCAAGAAGGGAGGGGGCAGCAAGCGCGGCTTTTACTAATTTACAAATTAGCTCTGATGGGGGATATACAGCGTATAGCGATACTGAAAATATGCAAAATTATTTACTTAGAAGTAGCGATTTTGTTAACGATGATGATTTTTCAAGTAATACAAACATTACAAAATTTGGGTTTATAGACTTAAATACTATTGCCGTTTACGATGGGAGTAATATTTTATCTTATGAATATGGAAGTAATGATTTTAAGACTATAAAGAGTGGTGTTTTAGTAGAAGAGTTTTCTACTATTTCTAATAATCTAAATGGGCTTTCTTACATTGCGTATTCTGAGCCTAGCGCAAATAATATAAAAGTTATAAATAATTTAGGACAAGAAATTACTAGTTATAATGGAGAGCCTTTAGACAGCATAAAACAGCTAACGCTTTCTTATAATAGCTCACAAGTCGTAGAACTTGGCGTATTTGGAACATTAAAAAATATCGATAATAGCACGCAAGACGAATTTGTAAGGTTTAGCGGAGAAAAAACGAATAAATTTTCTAGAGTATCAAAAACATTTTCATCGATTTTTGATAAAAATCTTAATTTATCAAACTCGATAGATGCTTATAAGTTAAGTAATGCATTAGGTGATTTAAAAGAGACGCTTGAAACTAACATAAAAACTATGGATGAAATGTTTAATGTTATAGAAAGCAATTTAGAGTTAGTAAAAGCTACGGGCTTTGCACTCCTAGATTTATCGAGCGAAGTTTTAACTTCCGAGACTGCCGACATTATCGCTAAAAAACTTAGAAGCGAAATTATAAAGAATGCTCCTAAAGCACTTTCTCAAGCTAATAATTTAGAGCCATTAGCGGTTGCTAGTTTACTACTAAATAATGAATTATAACTTTAATTATAACTTTTTAAATATATAATATCTGCTATAATCCTAAGTATTAATGTAATTATTATGGTTCTTTGACGTTCAAGGTGAGTTAGAAAAATTGTTTTTTGGGTTCGTAGGTGAGTGATACTAATTTTTAAGGTCTTAAACCCACCTTAAAACGTTAAAGAACTATTATTATTAAATACTGTGGATAAAGACAAAGAAGATAAAACAACATTAAACGATGAAGCGATATTAAAAGCTGTGAAAAATATTTTATCAGATTTTGATATCGAGTGGAAAACTGTGCTTTCATTACGATTTGGTTTAAATGGTGAACCACCAAAAACGGTTAAAGAGGTTGCTAAGATTTTAGGGACTAGCAAGGAAGCCATAATGTCTTTAGAAGCTAATGCACTAAGGGCGCTTTATACTAAAAAACAATAAGATTTTTGAAAAAAAATTTTTTATAGTTCTCCTCTAAATTCTTTTATCTTATTTTCAATTTTTGCATGTAAAACGGAAGTGATATTCGATATATCGTAATCTTTAGGTTCGATAGGTTCTAAGTATTCTACAAATAATTTTACTCCAAATGGTATAGGAAAATAGCTATATGCAAAAGTCTTCCATGAGCCATCAACGGCAACGGGCAGTATTACAGCATCTTTAGCTTGTTTTAACAGAGTTTTTATTCCAGCATCTTTAAATTCTTTTAATTTCCCATCTTTTGCTCTAGTTCCTTCAGCGTATATACCTACTGCAAATTTTTCTTCTTGCATACGCTTTCCTAGCTCTTTTATAGCTTGTATAGATTGTTTCGGGTTATCTCTATCTATAAGTGCCGTATCTTGCGCTCTCATACAAACGGCTACTGTGGGAATCCATTTACTGAGTTCTTTTTTAGCTATAAATACGATATCGTGATCCTTTAAAAATATTAGATGTATAGCGGTATCGTATAAACTTTGGTGATTAGAAACTAATATTACGGGTCTATCTTTAGGTAATTTTTTAATAACATCGGTATTTCTAAAATAAAATTTTCCTCCTGAGGTATATTTTAGTAAAAAAAGCGTTATATATGCTTTCCATCTAAATATAACACTTACTTTTTTGTTCCCGTATATTCGCCAGACTACTCTTGCTATAATGTCGATAACTATTAACGAAATTCCAAAAAAGAATAAGTGAATAGGGGTAGTTAAAATTCCTAAGTAAAATTCTTTTTTAGTAATATATGGTCTAGAAATGTTTTTGCACATAAAGAGTTATTATAGTGATAAAAGTTTTTTTAACAATGAATTTCTTTTCTTAAAGAAAAAAGGCTTTGTTATTAACAAGTTAGCAAAATTGTAAAAAAAATGTATCAAATTTGTAAAAAAATCGCAACGCTTTTGTAAAAGGTGCATCATATTAGTAAAAAAAAAGGCAAAAAGTGCTTTAAATTTTTTATTATTAGGAGGCTATGTATGATGAATGAAATGCAATTAGAAATTTTTGAAAAAGAGATTATAACTTGCCACGATGTTGAAAACTTATATGGGGAATACATGGAAGGAGATTTAATCCCAAGTCTAGCAGATAGATTAAGAGAGCATATTTGTGAGTGTGCAAAGTGTCAGGAGTTTGCTTGTCTTTATAATCAAGTAATAGATGTTGCTTCTCAAATTAAGGATACTATGAAGTTATCTGATGATGTAAAAAACAGACTTCATGAAAGATTAAATAAGGAGCTTGGATTGAGTTTACCCGTTATAAGTAAAAGCTCTTAAGTTTATTTATCGTTTATTTTTATTTATTTTTTTTAGTTTGTCTTTTTTTTAGCGACGACTATATATCTTTTAGGACTATGATAACCCTCAATAGTTAAATTAGGGTTATCTTTGTCTAAGAAGTCTTCTAAGCTTTCAAATGTAGCATCTTTAGTTTTGCGCTGTTCTTTAAAAGAAGTTTTGCAAAGTGTGCTTTCTTTTAGCACTGTAAAGTTAGAGATTTCAAGCCAGCGTTTTAAGCATGATGGAGTTGGAAGAAACCAAACGTTTCTCATTTTTGAGTAAGTTTTTGGGCAAAGTGCTATGGGTTCTTTTTTATCATAGCAGATAGTTTCAAGAATAATTATCCCGTTTTTCTTTAGCGCCGTTGCGCATTCATTTAACATTAAAAGAGGATTTCTTTGGTGATATATAACGCCAAGGCAAAAAATAACATCGAAAAAATTTTTAAATACTGAAAAATTTTCAGCCTTTACAGGTTCGTGAATGATGTTATCTATGCGTAAAAATTTTTGCAAGAATTTATATTGAAGATAGCTTTTAGGCACTGGCTCAGAAAGCACTATAAGTTTAGGGTTAAAACTAGATAATCTAAAACTAAAATAACCGTTATTACCGCCAATGTCTGCGATAATTTTATTTTTTAAATTAGGAATAAATTCTTTTAATCGATTAAATTTATAGTAAGAGTTCCATTCGCTTTCTATGTTATAGTCTAGTAGGTCGTACGGTCCTATTCTCCAAGGGGCTAGCAGTTTTATTTGTTCTTTGATTTGTGTAAAAGTTTCCTTTTCTAATTTGCTTTCACTTTTTACAGTGATTATATCACTAGTAGTATCTATTTTTAATTTATCTTTAATATTTTTTTTATCAAAAGAGTTAAACTCTTTTAAAGAGGTAGAGGAGATAAGTTTTTTTTCAAAATCTGTCCTATAAGTTTTTAATGCTTCTAAGTCTATAAGATCTTTATATTCTTTTATTATATCTGCTTTTATTATATCCATAAGTGTATTTTAAGATGATAAAATTCTTTATAATTTTTTTATTATTAGCCTAATTATTCTTCTTTTTCATCTTCTTTTTCTCTTAGTAGCATTTCTATCGTTGTTTTTTCTTCTTTTCCAGTAAAGTCTACTAAGGTTTCAGATATGATAATTTTATCTTCTAGGATTTGAGTAATTACTCCGTTATTTAATCCAATTTTAGTTCCTATATCGACTATAAATCCTTTTCCGTCTGCATTTTCTACTATCGCTTTTAGGGTATCGCCTACGGACATAACGGCAGTTAATTTAAATTGTTTAATATCGCATTGTTCTAAAGGTGGAGCATCCTCTCTTTTTTTACTATTTAAATTTGCAATTATTGAGTTTTCAGCTTCATATTTAACGAAAGGGTCTCTTTTTCCTTCCGCATTATAAGTATATTTTTTTTCTTTTTTACTTTTATTTTTACTTTGACTTATTTTTATTTTTATATTTTTACCAGTTAATTTATTTTCTTTTAATTGATTCTCTATCTCATTAGTTAGCCTAGATTCGATATTTTTTCCTAGTTTTTCAAGGAATGATTTTTCTTGTTTATTTTTACTTATAACTTTATTTTGCCCTTTATTGTTATCGTTATTGTTATCTTTATTGCTTTTGCTATCGTTAGAGCAACTTACAAAAGAGTTAATTAAAAGTAAAATTAAGATTGATAGTATAGTGATTTTATTTATTTTTTTATTCATAATAAATTTATTAAATATTTAAAAGTAGTTAATATTCGTTATATTAAAAGAAAACTTAAGTTTACATTATAATACGCTTATATTCTATATTAAAGTTTATAAACTTTAAATATGGAAAATTTTTTTATTAAATATTAAAAATTTGATAGGATCAACTCTAGGATTTTGCAAGATGTATATATAGGCTGTGTGTTTTGACTTCACACGAGTTTTCTAGGTAATCGTTATGAAAAAATATGTGATAATATTTCTAATAGTTTTGACGGTAGCAGGCATAATATTTGTTCCTGCTATATTAAATGTATCTACTACGATAAAGTTAAAAAAAGATGTTGATGTAGTTATTGATAAAACGAAAAAAATAGGAACTAAAGTAAAAGAAGCGAAAGATTTGCAAAATTTTGTAAAAATAAAAGAAGATAAGAAAATTAAGCAAAATAAGTTTTTTAAAAAGCAAGATAAAGCAAAAGATAAGGATAGTAAGGACAGTCAGGATAGTAAGAATGATAGTGATGGGCAAGTTGATGTGGAAAACAGAGAAACTCAGGTTACCTTTTTATCATTAAATCCGCTTGAAGAGATAGAATGGTTAATACACAATATTTACATTCAAGATTTAGATGAAAGCAGGGAGCAAGTAATAAACAAAGATATTACTCAAATTGAGTGGGAGCATATTAAATCGACTTCTGCGTCGCAAACTCTAAAAAATATATTACTCGCTATTGATAAGCTGTTAACTGAAATTCCGAACAGCGAAGTTTTATCTCCAGTGGAATCTGCAAAGCTTAGGAATTTAATTATAAAGTATTCTAGTTCTATTAACTTTCTATTAAAACCAGGGACTCGCAATGTTTCAGCAAAGGAAAGTTTAGGGATTGTTATAAATAGTTATAATGCTTTAATGCAGTATATAAATAATTTACAAGTTTCAGTTCAAATAAAGGGGAAGAATTTTGATTTTGAGATTGGAGATATCAAGTTTGAAAAATTTTTTGAGTGTCAAAATATAAAGCACGTATTAAGCTTAGAGGATAATTTTATAGCCGATAGTGATATTTATTTAAAGTGGGTTCAGATAAAAGATGTAGATGGAGAAAAGACGCTTAATTTTAATGTTGAAATTTCCGGAAAGGGGATAAAAAGGCTAGAGCTTTTTAATCAGTATGGTTTATATGAAAGTGTAGATGTAAATTTTCCTTTAGATAAAAGTCAAACTAGAGTTTTTTATTTTAACAAGTCTTATACGGCAAAGGGCATATATGTAATAAAAATCATAAATGAAGAGGGCAAAAGTTATTATAAAAGGTATCTTTTTTATCCGAGAGTCACTCTTTTTCAATTAGAGCATGGGGAATACAAGCTTCCTTTTTTACCTGAAAATTATAAAAAATTAGATGGGTTTTTTGAGATAAAAATTTTAAGAACGAGAATGAATTCAAAATTTTTCGACAGGGAATTTATCGCATCATTTTAGAGTAGTTAAAAAAAATAATAAAAAGAAATGAAATAATAAAAAGAAATGCTAAGAAATAAAATGATAAGTGTGAAAGTAGAAAGGGAAAGCAAGAAAAGAAAAAAAATATGGAGGTAAAGGGATTCGAACCCATGACATTCGGCTTGCAAAGCCGACGCTCTACCAACTGAGCTATACCCCCCTAAAAGACAAATTTCAAAATTATAAATTTATAAATTTTTTGAAACAACAACAACTTTTAAGATGTTAGTATATAAAACAAATATTTTCAATACTAATTATCTAATTTTAAGCATTAAACAAATCATACCAACTACTTTGTTTTAGTTTAATTTTGTTTGTTCTTTTTTTTTGTTGGTTGTTTGGTTGGTTGTTTGGGCCAGGGAAGAATCGAACTTCCGACCTCGTGCTTATCAGGCACGCACTCTAACCAGCTGAGCTACTGGCCCATAAAAAAAATTTTCCAAACAATTTAACGATATAAAATAGTAGAATAGAGAAATTTTTAAATTATGTCAATGATTTTAAAAATTTTATCTAAAGGGCCCACTTATACCACTTGTATAATATTAAATCTTGTCAAAATTATAAATTATTTTATACTATTCTAGTAGTATGTTTTTTTTAAATTGATTACGGTTTAAGTATGTGTTTTATCTTTTTTATATTATTCTTTTTAATTTGGCTAGCTTTAAATGGGAAATTTGACGCACTTCATATGTCGTTAGGTCTCTTTTCAAGCTTTATTGTAGCTTATGCCTCTAGAGATCTTCTTCGCTCTAACTATTCATTTACACAAAATATTAAAACTTTAATAAGATTATTTTTTTACGTTCCTTGGCTTATTTTCCAAATTATAAAATCTAACATAAATGTAAGTTTAATTATTCTTAGCAAAGATATAGAAAAAAATATATCACCCGTAATATTTACTTATAAAACTAAGTTAAAAAACGACTTAGCAAAGTTGATTTTTGCAAACTCTATTACTCTACCTCCAGGAACAGTAACTATTTCTTTATTAGATGATAAGCTAGTTATCCACGCATTACAAAAAGAAGGTGCGCTTGAGGGCATTGAAGCTATCGAAAATAAACTATTGAAAGTTTTTAAGGAAGATTAAAATATTATGGTTATAAACTTTGCTTTTTATATAGCTATGATTTGTCTAGTATCTCTTATGCTAGTAGTAATTTACGCCGTTTTAAGAGGTCCTACAATGATAGATAGAGTGCTTGCTACAAATATAATCGGAACGAAAGCGGTTTCTCTTTTAGTGCTTATTGGCGTCGTATTAGGAAAGCTAGATATGTATATAGACTTAGCGCTTACTTATGCACTACTTAATTTTTTAACATTGCTAGCCGTAGGGCGTTTCTTAAAACACGCAACTAAAGTGCGTAGTAATAATAATAACAGTAGCAATAGTAATAACAACAGTAGTTGTAAATAAAAGCAATAATATGCAATAAGTTTTAGAAACAAGAAAGTTTTAGGAACAAGAAAAAATGGGATACGTCGATGCAGTAATAATAATACTTTTAGTTTTATCTTTAATATCATTTGCGTTAGCAGTTATTGGTGTTATAAGGTTTCCTGAATTTTACACTCGTGTGCATGCTGCCTCTAAAGGCGACTCACTTTCTACGATGTTAATGCTTGTAGCAGTAATAATATACGTTTTAAAAGTAGAACATGGAAGTTTATCATCTTATTTAACTAGTATAAAAGTTTTTTTCGTTCTTGCGTTTATGTTTTTTACAGGGCCAACGGGACTACATGCCTTAATAAATGCAGGCTATGAGGCTGGTAAAGACCCATTAGATAAAAAGAGCGATATAAAAACTAACGATGATGAAGAAAGTGATAAAAACAATAGTAAAAATGATAAAGATAAAAAAAGCATTTAAGTTTTCAGAGGGAAAAAGTAAAAATGTTAGAATTTATTATATTATTCGTTTTAGTAGTATTTGCATTTACAGCTCTAAACGTTGAAAATCTTTTTACAGCAGTCGTAGTTCTGGGGAGTTATAGTTTTTTAACGTGCGTTTTGTTAGCAAAGATGCTAGGCGTCGATGTGGCTTTTACCGAAGCTTGCGTAGGAGCTGGGATTAGCACAGTGCTAATGATAGCAACGCTTTGTAAGGTAGGAATTAAAACTAAAGATTAAAATTAAGGTAATAAAATAATAATAAAAAGAAGTAAGAAAATTAAAAATTAAATATTTTAAAAAATTAAACATTATAGTTTAAATGGGTTGTATGAAAAAAATTTATAAAATCGTATCAATTTTATTTTTTATATTTTTATGTTTTTTAGCGTTAGATTTTCGCATAACGGGAGATGTTTTATCCCCCCCGAATGTTAATGTATCCCCATATTACGTAGAAAATTCATATAAAGATGCCTATATTCCTAATGTCGTTTCTACCATATTAGCAGATTATAGAGGTTTTGATACGATGTTTGAAACTACCGTAATTTTAACGGCAGCGATAGCTTTAATTTTAATATTATCTAAACCTAAAAGGAGAAAAAGTAGCGTTGAAGATTTGCCTCAAACTACCGAAAGCTCCGATTTAGTAGTGCAAACGACTTGCAAACTTGTAATGCCTGTAATACAGCTATTTGCCTTATACGTAATAGTGCACGGGCATTATAGCCCTGGAGGTGGTTTCCAAGGTGGAGTTATACTAGGTGCAAGTTTTATTTTTTATGCTATCTCTTTTGGTATTCCAAAAGCTACTAATAGATTTTTTAAAAGAACTAGGCACTCTTTAGCATATTTAGGCGTTCTTATTTATGCAAGCGTTGGTCTACTTTGTCTTTTATTAAAGAAAAACTTTCTAGATTATTCGGCTTTAAAAAATATATTGTTGGTATCTCCTCCTATAGCACGCTCTTATGGAGTGCTTTTTGTAGAGTTAGGAGTAGCACTCACAGTTAATATCGTAATGTTTACTTGCTTTATATATTTAGCCGCAGGAAGTAGCTTTGATAAAGGGCTTAAAGAAGAAGACGATGTCCAAGAAAATATAGAGGAAGAATTAGAGTCGGGTTTAAATTTATAATATTTAAAAGCTAAGGAATTTTTAATGGAATTATTGTTTTATAAATATAATTACGTTTTTTATTTTATCTTATTTTCTTTAGGATTTTACGCTATGATGGCTAAAAATAATTTATTAAAGAAAATTATTGGAATGAGCATTTTACAAGCATCACTAATTTTGTTTTTCGTTTCTATGGGAATAAAAAACAATGCAAATATTCCGATAGTGCCTGAAAGCGATGTCGTAAATGCAAAACTTATAGCAAATCCGCTTCCTCACGTTTTAATGCTTACTGCAATAGTAGTAGGAGTTTCTACGCTCGCAGTAGCGCTTTCTCTTTTACAAAAAATTAGTAAAGAGTATAAGTCCATAGAAGAAGATGAAATTTTAAGGCTAATGGAGGATGAATGATATCACAACTTCCAATATTAATATTGATATGTCCATTTATAGCAGCACTTTTAATAGGAGTTATAGGCTCTTTTAAAAAAAGCTTATGCTACCCCCTTGCCGTATTGTCTATTTTATGTTCAATTTATTTTTCATTACTCGGAGTAAAAGAAACTTTCCTAAATGGCTCTCGAAGTTATAACTTAGGAGGTTGGGGGCAAAGCATAGGTATAGCTTTTTATTTAAATACTTACAATGCAATATTATTAAGCATAATAAGCTTTGTTTTATTAGCTACGGTTTTATATTCAAGAAAATTTATTTATTTAAGATTTCCAGATAAGTTTTACGCTTTTTATTCATTACTACTACTTTTTCTAACTGGAATTTTAGGAATAGTTATAACGGGAGACGCTTTTAATTTATACGTATTTTTAGAAATAGTTTCTCTTAGCTCGTATGCCATGATTGCATTAGGGAGAAAGGAAAGTTATGTAGCATCATTTAGGTATTTAATAATTGGAACTATTGGGGCTAGCTTTTATTTGCTTGGAGTTGGAATTTTATATTTAAAAACTGGAAATTTAAATATGCAAGAGCTTCATCATTACGTTCTTCCGCTATATAAAACGACCTCAATTAAAGCTTCATTTCTATTTATAGTGATAGGCTTATCGATAAAGATAGCATTCTTTCCTTTTCACAGCTGGCTTCCTTTTGCTTATTCAAAAACGATTAGCCCAGTAAGCACGCTTATGGCACCGATAGTAACTAAAGTTTCTCTGTTTGCATGTATAAAGGTTATAGTGTTAGTGTTTGGCGTAGATTATCTTTTTTCACTAGAAGGCTTTAAATACTTAATGCCAAATATTGCAGCTATAGGAATGATTTACTTTTCGATAAAAGCGTTTACTCAAAAAAACATTAGAGCGTCCTTTTGTTACGTGCTTTTAATGGAATGCTCCTTAATGTTTGGGGCGCTTTGGTTTCAAGATGTTTTAGGTATTAAAGCGGTGCTTTACCATATTTTAATAGATATCCTTATGATGCTTACACTATTTTTATCAGCAGGTGTTTTAGAATATTACTATAAAATTTATAATCATAGCGATTTATTAGATACTAATATCTTAGCAAAAGAAAAAATTCTACTTTTCTCTTTTATTATAACTGCTCTTTCGGTGCTTGGGATTCCACCTACTGGAGGATTTTTTAGTAAATTTTATTTTATATTAGTAGCATTTAAAGCAAACAGTTATTTTTACGTTATAAGCCTTATAGTTTCAAGTTTTATATTACTAGCTTTTTTTCTTAAATTTTTTGAAAAAATATATTTTAATTATAAAAAAGTTCCAAATGCTAAAAATAGTAAATTTCCAATTATTACTAATGCGGTATTACTAGTTAGTTCGCTTTTAATAATATACTTTGGAGCTAAAGTGCATTTATTTATAGATGTGATTATTAACTCATTTTTAGGATAGTTTTATATGTATGCAGAAAACAGTATCGTAGTAAATTCATTATATCCTTTAAGTATCTTTATATATCCAATTATTTTAATAGCATGCATTTATATATTTAGAAAACTTAAAATTATGAGAGATTTTTTTATGGTATTTACAGGGTTTATGTTAACTCTTATTAGCATACTATTTTACCAAACGACTAGTTCTAATTTTATCTATACTACCGACCTTTTCGAGTTATTAAAAAATGGAAGGCTCTCTTTTTTGTTTGATGCTAGTGGCACGATATTTTTTATGATTATCAGTATTTTATGGACTTTAACTAGCATTTATTCTATTGGCTATATGCGAACGTTAAAAGAACGCTCACAAAATAGGTTTTATTCATTTTTTGCACTAGCTATTTTTGCCTCAATCGGAATATGTTTTTCAAAAAATTTATTAACGCTATTTATTTTTTATGAAATATTATCTATAAGCACTTATCCTTTAGTTACCCATCACCAAGATAAGGCTTCCATGGTTTCTGGAAGAAAATATCTAGGCTATATTTTAGGAGGTTCCATAGGGCTAGTGCTACCTGCTATAGTTTATATATATTTAAAAACTGGCACTCTAGATTTTACTGCAAATGGAATTTTAGCTAATGCAAATTTTTCATCGCTAGAAATTTTTGTGCTTTTATCGATGTTTCTTTTTGGTTTTGCAAAGGCAGCCGTAATGCCAATGCATGCTTGGCTTCCAAATGCCATGGTTGCTCCTACGCCTGTAAGTGCTCTTTTACACGCTGTGGCAGTAGTTAAATCTGGAGTGTTTTCTATTTACAGAGTAGTAGCTTTTATCTTTGGCACGGAGTTTTTAAAAACTCAAAAGTTAGGCACAGTAAGCATAAGTCTTATTTTCTGCACAGTAGTAAGCATTACCATCATACTTGGAGCGTTGATGGCATTAAATCAAGATAATTTAAAAAAAAGGCTAGCCTATTCGACTATAAGTCAGCTTTCGTATGTTTTGCTTGGAATTTTTGCACTAAATCCTTATGCGATTAGTGGTGCGCTTTTTTATTTAGTGTCTCACGCATTTGCTAAAATAACTTTATTTTTTATTGTAGGAGTTATTTTAGTTTCAACTGGGAAGGAACGCCTTAGCGAAATAGGAGGACTTGGCTACAAAATGCCTATAACGTTTATATGCTTTTTTATAGCGAGCCTTGCGTTAGTTGGGCTTCCACCGTCAGGAGGATTTTTAGCAAAGTATATGCTTTTAGAGGGGATGCTTTGGGAAAACAAGATAGCGTTTCTTATCGTTTATCTAGTAAGCTCATTTTTAGCTCTTATATATTTGTTTCCAATACTATTTAAAGCTTTTGAATTTGATAAAAGCAGTGATAAGTCTAGTGATAACAGTAGTAAGAAGGAAGTTAAAGAGAGTCCTTTAATTAGGAAAGTTCCAATGCTATGTATGTTTTCGATAGTAGCGACTACGCTTATCTCACTACTACTATTTTTCTATTCAGATTTAGTAACTAATATTACTTTTCAGGCAGTTTATCAGATGGTAGTTAAGCATTTTTAGTTTTTTTAAAAAGGCAAATAATGAAAAAATTTTTAACATATTTATTATACATAATTTGTTTAGTACTTTTAGTGCTTGAGTTTTTTATAGATAAGTCGAGTGTGCATTTTAATATTGAAAAACACTTTGCACTATTTGGAGTGGTTGGTTTTTTAGCAACATTTTTTTACGTATTGTCTGCTAATTTATTAGGTAAACTAATCTTAAAGGATAAAGATTTTTATGATAAGCAGTAATATTTATTTTAATTTTTTTCTAATGCCATCGATTATTTTTATAATAGGTGGAATTATAACTAGCTTTTTAAAGGGAAATCTTAGAACGAATTTTTCTTTATTAGTGCCTATTGCAAGCATTTTTTCTATTGTAAAATTTACGTCGGATAATGTATTTAATGGGCGTATCTTAAGTTTTAATATTTTAGGTTTTAATATAGAGCCTTTCGTATACGATAATATAACGCTAATTTTTGCCTTTCTTTTTCATTTGTTTGCCATTTTTGCACTAATTTATTCTAGCTACGTTAAAAATAGCATAGAAATTGGAGCTGGGCTTTTTTACATAGGGGCTAGTTTAGGAGTTATTTTTGCTGGAGATTTTCTTTCTTTTTATATTTTTTGGGAACTTTTAACTTTCGGTGCAGTTATATTCATATATTTAGGAGAACATAAAGAAAGCAAAAAAGCATCGTTTAGATATTTAATTTTTCATATAATAGGTGGGCTTGTTTTGCTATGTGGAATTTTGCTTTTATATAGCGAGTCTCCATCGCTTTCTATAAGAAAGTTAAGTTTAAATTCACTTTCTACGTATTTAATATTTTTAGGAATAGGAGTCAATGCGGGGTTTCCTTTGCTTCATACTTGGATAACCGACGCATATCATAAAGCTAGTATAGTTGGCGCTGTGTTTTTATCTTCTCTTACTACAAAAGTCGCTATGTATGCTCTTATTAGGTGTTTTTTAGGAGTGGAAGCCTTAATTTATATTGGAATAGTTATGGTGATAGTGCCAGTTTTTTTTGCAGTTTTAGAAAACGATTTAAGAAAGGTTTTATCTTATAGCTTAATAAATCAATTAGGCTTTATAGTTGTAGGGATAGGAATAGGGAGCGATTTATCGCTAAGTGGGGCTATTTCGCAGGTGTTTGTTCACGTTTTATACAAGTCGCTACTTTTTATGGTAACAGGAGCGCTTCTTTATAAGTATGGCACTTGCAAGGCTTCTAAGCTAGGCGGACTTTATAAGAAAGTGCCACTTCTTACTATTTTTGCCGTTATAGGTTCGCTTTCTATCGCTGCCTTTCCTATGTTTAGTGGATTTGTAGCAAAACCAATGATTCTTTCTAGTGCACTTGAAAATAATTTAACTCTAGTTTGGGTGTTTTTGCTTATAGGAAGCGCGGCAGTCGTAAAGTATTTTAAGGTGCCGTATTGCGCTTTTTTTAAAGATAATTTTGCAGATAACAAAAACAATAAGGATAATGAAGATGATGTTTGCAATTTAGAAGATGGCAGCAAGAAACTTCCTATTTGTATGTATGTATCGATGGGTTTGCTTTCTTTGCTTTGTGTAGCTATCGGGCTTTTTCCTAATCGAATGCTTTATGATATTTTACCTTTTGAAAGTGTTTATAATCCTTACACGAGTTTTCACATTCTTACACAATTAGAGATCTTATTTTTTGCTACTCTTTCTTTATATATTTGTAAGAAATATAATATTTACCACAAAGAACGAGATAAGATAACTATCGATGTCGATTATTTTTATAGGAAATTATTTAAAAAAACTAACGCCACTATAGATAAAGGTTTAGAATCTTTAAATAGTATATCTTATAAAAAGCTTCTTAGTATAGGAAGTAGTATAGGTAGAGGGTTTAATAATATTTCTAGTAAATTTAATGAAAGAAAAGCTCCTATTGGTATTACGCTTTTTTTAGTTATTTTATTTATAATGTTTTTATTCTTAATCTAATGGGATAAAACTATATTTTTAAACGAGTATATCTATAATTATCTAGTAAATTATCTATAAAATAAGCTTAAATTTCCTTTGCAAAATATTTTAAAATATTATAGTATAATTAGATGTATGTTTTTTTATAGAACTTTAGTTTATGTATTTTTTAAACTAAGTTCTATTTAGGTTAATTTTCCTTGATAAAAGGAAAAAGAAAAGAAAGGAGGCAAAGTGCGATGATTAAGAAAAATTTTATCGCATCTTTGTGTATTACTCTGTTTTTTTTAGGTTTTGCTACGACTTTTGCTAATGATGTAGCCATGTTTGGTGTTAATGTAGAGGAAACTTCTAGCCCTACGACTTGTAGGCAAAGTGAACCTAACGCTAGCACTACTAGTGCTGACACTGCTAACGCTAACACTAAAGAAAGTTTGAGGTTAGGTGAGGCAGTATTTGGCTTTAAACCAAGGCGACTTAGCTTAGGTGCAATGCCCGATGCGTCTTTATCTTCATCTTCGCCTTTATCTTCTACTTTTTCATCTTCTACTTCTTTGAATGAAGATGCTTTAGGAAGTCCTAAAAATCTTTGGACTAAAGAAGCTAAAGAGTTTGCCGATAAGTGTGGGTTTAGCAGTAAGCTAACTCCCTACGTTGAGAGTGGTTCTACAAAAGAAATTTTACCATTAACGGAAAAACTTCGTAGAAAGTATACTACTCAGTTTGAAAAAGAGAGTGAAACTGTTATTTATAGCACCTCTGATGGTTCTTTTTTAAAGAAAGCTACTCCTATCGATAAATTAAACACGTTTTCAAAAGATGTGTTTACTCATAACTTTCTTATGAATTATCAAAGAGGTTCGTCGGCAGTTTCAATGCTTCCTGCACTTGCTTTTATTAAAAGTAGCGGAAAGATAGAAGTTGTAAATAGCGTCAACAAATATTTATCGCTCGGGACTAACGATTTTTATTCGTCGTTTATTCCACGAATAAGCGAATATGTCGCTATTGAAACTAAGATCATTTCAGATGAGGCACAAGGCAGCAGCAATAAAATAGCAGGCTTAGAGTTCGTGTCTTTAAGTGAGGCGAACGCTGAGTTTAAACGCTTGTTTAATATTACTAAAGATGTTTTTTCATCTACTAGTAAGACGCAAGGCTATAGCACTATTTACGCTGGTCGTGTATGGGATAAACGTTTTGATAAGTTAGAAGAAATATGTCTTTTCTACAATCAAGATGGCACCGTTTCTAAAACACACTACGTTGTTGGCGAAGTGTTAGGCTGTTTTTCTGATGATAGGGAAACGCTAAAAATCGACGTGAGTAAAGAATTTGGGAAGGGTAGAAAAGTTGAGTTTTTTATTACTAAAGATTTTTTATCTAAAAATGAAAAATCTTTTAGTGATGAGCTTAAAACTATTAGGATTGCGCTTCCAGCGTTGCAGCTAAGAAACATCGTTTCGCTTCAAGATTTTGAGGTAAATGGACATACTAGGGCTATAAGAGCGCCACTTCAAGGGAAATTAGGAAATTTCTATTTTCTTACGAATTTTCAAATTAACGAATACGGCGTTTATTTAGGTGAAGATTTAATCTTTGATGAACCTAGTAAGGCTTCTACTAATAAATTAAAAGTAGATGATATTAATGATTGTCTTTGTATTTCAAGCTCTTTTAAGGTAGAGTGGCGCGTTAACGATGTTCTTGTTTATGCAGCAGTTACCGATGGTGGAGAGACATTTATTTTAGAGAAGTTATTTTAGAGAAGTAAATATTTTAAGAAACTAAGATAAAGAAAAGCAATGCTTAGAAAAACAAGGCTTTAAAAAAACTAAGGTCTAAAAAACCTAAGTATAGTTAGTTTTATTTTCGTTGCTAAAAGTTTATTTCTCTAGTAAAATAAAATGTCGTTTTATGGTTTTTACACTAAAAGTTTGGCTTTTATAAGCTGCTCTTTGGTGTGAAATTTTTGTTTCTAGGTCATCCTTAAAATAAGGAATAAGACTATGAGTAAAGTAGTTGCTAATAAAGAAGCAGATTGGCGTAAGTGTATTTACGTTAAAGGGCATGGCGTTCTTACAATTTCTCCTGAAGAACTTGAAGAAGCTGGGCTGACCATTAGGGAAGGCAAGATTTGTAAAAACGCAAAAGGAGGCAAAATTCCATACAAATACGAGGGACTCTTAGGTTGTGAAGCACGTGTGTTTAAAACTAAAGAGGAATACCTTGATGCCCTAGACCGCGAAATGCGTAGAGGTGTTAGACACGGAATGAGCCAATAAGTATCGATGACGTGATTTTAGGCGTATTTAAGGGTTGTTTTTATAGCAGCCCTTATTTTTAGGTAAGGTTAATCTATATAGCTTGTAAAGGATAAAAAGCTGTGAGTGGTAAAAGTAAAAAAAGTTTCGATGATTTTTTAAGGGAGCAAAGACTTTCGACCGCTGAAAATGGTATTACCCCTAGTGATTGGTCGATCGTTATATTAAATCAAGAGGCTTGGGATGATTGTGTTTATAAAGGTCTTAACCCTGTTAAACATTTAACTCAAGGAATAGGTAAAGATTACTTGGTTGTTCCTTTAAGAGCAAATGATCTTCGTAGGGATAATTTACGACTTGACGAACATGAGTGTTTGCAAATTCTCGATGAAAATAACTCCTGTGAATATTTGGGGTTATGTGGCAAGCGTTTATATCGAACTGTCGACGAAGAAACCATTAAAGGTTGCTTGGCCGAATACGAAAAAAAAAGCGAATGACGTTCTTTGATATTTACTAGTCGTTTGTAAGACCTATACTTTAGGTTTTGTCTAGTCCGCTTCGGGAGTAATTTTGCTCCCGAAGTATTTTTTTAATCTATTTTTAGAAAGATAATAGGTGAATTTGGCGTTTTTGCATTAAAGAAACCAATTATTTTTAATCGGTTTTATAGTGTAAATTTCTTACTTTTTAGGTTCCATAACTACGGAAAGTAGAGCTAACGATGGAAAATGATCCTACTATTGCGGAGCCGCCTAATAAAACACCCAAAGAGGGAGTGGATGATATCCCGTTTTTTAGTGGCGATGAAAAAGAGTTATTGGCAAAAATCAAAGCTCTAAATCTTATGCGAAACGAGGAGCAAATTAGTTGTACTTCAAATGGGTATAGCGCTGACGAAGGTTATTTATATAGTGTAGACCCTACAAAATGGGTTTGGACTATTCTTGGGTACGCTATTCCAATTGAACTGCTTGAAGTTGTAGGGTTATCTCTTGATTATTTTGCTCCAAATCGCAAATTTGGACAATTAAGAGTTAATGTCGAGTCTCAAGCAGGAAAGTTGATTTTAGAAACCCCTGATTAAAGGTGCTTAACGAACTCAATCAGACTATGTTTCTAGAAGCTACAGGAGGCGAAGTTACTTCATCAATTGGCGAATATTCATTTAAAGACTTCGATAAGTATCGCAAAATGCTTGAAGATGCATCAAATACTATTAAAGTCTAAATTAAAAAATCGCTTAATTGCATAAGATAGTTAAATCATTCTGGTTTGGTTTGAGCTTGAGTTTATATAGCTTAAAGTTCATAAATGTATAACGCTTAGGGAGTAATTTTGCTCCCTAAGTATTTTTTTTATTGAAGGGGTTTGGCATTTGTGAAATTAATGCCCAAAAATTAGAAGAATTTGGCTTAGCCATAAAAGATAATAAAATTTATTTGGATAAAATCGTAAGAAACATTCCTAACATCGTTCGTCGCTTTGTAGGACGCGATGTAAGACCTATTACCGAAGATGAATTAAAGGATATATCCCAAGGAAATATCAAAAAGATTTTTCCTCAAGATTAAATTTCTTTAAAAGCATAAGTGTTCGCTTATGTTATACTTTAGTAATAAGAATTAATAAGATATTATCGTAAAAAGGTTAAAGGATAAAAAATCCTTAAACTTTTTAGGCACGACTTAAATAGGTTTTAAAAATAAAAGGAGACTGCTATGTCTTTAGATGCTAAGTTTGGCGTTCCTACTCGAAATTGTTTTGTTCCTGAAAAGTACGGAGATGCGATCAGAACCTCCACAATTTTTGGTAAAAAGTCTGAAGTAGTCTATCTAAAAAAAGAAGGTCGACTTCAAGCCTGCTTTGTTGGCACTGATTATATTAGCTCTTTTGATGATTTGCTAGATAAAAACATCATCAAAATTAGCGACACTGGGAAAATTACAGTTATTTGGGAAAAAAGTATCGATCGCAATGGCGACGAAAGCCTCGTAAATGGGAACGTTTGTTTTTGGGGTGATGATAATACAAAAATCGTAGGGCTCCATGCAGCACTCCATGGAAAACACCTTATGGAAAAAGCTGAAGTACTAAAAGCCGAGGAAGCCCACCAAGATGAAATAAAAGCGTGGCGTGATGAAACGCTTGCTAAACTCTCGAACAGCTAAAAAGCTAATCGTTATATAAGCTTCGGGCGAAAAAGGAAAACCTTTTTTCGCTCCGAGGCTTTTTTTTTATATAAAGAACGTAAAGCGTTATTTGAAGATTAAATAAATTTTTATAATTTTTACCATTTTCTTTAATTAGTTTTTAAGGTACACTAAAAAAGTTATGTCGGTTTTAACAGTCCTTTAGTTTTTACAAAGGGACTACTTTGCTTTGACTAGCTTAGAAAGAAGGTTTTTAATGGAAAATACTGTTGATAATAATGCGGTATCAGTGAATTTACCTGAAGGCCAGGAGTTTTTTTTCGTTTTTTTCAATGGAACTATCGAAGAAGATGGAATTAAAGCAGGCTGTCTTGCGATCGTGACGAAAGTAGCTGAGAATTGCTATGCCATTTACCACTCTAATACGAGTAAAAATTTAAAAGGAAAAGAATACGATGGCGATATTCTAGATATCGTTGCCACGAGTAGGGGTCAGCCTCGCGTTATTCTCCATCAGATTTTGGTAATAATACGAAAAACCGGGAGAACACCTGATGGGAAAGAACTTAAGGAAGGAGCTATAGTAGTTGTACGCCTTGGAGGTGTTACAGCTGCTTAAAAAACAGCTTCCGTAAACTTGCAAAGGTATAAACTCGAAAGTGGGAAGATCCACTTTCGAGCTACCTTTTTTTATAATCTATTTTTAATTATTATTTAATATTTATCAAAAAATCAAAACTATCTAAAAAAATTTTACCTCTAACAAAACCTACTTTCAAAACGTATATAATCAATATACTTAATTGACTTTATTAAAATAATCTGTTAAATTTTAATCTTGATTTTTGTAGAAATAATTTTATAGGAGATTTTTAAATGAGTGTAGCAGATGTTGCTGAGAGAAAAAAATTATTGATTAAAGAATACGGAGGACAAGAAAGTAATACGGGTTCTCTAGAAGTTCAAATCGCTTTGTTAACTGATCGTATTTTAAATTTATCTACACACTTTGAAACTAATAAAAAAGATGAACATTCAAAAAGAGGAATGTTAAAACTAATTTCTCGTCGAAAAAGTTTATTAAAATATTTAAGAAATGAAAACGTTGAAAGATATAGAGAGTTGATCGCTAAACTTGGTCTACGTAAATAAGCCAAGGTAAATAAGCTAAAGTAAATACCTTAGTAAATAATTTTTTAAATTTAAATTTTTTCAATTTAATTCATCTTAAGCGTTTATAAAATAAATAATTTTTTAAATAGAGTAATTAAAAAGTTTTCTTAATTTTAAGTTTAGTTTTTAGTTTGATTGTTATAATTTTTTTAAGATGAGTAATGTTTTTCAAAAATTCTCTTTAATACATCTTTTTAATAATATATTTAATAATATATTTAAATAGTAGTGCTAACTTGTATATAGTTTAAATAGTTAATGTAAAATGTTTAATATTAAGATGTTATTTAGCGTAAGATATTTTGATATAAGATGTTGTAGAGTGTTAAAGTAGAGTGTTAAAATTAAGTATAATATTTAAGTAGTAGTGTAAAATAAAATAATAAATAATAAATAATAAATAATAAATAATAAATAAAAGAGGTGAATCGATGTTTATAGTACAGAAAGACTTTCATGGTGGTAATTTTAGTATAGAGACAGGAAGAATAGCTAAACAAGCAGCAGGAGCAGTGCTCGTAAGATATTACGACTCAGTGGTGCTCGTTACGGCTTGTCTAGGAGAAGAAAAAGAGGGAGATTTTTTTCCTCTTACCATAGATTATGTAGAAAAAACTTATGCAGCAGGAAAAATTCCTGGAGGATTTCTTAAAAGAGAAGGAAAACTTAGCGATGCTGAAACGCTAACTTCAAGACTTATAGATAGACCTTGTAGACCGCTTTTCCCAGATGGATTTAATAGAGAAGTGCAAGTTATTGCGACCGTTATGAGCGCAGACGGGCGAACACGATACAGACGTTCTAGCTTTGTGCGGTGCATCAGCAGCTTTATCAATCTCAGAGATACCCTTTGATGGACCAATTGCAGCAGTTAGAGTATGTAGGATAGACGGCAAACTAAAGATTAAATCCAAGTCCAACTGAAAGAGAAAATGCAGATTTAAATTATATCGTTGCTGGTTCTAAAGATGCAATAGTAATGGTAGAAGGAGAATCTAAAGAAGTGCCTGAAAGTGAGGTGCTAGATGCACTTATATATGCTCATAATGAATTAAAAATACTTATCGAGCTTCAAGAAGATTTAATTAAACAAGCAGGAAAAGAAAAAATAGTTTTTGAGCATACTAGATACGATGAAAAATTGTTTGACGATGTAAAAAAATTTATTTCTGAAGATATTAAAAACGCAGTTCAAGTAAAAGAAAAATTAGAAAGAGCAAAAGCCGTAAAATTAGCGAAAGAAAAACTAGTAGAAGAGTTCGTTAAAGAAGATGATGAAAACGCAAGCGACATTAAAGTTCAAATAGATAGAATATTTGAAGATTTAAATTATCAAATCGTTAGAGGGTTTGCTTTCGATAAAGGAAAAAGAATAGATGGACGTGCATTTAACGAGGTAAGACCTATCTCTATAGAGATTGGAGTTCTACCTAGAACGCACGGTTCTTCACTTTTTACTCGTGGGGAAACTCAAGCTATAGTTACGACCACTTTAGGAGCTGAAAGCGAAGCACAAAGAATCGATAATTTAATGGAAGATGATGCAAAAAAGAAATTTATTTTACACTATAATTTTCCACCGTTTTCAGTAGGTGAAACTAAGCCTGTAAGGGGCCCAGGGAGACGTGAAATTGGGCACGGTGCTCTAGCAGAACGTGCTGTAAGCGCTATTTTGCCACCTGAAGAAGAGTTTCCTTACGTAATAAGAATAGTTTCAGAAATCACTGAAAGCAACGGTTCTAGTTCCATGGCGACCGTGTGCGGTTCTAGTTTAGCGTTAATGGACGCAGGCGTTCCTATCACAGCACCAGCAGCAGGCGTAGCAATGGGACTAATGAAAAGAGGTGATGATTTCGTAGTTCTAACGGATATTCTCGGCGATGAGGATCACTTAGGAGATATGGACTTTAAAGTTTGCGGAACTGCTAAAGGCGTAACTGCACTTCAAATGGATATTAAAATAAAAGGACTAGATAAAGAAATTCTAGAAAAAGCCTTAGCACAAGCTTACGAAGGAAGAATGTTTATCCTTTCTAAAATGAACGAGGTTATAAGTAAACCTAAAGATGAGATTAGTAGCTACGCTCCTAAAATAGTAACGCTAAAAATTAATCCTGATAAGATAAGAGATATTATAGGGCAAGGCGGAAAAACCATTAGGTCTATTCAAGAGTCTTATAATGTTAAGATAGATATTTCAGATGATAGCATAGTAGCAATTACGGCAGTTAATCAAGATGATATAAATTCAGCCCTAACGGTAGTAGAAAGCATTGTAGCTGAAGCCGAGGTTGGTAAAGTATACAAAGGTATAGTGAAAAGAATAGCAGACTTTGGGGCGTTCGTTGAAATTCTACCTGGCACCGATGGGCTTTTACATATTTCAGAGATCGCTAATAGGAAAATTAGGCGAGTAGAAGACGAGATGCAAATTGGCGATGAGATTGAAGTGAAAGTTTTAGAGGTCGATAGATTCGGTAAAATAAGGCTCTCTAGAAAAGCTTTGCTTTAATGATATAGTTAAATAGTATAGTTAAAGGTTCTTTACGTTTTAGGTGGGTTAGAAAAATTATTTTTGGGAGTTAATAGGGTAGAGCGAGGGCTATACCCTCTCCCTCCCGTCGCACCGTACGTACGGGTCTCGTATACGGCGCTCCATTAATATAATATCAAGTAATACTCAGGTAATACGTCAAAGGGTCGATTAAACCAATTCGTTCCTTTGTTTTACGCCCCAATATTTTAGGGCTTAATGCATAATTCACTACGTACCACGAACTGCGTCTATACCAGCCGAGTCTGCTGTTAGCAACCTTATAGATTTCTTCATTTCTAAAATTGCAACCAAGCATTCGGTTCAATTTCTTAAGATTTAGATAGATTCGTCTCGGCAATTTCCACTGTTTAAGTATTATAACCCTCACTTTGTGTCTAAGCCATTGACCATATTTATCTATAAAAGTCTTAAGAGTTCCTATCTTATAATAGTTTATCCAACCTTTAATTAACCAGCTTAGCTGTTGAAATGTCGAACCTAACGTTCGTGCCATTGCCTTCCGTCTACAAAGAATTTCTCTAGTTTTATCATAGAGTTTTCGTTTGCGATCTTCAGCAGGTTTACATTTCCAAGTTTTATACCCACTCTTCCAGTAGGTAAAGCCTAAGAAAGTGCTTTCCGTCGGCCTAGAGATTTTACTCTTACTTGAATTAATTTTAAGTCGTAGCTTACGCTCCAACCAACTCGCAACGGACTTCATTACTCTATTAGCAGCCTTTTCACTTCTAACAAATATATTACAGTCATCGGCATATCTAACAAACTTAAGTCCTCTTGCTTCCAGTTCCTTGTCGAGCTTATCAAGGTATATGTTAGATAATACTGGGGATAATGGACCTCCTTGCGGAACTCCTTTCTCACTTACAGTAAACAATCCATCTTCCATTATACCAGCTCTTAAGAACTGTCTTATCAATCGTAGTGTCTTCGCATCTTTGATGCGTTCCCTGATTATCGAAAATTAATTTTGTCGTGATTAACAGTATCAAAATATTTCTCTATGTCTAGGTCTATAACCCAATCATAGCCTCTTTTCAAGTACTCAAGAGTTCTATATACTGCTAGATGGCAATTCCTTCTAGGTCTAAAGCCATAGCTACTATTACTAAAATACTTTTTCGTATCCGCGTGCTAGTATTTGCGCTACCGCTTGTTGAATTACCCTATCTACTACTGTAGGTATTCCTAAAGGTCTCATCTTACCATTAGCTTTAGGTATATACACTCTCTTAACTGGACTCGGCTTATAATTCCCTTCACGTATCTGAGATTTTATCTCTTCTCTGTGAACGGCAAAATAGTCTTCAAGCTCATCTACTGGCATATCATCTACACCAGATGCACCTTTATTTCGCTTAACAGCCTTTATAGCCTCATCTATATTTTTGTCTGATATAATCAGTTCAATCAATTCCACCTGTTGCTCCTCCCTCTGTTTGTAAAGCTACTAGAAAACACCCCCTCTATCTTCTGCCCCCACAGGTTACGTTCCTGTTTGTTAGGCATATCTTCAATTTCGGACTCTTCTAGCCTTGCTTACAGTGATTCACAATATATTAACGTTCAACCCTTCCTTGAGTGGTGTCTCAAGTACTATGGTATCAACTGACTTCCAGATATAAGCTTTATATCGCACGTGCATAGCACGCTTATCTGGACCTCCCGGGGTAAGGCATAGTTCTTTCACCAGACAACCTCCAGATTTACTCGTTTGGTTTTACGTTTGTCTTTAGGGCTTCGGTTTGTAGCGCAACCTCACCCACCATTTAGCCTTGTATCTGGTTTCTGTTCGTAGGCTCCTTGGTTTTGATCCGCCACTTCCTTCACTCTAACATTACTGCTTCGAGCTTGTGGCATCACTACACTTGGTGACAACTACCCGTGACGGGACTTTCACCCGCTAGAACTATGTCGTGCCCGGCACACGCTTAAAAGAAAATTGACTTTTATATAAAACTAGCTATAGTTTCAAAAAAAAATTACAGCTATATTAAAAGTAATTTATTTTATGCAAATTCATTTAAAGTCAATTTTCTTTTGGGCTTCTGTGGGTGGATGATGCTAATTTTTTAGGATTTAAAAACACCTTAAAACGTGAAGAATTTAGTTAACGATAACTGTTATATAATCTAGATATTATAATCTAGATATTATAATCTAGAATATTATAAGCTAGATATTATAAGCGAGAGATATTATGAATGCAGAATTAAAATTTTTCTTAACTAAAGAAGCAAAAGAAAGTGGAATAGACTTAGTTATACCTCAATTTAGGTGATGCAGGTTTTGATATAAGAGCATTTAACGAGATAACTATTGCACCTAAGACGCAAGCATTAGTCAGCACGGGACTACATTTTGCTATACCGCTAGGCTACGTAATGATTATTAAAGATAGGTCTAGCATGGCTTCTAAAAGGACGCATATATACCCATGCTGGCGTTATCGATGCTAGTTATAGAGGAGAGCTAAAAATAGTTCTTTCAAATGAAAGCGAGGGAACCACAAACTCTATTAAAAGGTGAAAAAATTGCTCAAGCCATAGTAGTTCCTTGTTTAGTTTCGGCTAAGGAAGAAGATTCCCTAGAGGCACTCGGAGAAACTGAAAGAGGACACGGTGGGTTTGGTTCATCTGGAAAATTCTAATCGTATAACTTATTTTTTATTATTTTGAATGTTTTTTTTATTTTTTACGAGAATTTAAGGTAAATAGTTTTATTAGCTTATTGCTCTTAACTAGAGTTAAGTTTATTATATTTACTAGTGTTTTTTTATTTTTATTAGGAGTTTTTTCCGTGAACCAAACAGTAAAGAATTTAATATTTTGGGTTTTCCTTGCCGATAATGATTTTTTCTCTATATGGTGCCGATGAATCCTGACATAAAAAAGAGTTCTGAAATTTCTTATTCACAATTTTTATCAAAAATTAGAATCTGGCAATATAAAATCTGTAAAAATATCTGGTTCTAAAATAACTGGCTCATATTTCGATACTATTGAACAGTTTTCAACTATCGCCCCAGACGATCCAAAGCTTATAAATAAATTAAATAAAAAAGGTGTTGAGATAGAGGTTAAGGAAGAAAAAGAAGAGCCTTGGTATTATTTAGTTTTAATAAACTTGCTTCCTTTAGTAATAATCATAGCTATATGGGTATTTTTTATGCGCCAAGTTTCAATGAACTCTGGAAAAGGAATGAGTTTTGGAAAATCTAAGGCAAAGCTTTTAAATGAAAATCAAAATAAAGTTACGTTTGAAGACGTTGCTGGAATAGATGAAGCTAGAGCAGAGCTTGAAGAAATAATAGAATTTTTAAAAGAACCAAAAAGATTTTCAAAATTAGGAGGTAGAATTCCAAAGGGAGTGCTTTTAGTAGGTTCCCCTGGGACTGGAAAGACGCTTTTAGCTAGAGCCATAGCAGGAGAGGCTGGCGTTCCTTTTTTTAGTATTTCAGGCTCAGATTTCGTTGAAATGTTCGTAGGTGTTGGAGCTTCAAGGGTAAGGGATTTATTTATTCAAGGAAAAAAGAATGCTCCTTGCATAATTTTTATAGATGAAATAGATGCCGTAGGTCGCCATCGTGGAGCAGGTATGGGTGGGGGACACGATGAGAGAGAGCAAACTCTAAATCAACTTTTAGTTGAAATGGACGGCTTTGAAAGTAATGAAGGGGTAATCTTGATTGCTGCTACTAATAGACCAGACGTGCTAGACCCTGCGCTTCTTCGCCCAGGACGATTTGATAGACAAGTAGTAGTGCCTAGACCAGATATTAACGGACGCCATGGGATATTAAAAGTTCATACTAGAAAAACTCCTCTAGCAGATAATGTAGACTTAGAAATTATAGCTAGGGGCACTCCTGGATTTTCAGGTGCAGATTTAGAGATTTTAGTAAATGAAGCAGCGCTTTATGCGGCTAGACAAAATAAAGAAAAGGTAGAAAATTCAGATTTTGAATTTGCTAAAGACAAAGTTTTAATGGGTGCTGAAAGACGCTCTTTGATACTTACGGATGAAGAAAAAGAAACTACCGCTTACCATGAAGCTGGGCATACACTAGTGGCTAAAAAGCTAAAAAATGCAGATCCTGTGCATAAATTAACCATAGTGCCCCGTGGTATGGCTCTAGGAGTTACGCAGCAGCTTCCTGAGTCGGATAGGCATACTTATTCTAAAGATTATTTAGTAGATAAGATTGTAGTGCTAATGGGAGGACGAGCTGCCGAAGAAATAGTATTTAACCATTTTAACACTGGTGCTAGTTCTGATATTGAAAGTGCCACGAATATCGCAAGAAAAATGGTTTGTCAATGGGGAATGAGTGAAAAGTTAGGACCTATAAATTATTCATCTAAAGACGAACACGTGTTTTTAGGAAAAGAGTTTGGTAAAGCTAGAGAGTATTCTGAAACTACACAACTAGAAATCGATGCTGAGGTTAGAAGAATAATAGATGAGTGTTATAATACGACAAGAAGAATAGTTTTAGATAATAAAAACACACTAGAAGAGCTAGCAAAAAGAGTATTAGAAAAAGAAACTCTTAATGCTGATGAAATAGATGAAATCGTAGATGGTAAAAAAATTTCTTCTAACGACGAAAAAAATGATTTAAAAAATAATTCTAAAGATGATACTAAAAATAATGTAAATGATGATATAAAAGATGATACTAGAAACGCACTTGAAAATAATAAAGCTAAAGAAGATAAATCTAATAAAGATAAAGCTAGTAAAGAATAAGACTAAAAATTATAAAGCTTAAAAAAATTAAGACAAAAAAGATAAAGATAAAGATAAAGGTAGATAGTTTAAAAGAGAATAAGAAAAAATAAAATTTTAAAATATAAAATACTATTTCTATAGTTTCATTTATATATAAATAATTTGAAAAAATAACTTGAATATTTTAAAATATTAAAAGGATTTTTATTTTATGAAGAAAAAAGTTTTTTTAGGATTAATAGTAATAATATTATTTATCACTTCTATTTGTTTATTATTTAAAAAGGATAATAAACAATTAACAGAGCTACCTAATAAAGTAGTCTTTATCTTAGTAGATACGTTAAGAGCAGACCACCTGCCTTTTTATGGCTATAAATATAACACGACGCCTTTTTTTAAACACGCTTATAGACAATTCTATATTATTTAAAAATTTCTATTCTACATCTTCATATACCGCTCCTGCTACCGCATCGCTTTTTACCTCTCTTTATCAAAAAGACCATGGGGTAAAAATAGGCTTTATACATTCTAAGAGGGATAATAAAAGCAAATTTAAATTAAACAGGATTCCTGAAGATGTTTTAACGATGACTGAGCTTTTTAAGGATGCCCAGTATGATACCTTTGGAGTTGCAGACAATTTAAATATTTCAAAAGAGATGGGGTTTGCTCAAGGTTTCGATAAGTTAATAACTAGTCGCTATAAAGGGGCAACGGCAGTAAATAAAAAAATTTTATCGCTTAAAGAAAGAATGGAAATGTCAAAGAAATATTTTTTATACATTCATTACATGGATCCTCATGGCCCGTACCATTTTCAAGAAAAATTTGCTAGAAATGCTTTAAAAAATGAGAGGAGAGATATTATAAATTATGATAGCGAGATATCTTACGTAGATGATGCTATAAAAAAACTATACAAAGAGTTTGGTTGGGATAAGGACACACTTATAATTTTCACTGCCGACCATGGAGAAGCATTTTCTGAAAGGTTAAACGATTTTGGAAATCCAGAAAAAGGACACGGCAAAACATTAAATAGGGAAGTTTTAAGAGTGCCACTGTTTTTTTATATGCGTGGACTAAAAGGAAAAGAGATAAATTTTAATGCATCTCATCTCGATGTGCTTCCAACATTAGCAAAGCTTTTAAAATCTGATAAAAGAAATTATTGGGAAGGGGACGACTTAAGCGAAGCGTTTATTACAGATAAGAAATTTAAAGAAAAATTTTTATTTTCAGATTTAGCTAGTAGAGAAAGGACGGGCAAGCCTGAAATCCACTCTATTATATATAAAAATTTTCATTATATAAAAACTTTTGCAACACCTAAAACTAAAGAGAAAGAAGAGTTTTTCGATTGGAAAACCGACCCTATTGAGTTAAAATCTAATTTAAATGTGAATAAAGATTTACTAAAAACTATGAGAACTAAAATGGAAGAACATTTAAAAAGTAAATCTATTTTTAAAACTGAAACTACGAACGTTAAGCTAGATAAAAAAACTAAAGAACACTTAACTACGTTAGGATATATAAATTAAATATAAATAAGGTAGTATTTTTTCATATGAAATTAAATAAGAAAATTTTTTTTGTAATCTTACTATTACTAACTCCAACTAATGCATTTGCTTACGTAGGCCCAGGGGCTGGGTTTGCTTTTATTGGTTCGGCTTTTGTATTCGTGATAGCCATATTTTTAGCTATACTAACGCTTGCTTTCTGGCCAATACAGTTAATCGTAAGAAAGATTAGTGGAAAAGGTATAGATAAAAACGCTAGAACTAGGAGAGTAGTTTTAATAGGCTTAGATGGTTTATCGCCTAAATTAGTAGAAAAATATATAGAAGAGGGGAGACTTCCAAATTTCAAATATTTAAAAGAGCAAGGAGATTATAGACGACTAGGAAGCACTATACCGTCGATTTCACCAGTGGCTTGGTCGACGTTTCAAACGGGAGTAAATCCTGGGGCTCACAATATTTTTGATTTTTTAACTAGAGATAAAAGATACTGTTTACCAGAGCTTTCTTCAACTAAAACTGAAACGAGGTTTTTTAAGAAATTTGGTTTTATAAAATCGAGTAAAGCTACTGTTAAACTTTTAAGAAAAAGCAAGCCTTTTTGGACCATTCTTGGCAAGAAAGGTATTTTTGCAAATATTCTAAGAGTTCCTATTTCGTATCCGCCAGAGAAGTTTGATGGAAATATATTATCTGCTATGTGCGTTCCCGACTTAAAAGGAACTCAAGGCTCATTTTTAGCTTACACAGACGATGAGAAGCTTTTAGTGCGTGCTACGGGAGGAACTTTTATAAGAGTTATAGAAAATAATGGCGAAGTATCTTCAAGCGTTCAAGGCCCAAACGATCCTTTTAAAAAGAATGGTACAGTTTTAACTCTACCTTTTAAGGTAGTTATAGATAACAATAACAGTAATAATAATAAAGATAGTAATAAAGTTAAAAGTAAAAATAAAAATAAAAATAAAGGAACTTTGATTATAGGTAAAGAAAAATACGATTTAGAAGTAGGTGAATATACGCCTTGGATTCCGCTCAATTTTAAATCTGGTAGAAGAGTTATTCAAGGTATATCAAAATTTTGCTTAAGAAGTATTAAGCCTTTCTTACTATATCAAACACCTATAAATATAAGCCCCGAGAAACCTGCGCTTCCTATTTCGCACCCAGTAGTTTTTTCTAGCTACCTAGCAAAACTGCAAGGGCTTTATGGCACACTAGGGCTTATGGAGGATACGTGGGGAAGAAATGAAAAAGCGCTCGATGATGAAACGTTTTTAAAACAAACTTACGAAAACCACAAAGAAAGAGAAGAGATGTTTTTTAACTCATTAAAAAATACTCCAGAAGGATTTTGCGCTTGTGTATTCGATGCGAGCGATAGAATACAACATATGTTTTGGAGATATTTAGAAAAAGACCATCCATCGCCTTGTGAAGATAGGGAAAAGTTTGAAAATACCATAGTTGAAATGTATGAAAAAATGGATGAGCTTATAGGTAAAACGCTAAAGAAAATAAATAAAGATGATGTGCTTATAATAATGTCCGACCATGGGTTTACATCATTTAGACGAGGTTTTAATTTAAATACTTGGCTAGTTCAAAATGGCTATATGGTATTAAAAGACCCGAGCAAAGAGACTGATGAGTATTTTCTAAATGTTGATTGGTCAAAAACCAAAGCGTTTGCAGTAGGTATGGCAGGAATTTTTATAAATAGAAAAGGAAGAGAGACCAATGGTATAGTAGAAGATAGCGAACTAGAAGATTTAAAAAATGAAATAAGTAAAAATTTAATTTTGCTTTTAGACCCTAAAACGGGAAAGCGTGCAATAAGGCGTATATTTGATGCTAAGAAAATTTACAAAGGGCTATATGTCGATGATGCCCCAGACCTTATTATAGGAGCTGAGGACACTTATAGAGTTTCTTGGGGTGGAGTGCAAGGAGCATTAGAAAAGGAGATTTTTTCGGATAATACGAAAGCTTGGAGTGCAGACCATGACGTATCGCCTGAAATTGTTGAAGGAGTGCTTTTTTCTAATATAAAAATAAAAGAAGAAAAGGTAAATATAATAGATTTAGCACCAAGCATTTTAAAATTATTTGCTCTTAATCCTCCAAAGTATATGGAGGGAAAGGATATATTTTAATTATATTTTTTACCATTTAAAATATTAGTTAAAAAACGTAAGATATAGTAAGATAAAATTTTATATAGGAGTGTTAGAGTTATGTTTGCGAAAAAAATAAAAATAGATGATTTGCTTTATGAGAAACTTAAAAAAGTAGCGGACACTATGGGAGTTTCAGTAAGTGAGTTTGCTTGCAAAGTGTTAGAAACTGAAACCGATAGGATTTTAAATGCAGAAAGTTCTAAAGATGCTAGTGATTTATCTCAAAGTGAAATAGATGCTATTTCTAGCAAGTTAAAAGGGCTTGGATATTTAGATTAAGTAATACGTGGCAGTTTATGGCAAATAAATTAAATAGTATATTAGTAGCTATCTTTGATATTTTTTTATATCCTGTAAGAAATTTTAGTGATGAGATAAAAATACTTTATATTTCTATTTTAAGTGGAATAATATTTTTATTAGTGTATGGAAAAGTTTCAAACCAGAAAGGGTTAAAAAAAACTAAAAGAAAAGTTGCAGCAAGAATATTAGAGGTTGCATTATATAGACATAGCGTAAAAGTGTGTTTAAACGCACAATTAGAGCTTTTAAAGCAAGGAGTAAGGTATTTAACGTATGCCCTAGTGCCTCTTTTAATTTTAATGATTCCTGCGCTTCTTATTATGGCACAAATGAATTTTAATTTTCAAAATAGGGGGTTAAAATTAAACGAAGATGCTATAATAGAGATTAGTTTTGATAAAGCTTCCGACTTATTTGATTATAGTTTAAGTAGTGATAAAGGGACGGTAAGCCCCTCGCTAAGAATAGAAGACGAGTCGAAAGTTTTTTGGAAGTTTAAAGTTGATAATATTCACACGAAAGAAAACAAAAATATCACTTTAAACCTTGTGCAAGATGGGGGATCGTTAAGTATTCCAGTAAAGCTTAGTGATAATGGTAGACCAGAGTTTTCTACGTGTTCAAAAAGTTTTTTTGAGGCGATACTATTTCCTTCAAAATATAGTATAAGTAAAGATTTTAAGGAAATAGAGAGCATTTCTATAAGGTATCCAAAAGCGGAGCAAAGCTATTTTGGTATTAAGCTTAATTGGATATACGTATTTTTAATAGTTTCTATTTTAAGTGGTTTAGTAGCTAGTAAAATATTTAAAGTAGAAATTTAATTTATTCTTTATGTATTTTTAATTTATTAGTGATATGAAAAATAATTTATTGTTTATAGTATTTGATAGTTGTAGATTCGATACGTTTTATAATGCTAAAACTCCTAATATAGATAGACTAGGCGAAAAGGAATGTAGGTATGCTTACGCATCTTGGACTATCCCATCGCATGCAGTATATATGATGGGGGCTAGTCCGCACACGAATGGAAAAGGGGTGTTTGCATCTGAGGTTTATAAAAAGGATTTTGCAAATTACGAGCAAAGATTAAATATCGATGGGGTTTCATTTAAGAATTTCGTTCCAGAGCTTTCGCTTCCTGCGTATTTAAGAAAGCAAGGTTATAGGACTAATGCGCTAGTTTCCATGCCTGTATTAAATCAAACTACTATTTTAAATAAGCATTTTGATAGGTATGAGTTAGTAGATGAGTATAATAATTTTGATGCGATGTTAGATGAGCTTACTTTTTATGAAGATATTCCATCATTTTATTTATTAAATACTGGGGAAACGCATTATCCGTTTACACTCCCTAAAGAGACTGTAAAAGATAATGAACTTTTATATGGTGAAAATGGAGTTTTTAAACATTTAGATGATGAGCATTTTGAGCCTAATTTAGCTAATGCTACAGATGGAGAAATTTCAAATGCATATTATTTTATGGATAGAATGGAAAAGTTAAAGCAAAAGCAAGAAAAAAATGTTGAGTATTTAGATATGGTTATGGAAAAGCTTTACGATATTATTCCAAGAAATACCCATATAATAATTACCTCTGACCATGGCGAGCTTTTTGGAGAGAACGGGCTTTTTGGGCATGGCCCTGTGTTTCACGAAAATGTTTTTAAGGTTCCTTTTATAGAGGGAAGATTAAAGTAAGGAGAGCTTCTCAGTTTTAAGTTAAGATGCTTTTAAAAAAATATTTTGAGGCATATAAGAGAAATTGGTTCTTCATGTTTTGGGTGGGTTAGAAAAATTGTTTTTTAGGTTAGCTTAAAAGAAAATTGGCTTTTGTAAAAAACTAGCTATAGTTTAAAGAAAAATTACAACTATATTTAAAGTAATTTATTTTATGCAAATTTCTTTAAAGTCAATTTTCTTTTAGGCTTTGTGGGGTGCGTGATACTAATTTTAAGGTCTTTAATCCACTTAAAACGGTGAAGAGCCGAAAAATTTAATTTAAGATTTAGTAGGATTAAAGAAAGAGAGAGTGATTTTTATGGGAACTCCTATTATTTTAGATGGTGCATATTTTGCTAAAAAAAAATTTGAAGCGGTTAAGAGCAAGGTTTCTAAGCTTATAGCTAATGGGGAAAAGCTTCCAAAGCTTGCTGTTATATTAGTTGGGGACGATGAGGCGTCTAAAATTTACGTTTCAAACAAGGAGAAAAAAGCAAAGGAATGTTTTATAGAAACGGAGACGATTTTTTTAGACAAGGATATTTCTAAGAAAGAGTTAGAAGAGGTTATATTTAAATTAAATTTAGATACTAATATTACGGGGATATTGCTTCAGCTTCCGCTTCCTAATGGTTTTGATAAAAACTATTTTCTATCTTTAATTTCGCCTAATAAGGATGTGGATTGTTTAACTCCGATTAATACTAGCAAATTATTTAATGGCAAGCCGAGCGTATATCCTTGCACGCCAAAGGCGGTTATGGAGTTAATAAGTCTTTCACTTAATGGCAATAGCCATGATGGGTTAGAAAGTTTTGAAAAGATAGATTTATCGGGTAAAAATGCGCTAGTTATTGGGCGTTCTATGCTTGTAGGGCTTCCTCTTTCGTTTATGCTTTTAAGGCAAAATGCAACGGTTACTATTTCGCATTCAAGAACTAAGGACTTAGCTTTGCAAGTAAAGGATAAAGATATTATAGTTTCAGCGGTTGGCAAAGAAAAATTGATAAACTCGGACAATGTAAAAGATGGTGCTATTTTAATAGATGTCGGAATAAACAGAGCGAGCGACAATAAAGTAGTAGGGGATATCGACTTTGAAAGCTTTAAAAATAAAGACGTATTTATAAGCCCCGTTCCAAACGGCGTAGGCCCTATGACTATAGCAACGCTTATGGAGAATGTGGTTAGGTTGAATGCTAAGTAAGGCTTTAAAAAAATTTTTCACACGCTTAGGCAATTTTTAATAAAGCTGATTGTTCTGATAAAATATTGATATTATATTTTAGTCAGGGAGCTTTATAAGAAACCCTTCTAAAGCATCCGTGTTCTGTCTGTTTTCTTTAATTTCACTTACAAACCCTCCAACTTCTACCTCCTTAGTGATCTTAGGATTCTTATATTGGACTAAGTCTTCATGATTACCATATCTCTCCGACCTACTATTAAACCAAGTGATAAGTCTGTCTTGAAAGATTTGATAATTTTCCATATAGCTTCTGCCATCAGTTTCCCAAGGATTATTTTCATTAAGATTGAAAAATTTGAAAACTTCCTTCAAATCATCATCGCTAATTTTTAATTCTTTTCTCCTAGTTTCAAACTCTTCAGGGGTTGTGGTGATTTTTCTTAATAATTGAAATACTCGAATGTCGTCTGAGTAAAGTTCTGGGAATGTAGCGAAACGTCCATTTTTTGGATCTCTTTGGTCAACTATGTTTGCTACATTTAATTTTCCATCAAGTCGTCCTACCGTTACGAATCTTCTTCCAGTATCTTCATCAACTATTAAATAAATATGCTCGTGTCCCTTGTCGACATTATTTAGGAATTTTCTCTCATTAATTCCATAATCTGCAAGATCTTCTACATTTAATTTTTTCATATCTACGCAAGGATCTTTTTGAAGCCTTTCTAGCCCATCTGTTAAATCTAATGGTTGCGGAGGTTTTTTAAAAATCATTGGCCAAGAACAATATTTTAAAAGTTTACGACACATTTTGGCATAATATTCTTTTATATCAGTATCTACTGTTTTTAATGCTTGGATTAAAAAACTTTTTTCATCATCACTTAAATCTTCATTTTCTTGAACAGCTTCCATTAAACCTTTAATCGTTTTTTTATCTTCAGGAAGCTCTTTTAATAGTTCTCGAATTAAATCTTCATAATTTTCTTTAGTCGATGGACTTATAAAACGTTTATTATATTTACCTTTTTGAAATCTTTTTGTAAATTCCTCAAATATCGTTTGACCTTCAGGCCAAATTGCAGTTGTTTTATCCCATATTGTGTTGCCTAATAATCCATATACTTGTAATTTAATACTCTTTTTTTCATTTCCAGTTAACGTATAATACGCTTGCATAGCTCTTCCTATTATTGGGATTCGATTATTATATGCTCTAGCTAAACCAACGAATCCCTCACCTAATGCGCTACCATCAAATGTAGTTCCTATTGCACAACAAGATGTTGCTTTTTTAACTCCCCTTAGTATTGAGTGATCAAGAACTATTATGTTAGCTGGCTGATTTTTGCTTGTGTCTTCAGGAGTCCCATTAAAGCAAAATTTTACACCACCTTCATTTACCATTACGGCGTGAATAAACTGCCCACTTCTTATTACTATTTCGATACTATTATTCTTATCATTACCATTGGTTTTGTTTAGATAAACAACTCCCAAGCTTGCGCCTTGATCTATTTTAGCTTTTTTAACTTCTATATTCCCTGTAGAACCAGTTATAATAAGCAGACGGTCTTTATATTTTGCAGGTACATTTGAAGCTCTAGTAGGTTTTTTTTCAGTTAAATTTATTTTACTATCTTCTAAATTACTATCTATAATGAGTACTATTGTTCCATAATCTAATGCCGCTCTTTGTTCTTCATTTAAGCTTTCAAATATGTCCCGATTGCTCATTCCACGTCTGCCTTCTGACCCTAATGATTTTTCTAACTCAGCATCATAAAGCTTCCCAGCTTTATCCATTTTTCGCCTAGCTTCTTTCTTATCAGCAATATCACTATCTGATATACGATTATATTTCGCTACTGCTTCTTTAAATTCTTCACGCAACCCTCTCATATTAAATTTTCCCTCATACATATCATATTTTATCTGAGGATTAGTACTGTTGTTGGGGTCAGGAGAGGAATTTGGATCTGGTGTATTTGCTCCATTTGGATCGTGAGGGGAGTTTAAATCTAAGGTTCTCTGAGTATTATCTTCTCTTTGTTGAACTTTCTTAAAATCGGTAGGGTTAAATTCTATAGTTTCACCATCTTTACCTTTATTAAAGGAAAAATTTTTTAGCGGTTCTTCTCTCTTATTACCCTTTGTTACTTCACCTCTTGCTTTTGTTCTTTCTTTTGTTTCAGGTGAGTTATTTCCACTAAAAATATTATATCCTCCCATATCTTTCATATCCTTTTTAAATATTAAACAAAATAACGCTGTTTTTAAACTAATATTGCTACTCCTAAAAGTAATATCATACTACCATATTATTGTTATTAAAACAAAAAGAATTTAGTATAATATGTAAAAAAAATTATAATTTAAACCTAATTAAAACAAATATTTTAAAATATGATAAACTTCTTATTCTTACTCTTGTTCTTACTCTTAACTTTGCTTTACAGTATAAACTTTTATACCATCAAGATATGCTTTTAACAATTTATCAAATTCTGCTTTATCGGTAGCACACTCACTCGTTTCAGTAGCCAAATTACTAAAATTAACGCTTTCATCGAGTTTAGTTGCTAAATTAGAATTATTAAATAAAATCATATTTACTACTCCTACCATAAAAAAAACATAAAAAACCTTTAATTTCCTATATATATAATCTTTATTAGTAGGCTAAATGCTTCTAAAAAAAACGGGTTTTGCATGTTTTAAAAGATTTTAAGCTTAAAACCCAAATTTTCCCTAGTCTTACGTATAAAATTTAATGAGAATTTAGGGAACCTACTCAAAATAATTTAAAAAAGTTACGAAACACTCGCATAAATTATTAAAATAACGGACGTAAATACGTATTCACTTAAAGAAAGATAAACACTAGCCTCAAAGCTAAAGTTTTAAGCTCTTAAAAAACATAGTATACGTAAATATAGAGAAAGTTTAGGCTTTAAGGTAAGTTTGTCTTTTTCTTAAGTTTTTTTTTAGTTCTTCACGTTTTAAGGCTTCCTAAGACTAGACTATGCTAACTTTTGCTAACTTTAAGAGCTTAAAATCACCTTAAAACGTGAAGAATTAGTTTCTTTTATAGTTAAAACATCTAAAAAAAAAAGCTTTAAAATAAACGAAACTCATCGTTTCTAATTTTAGGAGTAGCCTTTGAGCCACCAAACATATCATAACAATGTCCCGCTTGTGGCCTAGGCGTAACGCCAACTCCGTGATACCAAGTGTGGCACGTCATTCCTGGGAAAGCGATAGTCCCTGAAAATAAAGTATATAATGTAAAACTTATTTCACCTTTGTTAGCAAGTGTTGAGACATTTTTATATTTATTAGTAAGAGTGTTGACCATATTAAAATCTAAATTATTATTAGTCGCTTCAAATAACGCATAACAAGTGTCTCCCTTTATTTCATCTACATTCAACTCGTCTTTCTTTAGCTTTTTATTAAGTATATTCTGAACATCCTTATTGAAATCTTCATTAAAAGATTTTGGATATTTTTCTCCATTATCCTCTTCTAAAACTGGAGCATGTAATAAATCATACTTAAGCTTAAATGTTTGCCTTTCGCCACGTATCATTGGATTTCTTTTCGTTATAGGAGCAAGCGTCGTTTGGTAAAAAGTATCGCCTACAATAGTTTTTACAACTGCATGATTTAGATATTTATAAGGCAACATTTGAGGATCATCAGTTCCTACAAGTGGTTTGCAAAACCCAACCTCGCCCATACCAGTTCCTAATAAAGGCTTTGCCTTATCTTCGTGCTCAAAAGTTAAAGTTTTTATTGGGCTTTTCTCCGCTAAAAACATATTAAAGCCACGAATTAGCGTTTGTGTTATATAATCGCTATTACCCGTCGGAGTAAGATTATTTAAAGATGATATATTTCCAACTCCAAACGCATTCTTGTTTCTGATAGGAGTGTTATGCTGATTTAATTGATTAAGTTCTTCATCTGGAAGAGCTCCTTTTTCATGTAATATTGGGTCGGTTTTTTGGTCGGTTACATATATATAAGACCCCCCTGTAAGTCCATCTCTTCTAACTGTATTCCAAGGAATATTTATATGCTCTAAATGCTTATTTCGTAATATTTGTTGTTTTTCATTTCCAGCATAATTTAAGTAGAACTGTAAATTTTCTTTATCTTTACTCGTATGGTTTGGAGTAAAAAATTTATCGCTTTCTCCACTAAAATCAGTTCCCCAATAAGATTTATTTGCCGAAACATGCGGAAGTGCTTGTTTAGAGGAAGCAATGTAGGAATTTCTCCACACATTATTTGCCATTTTTTCTTCGGCAGCATCGAATGGAAAAATTCTCATATAACCGTGCTGAATTTGCCCTAAAAATGCAGTTTCTGGCACGCCCTTAGTCGCTTGTATCTCCATATCACTCTTTCCCTTAAATTTCGCCTCTGAGCCTCTTTTTTCAGACTTTGATACGCTTTCTAAAAGCGTTTGAGATAGCTCTTTGCTAGATGTAGCCGTTTCTAGCTCCGTTTTTACAGCATTTTTATATTTTGCAAGCATCTTCTCTGCCGTGTTCTTTTCTAAATATCTACTATATAATGGGTCCTGGCTTAAAGTTATCTTATGAGTAGGGTAGTAGTATTCTACTTTTTCAGAGATTATAGTCCATTTTTTGCAACCTAAGGCACAACCAACAAAAGGTAGCCAAATTTGCTCTTTAAACTTTGAAGGAACACCTATTTTAGTGCCTTTTAGGTTAAATGTCATTCTACATCTTCCAACGGGTCTTAATATATTATAATACTGAGGTTTTACCTTATGTATTTCATAACAACCAGTTAATATTCCTTCTGGGTCGCCAATAAAATCTGAGAGTCTCCCTTGCAATCGATTATAAGCACGGTGTTCAAAATAACTGCCTTTAGATACGTTTTTTGCTGAGGAAAGATATATTCCTGTGCCGTCTTTACAAGAAACATTCTCTTTATAATTAAGCTGCGGAGCCGTTAGCATATTTATATCTAATCTGTCGCTTGCAATTTTTTTATTGCACATTTTAAAATCACCAGCTAAAGCGATTGCTTCTTCTTTGCTTCGCATTTCAGATGCTTTTTCATTTCCTATAGCAAATGGTAATTTTCTATCTTTTGAACTAGTTTCTTTAGCAGATGTATCTACATATTTATCTATTTGCTCTTTTACCGCTTTAAAAGTTTCTTCCCTTTCAGAACCACGCAACTGACTAGCTATGTCTTGCATAATTTCATCACGTTTATTATCTTTTTGATTAATCGCTATATCATTACTTTTAGTTAATTTAGTTTTTTTTTTCAAATTAGGGTCTAGCCTAATCTCCTTAGGAAAAAATTTTAAATTCTTATCAAAATTATCAAAGTTTTGCGTAGTAGGGCAGTAGCCACCTTGGCATTTACTAGCTTGCTTCATAGTATTATTTCGGCTACAAACTCCACCATTACAAGTATATTCTCCTCCAGCAGCTCCAAATAGGTTCATAGTTCCGTTGACCATCGCTTGGCTCGCACAAGTCAAGACGCTATTTGAATTTTCACAATCACTTGCTATAGAACCTAAAGATATACCGAAAAATCTTAGATATCTTTCAGCCCAGTTCATAAAATCTAAAAGATTAGCAAAACCAAATTGCGACAATATACTTGAAATACTAGGGATATTTCCTAAACTTCCAAGTAAATTTAAGTTTGCTAAAAAACTTTGAAAAAGATTACTACCAAATCCCCCGAATAGCGATGTTACTATCCCTGCAAAATTTGCAAGGTTTTCAATACCACCAATGCCACTTATAAAGTTAGCTAAATTTCCAAAGCCTATACCACTTATTAGCGAAGAAAAATTTCCAAAGCCACCTAAAGCACTAAGTATCGATTGAAAGCTTCCAATACCCCCGAGATTTCCTATAAGCGAATTTAAGCTTCCAAGCCCTCCAATATCTCCTAGAAGTGATTGCAAATTTCCGCCTCCTCCTAGCGACCTTATAAGAGATATAAAATTTCTAACGCCACCAATATTTGGGCCGTTTATAAATTGCGCAAGGTTGCTTATTCCATTTACTTGGTTTATTAAAGATTGAAAGTTTTTAAATCCTTGAAGACTATTTACAACGGAAGCAAAACTATTAACTCCACCAAAAGAATTTATGGTTGAAAGTATGTTTTGCACTCCGCCTATATGATTTATAAAATTTCCATAATTATTTATTCCTATTACATTTAGTAGCATTGTAGCTTGCTTTACATTGTTAAGTTGACTATTTATCTCGGCTATCGCTTCTTGTCTAGTTATTTTACGAGATGGCTTATTATTATTATTATTATTATTAGTAGTAGTAGTAGGCTTGTTAGCACCCGATTGGTTTAAAGTATTAGTAGTATCACTAGTAGGTTTATTAGTGTTAGAAAAGGTATTTGAAGCATCGTTTACATTAGAATTTGTAGGCTTATTAACGTTTGTATTAGCATTAATATTCGTAGTAGCAGTATTAGTAGTAGTATTAATATTAGTATTAGTATTGTATTTATTTAAATTTTCTACACTTGCACCTTTAGGCACTGCATCACTAAAATCATCAAACTCTGCGTATAAAGGAGATGCTATAAAGAAAAATATAAAAAATATAGTTACTACTACTCTTAATTTATAATTTTTATTTATAAAGTAATTTTTCATAATATAACCTTTGTTAACGTTTTTTTTCAAACTTAATTTTTTCAAACTCTAATTATCTTAATAATTATCTTAAAGGCTAATTTTAAGCTTTTAAACCTAATCTAAGTCTAAAAGTAATTTCTTTAAATTCTTTTTTACTTGATAATGAAGCTCGCCATCTTCTTTTTTAAAATCATAATTTTTTAAAGCATTTACTCCGTAATGCCTAGTGATAGTGTTTTTAGTTACTATTACTCTTAATGGAAGACATTTTACTTCAAAATCTTTTAATTTTAGAGAAACAAAATCAAATGGCTCATTAGAATAAAATTTAATCTTATTTTTATCACCAAAAAAATCTTTTTCGATTAGCTTATCTTTTTTTATATATTTTAATACATCTTTTGAAAGTAAAAGCTCATCAAAGACTACTTCGTTTTCTTCTCGCAAAGCATATCTGTCCCTAAGTGCATTTGCTTCAGTTTCTGTAAAACTTTTTTTGCAATTTTCTATACGTTTTGGGGTATAATGTTTTTCTATAGATTTTTCCATTTCTTTACTACTTTCTTCAAGCTCTTGCCTTGATAATGTAGTGTTTTGCTCCTTATTATCTGCCTTTGCTACGTAGTCCTTGTTAGTATAAGACATATCTAAATTTTTCTCTTTTGAACGAATATGAAATAGCACATTTTGCTTCATGTTAAAGTTTTTTGCATAATTATTCCCATTTTTTAACGTTTCGTATAACGCTTTTTCCCATTTTTTTTCTAATTTCCGTCCATTATAGCTATTTTTATAATCTTCAATAATCTCATTATAAGAATTTTCTAAAACCTCACGCTGAATTTTTTTTCTATCTATTTTTATTTGCGTTTTTTTAGTTTCACACATCGCACCGTTTGCAAAAATAAGCATTTGAGCTATAAGTAATGCGAGTAATAAAGTAAAAAATTGTAAGGTAAAAATTTTTTTCATTATAAGTAGCTCTCTCATCTATTATCTTGCTTCTAGTCTTTAAAAAATTCTCATCTTTTAAAAAAAGTTACGCATATTGTTATATAAACATTTATAGTTTTTTAGCTTCTAACTCTCCTATATAAAAGGATTTCCTTATATACTTTTCTAATAAATCATTCCCTTCTAGTATTATTTCACCATTTTTTAACCCAACGGCATAAGCTGGTGATTTCTCAATACTAATATAATTACTAGGAAGTGTTTTTATAATTCTAAAAACACTTCCTAAAATAAAAGAATGTAGCCAATCAAAATCTTTAAAAACTTTCTCTTTATCACACTTATTACAAATAGCATATAAATTCATAAGATGAATATTATTTCTAAGACAAAAATCTTTTGCCTTTTCTTTTTCATCTTTATAATGCTTGTAATCATCTGCATTTATAAACGCTTTAATGTAATAAACCTCTCTTTCTTCCTTTTCATTTTCTGCAAAAGGTTCTTTTTCTTGATGGGGAGCACCTTTAAGAACTTCTAGAGTAGGAGTGACCTCTTCAAACTCCGTAAACCCAGTGCCTGCGTTGAACTTTTTTTTAATCTCTTTTTTTTCTTTTTTCTTAACTACAAACTCTTCATTAAAAAAACCTTTAGCATTTTTCTGCCAAGTTTTCGCTTCTTTCTCCTTAGCAAAAAGCAAGTATGGCGTAAAGAAAATAAACGAAAGCAGTATAAGTAAAGTTAATAAAAAAGATTTTTCCCTAAAGAATTTCATATATAAAATATCTGTAAATTATTATAATCTTTAAATTGCTATAAATAGCCTAACGATTTTAATTCACTCGCAGTCTTTTCGTCCATTTTAAGCGAATCGTCCTTATCGAGTGTAATTTTGCTTTTCAGCACATTAGAATAAACTTTTATAAATCTTTTATTAAGTCTATTAAATAAATTATCGTCATGAACTTCTTTTTTCTCTAGTGCATCACTAGAAATATCAAAAACTCTTTGTTTATCGGGTGTTATATTTAATATATCGGTATCTTTCGTCTCTAAACTGTATTCATTTATAAGCTTATTTAAATTAGTAGTTATAATAGCCTTTTGCTGGAACTTTCTTTTTATCTCACTTAAAACATCGGTCCTTTTTCTTTGCTCTAGCCCCTCCTTAGATATTAAAGAAAAACCTTGAGTAGTAGACTTATCATTTTTAAGCTTATTTAAATCTACAAGAGTCTCAAATAAGTCTATCGAGCTTACAGCCTGTAAAACTTCTCCTTTATGTCCTTTAGCACGAATAAAAAACGGAACGTGAATCTCTTCGTTATAAAGATAAAACCCATGACCTTGATGACCTCTTTCAAAAAACTGCTCTCCGTGGTCGGTTAGAAAAACGATAACGGAATTTTTGTATAGTTTTTTTTCTTTTAAAAAATTAAACAACTCTCCAAGTTTATCGTCGGTATACTTTATTTCTCTATCATATCTTCTAATAAGTTCTTGAGCCCTGTCGTTATAGTCTCCTTTTATAGTGTCTTTATAATATCTATCGTATTCTCTAGGCGCTTCATAAGGATTGTGAGGATCCATATAATGTAAGTATAAATAAAAGGGCTTATTTTTATTTTCCTTATTAGCTAAATAATCGTTTATTAAATTATAAGCTTCATTATTTACCGCTTTTGCCTTTATCCTATTTTTATGAATATACGTGTCAAACCCTTGTGCATACCCGAAAGTTTCAGTAAGCCAAGGATTAGTTTGAACCGCCATGGTGTAGTAGCCATTATCTTTAAAAAGCTCTGAAAGAGTGTAAACTTTATCCGAAAGTTTTGTAGCTGCTCTTAAGGCTTCCTCTCTAGAGTTAGGAGGAACCATGCCGTGTGTCGTTGTGTAAGTGCCTGTAAAAATCGATGCCATTGCAGCTGGCGTCCATGGGGCAGGGGAAAAAGCATTTTTAAAAACTAGACTCTCTTTTGCAAAAGCATCTATATTAGGCGTAGTATCTCTTTCATATCCATAGTAGCTTAAATGATCTGCTCTTAATGTATCGATTAAAATAAATATCACATTTTTTTGTTTAGGCTTTCCATAGCAAGAAACTAAACTTATAAAACTAAAAGATACTAATAATATTGTTAATAATTTTGATAATAATAATGTAAAATTTTTTACTAACTTTTTCATATAAAGATTTTCCTATTTTTATATTTTTTATTACAAAAAAACACCACTTCTTAAGGATAAAATTAAATGATACAATTTGCAATATTTAAAATTTATTAGAAATTTTTGTGATAAGTAGGGGAGTCGTTAAAAATAATGAAAATAATAAATAAAAAAATAATAATAAAAAAACTCTTTACTCTATTTTGTACATTCTTTTCTACATTCTCTATGTTTTTACTTTCTTCCTGCAGCTTAAACATTAACAGCGAAAACATTAGTGGTAAAAAAAATATAGATAATTCCTTAGCTAATTTTAATATTAATAATCTTAATATCGATAATAAAATAAAAAAGCTTATTTTCGTTAAGCCTTATAACATCTCCTTTGCTAATATTACTCTTTTTGAAAAAACAAACGATACATGGATAATAGCTAGTAAAATTAATGGACGAGTAGGAAGACAAGGAGTAGCTAAAAAAGGGGGAAAAAGAGAAGGAGACGGAAAAACTCCAAGCGGGCTTTATGCTCTTAAAAGTGGCTTTGGAATAAATTATATAGACACTAATATTCCATACGTAAAGCTAAGCGGACTAGAACACTGGGTAGATGATCCTGAAAGCAAGTTTTATAACACTATGCAAATTTTAGAAAAAGGAAAGAAACCTACTTGGAACTCATCAGAGCATTTAATAAAAGAAAGTGTAGAATATCAATACGCAGTCGTAATCGATTATAATAATCCACCAGTAAAATATAAGGGTTCAGCTATTTTCCTACACGTAGAAAATGATAAACCGACTAGTGGATGCGTGGCAGTTTCTAAAAAAAATATGATGAAAATTTTAAGGTGGCTAGATGGCGATAGCGCAATTTATATCGAGCCTAGCTCGTAAAAAACTAGTAAAAACTAGTTATTGATAAATACAGTTCTACACGTTTAAAAGTGTTTAAATAAAATAAATTACTTTAAAACCTAAACTTTAAGTGTAGCTGTAATTTTTTTCTAACCCACTTAAACACGTGAAATGAACTACCGTTTTTGTTTTTCTACTCTCTTTATATTCTTTTCCTACTCTTTTCCCATTTCTAGCTACTAAACTCATTGCTACTAAGCATTGTTACTAAGCTCATTTTCTCTACACTTTTTAAATCTTAAAAGTCTTGCAAGCGCCCTAAGATTGCTTACCGCATCATACTCATCTACTATTTCATGTCCTATAATTTGTTCGATGATATCTTCTAGCGTGATAATGCCTGAAAGTCCTCCATACTCGTCAACCGCTGCATAGAAGTGCTCTTTAGTATTAAACATATCTAAAAGGAGCGCATCGCATCGCATTAAATCTGGCACAGTTTTTAAAGGTCTAGCTATGCTTTTAAGCTTCTTGTTCCTATTTCCTTTTATCAACTCTTGTAAAATATCTCGCTGCGTGACGTAGCTAGTTAGCTTATCTGGGTTTTCAGATGAATAGAGTGGAATTCTAGAAAAGGCAAGGTTTTCTAACTCTAACGCTATTTCATCTAATGTAAGGTCTTCCATGAAGCGAGTAACGACAGTTCTAGGCGTCATAATGGTTTTTACTAACACGCCGTCTAACTCTATAATATTTTCTATTACTGCTCCCTCTAAATTGTCTAGCGCACCTTCCTTAGTTCCCATTTCTGCTATCGTTAAAACTTCTTCTGCACGTATTTTTTCTCCTTTTGAGTTTCCTTGAAATTTTTTAGAAACAAACTGTGAAATATATATAAGAGGATAAAGAATTTTAATTAAAATATTTAAAGGGACTGCTAATAGCTTGGTCGCAAATCTTGAATTTGCTACGCCTATAAGTTTAGGAATAATCTCACTACAATATAATATTAGTAATGTATAAAAAATTGAAAACGGCAAAAGTGCATTAGCTCCATAAAGCTCTCCTACTAACCAACCTGAGACCGATGCTCCAGTAGTGTTTGCCACAGTATTTAAAATTAAAATTGCTGAGATAGGTTTTCCCATATCTTTTTTAAATTTTAATAGTAATTTACCAGAGAGACTGCCTTTTTTAGCTTCTTCATAAACAAATGTCATAGGGAGAGAGTAAAAAGCAGCTTCTATAAGTGAGCAGGTAAAAGAAACGCTAACGGATATAAGAATTGTTAAAATTAGTAAAAACATATATCAATTTATAATTTAAGAAAAATTAGAAGAAAATCACACTTAGATTAGTTTATCATAAAAGATAATGATATAAAACGATCTAATATTTTTATTAAATATATCTTATGGAATTTATTTTTAAGTGCAGTGATTAAATAATAATTAAAAAATGAAACTAAAATAAACTAAAAAGAAGAAATATAAAAAAATAAATGAAAAAAGCTAGTGTCGGGGTGAGAGGATTCGAACTTCCGACCCCTAGTTCCCAAAACTAGTGCTCTAACCAAACTGAGCTACACCCCGAAAACAATATTTACTACTTTAACTTATCTATAAAAAAAAAGAAATAGTAAATCGATAATTTTTTTAAGTTCTTTATATTTTTTAAGGACGCTAATTTAAAGAGCTTAATACCTCTTTAAAACGTGAAGAACTCCTTTATTTACAGATTTCTTGTTTATATAAAATTAAGTATGTTTTATAATGTTTTTTATTGTATAATAAAACACTCGTTATTTTAAAGATTATTTTAAAGATTATTTTAATGTTTATATTTTAAAAGATTTAAAGGTAAAAAAATCATGAAAAAAGATGCTGTAATCGCAATAGTTGGTGCAACTGGGCTAGTTGGAAATGAAATGCAAAATGTGATAACCGACTTGAAGATTCCTTTTAAAGATATAAAACTTTTAGCCTCTGAAAACTCAGTAGGGGAGTTATATGAAATTTCTAGTGAAAGCTACCCAGTCGAGTTGCTTACCGAAGATGCGTTTAATGGCGTTGACATTGCTCTCTTTGCAGTATCTGGAAAACTTGTAGAAAAATTCGTAAATATTGCTAGTAAAAAAGGCGTTGTATGTATCGATAATTCAAGCTTTTTTCGTATGCAAAAAGGAGTTCCTTTAGTAGTCCCAGAGGTAAATTTTAATGTAGTTAAAAAAGAAGATAAGATTATTTCAAATCCTAATTGCTCAACTATTCAAATAATCCCAGTTCTAGATGCTATAAATAAAGAAGCAGGTTTAAAAAGGGTAGTAGTTTCTACTTATCAATCTGTTTCAGGAGCAGGAAAGGACGCGCTAGATGAACTTTGGAGCCAAACCTTAGCCATATTTAATCAAAGAGATATAGAAATAGAGTGTTTTCCACATCAAATAGCTTTTAATTGTATTCCTCAAATCGACTTAATTGAAGATGACGGATACACTAAAGAAGAATATAAAATGATAAATGAAACTAGAAAAATTTTAAATCTTCCAAATTTACCCATGACTGCTACTGCAGTAAGAGTTCCAGTGTTTTTCTCACACTCTGAAAGTTTAAATGTAGAAACGAGCAAAGAGTTATCACCAAAAAGACTTATAGAAATATTATCTAAAAAAGAGGGAATAGTCGTTAATGATAATATTAATGAATACCCAATGCCACTAGATGCTGCAGGAGAAAATGAGGTTTTCGTAGGAAGAATTAGAAAAGATTTCTCGGTTCCTTATGGATTAAATATGTGGGTAGTGTCTGATAATATTAGAAAAGGAGCGGCGTTAAATGCCGTTCAAATATTGCAAAAAATATTAGAGAATATGGAATAATTTATTTTAAAGTAAGTATTGTTTTTATATGACTAATGTAAGTATATGACTAATGTAAGAATGGTTGTCGAATATAATGGAAGCTTTTTTCATGGCTGGCAATCTCAGCCTAACTTAGAAACCGTTTATTCTGAGCTTAGACGTGCATTAAATATAGTTTTAAAAGACGACATAAAAAATATTATAGCCTCGGGTCGCACTGATGCTGGCGTTCATGCTAGGGCACAAGTAGTAAACTTTCATGTAGATAAGCTTGAGATGGATTTACAAACTTTAAGTTATGCTATAAGTAGTATTTTACGCTATAAACTTTCAGTTAAGTATATCGATATAGCCCCAGATGATTTTCATGCGACTAGAGATAGCATTAAAAAGCGCTATTCATACCATATTCTAAACCGCCCGAATCCTCCTTGTATCGAAAAAGGCTTAGTTTGGCACGTTGCAAAAAAATTAGATATCACACTTATGCAAAACCAAGCAAAAAAATTAATAGGCGTTCACGATTTTTCAAGCTTTAGGGCTAGCGGTTGCACCGCTAGAAGTCCTGTGAAAGAAATTTTTGATATAAGCATAACTAAGGAAAATGCGTTTGGAAACGAGCCTGAAAATAATCCTAAAAATAATCCTAAGAATAATAACGAAAAAATCGTAATCTCTATTACTGGTTCAGGATTTTTAAAACAAATGGTAAGAAATATAGTAGGGACTTTAGTAGAAATTGGAAAGGGAAACGGTAAAGATATATTAGAGATTTTAGAAAAGAAAGATAGAACTTTTGCAGGACCTACCGCCCCAGCATACGGATTGTTTTTAGATTACGTTGAGTACTATAAGTTTTTAGTATATTAAAAATTTGGGTTCTTCACGTTTTAGGTGGGTTAGAAAAATTGTTTTTGGGCTTCGTCGAGGTGAGTGATACTAATTTTAAGGTCTAAAACCTACCTTAAAACGTGAAGAGCCCAAATTTGTTGACATATTTTTAAAAATATTAGATTATAATGTTCGTGTGATTAATTTTTTTTATTAAAAGGTAAATAAAATGAATTATTTTTATGATAAAAAAACTAAAATAAAAGACAGGTCGAAATTTAAAATCGAAAATTTTAATTCTTCTAAAAATTCTAATAACAATTCTCCTTTAAGTTCTTCTATCCTCCTTAATCTACCACTCACACTCCTCCTTCTCTTATAATTTTTATAACTTATTTCAATCTATTATTTTAAAAGAGAAATTTCATTAACAATACAAAAAATAAAATTTATTTAAATTTTTTACAAAATATTTTTTAAAGTAGCTAATACGCTCTTTAACTTTATATAAATTATTTTTTGTAAAAAATTATCATTGCAACTTATTACTAGTTTCTTCTTAGAGACTTTATTATTTTGCAATGATTTATAATATTAAAAAAAATAATTAAAAGGAGAACTAAAAAATGAACGCTAATTTCGATGATAAAAGAAATCAAATTATAGGTAAAACTAATGTAAACGAAACTAGTACTAGGGAAACTACTCTTAATACTAAAGATTTTGAAAAATTAAAAGACCCAAAAGGAGTATACGGAATTAACACTGCATTTATTCCTGAGATGCAAACTTGCACTTGGGTTTCTAAAATAACTCTTGAAAAACCCCCTATATGGTGCAGTGTAGATTTAAGAGATGGAAATCAAGCTCTAAGAAATCCAATGACACTTGAGAAAAAGTTAAAGTTTTGGGAAATGTTAGTATCGTTAGGATTTAAAGAAATTGAAATAGGCTTTCCTGCTGCATCGACTATCGAATACGATTTTACTAGAATTTTAATAGAAGAAAACTTGATTCCAGATGATGTCGTTATCCAAGTATTATCACAATCTAGAGAAGAGCAAATAGAAAAGACTGTAATGTCTTTAAAAGGAGCAAAAAATGCAATAGTCCATCTGTATAACTCAACCTCTGAGCTTCAAAGACGAGTAGTTTTTAAAAAAACCCAAGATGAAATTATAGATATAATTTTAAAGGGAGTTTCTAAGCTTTCTAAGTTAAAAAACGAAACAGATACTAATATAACTTTAGAATATTCTCCCGAAAGCTTTACGGGGACAGAGCCAGATTTTGCATTAAGAATTTGCGATGCCGTTATAGAAGCTTCGGGGGCAAGTAAAGATAATAAAATGATTATAAATCTTCCTGCAACTGTTGAGATGACGCCACCGCATATCTATGCAAATCAGATAGAATATTTTTCAAATAATGTATGTAATAGAGATGCAATAATTTTAAGTATCCATCCACATAATGATATGGGAATGGCTATAGCAGCTACTCAGCTTGGTCTTTTTGCTGGTGCCGATAGGGTAGAGGGAACGCTTTTTGGAAATGGAGAACGCTCTGGTAATGCAGACATATTAGTTATAGCTTTAAATTTATATACACAAGGAATGGATCCTAAATTAAATCTCTCAAATGTTGATAAAGTAAAAGAAATTTATGAGGAATGCACTGGATTAGAAGTTCATGCTAGACACCCTTATGCTGGAAAAGAAATATTTACCGCATATTCTGGCTCACACCAAGACGCTATAAGAAAATCCCTCGATGCTATGAAAAACAATGAGGATGATAAAAAATGGCCTGTACCTTATATACCAATTAACCCAGCCGATATAGGTAGAAAAGAAGGAATAAATTTTGTAGTGGTTAATAGTCAATCGGGAAAAGGGGGAGTAACGTATATTGTAAGAGAGAATTTTGGCTTAGAAATACCTAAAGAGATGCAAGGTGAGTTTGCAAATGTGGTTCAAAAATTTTGTGAAGGAAAAAACAAGGCTATTACTAACGATGAACTAAAAGACTTGTTTTATAAAATGTATTTTAAAAACAAACCTAGTTTTAATTTTTCGCTAGATTCCTTAAAATATATAGATGATAAAAATATGGAGATTAGTTTTAAATTAGAGCATAAGGGAAGAACTTACGAAATTATCAAGCAAGGTAGCAACGAAGTCGCTGCTTTAAAAAATGCTTTAAAAGATATAGTAGATTTTAATGTAGAAATTATTAACCAACACGGTTTTAAGGATAAAGATGGGGAGTATAAGATAGCTTCTTATGCTAAAATCACATACCCTGATACTAAGAAAATCGTTTACGGCATTGGAATAGAAGCTAATAGAAATAGGGCAAATATATATGCTATTTTTTCTGCCTTAAATAATGACTTAGTTGATAATAGTTAAATGTTAGACTAATAAAATAACTAAAAAATAGACATTTAGATAAAAAATCGCATAACTTAAACTATGCAATAATTAGTTATAGGTTTTAGTTTATTTGCATAGTTATATTTGCATAGTTAGGCTAAAATTTTAAAAAAGGTAAGGGAAAAAAGAAACTTAACAAAAGTAAAGATATAGAACTTTTTATAATGTAAGACTTTATTATAAATGTGAATATTATAAATGTGAATATTGTAAATGCAATGCAAACTTAAGATTAAAAGCATTTGTAGCAATTAGCTTATGAAAGAATTAGCATATAAAAGCCTTTAAAAAGCTTTAAAAACCCATCTAAAAGCCCCCTATAAACAGAGACGAGAATTCTATTTCTAGTCTCTGTTAGGTTTTTTTAGGTTAAGTTTTCAAAGTTAAATTTTCAAACTATTAACACAAACTATCAACTTTATAAGCGTAAATTTATATGAAATATATATTTTAAAATATCTAAACTAGAATTAAAAGAAGCTAGCAATAATAGATTCCTTATAAAACTTCTCTAGCGATAAAAGCAAACTAATGTTTTCCTTATTATCCTTATTCTCTTCTTTTAAACTTTCAATATTTTCTAATAATTCAAAGAAACTTAAATGAAAATCTTCCTTATTTTCGCTATCTTTTTTAGCAAACTTATTTAATAGCAAACTATTATCCTTTCCATACCTATGATTTGCATACATTTCTAAGAACTTTAGTTTATTGATATCTTTCTCATCTTCCCTATTGATATCTTCCCATTTGATGTTAGCTAGCTTCCATCTAGTTAAAACAACGTTTAAATCTCTACTTATTTGCCCTTTTGAAACACTAGAATCGTTTTCCCATATGATTTTATGTAATAAATCTAATGAGTTAAATGATAATCTATATATATCTTGCTCTATATCACATTCACTAATCTCAAAATAGTTATCTAAATTGATATCTTTTAGCATATCTAAGCTTTCTTTCGCAAGCTCATAGTAAAAGTTTGGCACCTCAATATCTTTTATAGGCTTAAAAAGATAGGAAGCACTATAATTATACCAAGAGATAGCCCTTTTAAACTTATCTAAACTATCTTGTAAGCTATCTTCTAAACTACCTTCCTTAGACGTTTCTATTTTAGACGTTTCTATTTTAGACGCTTCTTTGCATTCTTTAAACTTATCTAAGTCTACCCATAATGAATATCTATCGGAATAATCTAAAAGAACATAAAATCTATTTTCATAATTTTTTGTAGCGCCTAAATCATATTCTGGAAATATCGGCGTGAAAACCTTACCCTCCTTTTTATACTTTGCGTGTTCACTAAAGCTTAACTCATAGCCATTATATTTTCTTACATCTAAATTAAAAATTTCTAATAACTTTTTAGCTAAATTTATAGTTAATAAAACGTCATCTCTTGAATTGTGTAATTGCTCGCCTTGCAAAAGATTATAATTTTGGCTAGTAGTCTCTAACGTTAGGGAAAGTTTATTTTTTTTAGCACTTTCATCGTGCTTGCTAGTTCTTATAAAATCCTCCCTAGTGCATGAAATTTTTCTTACCACATAGAGTAAATCTCTATATATAATCTGACCATTAAAATAAGGCGAAAAGCCATTTCTAATCATAGAGGTTCTTAAATATGGGACATCAAACTTTAGCGAGTTATATCCAACTAAAACAATCTTCTCTCCCCTACCTTCCTTAATCATATTCTCAAAAAAATTAAAAATTCTTTGCATAGACATCATTTCACTTTTTTCATCTGAAATGTTTTTTTGCTGATGCTTTATGACGTCTACTTTATTTGCTAAAATTGCATAAGGACACGGAAGCTCTAAAGGAGAAATCCTGATATCTCCAAAGCACTCATCTATGACTTCAAAATCATCATTCGTAGCTATAAAGCTATAGTTTAATATTTGCCCAATAGGCTCAGTTCTGCTAGTCTCTAAATCAAAAAATATAGTTATCATATTTACTATTAAATGTTAAATTATAAAATAAATAAAATCTTAAAAACGATCAGCGTTTCAAAAATTTTAACAATATTATTTCAATAATATTATTTTAACAGCATTAGGAGATAAGGTCAAAATGTGTAATTATCAAAAATTAATAACTAAATACTTTCGTGGACATGAAGGCTATAATTGCGCCCAAACAGTATTAAAAGTTTTAAGTATAGAGTGTAATAATTTTAATATTACAGACAGTAGCATAAATGAGGCTAAAGCCTTTGGAGGGGGGCGAGCAGAAAGTGGCTATTGTGGTGCTCTCTTTGGCGCACTAAGTGCGCTTGATAATAAAGAAATCGCTAATAAACTTATAGAAAAATTTAAGACTGAAATCGGGAATTTAACTTGCAAAGAGATACGAAAAGAAAATAAAAAATCTTGTAAAGATTGCGTTTCGTGTGCATTAAAGTTTTTTCTAGATGATGAAAACACAAGATATAATATAGAACGTGAAAATATAATACAAGAAGATATAGAATACAAAAAATCATCTTAAAAAAAATATAAGGAAAATATAAGGAACTATTTATGAAAAAATTTTTAAAGACGTACAAATCATCGATAATTTTAATATCGTCTGTAATTTTAGGTGGCATCTTTGGTATCTTTTTTAAAAACCAAGTTTTATATATAAAGCCTATCGGAGATTTGTTTTTTAATATCCTTTTTATGATGCTTCCCCCACTAATATTTTTTTGTGTAGTATCATCATTTACAAATTTTAATATAGGCAAAAGACTAAATAAAATACTTAAATATACCATTATAGTTTTTATTGCTACCTCTATCGTATCTTCACTTATCGGACTAATAGCGATTTATATATACAACCCAGCTAAGGGATTAAGTGCTCATAACTTTAAAAATATTTTAGAAGATGCTTCTTACGAAAATATTAAAACGCTACAAAACTCGCTAGAAAATTTTTCATTAGAAAATCTTTTAGATAGCCTTACTAAGATTTTTACTACTAATGATTTTTATTTGCTTCTTTCTAAAAACTACATTTTACCACTAATAGTTTTCTCAATGTTATCTGGATTAGCTATAACTAGGTGTGATAAAAAACCTGATACCCTTTGTAAATTTCTAAATGATGGAAAGAATGTAATGCTTGAACTAATAAATTTTATAATGAAATTTGCCCCTCTTGGTCTTGGGGTTTATTTTGCTAATGTAGTTGCAAGCTTAGGGCCCAAAATTTTAACGGGCTACCTAAATCTTTTTATTTTATATTTAATAGTCGCTATTATTACTTATTTTTTAGTTTTTTCTTTTTATGCTTATCTTGGAGGCGGAAAAAAGGGGTTAGTTTTATATTGGAAAAATGTTTTACCCCCTACCGTAATGTCACTTGGGTCTTGTTCGAGCGCAGCTTCGCTTCCTACAAATATGATTGCAACAAAAAAGATGAATGTATCAGAGGATGTTTGTGATATTAGTTTGCCGCTTGGTGTTAATATTCATAAAGATGGCTCTATTATAGGAAATATATTTAAAATTACATTTTTACTTACTATTTTAGGGCAGGATTTTTCTAGCTTTTCATTTATAATAATTATTATATTAGTAGCGTTTATTTCAAGTGTCGTTATTGGAGCGATTCCTAGCGGTGGCATAATGGGCGAAGTGGCACTTCTAAGCATGCTACATCTCCCACAAGAATTTTTACCGCTTATTTTAATAATAAGCACGATTATAGATGCTCCTGCAACGCTTTTAAATTCCGTTGGAAATACTGCTAGTGCTATGATAATATCTAGATTAGTTAATAAAGATAAAGATAAAGATAAAGATAAAAATTAAAATAAAAATAAAATATCGTGAAGAACTAAATTTATTATATAAGGAGTTTTTTTAGCTTCAGACTAAAGCGTTTAGGACAACTCCATTTAAAAAAAAACTAAGATTATTGGAGATTATAAGAAAAATGACACAACAAAACCAAATTACCAACCAAGACAGAGCAAAAATTCTTGTAGAGGCGGTGCCATATATAAGAGAGTACCTAAATAACATTGTAGTTATAAAATATGGGAGTAATGCCATAGCCAATCAAGATTTAAAAAAAAAAGTTATTGAGGATATAGTAAGACTATCGTATTTAGGCGTTAGAGTGGTGCTTGTTCATAGTGTCGGCCCAGAAATTAACGCATTATTAAACAATGCAAGTAAAGGGTCTAAATTTTTAGCTGGTTTAAAACTAACTGATAAAGGAACTATAGAATATTTACAAAAATCATTAGCAAAAAAAGTTAATAAAGATTTAGTTAATTTACTGCATGCAAATGGTGGAAAGGCCGAAGGACTTTTAGGAATAGATGATAAACTTATACAAGCAGATATTAAGGGTGAAAAATTAAGCCTTGCAGGTGAAATTAAGAAAATTAACAAAACTCCTATTATTGAGATACTTAAAAAAGGCTGCATTCCAGTTATATCTTCTTTAGGTTGTGATAGTATGGGAAGTATATTAAATGTAAATACCAATTCGGCAGCATCTTATATCGCTAGTGAGCTAAGAGCTAAGGCTATAGTGGTAATAACTAATATAGCTGGAATACTACGCGAAAAAGACGATCCTAAAACTCTTATTTCAAAAATCGATTTAAAAGAAGCTGAAAAACTTCTAAAGGAGAATGCAATTCCCGATACCTTGGTGCCAAAAGTAGAGTGCTACATAGAAGCTATCGATAAAGGAGTGGAAAAAGTATTTATAGTAGATGGACGCATTCCCCACTCTATTTTATTAGAGCTTCTCACAGATAAAGGGGTAGGAACGATGCTAGTAAAAAATTAGTTTATTCACGTTTTAAGTAAAGCTTGCAAAGCTAGCGAGAATTTTCTTTAAATTTAAGATTTGCTTTAGAAACTTTCGAACCATTTTAAGTCTTTTATATTTCACTAAATTTAAATAAATAATTTGGAAAAAATTTTGTTTTTAAATAAAATGTATGTTATATTTAACTTTATTGCTTTTGCAATAACTTAAAATAGACTATTTGCAATAGCAGGTTTTTTAGGAAACTTAAAGTTCCTTAGAGATGGTAAGCAGAGATTTTGCACTTATAGCAAAAACTGCTTTATGTTATATAAGTTATCCTTGCACAAAAGGAGGTTAGGACAATGATTCTAACACTGGAACTCGCACGAAAAGAGATCGCACGAAAAGAGATCGCACGAGAAGAGATCGCACAAGAAGTGATCGAATGCCTTAGAGGCGACCTAAACCAAAGCGACGAAGACTATCTTAGAGGATTTTACCCCGATGAAAGAAATTGGAGGAAATTCAACAAGCTCTATATTATGGACCAAACGATCGCAATTTACCTCCCGAAAGCTGCTGTTGGTTCAATTTCCAAAACGCCTTCGTCGAGGGACGAACCCCGCGTTTTTTACGTTAAAGGAGAAGGCTATCTTCCTAAATTCGACTACTTGGTAGGATTAGTCGAAAATGGTGTGGGGGCTACTTTAAATAGCTCGGTTGCTATCACTTGGCCGGTAGACTTTGTGTTGCAGAGAAATGGAAGATCTAATAGTCGAGTGCCTTACGCCGACGGGTCAAACAAACCAGCTAGTGGAGTATTTTTCAAGCTCACTAATGCCTCCTAGCGTCTTTCTACGGCAAGAAAACTAGTGCGAGGGAAACTAACCTCCTAGATTTTAAGGAAATACACAAAACGCTTATCTTTATATTATTAAGATAGGCGTTTTTTTTTGCCCTTTTTTATCTTATATTTTGCCTTAAACTTTCCCTTGTTTTACGTATACTATGTTTTTTAAGAGTTCAAAACTTAAAACTTAAAGACTTGTTATTTGTTGTTTCCTAAAGAATACGTATTTACGTATGCTACGTTTAACAATTTATGTAAGTGTTTCTAAACTTTTCTTAAATTATTTTGAGTATGTTATAAAGTTAAAATTTATACGTAAAACAAGGGAAAGTTTGGGTTTTACCTACTTGTTTTACCTATTACTTACGTAAGGCAAGATAACGGCTTCCTTAGCGTACTCTCTACCTACAATCTCTTCTTTCTTGTAATTACCGCCTTTTACTATTACATCTGGCCAGATTTGTTCAAGTAAATTATTTGGATTACTAGAATCGAACGATACTAGGTAGTCTATTATCGAAATATTAGATAAGAAAGAAAGTCTAGACATTTCATTATTAAACAATTTTATCTGATTATTTTTTGCAGAAATATCTGAATTTACCCCAACTATTAAAACATCACCTAAAGCTTTAGCTTGCTTGAAATGTTCTATATGATTATTATTTATCACATCATAATAACCATTCGTAAACACTATCTTCTCTCCAGATTTCTTTAAAAATTCTACTAGAGGTTTTATTACGCTTACATCTACTATCTTTGAATCACTAGCTCTTAATGCTAGCCTATAATTTAATTCATCAAAATCTATCGATGCTACCTCCATTTTCGCACAAGCACAGCCTGCCGCTATATTAGATACATTAACGGCATTTCTTATAGACATCTTAGATGCTAGTGCTAGCGAAAGAGCCGCTACCATCGTATCACCTACACCAGCTACATTTAATACCTTATCTGAACTAGGTAATAGTGAAAATTCTTCAAATAGATTTTTCGAGCATAGCGTTACGCCATTTTCAGAGCGAGATACTAATAAATAATCCATATCGGCCTTTTCTAAAAGCTCTCTTCCACATTCTGAGACTTGCTTATCATTATCATTATCTACAGTCTTTCCTAATGCAGCCGATAGCTCTGCGATATTTGGCTTAGCTATAGTAGCACCACTATATTTATCCCAGTTTTTACCTTTTGGGTCTACAATAGATGGAATATTATTCTTTCTTGCTATCTTTATAGCTTCCTTACAAACTCTCTCTGTGCACATTCCCTTATTATAATCGGATATTACTAATGCATTAAATTTAGAAATATTACCATCTATATAAGAAATAATTTCATCTTCCATTTTTTTAGATAACTTTATAGGCTCTTCAATATCAATCCTTAACATTTTTTGGCTTTCTGCCCCTGGTCTAGTACCAAAAATATTTATCTTAGAAATCGTTGGCTCATCTACCACATAAAGTTTACCAGTTATTTTTTTACTGTCTAATACCTCACGGACTTTGTTTGCGTGCTCATCTTTTCCAACAGCAGAAATTACAGTTACGTCTCCTCCTAAACTCTTTAAGTTAGATGTTAGATTTCCCATGCCACCTAGAAAATAATCGACATTAGTTATTTTTACGATAGCATTAGGCGAATCGGGCATCAGTCTTTCTACTACACCGCTTTGATACACATCTAACATCACATCGCCTATAACAAGCATATTCATGCGCTTAAACGCACTTATATTTACGTAGCTATCCCATTCTTCAGTTAAAAGCTTATTAAACTCATCTTCAGGAACTTTCTCCGATTCCGTTTCCCTATAACTATCATCTTCCATATGATGAGTAGAAAATTCAATTATCTCACTATCTTCAAGCCCCGTAAATCTATGGTTAACACCTATTGGAATATACTGCTTATCTCCAACATTTAATATTTTACGCTCATCACCTATTTCCATTAAAACTTTTCCGGAAATAATAAAAAAAGTTTCATCTTTAATCTGATGGTGATGCGAACTGCAACGATAACCCTTATTGAGAATTAATTTTTTACCACAGTATTCCTTATTAACGATCCAATATTCTCCTCCCCAAACCTTTGGATGAAAAACCGTTTCTCCATCGGTAATAATTTCGGTAGGAGTTTTCTTATCCTTTTTCTTATCTTCAGTCATATAATTATATTCCTTTATAATTTTACTACTTTTTAATCTTAATAAAACTTATCCTTGTTAAACTTTCTAAAGATTAAAATTTTCTTTTAAGTCTCTTTATTAAAAAACAAAATCTATAAAACAAGATTTTCTTTTCTAGTAAAAGAGATTTATTATATATCAAATTCTTAAAATTTGAAACTATTCTATAAAAACTAACTAAAACTATAAGAAAACCAAGTAGAAACAAAACTTTAGCATACTTTTAAGAGCATTATAAACGCATATAATAATCTAAGACAAGCAAAAAGCGTAAATATAAGTCTATAAGTACGATACAAGCTTACTTTGAGTTATTTTTCACCGCCTATTTTGGTACAGTGCCATCCTTAATAGCCTTATCCCAAATTTCCATATCAGAGTCGACCATCATTTTAATAAGTCCCTCAAAGTTTACTTTTGGCTTCCAGCCTAGCACTTTTTTAGCTTTACTAGAGTCGCCTATTAGCAAGTCAACCTCGGCTGGTCTTATAAATTTAGGGTCGATCTCAACATAATCTTCCCAATTTAAACCTACGTGCGAAAATGCTATCTCTACAAGCTCCCTTACTGTGTGAGTTTCGCCTGTGGATATAACGTAATCATCAGCCTTTGGTTGTTGAAGCATAAGCCACATAGCCTCCACGTAATCGCCAGCATATCCCCAGTCTCTCTTTGAATCAAGATTACCCATATACAATTTTTTATCTAGTCCATGTTTAATCCTAGCTACTGCGTTAGTAACTTTTCTAGTAACGAACTCATAGCCACGTCTTGGCGATTCGTGATTGAATAAAATTCCAGAGCAAGCAAACAAATTATAGCTTTCTCTATAATTAACAGTAATATAATGGCCATAAACTTTAGCAACACCGTATGGAGAACGTGGATAAAAAGGCGTAAGCTCAGTTTGTGGAACTTCTCTCACCTTTCCAAACATTTCAGAGCTAGAAGCTTGGTAAAACTTAATCGATGGGTCAACATTTCTTATGGCTTCTAGCACTTTCGTTACTCCTACGGCAGTAAACTCTGCTGTAAGCACTGGTTGCTCCCAACTCGTTGGAACGAAACTCATAGCCGCTAAGTTATAAAGCTCGCTTGGTTTTACCTTTCTTAGTGTAGTCATTAGAGAAAACTCGTCTAATAAATCACCTTGAATGAGTTTTATTTTATCTCTAAGATGCTCAATCCTATCGAACTTTTCAACAGACGAACGTCTTGCCATCCCCCAAACATTGTATCCTTTTTCTAATAAAAGCTCAGCTAAATAAGAGCCATCTTGCCCAGTAATACCAGTTATAAGTGCAGTTTTTTTACTATTCATAATTTTTACATCCTTTTAAATTAAGTCTACAAATAAAAATTCTACTTCTCAAGTCTCCCACACCCACGAAGCCTTAAAGAAAATTAGCTTTAAAAAAATTTTGCTAAATATAAAATACTTAAAACTTAAAAAACTATAATTTTATAATAAATCCTTAAAGCAAATCCTCTCTATTTTGTTTTTTAAGCTCTTCTACTATAAGCTTAACATCTTGCGAAGTATCCTTATCACAAACTAAAACCTCCTTACCAGTGTTTACTACTATAACATTTTCCACATTTAATAAAAATGTAGGAATATCACTTTCAGCAAAACAAATAGAGTTTTTAGTATTGATAAGAAGACCATTTCCAACATTTACATTGCCATCACTATCTTTGCTAAAATTATCTCCCCACTCTTTTAAAGAGCCAACATCATTCCAACACAAATTATCCGCTTTTACTATGCAAACGTCTTTAGCTTTTTCCATAACACCATAGTCAATACTTTGTGCTTCAATCTTAGGGAAATACTCTTCAATTACGCTATTTTCATTAGGTGTGCCGATAGCCTCATTTATAACCATTAAATTTTCATAAAGGTTAGGCATATACTCTTTTATTTTCCTTAAAATAACGTCTGCACGCCATACAAAAATTCCACTATTCCATAAATACTTTTTAGTTGCAATATATTCCTTAGCTAATTCTAACTTTGGCTTTTCAACAAACCTCTCTACCGTATAAGAATTATTAGAAATATGCTCACCCATTTTTATATAACCATAGCCCGTATGAGGATACTCTGGAGTTACGCCTATTGTTATAAGCGTCTTTCTACTTTCCGCTAGAGCAATAGCCTCTTTATAAATTTCTATTAGTTTATCTAAATTTTTTATCACGTGATCAGATGGGCAAACTATCATAATGGCATCTTTGTTTTGTTTTAATAAATATAAGGCTGCAAGCCCGATAGGAGGAGCCGTGTTTTTAGCTACTGGCTCACAAATAATCCTAGCATTATTTATATGAGACCTTACTAAGTCTGCATATTTTTTATTAGTTACTACGTGAACATCATTATTAGTAAATCTTTTTGCTCTGTTAGCAGTATTTGCTATCATGCTTACGCCATTTTTAGAAATTGATAAAAATTGTTTAGGCATCGCTTTTTTACCTAAAGGCCAGAAGCGAGTTCCACCACCTCCTGCCATTATAACCATGTATACGTTAGGATTCATAAATTTTTAATCTCCTACTAATAATTAAATAATCCAAAAAACAAACTTATTTTACCATATATCCAAGATCATTAAAATGCTCTTTTAAACCACCTTGCCAAGTCATCGCTTTTTTCTTTAAAAAATCTTCTAGCTTAGTTAATTTAAACGCCGAGTATTCAGGCCTATCTGCAACGAGCCTATTTGCCTTTTCTTGAAACTCTTTACTCGTACAACGTTTAATTATTACACCCATTACTTCAGGCTTAACTTGAGATAAACAATCTCTTATTTCTAGAACAAAATCATACCAAGAAATTTCTCCAGTATTCGACACGTTAAATGTCCCAGTAGCTCCTTTATTATTAAGCTCTAAAATAGTATCTGCTAAATATCCTGCATAAGTAGGGTTCATAATTTGATCGCCTACTACAGTTATCTCATCTTCTTCAAGTAATTTTCTTATCATAGTCTTAACGAAATTCTTGCCGTATTGCCCGTGAACTGAAGAAGTTCTAACGATAAGATAATTATTTTTATCTTTTAAAGTTAAAGCCTTTCTTATAGCCTCTTCTCCTAATAGCTTCGTTTTTCCATAAACATTTAAAGGCTGAGTTTCATCCTCCTCAGTTAATGCGGGACCTTCTCTTCTACCAAAAACATAATCTGTAGATATATGAATTAATTTAAAACCATATTTTATTGCTAAATTTGCTAAACGTTCAACCGCTTTATGATTTATTTCTTCACATTGCTTTTGTCCTTCGCCACTTTCAGCTGAATCTACTGCTGTAAAGGCAGCGCAGTTTATGATATATTCTGGATTATATTTATCAACGGCTTCTTCAAGTTGTGTAGGGTTAGTTATATCTAGCCCCTCTCTACTAAAAGCTTCAAAACTTACATTTTTTAGTGGTGATAATTTATCTTGTAGCTCTCTTCCTAACTGACCGTTAGCACCAGTTATTAAATAATCTACTCCCGAACTACTCTTCTTTGTTTTTAAACTCGTTGTTCCTAAACTCATACATCGCACTTTTTTAATAAAAATTTAATAAATTAAATTTAATAAAACATTAGTAAAAATATACTATTTATACTTATTTTTCAAACCTATCCTTATAATTTAACTCATAGTAAGCTTGATATTCAGCACTTTTTACCTTTTTCCACCAATTTTCGTTTTCTAAATACCAATTAATCGTTTTTTGCAATCCGTCTTCAAAATTTATTTTAGGCTCCCAACCTAATTCATTCTTTATCTTAGTGCAATCTACTGAATATCTAAAATCATGCCCCACCCTATCTTTTACATACTTTATTAAACTAGTAGGTTTTCCTATAATTTTTAATATCTTTTCTGCAACTATCTTATTAGGGATCTCTGCTTCAACCGAGCCACCAATATTATAAACCTCTCCTGCTCTCCCATTTTCAAGAACCTTTAAAATGGCATCTAAATGATCATCTACGTATATCCAACTTCTAACATTCATACCATCACCATAAAGCGGCAAGTCTTTATCATCTAGTGCGTTAGTTAAAAATAAAGGAATAAGCTTTTCTGGAAATTGGTATGGTCCATAATTATTAGTGCATCTAGTTATACATACATCTAGACTATAAGTTTTAAAAAAAGCATTTACTAAAAAATCTGCCCCTGCTTTCGATGCAGAATATGGACTAGTTGGGTTTAATGGAGTGTGTTCATAAAATGAACCCTCTTTTCCAAGAGCTCCGTAGACCTCATCTGTAGAAATCTGAACGTATCTTTTTGCTCCATGCGCCATGCTAGCATTTAATAACACTTGAGTTCCAAGCACGTTTGTGCTTACAAACTCAGCTGCACTTAATATAGATCTATCTACGTGTGTTTCAGCGGCAAAATTAACTACGTAATCAGGTTTTAAAGCTTCAAAACACTCATCGATTTTTTTACCATCAACGATATTAGCTTTTATAAACTTTATCTTATTATCATCTATCAACTTTGCTATGTTTTCTAAATTTCCAGCATAAGTTAGATCATCTATAACGGTTATATTCCACTCTTTCCTATTCTTTAATAGAAAATATACGAAATTACTTCCTATAAACCCAGCGCCACCAGTAACTATAATATTCATAAATAAAAAATTCCTTTATTGTTTAATTTTACTTAATTTTAAAAAATCAAAATAATAACGACATTTTTTTAGTTATAAGCCTTGCCCTAAAATGATGTCGTTAAACTGAATTTCCCTTAACGCTTTATTAGCTTTTTGTAGCTCTGCTATAGCGTCTTCACGTTTAGCTATCTTTTCCTCTAATTTGTCAATCTTTTTTTCTAAGCGGTCTTGTTTTGTTTTATTTTTAAAAACTTTAGAGCCTTGCTCAAATAGCACCTTTTGCCATTTATAGAAATCTTGCACATCTATCTCATACTCCTTACACAACTCTGAAATAGGAACGCCATCTAATAAATGCTTTTTAAGTATTAAAACTTTATCTTGTGCCGATATATTATCTTCCATCTGTAGCTAACTCCTTTAAAAAACTTTTTTAAAAAATAGCTCTACACGCTTAAAGCGTGGTTTAAGATCTCGAAATTAAAAAATCTTATCTATTCGTATCATTTCCCACACCAAAAGATTGAGTAAGTCCTCCTAAATCTCCTAATGCAAAACTTAATATCACTTTTTTTCTATCTGGATTAGTCTTATCGCTTAGCCCTAAATCTATATGCCAACAATCACAAGCACTCATAATTCTAAATGCTATCTGTTGCTCGATAAAATCGCTAGAGTCGACATCGTACCTAGTATAATAACCAGTTCTAAAACGATCTGTCCAAGCTAGTTCGATATTTCCTTCGAGCTGCTCGAGAACATCGTCTAAAAACGAATACCTAAGTTTAAAAACATCTCCCCTATCATCTTTTAAGTAAGCAGAAATACCATAAGAATTTATAGACCCAGAATCATTATCTATATTACTCTCTAATTTAGTAGCAAAATAATTACTAAAATATAAATCTAAATCTGCTTCTATATCAGACATATTATCCGTGCCATCTATTTCCTCGTCGATAGTATGGTCATAACTTTGCTTTAACGTAAAAGCCATAAGTTCACGAATCGAGCCTTTTTCAAAAGTGTAATCCATCCTTGGCATATTATAAGCAGACGCCTCTCCTAAACTTCCAAGCTCACCAGTGTCGATTAAAGGTAAATCTTTTAGCTCAGGAGTAAGCTCGCTAATTTTTTCCGATACTGCATACCTTGGCATATATCTACCAAATAGAGACGTTTTTACTTGGTAAGTAACCACTCCTGCCTTTCGCATTCTATCATTAGAATCAAAATACGGCAGATCGTCTTGGTCTACATCAGGAACATACTTGTAGCTAACCGATGGCTCTATCGTATTTTTTAGCCTTTTTAGCATCGCTCCCGAGTTGTCGGCACCTAGCGTTGTAAGTCTAGCAAGAATGGAATCTTCATCAGTGTTATAAACCTTTTCTACTCCAGTTCCTATTTTGTAATCGAAAATAGGAATACTTCTAGACCCAGAATCAAACTCTTTAAAAACATCGGTTTCTATACTATTTCCTTGCTCATCATAAGAAATATTAGAGCCAGGGATCTTCTTTTCAGATAAACTATAATTTGCGTAATTGTAAGAAACTTGAAAAGCACTATCGAAATAGTTTTTATAATGAAACGGCATTTTTATAGATGGAATTAAACTAGTGCGCCAACCTTCATAGCCTTCTTTTCTTGAAAAATTAGTCGCAGATAAATCGTTTTTAAATACCAACTTAAGACCATAAGGATTATGCCCAAAAGGTCTAAAATTATTTAGCGAATTTACTGTAAACTCAGGCAATCTTTGAAATACTAAATCATCATCGGTATACATCGCTTGGTTATATTCAGAAGAAACTCCAGCTACTAAAAAATCTAGAGGTGATGTCGTTAGTGCTACTTTTGAAGTTAAATAAGAAGAAGTGCTTTCTCCTATATCATTATCTTCAATTTCTCTAATAAATAAATCATCGCTAGCATAATGGATATCTGAAACTAAGGTAGTAGGAATGCTCGCTCCCTTTTTACTAGTCCAAGCTTGATTATAAAAAGCTGCAAACCTATTTTCATCAAAATTAGGGTCTGTCATTCCCGAGACGTCTAACCCTCTTAAATCTCCATCTCTACTACTTTCGTCTGAAAAATAAAATCTACTCTTTACATTATTTCTCTCTGAAAAAGCAGTTCTAAAATCGAAAGCAGAACCTGCCCTAGTTTTAGTTTGCACAAATGGAGATATGGTTATATCGGTTTGATCGGTTAGAGCAAAAAAAACTGGCTGTTTATAACCAAAGCCATCTTTACTACTATGGCTAAATTCAGGAATTAAAAGCCCTGAGCTTCTTTCTTGCTTAACTGGAAAAGCGACATAAGGCAAGTAAACTACTGGCACATCGTTTAAATTAAAACTTGCATTCCAGCCCCTTGCATACCCCTCCCTTGTGATCTTTAAATTATCGGCTTTTATACTCCAAGGGTCTTTGCTTTCTAAACAATGACAAGAGGAAAAAGCACACTTACTAGCTTCAAAATTATCATCATCTACTTTCTTTAACTTATCGGAAGAAAACTTATAGTTTCCTTCTTCTATTACTAACTCTGAATTACTAAAGCTTCCCTTCTCGCTATCAAAATTAAAATCTGCCTCTCTTGCTGTAATCGATGCTTCGTCCATCGTGAAAAGCACGTCATTAAACAATATAGCATCTTTCGTTTTTAAATTAGCAACCGCAACATCAGACTGCGCACCCATTCCATAGTGTGAAATTATCACTCCCCCGGAGCCTCTTACTTGATTTGCATCTTGAAGAAATTCTATATTTGGTGAATTAAAATCTAAGGCCTTATCTACAGGTCGTTCTGAGGAAATTATCTGTTTTATCTTTCGCTTTTTTTCTTTTTTATATTGCTTAGTGTCTTTTTTGAATAAATATCTATTAGACGGTGCCTCAACCTCTATGGCCGATACTATATTTATATCTTTAGTAAATAAAACCAAACAAAGCACAACTAAACAAAAAAATATTTTTCGCATAAAATTATACCTTATAATTTATAATAATTTAATTTTAATTTTTCTATATTTCATTTGAAAAATGACTCAAAATTGTAGATATCTTATCTTTTAATTTACTTCTTTCAACGATTAAATCGACCATGCCATGTTCTAATAAAAACTCAGAACGCTGAAACCCTTCGGGAAGTTTTTGATTTATCGTTTTCTCGACTACTCTAGGTCCTGCAAACCCTATAAGAGCTTTAGGCTCAGCGATATTTATATCACCAAGCATTGCAAAAGACGCCGCAACGCCACCAGTAGTCGGATCGGTTAAAACGGAAATATACGGAAGTTTATTTTCTCCAAGCTTAGCAATAGCGGCACTTACCTTTGCCATTTGCATTAAAGAAATCATCCCCTCTTGCATTCTAGCTCCACCTGAGGCAGACACTATAACGACTGGTTTCCTTTCTTTTATAGCCTCTTCAATCATGGAGGTAAGCTTTTCACCAACCACAGACCCTAAACTTCCACCCATAAAATTAAAGTCCATAACTCCAAGCATTACTGAAATTCCATTTATCTTTGCTCTTCCAGTTCTTACTGCCGATGGATAATTACATTTCTTTTCAGATTTTCTTAATTTATCTCTATAGCTAACTCCACGCCAAGTGTCTCTGAAATTTAACGGATCATTAGAGTGCATATTTTCATTCATCTCTACAAAAGTAAACCTATCTGCTATTAAATCCAGTCTTTCTTTTGAATTAAGTCTAAAATGGTACTCACACTTAGGACATACAGACAAGTTTTTTCTTAACTCTTTTGTATATAAAATTTCGTTGCAACTAGGACACTTCGCCCAAACATCATCAGGAACTTTGTATCTTTCTCCCCCAGTGGTGGGTTTAGGTGCTTTATCTCTTAGAAACCATCCCATAAAATTTTTTCCTTATAACTAAAATATCAAGAAGAAGATTACCATATTTTGAAATAATTAAAAATAGACTTTATAAAAAGTATTTATAAAAAGTATTTATAAAAAGTATTTGTTAAAAATCTAAAGTGGCAATCTTTATGCTTTTTATAAATGAATTAAGAGCCTTAAGGCTTCTTTATTTAAAGAATTTATCGTATACTAGCATAACTATTATTACTTTTTTAATTAGTTAACAAGCTAGCGTTCTTATGGGGTTGATTTTGACAAATGAGTAGCAAAATGAATAGCAAAATGAGTAGCAAAATGAATAGCAATGATTTTAGCAATGATCTATGGAATATAAGCATAAAGATAAAAGATATCAAAATAAAGATAAATTCATCGGTCTTCTTTTTTCTAGTAGTGCCTTTAATTTACTATTCAAATTATAATCTTAGTTATAATCTTAGTAAAGAAAGCAATGGCGAGCTTTTTAATTTTATAAAAAGCTATGCCGCAGTTTTTATATTTTATACGATTTACAAAGTCATCCTAAGTTTACTTAAAAAGAAAAACTCGGTTATTTATCCTTTTGGAATTTTTCAAAATAATACTCAAAGTGTTTCTTTAAACACTTTTAAATTAAAAAAATCATTTTTAACAAATCTTATAATTTTAATTTGTGATGTAATATTTTGCGTAATTTTATGCTTATACCTTTATTCAAATAATCTTGAGTTTCGCACGTTTTCTTATCCGATCTTTTTGCTTTTAGTAAATATTTTTTCTAATCAAATTTATTATAATAAAAATTTAAATTTCAAAAAAAAGACGATCATTATTTTTCTTACTTTTACTTACTTTGCTACAGTGGCGTCTCTCGATTTATTTTTTACATCTAAACAGACTTTAAGTTTTCCTAATATCTTATCTTACCTTTTTAAAAATATAGAAGATGCTTTTCTTTTTCTATCATTTACACACTTTGTAATAAACAAAGAAAACCTTAAAGAACTTGAAAGCATTGGGAAAGATTTTTCAGTAAAAAAAATTATGACACCTGAAAATTGCTTAAAAACGCTATCTCCTACCGATACAGTAGATGGCATTATAGATGATATTATAAAACTTCCACAAAAAGTTTTCCCCGTCTTAGTAAACGATAAAATTATAGGGATTGTAAGAAAAGACGAAATTTTAATTCATTTTAAACTCGAAGTGATGAATGACTATCCTTTAATCGAAGAAATTATGACTAAAATCACTGCGCAAGTTTCACCTAATAGCAATATTTTAACCGTAAAGAAAGTTTTCGATAAATCTTCTTTATCATCTTCTTTTTCATCTCTATGTGTACCAGTAGTAAAAGATGGAATATTTATGGGATTGCTATTTTATGAAATCTTTTTAGAATTTATTTCTATAAGAAAGCATCTAGATAAATTAAAAATAAATGAAAACACTTAAAGATTAAATAACATGATAAATAATTTAATTACGACTATTTTATTTACTACAATTATAAGACCGACAACAATTTTATTAGTTAAAGTTTTGTCCATTTTGCCATTAAAATTTCGCATATATATTGGAAGATTTGGTGCATACATATTAACGCCATTTTTAAGAAGAGAAAATTTCTTTATTAAATTACAGTCAAAAGTTTTTTTTAAAAAAGAAATTTCACCATACAAGATTTATGCGAATATCGCTCAAACTTTTTTTGAGGCTTTTAATTTAAGCGATATAAAAGATGAGAATATTTCAGTATATCAATCTGAAGATAACATTTTAGAAAAAGTTGCAAAAAACGATAAAGCCACAATAGTTCTTACTGCACATACTGGAAACTGGGAACTCTTAGCTGCATACTTTATAAAAAAAGGGTTTAAAATCGCTACGGCAGCAAAGAAATTAGAATTCGTCGTTGGTCAAGAAATTATTGAAAAAATTAGGCGATCTTATGGAATTAAAACCATATGGCGAGGTGGAAGGTCTGGAGCTAAAGAGATATTAAATGAAATAGAGAAAAAGCATGTAATGGCAGTGCTAATCGACCAGCATACGAAAGTTTCAAGTTTAGATAGTGTGTTTTTTAACCACGAAGTTAAAGTTCCTTCAAGCCTTATTAAAATGGCTGTAAAACATAACACTAATACGATAGTTGCGTTTAACTTTAGAAGAGATATAACTCATTACGATTTTTACATACATCTTTTAAAACCTAATTTAACACAAGAGGAAATCGCTAGAGAGTATAACGAACTTTTAGAAAAATACATAAGAATGTATCCCGAACAATGGGTTTGGTTTCACAAAAGATGGCGCGTTTTAAATGGCAAAGATTTATCAAGGAAAAAATATATTGAGCATTTAAATGATTTATTAGCTAAATAAAATTTTTTAAATAAATATAATAAATAAATATAAAAAATAAATAAATAAAGAAAAATAAAGGGGAAATTATATGTATATACAAAAACAGAATATAAAGATAATGGCAAGCAATATTGCAGAAAAAGTTGGTGGAAAACTTTTTGGCACTAACGATATAGCAGTGTCAGGAGTATCATCTTTCGATGAGCAACTAGCCGATTCGATAACATTCTTTACTAACACTAGTGAAAAGAAAATCCTTGAGGCAATTAGTAAGCAAAAAGCTAAAATTTTACTAATTAACGAACTTAAGTGCGATATAACGCCTAAAGAAGGATTCGTAGTAATCACTTGCAAAAACGCACATAAAGGTTTCTTAGATATAATTCCACTTTTCTTTGATGAGATTACACCAATAAAAAGCATTAGTGAAAAGGCAGAAATAGGCAAAAATGTAAATCTTGGCGAAAATTTTTCGCTTGGTGCTTTTTCAGTTATAGGTGATAATACGACGATTGGAAATAATGTAGTAATTTATCCAAATGTAATAATTTACCAAAATGTAAAAATTGGAAATAATGTAATAATCCACTCAGGAGCAGTTATTAGAGAAGGCTCAGAGCTTCAAGACAACATAGTAATTCAAAATGGAGCCGTTATAGGCGCTGATGGCTTTGGATACGTTCCCGACCCTCAAGTGGGCATTAAACCCGTTCCGCAAGTTGGAAACGTTAAATTAGCTTCCTTTGTAGATGTTGGTGCTAACGCTTGTATCGATAGAGCGGCAGTTTCGAGTACTCATATCGGGTATTCAACTAAGATAGATAATTTAGTGCAGATTGGGCATAATGTAAACATTGGTAAATTTTCAATTATTTGTGGTGCAACGGGCATTGCAGGAAGCACACAAATTGGAGATCAAGTAACTATAGCTGGAGGCGTAGGAGTTGCAGACCATGTGAAAATTGCAGATGGCATTAGAGTTGGAGGAAGGTCGGTAGTCGATAGATCTTTAACTGAAAAAGGCGATTACGCAGGATACCCTATTGTGCCTGTTATGAAGCATAGAAGATTGCATGCAGTGCTAAAAGATTTACCTGAAACTTTAAGAGAAATTAAAAATAAATAATAAAAACTGGCCAGGTAGGATTTGAACCTACGCATGCTGGGATCAAAACCCAGTGCCTTACCGCTTGGCTACTGGCCAATAAAGCTTTTTATAATATACTAATTTTTTAAAATTTTTCAAGAGTATTAGTTAATTATTTATTCACTATCATCAAATGAGCTAAGAGCATTGCCACTTTTAGCAAACTTCTTCTCTCTTATTTCTTCCGCAGATTTACAATCAACACAAAGTTTTGCCATTGGATTAACCTCAAGCCTTGCTATTGAAATTTCTTCTCCACAACTTTCGCATTCGCCATAAGTCCCTTCTTTGATTTTTTCTAATGCATCAGAAATATCTATTAAGGCGTTGTGCCCTCTCTGGTCCCCTTGATACATTGCATCTAGTTCCATTTCAGCAGAAGCCATATCGGCTTGGTCGCCAGATTGCGTGTTAGATATTTCTTGTTGAGATTTAGAACTCTTTGCTTGCTGCATAGTTTGCATAATTCTTTCACGCTCATTAGTTAATCTTTTTTTAAATTTTTCTAAATCTTGCTTTTTCATAAAACTTTCTCCTTCAAAGAAATAAAATAGAGCTACAATAGAATTACAATGTAAATATATGTAAATATATACATATAAAACACGCTAATTATATTTAAAAAACTTTTAAATGCAATAGGTAAAAATACTTTTAGTTTTTTTCATATAGTCTCGCAATTAATATCAATATAAATTATAAATTATAGACATTATAATAGATATCATAATAGATATCATAATAGATATCATAATAGATATCATAAGAGATATTCTAATAGATATCATAATAGATATTATAGACGATATAGATGTTGGAATTATTTAAAAAGTTTCATATAATAAGAATTATGAAAAAAGAATTTGAAAAATCAGAAATTGCAATAAAATTAGTAAATTATAAATGCCCTCGCTATGATGAATTCCCTAACTTTGGAATGTACGTAAAGCAAGTTATAGAGTTTCTAGATAAACATCTTTTAGTTTTTTCGGTTCCTAATGATGAAAAGATGCTAACTAGCACCATGGTAAACAACTATGTAAAACAAAAAGTTATAAGCGCTCCCGTAAATAGAAAGTATTATAGAGAGCAAATCATACATTTATTCGTAATAAATATTTTTAAACAAGTTTTAACGATATCTGAAATTGCTAAGCTTTTAAGATTGCAAATGATGCAATATGAAACCTCTAGGGCTTACAATTTTTTTTGTGAAGAACTTGAAAATAACTTAAAAGCATGTTTCCTAACTAGAATTTTCACCGATAGCTCTTATGTGTATACACCTACTCCCCTATCAGAGGTAGCTCACTCTGCTATTTTAGCATTTGCTAATAAAATATATGTAAGACAAAATTTATATTGGAGCTACAATTCATAAATGGATATAAAAGCTGAAAATTTAAAACCAAAAGAAAAAGAAGAAAAAGATAATAGAGAAGATAATAGAAAAGATAATAGAAAAGATAATAGAAAAGATAATAGAAAAGATAATAGAGAAGATAATAGAGAAGATAATAGAGAAGATAAAAGTGGAGATAATAGTGTAGATAAAAATAAAATAACAGAAAACACTCCACTTTCTAAAGCTAATTTTTCGCATAGTAGAAATGATATTCTTTTTGAAGATGCTAAAAGAACAGTACCTATCGGTGTTGAAATACTAGAAAAGAAATTAAATAAAACTAAAATCAGATTAAAACGAGGCTCACTTGCACTAATATTTTTTAGGATGTATGTGCCACGTGAAAAAGAAGAATCGCTAAAACGCTGGGTCGAAGATTATGAAAAAAGATTTTCAGTGAAAGTAATAATTCAAAGAGAACAAGGCTACCAAGGCATAAGAAATTTATTTTCAAGATTCTTTAAAAACCAAGAGCTTTTAACTAATAAAGACTTAGAAACTATAGATTTAATAAAAAAACAATTTTTTGGAGAAGAGCCTACTATAACAAGTAAGCTTTTAAGCGAGCGAGAGAAATTAAATGATGGACTTAAAGATCTTTCAGAAATCCCCTTTGTTTCCATCGATGCACAAGGCACTAATGATGCTGAAGATGCTTTTTTCGTAGAAAAAATAGACGATAATACTTTTAGGCTTACAGTCGCTATAACAGACATAAGTTATTTAGTTTTACCTAGAGGAAAGCAGAGAGATTTTGCGATAAATTTAGGAACTACAATTTATGGTTCAAAAAGTAGGATTTCAACGCTAGGAAAACTTGCTGAACTTGAAGAGTCGCATTTTTCTTTAAATAAAACTACTCCAGCATGGATATTTAAATACGAAATTAAGCGTGATAAAAAAGCTAATATATTAGAAAAACCTTTTTTAGCTAAAGTAAAAGTTCACAAAGCGATAACTATTGAAAGCATAGATAGTGGAAGTTATACATCTAAAGAAATAGTTTTACTTTCAAATATAGCTACACTGCTACGTGCAGAAAGACTTGCCGTTTCTAATGGGAAAAACAATAACTACAGCAATAACAATAACAATAATAATAATAAACAAGCTAAAAATATAAACAATAATAAGATAGATGAAAATAAGATAAGTGCTAATGATATAATAAGTGAGATCATGATAAAAACTAAAGTAAGTTTCGCAGAGTATTTAAATAAATATAAAGCAAAAAAAGCCATATTTAAAGTTCAAAAAACTTTAACTATAAGTAAGAGAAAAGAAATAATATCAAAATTGGAAAAATTAGGAATCGATGCCAATAGCGATATATTTAAATTTCCTGATAAGTTATATGAAGTTTTAACTACACTACAAAATATGTGTTTCGATGCGAGAATAGCTCACGGTCAAGACACATCTGGGGTTGAAAAAATACTAAACTATATAATAAGCGCTTTTTTTAAGAGATCGAACTATGATAATGTAAACAGAGGGCATGCGTTTTTAAATGTTCCTAGCTATTGCGATAATAAAGGACGCTTAGCAGCTGGTATAATAAATCAAATACAAGCTAGAAATATAATTCAAAACTTCGGTAAAAGTTATAGTACTAAAGAAATTCAAAAAATGGTAGCAAAATTAAATAGACAAATAAAAACTTACGGTATTAAGTATTATACTTTAAATTTTTTAGATATGCTTACTAGAAATCTCGCCCTTACAGGTAAGGAATTTAAAGGAGCAGTAGTAAGGAAAAAGAAAGGCAAGCTATTTATTGAAGTTAGTGGGTTTTCAAAATGGGGCATCGTTCCTATAAAAGGCAAAGAAGAATTAAAAAATATATCTATAAATGGAACTCTCAAAGTTAGACTTAGAGGTTATTCATTAGGAGAACAAAGATTTATTTTTGACGCTATAAATTAAGTAGCCCCTCTCCCCGAAAAAAACTTTTCCCTAGGTTTACGTACGTTAAGTTTTTTTAAAAGAGCCCCTAAAAAAACTTAGCTTAAAGACTGCTTAAAGATTTGTATTTATCGTTTCTTAAATAGGGGGGGTATTATTTACAGACGCTATTTTAACAGCTATTTTTAATAGCTATATTGCATTTAAAATTTTACTAAAAAGCTAAATCGACTAGCTAAAAATAACTACTATTTATATAGTTCAATATTATTAAAAATATACTCATAAGCATCTTTTATACTTTGGCTAAAAGGTATCTTATTTTCCCAACCAAGCTCTGATTTAATTTTACTATTATCACCAATAAATAAAGGAACATCGGATGGACGCATCTTGCTTTCATCTCTTTTAACCTCTATTTTCATATCTGTAAAAGTAAGCAAAATATCTAAAATCTCTTGAATCTTTCTAGGTTCTCCTGAACATAGATTGTAAACTCCGCTTCCTTGTTTACTTAGTAAGTAGTATCCTTTTACGATATCCCTAACATCTGTAAAATCACGCATAGCCTCTAAATTGCCTACAGATATTACTGGTTCTTGTATTCCTTTTGCTACTTTTGCAACTTGAGCGCAAAAATCTGGCACAACAAAGCCTAACCTTTGTTTAGGTCCTATATGATTAAATGGTCTTGCTATGACGCATTCTAAGTTTTTATTTTTAGAATAACTCATGAATTTTTTTGCAACATTTTCTGCCATTAATTTTGAAAGCCCGTAGTTATTTGCTGGGCTACAAACCATACCTTCTTTTATCGGCATTAAATCTTTAGAAACTTTTCCATAACACTCTGAAGAGCTAATGATGATGACTCTTATTTTCTTTTCTGAAATTTCAGAAGCTTTTAAGATATTATAAACACCTCTTACATTTACATCTAAAGCGAGTTTAAAATCGTTTTCACAAACTCTAGGAGCTGCAATTCCTGCAAGATGGTATATAACATCTGGTGCATGCTCGTTAATTGCATCTAAGCAATTATCAAAATTCAAGACGTCTAGAGCAACACTAGTATCGTCTTTTTTTTCACTCTCTAAAGAGGTTTTTATAATGTTTTCACCTTGTGAAGTCAATAATTCTATTAGATGTTGTGCTACGAAACCGCTAGCACCAGTTATTAGTGCTGTCATAATTTTATCTCTCTATAAATATTAGTCTATTATAAAATACTATAAAATGCCTAGGAAAGGATTTGAACCTTCACAAGATTGCTCTTACTAGCCCCTCAAGCCAGCGTGTCTACCGTTCCACCACCTAGGCACGAACTATTTTTAATTTATTTACTAAATTTTTTAACCGAATTATTTTTTAACCGAATTAAAAGAGAACCAAATTAAAACTTGAAAGGAAGGCTATTTATTTAGTCGTATCTTCTTTAGGAGCTTCATTAGTTAAAGAATTATTAGTTAAAGCTTCATTTACAGCGTTATCATCGATTTTAATCTTATTTAAGACTGAACCTTCCATAACATTTTTATTAATATCTTTAACTTTAGCACTATCTACTTTTATAAAATTAGGGTCTTGAGCTTGAGCAATAAAACCTCTTACTAGTAAGATTGATGAAAGCATAAAAACTATAGCTAAAGTGGTGGTAATTTTTCCTATATTATCACCGCTACTAGTTCCAAAAATAGAGTTTGAATTTCCAAATACTGCGCCTAAATCTGCTCCTTTGCCCTGTTGTAGTAAAACTAAAAATATTAAGGCTAGACATAATAAGATATGAAAAATTATTAGAAGTGTAAACACAAACCATCTCCTTTATTAGAAGTTTATTAGAAGTTTTAAAAAAATAAATTTATTTAAAAACAAAACTTAAAATGTATTTTATATAATTAAACAAGTTATTGCAAGATGTTAGTAAAAACTATATAGGTTCAACAAAACTCTGTAAAAGCGAAAATTTTAAGTTAAAAAATCTATAGTATTAATATAATATAGTTTTGTGAAGTAAATAAAGAGGCAGGACAATATCTCTCCATCAAATTTGATCTATAAAGGAGCAAATGGTTTTAACATCTTGGTCGTCTGTGTAATAATGCGGTGAAAATCTAAACACAAACTTACTTCCATTATCTGGGAAAAAAATCGGACAATCCCAATTACATACTAAAGCAACAACAATATTTTCTGTTTCCAATACTGTTTTTATTTCCACTTCTTTTGAAGGGTCTTTTAACTAAAATGACGCAATTCCAGACCTTGATTTTTCTTTACCGAATAGATAAATATTCTGATTCCTCATTATTGCAGCTCGTATTTTGTTTGCCTTTCGTTCAATTTCTAGCGAGGCTTTCTCCACTCCATATTCTAAATATTCATTGATTGCATTTCCTAATCCTAATAATGAAGCAATACTTTTTTCCCAAAGTTCAAACTGTTTTGCATCATCACGAACTTTCACTCCTATAACATCGCCATTACTATCAAAAATTAGATCTGCAGATGATAAATCAAAAAGAAAACTAAAATACGTCTTATCTGTAATACTGCCATTATAAACTTGATAAAATAAAGGAAGCTTCGTCGTAGAGCCATAGCAGATACCTATATTTATTTGTGGTAATTTATCCATATCCCTATTATAACCAAACTCTAATATGCTTATTTTTTTACTATAAGAAGATATTGAAGTTACGTCATAATACCAACATTCTTGAGCTAAATGTTGCTTCGTCAATTTCTAAAAAAAATCAAGTCTTTTTTCATCGTCAATTCGTTCAAATAGACGGCTTATTTTTTGACTTGTTAATTTAGAAATTTTATATGGTAAAACACTCTCGTCTATCCAACTTTGAGCATGCGATACTACATTTCCATTTGCTAAAATATAAAATGCTAAAGTTAAAATATCGTATGCATCATTTCCAAAAATTGAAGACAGTGTCTTGTCTAGTCTTAAAGCTTTTACAATCTTATTTAAAACATAAGTAAGACCAAAAGATTTATTGCTTACAATATATTTATCAGAATCATCTGGAAAAAAATCATAGTAATTCCTATTAGGAATTAATTTTTTACCACTCTCATCTAACTTCCCTATACCTGTCTCGTCAAACGTAGTTTTCCCGTTTTCACGAAGAAAATTATACCTGTAATAAATATAAGTAGTCCCATTTTTATTTTTCTTGCGTCCAATTTGCTTGCTTGGTAAGTCAATTATTTTTATTGTTTTTTTAATAAAAACCTCCTTAATCATACCTATTTAGTTTTTTAGGTATGCAGGCTAATTTTTTTAAATTTGAAACGTTGTATTAAGAGCTTTAAATAAATCTAATTGTTTTTTACGACAATTAGCAACAGTCCAAATTCCTCTTTTTTTATTAATTTTCACCATTCTTGCTTCTAAAAGGCAGTCTTTGACACTTTTTTCCTTTAAATTCTCACACGCTTTAGAAAACTCTTGATGAATTAATCCATTTACAATCATAATAACACTTAAACCTTGCACCTTATAATAATCTTGCTGATAAAGAGAACGACAATCGGCAGTGTTCTTAAAATAATTAAAATCAAGTGCCCAGCGCATCTTGTAAAGCCTAAATATTTCTTCCGCTGGTGTTTCTAAAAGACTAGTCTGTAAAACATAAAGACCTAGAAAATCTTTTATTTCTAAAAATCTCTCCTCTGTGTAACGTTTATTCCCTTGTTTAATATAACGTAAATAGTTTGCTTGTTCAGCTGCAGCTTCATTTAGATCACGAAAACAAATAACACGTTGTCCATCTATTAGTTCATCTTTATATTATATAACCGTTGCTTTTCTACCTTGTTGGCACATAAAACGTCCATTCATTTCTAAACTAGAAACAGCTTTTTTACTGTTCTTTAGATTCCTAGAAAGTGGGATAATGTAGGAACAACCATCATTTTGAAAAAGTTGTAAGTTTTCATTGCTATAAAAACCGCAATCAACAATAAAAAGAATATCCTTAAGCACAACTTGCTCTAAGAGATCTTTAACACTCGACTTATCTAGAGAGCCACCTTCGTAAATGCGAGAAAAAAGTGGTATATGAGTATTTACATCATAAGCCATAAGAAGATTCATTTGCTCCTCCCTAATTTTCTGAAAGCTATAACCTTTACGTGCAAGGTCATTTGCACAAGAACAACTACCAAAAAAACTAAAAAGGTATACCTTACCCAAAAATCTGCCCTGGCGCTCTAGGAAATAGGATAACGTCGCGGATGTTTTGTATGCCTGTTATATACATTATAAATCTTTCAAGTCCTAAGCCAAAACCTGAATGTGGGACGCTGCCGTACTTTCTTAAATCTAAATACCAACTGTAATCTTCCTTACGTAAGCCTAACTCATTAATCCTTCCTAGCAATACATCGTAGTTTTCTTCTCTCTCAGAACCACCTACGATCTCTCCTAACCCAGGAACTAATAAATCCATAGCCTTTACAGTTTTATTATCCTTATTAAGCTTCATATAAAAAGCCTTTATCTCCTTTGGATAATCTATTAAAAACACTGGGCACTTTAAATGCTCCTCAGTTAAATATCTCTCATGCTCAGATTGAAGATCTATCCCCCAATGAACTGGATACTCAAACTTTTTACTCGACTTTTCTAAAATTTCAATGGCTTTAGTATAAGTCATAACCTCACTCTTAGAATTTACTACGTGCTTTAACGTATCCATAAGCCCCTTAGGCGCCCAAGAAAGTGAATGTAAAAACTCTAAATCTTCAAGAGAATTATCAAGCAAATACTTAATAATATATTTTATAAACTCCTGTGCAACTTTTATATTGTCTTCTAACGTGCAAAAAGCCATCTCAGGCTCAACCATCCAAAACTCAGATAGATGCCTTACAGTATTAGAATTTTCAGCCCTAAATGTTGGGCCAAAAGTATACACACGACCAAGAGCCGTAGCCATAGCCTCAGCTTGAAGTTGCCCAGAAACTGTAAGCCCTACATGCTTTTTAAAAAAATCTTTCGTATAATCAACCTTGCCCTTATCATCTTTAGGCAAATCATCTAAGTTTAGAGTAGTTACGCTAAACACCTCCCCAGCACCCTCACAGTCAGATGAGGTAATAATTGGCGTATGTATATAATAAAAATCACGCTCAGAAAAAAAAGTATGTATCGCCACACTAGCCTTTGAACGCACTCTAAACACTGCACCTAACGTATTAGACCTAGCCCTTAAATGCTGTATCTCTCTTAAAAATTCTAACGTATGCCCCTTTTTCTGAAGAGGATAAGTAGCTTTGCAAGCTTGCCCTATTAAAGTTATCTCTTTTACCTCTAACTCGTAATTTTGCCCCTTTGAAGGAGACTCTTTTAAATCCCCCCTTACCTCTATAGAAGCCCCCGTGCCAATCTTTTCTGCAATCTCCTTATAAGAACTTAATTCAGGGTTTATTACTAACTGAAGCCCCTTAACACTACTTCCATCAGTAAGCTCTATAAACGAAACATTCTTCGATTCCCTGTGAGTTTTAACCCACCCCTTAAACACATACTCTTTTAACTCTATATCCTTTGATTTATGTAGATCTTTAATAAATAACATATAAAAAATTTCCTTTTACTTATATTTTTATTTTATTTTTATTACTAATTTCATTAAATAAAATTTTTTTCACGCTTAACTATTTCCTGTACGCTGTACTATTTTCTGCACCTTTAAATATTAAACGTATCAGTAAACGCTCCTTATAAATTATCATATTAAATAAATTATCATATTAAAATTAAATATAAAATAATTTAAAAAAGCCACTTAAGCGTTTTAAGACGGATCCTCAGCTCCAATATTTAAAATAATGGCTATCAATCCCATTAAAATATTTGCAACCCAAGCTGAAATAAATGGCGGAAATAACTCCGCTCGTCCCATCGCAACGCTTAGTGAATGAATTGCAAAATATGAAAATCCGATTGTAAAACCTGCAATAACACTATTTGCAAGACTCCCCGAACGTGCTGGCTTTAACGCAAAAGGAATAGCTATCGCACAAATTACTAAACATACGAACGGAAACGAAATTTTTGCATACAAATCTGCTTCATACCCCTTTACAGATAAACCAGTTTTTTCTTGGTTTTTCATAAAATCTTTTAGCTCAAAATAACTCATTGAAAATGGATCTTTTTTAGCTTTATAAAAATCTTCTGGAGTCTCATTGATAAGCATAGGAAGAGATTTATATTTCGTCATTTTAAAATCATAAGTTCCACGTTCATTGCTTAAAAATAAGTATTCTTTCACACCATGCATAGACCATTTTAATGAAGGATTTATCCATTCTGCCTTTTTAGCATCTATTCGCTTATATATTTTAAACGTGCCACCTTTTAAAACATACTCAGAAACATTAAATAAAGTTTTAGTTCTCGAGTCGAAAAACTCAGCTGAATATATTTCATTCTTATCTCGCCACCATAAATTTTTTTGACTATAACCACCCGTTTGATCCTTTCTTCTAATATCAATATTATAAATATCTCTAGAGCGTGATGTAGCATAAGGCACTATAGTTTCATTTATAAAAAGTGAAAAAAAGGAAAGTATAAAACTAGTTATCAAAATAGGCTTCATTAGCCAAGATAGCTTTAAGCCACTAGCACGCATAGCAGTAATCTCAGAGTTCTTTGAAAGAAGCCCGATAGAGATCATGGCAGAAAACAAGATTGCTAAAGGAATCATAATGCTAAAAAGATAAGGAATTTTATAAAACAAATATGAAAATGTTGAGATAAGAGGCTCATTTGCGGCGGAAAATTTATCTATCTTTTCAAAAAAATCAAATAATAAAAAAAGCGCCGTCAGTCCTACAAGAGAAATACTTAATGTTTTTAAAAATTGTTTTAATAAATATTTGTGTATAATCTTCATTTTTTAATTTTTATCTTTTTATATTTTCTTATAATTATATATTCTTATAAGTCAAAATATTTTACTTAATATCATTTTTATTTCTTTTAAACTTAATAAAAAATTTATAAATCAAATCAACAAAATGCGCCGTTGATTGCCATTTTTCAGAATTCATTTTTTGTAATAAAACTCCTGCCAAAATAGCTATAATTACATTTGGAATCCATAAAGCTATATAAGGATTTAAACTCCCCTTTTCAGCTAATGCCATCGCTACCGACATTATTCCAAAATACGTTATAAATACGCACAGCCCGATAGTCGATGAAAGCCCTGCACCCCAAGCTTTTTGCGCCCTTGGAGGCTGAATGCCAAGAGGCATAGCAACTATTGCTAAAATTAAACAAGCAAATGGAATTGAAAACCTTTTCCCAGCTTCAAGATCTAAATTTGCTGTGCGTTTTAAATAGTCTTTATAAGTAATTTCTCTTTCTGGTGATGTTATAGTTGGAAGGAGGGGTATGAAAGTATTTTTTTCTATCTTTTTGTCTTTTAAATCATTGTTTTCTAAATTCATTGCATCTTTAAAAAGTTTAAATGATTTTTGATACTCTTGTTTTTCATTTTTAAGCTGCTTGAGGGACATTTTTTTACTTATTTTCCCAGAAATATTAGCATCAGGATCGTATATTTCATCCGCATTGATGATAATTTGATTAGTATCAAAATGAGTTATCACATACCTTTTCTGGTCTTCTTCGTGTATATCACCATTTTGTAATCTTATTATGATTCTTTGATGTTTATCATCAGATAGAATCTTCCCACTTAAAGAAACTATAAGCCTTTCTAAATCGGCTCTATCGTCTTGTATAAGCACATTTTTTAAATCCCCACTAGCATGATTTATACTTTCTGAATATACAGTTAATTTTCCAAGTTTATTAAACAAGCCAGCATCAAGCCCAGCAGTGCTTTTAGAACGTGCTATCTCATAAAGCACCGTATTTAAAGTTCTATCCCCCCAAGGAGTTAAATAAAGCGAAATTCCTAAAGCAATAATGGAAATAAAAAATCCAAACATAAAAACTGCCTTGCTAAGAGTAATTAAAGATAGCCCACTAGCTCGCATAACTATAATTTCAGAATCTCCAGAAAGCCTTGCAAAAGCTAGCATCACACCTAGAAGCACAGACATCGGAATAGCAATTTCTAAAAACGTAGGAACTATGGCTATAAAAATTGTAGCTATTTGAGAAAATATTAAACCTTTATTAACGATAAGGGAGGTAAGCTGTATAAGCTTCACGGTAAGTAGCACTGCAGTTAAGGAGAGTAAAGTGATACTAAAATACGATAAAATCTCTTTGAATATATACTTATTTAATAGTTTCATTAACTAAATAATATTAAAAAACTTTTAAAAACTATATTTACTAAAAAACTATATAGTTTACTCTATAAATTAGCTTGCTCTATAAATTAGTTTACCTTATAAATTATGCTAAATCTTAAATCGGCTTATATTAAAAAGGAGTTCATATTAAAAAAGAGTGAAAGCTCTTTATAATAATTAAAAAAACTTCCACTCTTTTTAAATAATTAGAAAACTTTAAGAAAACAACGATTGACCTCTCTTTTGCCTTGCATTTTCTTTTCTTGCTTTCTTTTCAGATTCTTTACGTTTTCTCTTTCTTTTTTCACAAGGTTTTTCAAAATAACGACGCGCTTTTAACTCTTTAAATAATCCCTCTTTTATAAGCTTTCTTTTTAAGATTTTCATCGCCTTATCCATCCCATGCTCTACTACAACCTCTAGAGCGGCTTCGTTTTTATTATCACTTACTGGTGGAACGCCACTTCCCCAGGGAGCCTGCTTTAAATTTTTACTCGTATCCTCTGTCATTATTTTTTCACCTCCTTTTTAGATCTATGTATTTTTTTTAAATATATTTATATCAATCGCTTAAACTTAAAAAACTGATAAAAATTTAAAAATTCTTTAAAATCTTAATTATTATGAATACTTTTCTTAAAAAAGTAAAGTTTTTTACCTTTTAAAACGTAAAAAAGAATCCAAAAAGTAATTAAAATTAGTAAGATACAGTTTACTTTAAGGATTAGCCTATTGTGCGAAGTTGGGCACATCCATATATACATATTAACAAACGAAATCATAGTTAGTAAAATAGATATTATAAACAACCTTTTGTTATAAATGGTCGCTATTAAAACCATCGGTATAGTATAAATTAAATATCGCTCATGCATAGCGGTAAGTGGCAAATAAAAAATTAACCCAGAAAGCGTTAAAAGAGTAAAAACATCTCTTTTAAACCTTATATTATAAGCCTTTAAAAATATAAAAAAATTACAAACTGAAAAAACAAACATTCCAAACGTTTTATACGTGATAAATCGAAATACAGGATACGATAAAGAAAGATTTTGAAATAGTGGAGTGTTGTGATCTCCTATTTTTTCCGATGCAAATACCCAAATAGATGATGCAGAAAGTGAAAGACCATTATATCTATTGCTAGCATTTATATAGCCATTATAAACGACGTCCTTAAAAGTACCCTCTAATATAAAAGGAAGAAAAGCTAGCAATATTACATTTATCGATATCAAGAAAGATAATAAAAGATGCTCCTTTAAATTTTTTCTATATTTTCTATTAAGTAGTAATCCAAAATATAAAGGGAAAAAAGCTATCATTTGAAATTTAGTTAATATTCCTAATAAGAAAAAAGGAATAGATAAAAAGCTATATTTATTATCGATAAGCATAAGAATGCTTAAAACTACGAAAAATGTTGGAACTATATCTACTTGCCCCCAAACGTATGAATTGTAAATAATAGCTAGGTTGAATGCTATAAGCATTAAAAGTAAAGACGAAAAAAATTTATTTAAATTTTGCGATAATATTATTTTTGTAGAAACTACGATAAATAAAAATTGTGTTATAAAATTAGGAAGTTGTAATAAGAACTTTACTAAAATAGTGCGATTAGCAAAATTATCAATTAGGGACAATAAGTATAAATAGTGTAAATATAACGGAGGATAATCTGGCTCTGTGAAACTATATCCTTTATTTGCATATTCCTTTACCCAAGATAAAAACCAATTTGCATCCATTGCAAGATTAGTATTGTAAATTATTTTTATACTAAAAAGTGTAAATATAATTAGTAGCAAGCAAGAAAAAAATTTAATAAACTTTTTTTTATCCATAATTAACCATTTAGCTTAATAATTTAAATACTACTTTGCATAAGCAAGATGTAAATCTTTGCTCCTATAAATCATAAAAGCCAATAAATCACAAAAGCCAATAAATCACAAAGACTAAATTATATTTTACTTATTTCTTTTTTAATGTAAACACAGCAATTTCAGGTGGCACATTAAGCCTAAAAGGCACTGAGGTAAATCCTAGCCCAGTCGATGTATAGTGATAAGTGCTATCTTCTTTTAGCACGCTTAATTTTTTAATATTTTCGTTGTAATACGTATTTGACATTCTTTGAATTAGTGGAAGCTTAATCTGTCCTCCGTGCGTATGCCCAGAGAGTGATAAATTATACTTAGTAGGAAAATAACGGTCTAGGAAACTTATAGTATCTGGATTATGAGCAAGCAAAATTCTAAACTCATTTTTACCTAATTTCTTATAAACATCTTTTTTACTAGGAAGCGTCTTCCAAAAGTCATCAAAAGTTTGAACTGAAATTAAAGCATCACCTTTTTTAATATTAAACACTTCTCCCTTTCCAAGACGTATCTTACTATTATCTGCAAATTTTTTTAATATTTTTGGGTATAGCCAATTATCATGATTTCCATAAATTGCTATAATGCCATCTTTAGTTTCTACTTTTGAAAAATTATCTATAATATCTTTATAAATATTTCTAATATTAATTTTATTATTTGTATTGCTATATAAATTATTTCTTTTAAAAGAAAACACTCGATGTTTTCTAATCCAAATATAATCTCCTCCTAATAATAATAAGTCTAAATTAAGAGAGTTAAGTTCTTTAATTATTAAATTTAAAAAATCGATGCTACTAGATGGTCCTAAATGGATATCTGAAACAAAACCGATTTTATATCCGTTTAAAGGTGTAGGGAGATTATCGTAAGCTAGTTCTACTTTATTTACTTTAAGGTTAAAAGTATCTATATGCATTTTATAAAATAAGCATACTAAAGATACTAATAGCACTATAAAAAAAATAAGATAAAATCTTTTATATTTTAAAAACATTTTTAACCTTTTTCCACCACTCTTTAGTCCTAGCACTCCTTATTGCTCTTTGCCAACCGCCAGATTTAATCCAAAATTGAAAATCATTATATAAAGGATGGGACCTTTCAAGTTTTTTAAAATCTTTTCCATGCCACCTTATCTTACGTTTAAATTTTCCATTTGAATCTATCGCTCCTTCTGCCATAACCGCATGGCACATCTCATGGTGTAAAAGTGGAGCGAGCCACTTGTAATGCTCATTATAGTTAAGCTCTCCTGCTACACGAACTATTCTTTTTTTAACATTACACGAAGCAAGCGTGCGCTTTTGTCTTCTATTACTCCACACAACTTTGTAATCGTATAAATCGTAGTCAGGAAAATATTGCCTATTAAGTTTATTCCAAACTACTTTTAAAATGTTATCTTCCTTTTCTTTAAAACAAAAATTCATACTATAACACTTTTGATAAAATTAACACTTTTGATAAAACTAACACTTTTATTAACACTTAAATTTAAATTAAAAATCATTTCTTCTCTTTAAAACTATACTCCCTAAAGAAAACTATACCCCCCAAGCTTTACAAGTCCAGTAAGAAGCGTCTTTATCTTTTTCAAATATTGCGATGCCGCCCGTTTTTAATTTCGTTCCATGCTTTTTATAACACTCTTTATAATCTCTCGTAATATGTGGTAAAAATTTTATTATACCATTGCTCGTTACTACTAAAATATTTTTGCCTTGGTATTTTTCTTCTATCTCCTTACTAAAACTTTTCCAATCGTCTATAATCTTATTTGTATCTACTAGCCAGCCTTTAGGAGGTATCGCATCGCTATTCCATAAATCGATTATTTCTTTTCCTTTATCTATATAATCTTGATTAGATAAATTTTTATCGTTAATTTTATCGCTAATTTTATCATTAATTTTACCACTAATTTTACCATTAAGCGCTTCAAAGCCCAGTCTATAACACACCTCTAGCTCCGCTTTATTTTCATCGACGCCATAATCTATCTCATTAAATTTCTTAGATACTATAAAAGGAACCTCCTTTAGACCCATAGACTTAGTAGCAAAAATTGCCGTTTGAATAGTTCTTAAAAGATAAGATGTGTAAATTACATCTGGAATTAAATCGTTATTTTTTAAATACTCTCCTATCCTCTCTCCTTTTTCACTTTCTACTAGTGGCAAATCCGTTCTAACGCCAACTCTAGTAGGGACTTCATCTTTTAAAAAAGTGTTCCCATGTCTTGCTACTATAAGTGTCGCTTGTCTCATATGACCTATTTTGCCTCCTTATAAACATCTACAATTTTTTTATACTTAGGAATTGCTTCTTGTAAAAAAAATTTTCTATCTACTATAATTTCTTCTGGAATATACCTTTTTGTAGCACGCTCTCTTTTTTTTATTCTAGAAAGTGCATCCTTTAAAGCAATCGGTATAAAAACCATTTCTATCTTATAACCTAAATGTTCTTTTATATATTTAAACAATTCTAAATGCTCATAGTTTGCAGAACTATGTTCAAACAAAATTGGGCTTCCTTTTAACAAAAGCTCAATTAAAATTTCATATCCTAAAATTTTTGCAGGAGCTTCCCACGTTAAAAAGGCTTCTCTTTGATTAACATTAGCATCAATTTTATAGTGCGATATTTGCTCCATAATTTCATCGAATGAAATATAGTTAAACTCTTTAGAAGTTTCCAAGATTTTTTTACAATAAGTAGTCTTTCCAGCCCCAGGGATACCTGAAACATTTATAAGATAACGGTTTTGCTTACTAACACTTGCCTTAGTTAAATAAAAGTTTTTTATTCTATCAAGCTCGGCTAATACTTGCTCTTTTACTTCACACTTATCAAAAAGCACTCCTATATCTTTGTATTCAATGTTTGTTATATTTAAAATAATATTTCTTAAATTTTGCATATTAGTTTTTTATGCCTCATCTAATGCATAATAATCGGCTCTTCACGTTTTAAGGTGGGTTTTAGACCTTAAAATTAGTATCACTCACCTCCACGAAGCCCAAAAACAATTTTTCTAACTCACCTAAAACGTGAAGAACCGTAATAATCGACTTTAAAATCTCCCTCTTTTTTTATTATACTTTCCGCACGTAAAAGGTCATCTTTAGTATCAACTCCAGACATTTCACTCCTTCCTTTATAGTCAGCTATAATAACTTTTACACTTAAATTATTTTCAAGCCAAGAGAGCTGTTCTAACCCCTCTAATCTTTCATACTTAGTTTCAGACAAGCCGCTTATTTTATTTAAAAGAATGTCTGCTTTAAAACCATACAAACCTACGTGGCGATATACTGGCGAAAAATTACTTTGCTCTCTATACTCTTTCTCATTTCTTATAGCAGGGATAATCTGTTTTGAAAACCATAACGCTTTAAAGTTATCGTTAAATACGACGGTCGTTCCTGAAAATGGCGTGCTTTCTTTTATCTTCTTTAAGTTATCTAAATTTTCCCAAGTTAAATTTACGCATGGCGTTACGATATCTGCATTTTCATCTCGTTTTAACACATTTATTATATTTTCTATAAACCAAGGAGGACACAAAGGATTATCGCCTTGAAGATTTATTACATACTTAATATGGCTATCGTTAATTTTAAGCAAAGTGTTTATCACTCTTTGAGTTCCAGACCTACAAGGAGCATCGATTAATAGCGCATTTATATTATTATTATTACAAAATTCTAAAATCCTACTATCATCAGTTGCAACTACAACGCTTACATCTTTTAACTTATTTGCTACTAGCATAGCGTTTTCATAAACTCTCTGCACCATCTCTTTTCCTAAAATTTTTATTAGTGGCTTTCCTTCGAGCCGTTTTGAAGCGTATCTTGCAGGTATGACTATTAGACATTCTTTATATTTATTCATAAAACAAGCTCCGAGTTAAATTAACTTATGGAATTTTTAATATAATTATGATAAAAATATTTTTATGAAAAAAGCATTCATTATTTTAATCATTTTTAATTTACTACTTTTTCTTGCAGTAGTCGCAGTAGCTTTTAAAATAAAATTCAATTAAAACTAATTATCTTTCTGCGAATAAAAATTCATCTCAGCTATCGACCAATCAAAAAAAGAATCAGTCCCTTTTTGATAGAAAGTAATACTCTTATATTTATCGCTAGGTATTTTAAACTTTGGCTTTGAGGAAGAAGAACCTAAATAATAAGAAAACATTTTATAATCATTTGGAGTTAATAAAATTTTTCCTCACCTTTTTTATTTACCCCTCTTATCTCAAGCTCTCTAGGATAATCATGCTCCCAATTGCCTAAAATATATTCTATAATATCTACTTAGTAGGAATAGCAAAACTAAATTTTACATACATATCAGAAGCTTGTCCTCTTCCTGAACCCCATCTAGTTTCAATATTGCTGTCGTTTATAGCGTGTTTTAACGCTTCGTTATCTGAAACCTCTATCGAAATTAAGTTTTTACTAACTTGCACTAAATCGCTATCGTTATAGTTTTTCTTAATATTATATATAAGTCTGTAGTTTTTAAATCTTCTTTGTTTATAACTAAAACCTAAGTAAGTTAAAGCATTTCTGATATATCTAGCTTCTCTAGGGACTGCTAAAAAAGGAACTAAATCTCTCTTATCATCAGAGACTAAACTTTCATAACTTTTTATTCTTATCGTATGAGGAATACCAGAAACTAAAAACTTAATATCTTCCTTAGTTTCAAACGCAAGTCTATAACCTATCCAATAATTTGTCCTTATTACATTTATCTTATTTTTTCTAAGCCATGAAATTACATCGCTATGATCATCAGATGCTCGTTGTTCCTCAAATATTAACGGTTCTCCTAAAAGAGCTCTCCTTTTTCCATAATCACTTATTAAATATAAAGATAGCAAAGCGATTAGAAAAGTTATACCTAAAAATTTATTTTTATCGTAAAGCTTTCCTATCGCTACACCTAACACTGGAAATATTATAACGTATAGAGGCAGTAAATATCTCGGAGCTAAATATAGACTTCCAAACTTACTATACGAGAAAAAAAAGAATGTTGAAATAAAAACAACTAAGAAACTTCCACCATAAGAAATTCCTATAACCTCTTTTTTTTCTTTCTTATAAAATGTAAAAGCTAAAACTAAAAATATATGTAAAGAATATGAAATCAAAGTTAAATATGGAAAAATATCTGCTTTAGACCAATACCTTTTAGCTCCTAAGATAATAGGAAGCGAGTATTTAAAAAAATTCTTTGCATGTTCTATAAAGTTCGTAGGGTCTGATTGTAGCATTTCAAAAGAGATAAAATTGTGTCTAAAATTATATATCCAAAATAATATACTCCCTAAAAAGAAACCTACGACTGCAATTAGAAAATGGTCGTATATGGCTAGTCTTTTTTTAATTAGATAATCACGCTTATCACATAAGATTCTCGTTAGATAAATAATGATAATCGCTGGTATAAAATATATAATCTGATTATTTACCCACCAGCCTAGACCTAAAACTCCAGCTATAACGAACGTAAGAAGCTTATTTTTATCTTCGCTCTTTTGCCATTTAAACGATAGAAGCATCGCTAAAGCTCCAAGTACAACGACCTCAATAAACCCTCCGCGAGCCTTTCCAGACCAAATTATTAAACTCGACGGCGCTACGCTAGCTAAAAGCATAGCAAAAAAAGCATATTTTTTATTTAAAATCTCTTTAGTAAGAAAAAATATAAGTGCTATAAAAATAATGGAAAACGTAAGTGGCACTGCTTTTAGAGAAATCTCATTTATTCCAAAAATTTTAAAGAACAAAGCGGCAATCATACTTTCAAGACTTCCTAAGTAGTGTTGCCCATAATAAAACACTGGTCTTGCTATCCCTTCATTTATATGTTTTGCCATAATCCCGACTATCGCCTCATCAGAGTCGATAGTAAAATTATTAGCAATTAAAAAATCTAATCTTAACGCTAAACCTAATAGCAAAAGCAAAGTAAATAATATCCAATCTTTCCTTTCCATATAATCCATATAACTTCTTTTCTTTTTATATTAAACATCAAATATATTAAACATTAAATATATTAAACATTAAATATATTAAACATTAAATTTTTTTAAACATTTCTTCATACACTTCTATAGTCTTCTCGCCAGTTTTTTCCCACGTAAAATTTTTAGCGTGTTCTATCCCTTCAACCGATAGTCTTTTTCTTAAATCAATATTTAAAAATAAATTATCAATATAAGAAGCAAAGGTTTTAGAGTCTTTAGCATCTGCTGTGAGTGCAAAATCCCTTACTACCTCTTTAACAGCAGGAGTATTAGATGCCACTACTGGCAAACCACTAGCTAAAGCCTCTAATGGAGTAAGGCCGAAACCTTCATATAACGTCGGGAAAAATAAAAGAGTAGAAAATTTATATAGTGATTTTAAATTACTATCTTCTAAAAAGCCAGCTTCTATAACGATATCATCTATTTTATATTCTTTTATTAAGTTTTTATATATTGGGTACTGTCTATCGTTTTGAATGCTCCCAACCATAACGAGCCTAAAATCGAAAGCTTTATTTTCTTTATATTTATCTTGTAAAATCTTTACAGTTTCTAGTAAAGTCTTATAATTTTTCCTTTGATCTATTCCGCCAACGTATAAAATAATTTTTGTGCTATCTAATAAGTTATATTCTTTTCTAAAATTATTCTCATAATCTCTATCTAAAACTAAATTAAAAAAAGATTCATCTACACCTAGATGCGTAACTCTAATTTTTTCATAAGGTATTTTTAAAAGTTTAAAAACATCGTTTGCAGTGCACTCACTTATAGCGATAATCATATCGGCATTTTTTATAGATGCTATTTCAAGTGCTCTAGCAAACCTAGCTCTATAATTTCCTTGGTCGTATAAATCTTTAAAAAGTAAGTATATTAAATCTAGTACAGTTACGATATATGGTCTAGGGGCTAAAAGTGGCACATCGGTATGTGCTGGAAAATGTATAAAATCTGCACTGCGTGTGTGCCTTCTTAATTTATAAGGAATAAAAATTTGTTGACTAATACTTTGTTTGCCACATGGAAGACTAGATATTATTTTTTTCTCATAATTATTAAGAAGTGTGCATTGGTCAAAAGTTGAAAGAGAAAAAATCTCATTATCATTTTTTAAAAATTGATATATCTCTCTTACGTATCTTCCAATGCCTCTTTTTGCATGCTCTTTAAACGCTGGATTTAAAGCACTTATATCTAATGCTACACTATTTTTCATTTTATTTTTTATTTTAAAACTATTTAAAAAGATTTTACTAAATTTAAAAATTTCTTAGAAAAATTTTTTTCGCTAAACTCACTAATTCGCTCTTTACCTGCTTTAATCATCTCCTGTCTTATTTTATTATCCGTTGCTACTTTATATAAAATCTCTCCAATGTATTCGTGTTTTTTTTCGCTTACAAGTATTCCGCCATTTCCTACGGTATCTTCTAAAGCAGTGCTTTTATACGATACTACTGGAAGAGAAAAATTCATCGCTTCTAAAATAGGAACGCAAAACCCTTCGTGTTCACTCATAGACAAGTAAACTGAAGAGTTTTTATAAAAAGCCTTTAGCTCACTGTCAGCTACTGAACCACAAAAGCGCACTGCATCTTTTAAATTTAATGCAGCTACTAACTCTTTTAACATAAAAGAATATATTTCAGTATCTACATCTATGCCTATTAAATACAACTTAGAGTTTTTTTCTATTTTATGATGTAAAAAATAAAAACTTTTTATAATATCTTCTATACATTTATTAGGAGCTAATCTTCCAGTGTGCAGAATGTTTATAGTATTGTCTTTTTGTAAAATACTTTCAATCCCTACGTTTGCTTCGATATTCCACTTTTTATTATCGAATAAAAGAGGAAGCACCTTTGCTTCTAGACCTAATTTTTCTATATCTAACGCATTAAAAGAAGAGTCGGCTATAATTAAGTCTGTTATTTTACAAAGCTTTGGAAACTCTAATATACCACTTTTTATATCATTAACTATCCTAGGATTTACTCCTTCAAAAAAATGGTATGGCGTAATATTGTGGTATACTAATGCTCTTTTTGCACTATTTAAGTTCTCATACACCCTATTTAAATCGGAACCTAAAGAATAGTGTAAAATGACTTTTGCCGTTGTATCTAAGGGAAGTTCTTTATAATTTTTAGTTAATCCTTTGTATTTAGGATGAGTGTTAATCGAATATATATTACTTTCAAAACCGTTTTCTTCTAAAAGTCTATGCATAGCGATAACCTCTCCAGATATCGCATCTCCATAACTTAAAGTATGAACTAATTGGCAAACTTTTTCTTTCATTATTTAAGCCTTTTAATAAAAAATTTTAAACATATTTTTTTTATACTCTTTACGCTTTATTTCTTTATTATCAACACAACGCAAGCTAACACGAAAACTTAACCCCCTCTTATTTTATTATAACAAATCCACAATATTTTCCTTATGTCTATCGTAAACCATTATCGCAATTATAAGTGAAAAAATAGTATACCCTAGCATCATATATATTAAACTAGCTTCAGGAATTTTACCGTCTAATATTAACCTATGGTATGCCGAGGTAAATGATGCAAATGGGTTTAAGTTAAGTGTCCACTTAAATTTTGCTGGAACTTTCTCCACAGGGTACAATATAGGAGAGAGAAAAAACAAAAATGTTAAAATATTTCCTAGCAAGTGTTGAGTATCTCTTAAATAAACATTCATAACGGAGAGTATAAGACCAAGAGAGTATAACAATATAAATTGTAAAATTATAACTAGAGGTAAATACAAGATTGTAGAATAAAATGGGACTTTGAAAAAAAACATAAAAATAAATAAGAGTGGAAGCGATAATAAAAAATTTATAAATGTAGTAAGCGTTGCAACGGTAGGTAAAATATGTGGAGGAAACATAGACTTAGTAATAAAATGTGCACTAGATGATATCGACACTGATGCCTCTGTAAGTGCACTCGAGGCCCACATCCAAGGCAAAAGCCCTACGAATAAAAATATAGTGTAATTATCTATATCATCAAACCTCATATAAAATTTAAAAACTACCGTGTAAACTAACATTAAGCATAGAGGATTTAAAAAAGTCCAAAAGAAACCAAGCAGCGACCCTCTATACCTACTCGCTAAATATCTTAGCGTAAGAGCATTGACTAAAGTTTTATATTTTTTTAACTCTTGTAAGTTTCTAACTAGTCCCATGAACTAAAAACTCCAATAACTAATTTTAACAAAATTTCCATTCATCTTTTAGGAGAATAACTCCTGAATTTACGCCATTAGGACGCACAAGAAAATTTATAGTATTATTTTTTAACTTATGATTTTCATCATTATTATTCCTAGTGAAAATTTGTGCTACATACCTTGCAGGCGTTAAAGCTAAATCTTTAATTTCATAGCAAACAGTGCCATTATTTGAGCTATTATTTGCGCCATTATTTGATTTTATATTTTTTTTTAAATTCTCGTTTACGTTCACTCGATTTTGATAAAGTTTAGAACTGCTTTCGCTAATTATAAGACCATCTCTTCTTATAATTTTAATTTCAAAAATAACATCTTTAATCTTACTATTGATTTTATAATCAAACTTTATAGTTAAGCTATCGTTTACGGCATAAGCATAACATTCTTTTTTATTTTTATTTAGACATTTAATATCTGATATCTCTATTTTATTTTCTTCTTTATCTTCTAATAAAGTTTTGCCATCTAATGTGGCGTCTAATGTGCTAGTTAATGTGCTAGCTAAATTGCCATCTAATAAATTCATTGCTACTTTTTTGTTAGCTAACAAATCATCTAAGACATCCTTTTTATCGCTCTTTTTATCTCTCCTTTTATCGCTAGCTTCTTTTTTGTTTAATTCTCTTTTATTTGCTTCTCTTAATTTCGCATTATCTCTAGCGCTAACATAGCTTAAATATTTATTTATTACCTTTTCCGGAATCCCTCTAGCTTTAACGACACCTTTTTCTATCCAAAGCGCTTCTTCACACCAATCTTTTATAGAAGATAAGTCATGGCTTACTAAAAGAAGCGTGGTTCCTTTTTTCTTAATTTCAAATAACCTATCTTTACACTTAGCATTAAAAGACGCATCTCCTACGGCAAGCACTTCATCGACTATTAAAACATCTGGGCTAGTATGTATCGCTAAACTAAATCCTAATCTCATAAACATTCCGCTAGAATACGTTCTTATCGGGGCGTCCATGTAATCTTCTAGCTCTGAAAACTTTACTATATCATCGTAAACTTCATCTATCTCTTTAGTAGTCATACCATGCATAGCGCCACCTAGATATATATTTTCTCTTCCCGTAAAATCTGGGTGAAAACCTGCTCCTAACTCTATTAGAGCTGCAATTTTGCCATTTACTTTTATTTTTCCAGAGGTAGGTTGATAAATTCCTGAAATTAGTTTTAAAAGAGTAGATTTTCCAGCACCATTTCGTCCTATAAGTCCTACAGATTTACCTTTAGGAATTTGCAAAGTTAGATCTTTTATAGCATATATAAAATCATTGTTTCTAGCTTTTTCATGTTTTAGCGGATTAAGAATCAAGGATTTTAAAGTAGTATATCCACCTTTTTGTAAAGTTTTTTTACTAAAGGCTTTCGTTACGTTCTGTATATCTAGTGAATATTTGATTTCCTTTTCTTGCATAGCCATTTTGATATTTTAAAATAATTTTTTATTATCCTCTTAAAAAAACATGAAAGACGCAAATGCATTATTGCTTCTTTACATAAATTTCAGGAAGTTGACGCCATTTTTGTGCATCATCCATTCCATAGCCAACGAACCAATCTTTACTCTTATCAACGAAACCAACCCAGTTTGGTTTATATTTAGAAGTAGTACCTAAGCGCTTTAAAAGCACGGCAGAGTATACTTCTTTTGCACCATAGTTTTTTAAAATGTTTGATAACTCATAAAGCGTTATACCAGTATCACATATATCATCTAACAAAATTACCGTCTTATCCTTTACAAAAACATTCTTTGCGTCTATTAATATTTCCGTTGACTGTTTATTGCTGTGATATGAAGAAGCTTTTAAGAAATCGACACTAAAATTAAAAGCTAATTTTTTCATTAGATCTATTGAAAAAAACATAGCTCCTTTTAAAATCGTTAGCGCTACGATATCATCATTTTTAAAATCTTTTTTATTAAAAAACTTATTCATTTTATCTGCAACATTTGATATAGCATCATCTATACAATTTTTATCATATTTTAATTTAAAATCTGTAGGTATCATAAGTAAAAAACATTAAAAAGAAGAAAAATTAAACTCTAGAAGTATACCACCGAAAATCAATATCAACAATATTACAAATATTTTAGCTAATATTTTTAACAACATTAAAACCTTTAAAAAACACTATAAATATTTAAATAAAAAAATTGCTTCGTGGAAAAAATCCTCACCGTGCTGTTGCAGAAACGCAACAACTGCCAATGATACATTTTAATTTTATACAAAAAACAATGTAAAATCAATATGTTATAAAATATTACAAAGTTGGCACGATTCTTGCATATAGATTGGGTATGGAAAATAAAAGCAACAAAAAAATTAGTTTTAACAGAGTATTATTATTACACATATCGAAGCTTATAGGTGATGGAAGACCTATAATGGGAATGCTTATAGCTAATGAATATTTAGAGCAAGCTTCAAACATCAGGATAAGTTTAGCAAATATGGCTAAAAATGTCATCTATGAGTCTTCAGATTATATTTATTCTGAAATTTTCTTAAATAAAATTCTAGATGACGGTTATACATTTTCTAAGCTATCGCTTAAAGAGCAAGAGATTATAATTACTTTAAATGAAAAATCATTTAAGAAAATAGAAAACAGAGAAATCCCTAAGGCGCAAATTTTAGATATAAACAAAACTCGTGCTAAAGAGGGGGTAGAGAAACTAAGAGAAGCTTACGTTAGAAACAGGCTTGCTAAAAGGATAAAATATACTAGCGAACCTACTTTTAAAATTGTTAGTGCTGTGAATTCTTAAAAGCCCTCTATCTTCATAAATTTATTTTTTAGTCTTTATTATTTAGTCTTTATTTTTTATGTATGTTAATTAAAAAAATTAATTTTAATTATTTTAATAAAACTGTTCTTCACCTTCTGGTCTAGTTTTCCATCTTCTATGCATCCAGAACCAACCAGCAGGACATTCTCTTATAAGTTCTTCTAAGACACCCATAGCACGCGTGGTAAAAACCTCAATTTTTTCTTCATGGTTTAATGATTTATCATCACAAATATCCTTATAAAAACATTCTCTAGTTCTTATGGTATATTTATCATTACCTATATGTTTTATATATGCAAAAACGACGGGAACACGATGTCTTAAAGCTAAAACTGCTAACGTCTTAGAAGTAGCCGCCTTTTTCCCAAAAAAATCTACAAATACCGAATCGTATCTTTTCATATTTTGATCGAATGGAAACCCAATATCGTGATTATTCTTTATAGCTTTTAGCGAAGCCTTATATGCTCCATCTTTTTTTATTATTCTGCTTCCATATTTAGAACGAATGCTATTCCAGTATTTATCTATAAATTTATTTTTCAAACTTTTTACGACAATGCTTATATGATTTCCCTTTAACAAAGAGCAAGAATATATAAGAAGTTCAAAACTTCCTAAATGTCCCGTAACGAATATGATAGGTGTTTTTTTAGAATATTTTTTATTTAACTTTTCTTTATCTTCAAATTCTACGTGTTTTTTAATCCACTCTTTAGATAAAAAAGGAATTCTAATAATATCGTAAAAGGCTCTTGCAAGTTCGCTAGCTATTTCATCTATAAACTCTAGTCTCCACTCTATGCTCTTATCTGGATATGCAAATCCTAAATTTATTAACGTTACTTTTCTGTAAAGCTTATGATACTTTAATACTGTTTTCCCAAAAAATGTAAGAAATTTTACTACCCACTTTCTAGGCAAGATGTAAAAAAGTAGCATTAAGAATCTAAAAATCAAATATATTAGAAAATCACAAATAGTATTAAACATGCAAAACTAAAATGAACATATAAAACAAATATATTATTAAATATAATATAAAAGTTAAAAAATTAATAACGAGTTATTATTGTCTAACATCTAACTACGTTTTTCAAGATTACTTTTTTGATATTATATTTTTTAGTTCTTCACGCTTAAAGGTAGTTTTAAATCCTAAAAAATTAGTATCACTCTCTACGAGGCCCTAAAAGAAAAATTTTTCTAACCCACCTAAAACGTGAAGAACCATAAAAAGGATATATTGCTCGGATTATACCTTAACTTAACTCTTATCTTCTTTTTCAACGCAACATTTTTCATAGACTTCTTTATAAGAAAGCCCAAGCGATTTAATAATCTCAGCTAATTTATTAAAATAAACTCCTTCCTTTCGCATTACTTGACTTAAATGGTATTTATAATTTCCACGTACTAACGCCGAATGCGATCCCTTTCCACTACCTGGATCATAATCAACACCTAATGGCTTAAGAAATTCTTTTAAATCACCTACTGAAATATTCTTTTTTAAAGCCCCACCACCTTTTTTAAAATAATTTTCTATCTTTTCCATATAGCTAGACATCTCTTCGCTATTATTAGATTCAGCTTTACTTTTATCTACTACAATATCTTTATCAGAATTATCTTTATAAAATTTTCTATCTGGTAGCAACTCATTTATACTATCTTCAAATGTTAAACTCTTATTTTCTGGGCAATCATAAAAATCTTTAAATTTCTCTAGAACACACGATCGCTCTTCCTCATCTTGAAAGTTATCAGGATGGGTAAAACAGGCTTCTGCACGTAACCAATATGCTTTATCCGACCTTATCCCCCACACCTCTTTGCTTAAGTCGAGAGCAAGCATAACTATTGAAAGATCTTGTATGTCTTTAAATACCACATCATATTTATTTTCTATTAGAGACAAAAAATTTCTTCCTTTCTCTAAAAGACATCTAGTTATATTTACAAGATTATCTTTTGTATCACCACTCTTAATAACATATTGCTCTATTTCTGAAGTCCAAATATTATCAGTCTCATCTATAAAAATACCACTTGCATTCTCTTTTAATATTGCTTTATAAGAAAGTGATTTAGCATCTATCGTATCTAATAAAAAAGTGTTATTAGGATTTTTAACCCAAATACCTTTTCTTTGTCTTCTTCCATCATAATACAAGCCAAAGACTTTGCCATCTCTATCAGTAACGGTTAGCATTATCTCCCCTTTTATATCAAGTCTTTTATCTCTATTTTTCTTTGTTGTTTTTAAACAACGCTCTTTTGATAATTTAGAATCAATGTGTTCAAGTTCATTTAATATATAAGGATAGCTAGCAATATTTTCTAAATAAGCAATAAAATTCTCCATTTCGTCTCTTAAGTTTTTAAAGAAAACTATCATTCCAGATATAATAGTGTCAGCATTCTCAGGTTCACGTGGCAGTGTATAAATTTTATAATTTTCTCTAAAAAATTTATTACAATTCTCTTTAAATTGATTTAAATTTTCTTTTAAATCTGGCTTTAACAACTCATAAAGAACATTAAATGTTAGCGTATCAGGAAAATTTGCTAATTCTCTAGCAGCAATTAATTTTGACACTTCACCTTTATATTGAAATTTCTCGACAGTAGATCTTAGATAAGGAGGAATACATAAACCACGAGCAAAAATATAAACTGCTTTAATAATATTATGTAAATTTTCCTGATCTATTCGTCCTTCAATATGTTTATTTACAACCGATACTATTTTTTCGGTTATCCGCTTAAGAAATAATTGGTAATTCTTCACTATTTCAAAATCGTTAAAACTCTTTTGAGTATATAAAAGATTGCATATTATTTTTTGCCTAACTAAATTACCAGCTTCATTTATTTGACTAAGATCTTCACGCTCAAAATCTTCAAATTGAGCGGTAGCATAATTATCTCTATGTTCTGCATAAGCATAGAGCGGAGTTTTATCTTCACTAGCTATAACACTTATAATGCCTAGATACATTTCTCTTAGCTTAAAACTTACATTACGACATTCTACATCCCAGTTTTCAGGTTTTTTAGAACATAAGTGTAGCGATTTTATAAAATTTTCGACGATATCATCTTTAGTTAAATTTTGCATAGTGCCAACTAGCAAATTAATTAGTTTAGTTTCTATATCTGCACTTTCTTTTCTTTTCTTTACCAAATTATTTTGAGAAAGAACACTTATAGTTTCTTGAGGCTTTGCAAAGTTATTGCCACCTTGCATAGCCTTTGCTAGTACTATTGCCCTTTCTAAGTTAGCTATTTCTTTCTCGGTTAAATTTCTTAACATCTCTCTTAGATTTTCACTAAAACTTTCTAAAGAAGTATTGTCACGAGGAGTTCTTTTCCTATCATTTTCACTACCTCCCTTTGCTCCTCTACGCCTAGAACCGCTTTGTCTTCTACTTTTTCTATCATCATTTCTATTATTTCTATTATTTCTATCATCATTTCTATTAGCAACCATAATTTTCTAGCCTTAATTATTAGCCTTTAACAAGAGACTCGTTATCGATATTAAAGAATATCTATAATAAAGAATTTAAATACTAAAGAATTCCTTATTACAATCTTATAAAATCTTACAAATACTTAAAATTTATACTTATTTTAAAGAAGAATTTTTTTTAAAACAAACAACTATGACATTCTACTAAAGACAAAAAATGTAGTCAAAATAATTTATAATACTATTATTTGAAAACTAGATAACGGAAAATAAAAGAAAACATAACAAAAAAACAATTTTTCCACTCCACCTAAACCGTGAAAAAATTTTTTTAATTCTTCACGTTTTAAGATGGTTTTAAACTCTAAAAGATTAGTATCACTCTCGACGAAGCCCGAAAGAAAATTGACTTTTAAAAAATTTGTGTAAAATAAATTGACTTTAAATATAGCTGTAATTTTTTTTTGAAACTATAGCTAGTTTTATATAAAAGTAAATTTTCTTTTAAGCTAACCCACAAAACAATTTTTCTAACCCACCTAAAACGTGAAGATCAAAAAAAAAACTTCTATATCCCTAATCTCTAACACCCTATACAGTTAAAGTCCTCATAGCTACTATCTAAAAAATATACGCTACCGCCTATATCATTTAATTTTTTATCTATATTTACATAGGCTCTTTTTATATGTTCAGGTTCATAAATTCTAGTCGCCCCTTTGGCTATAAGCCCTGCAAGCACTAGCGCTGCACCACATCGCACATCGTGAGCCTCAACGGAAGTTCCCATTAGATGACAAGGCCCAGTAATACTAACGGAATTATCATACGAAAGCACGTTTTTTAAATTATTTTTATCAGCACCATCTAAGCAATGGCTATTATTAGTAGTTCTAGCATTTCCTCCCATTCTTACTATCTCAGAAACATAGGCAAACCTAGAATCGTAAACCGTCTCTTTTAGCGAACTCGTTCCATTTATCGTAAAAAGTAGCACCGCTAACGCTGGGTGCAGATCGGTTGCAAGCCCTGGAAAAGGGGCAGTAGCTATATTTGCAGGCTTTAAATTATCGCTTTTATATACCTCCACAAAATCGCTATCTTTTATAAAGTTTACTCCTATATCTTCTAGTATATCTAAAAAATTACCTAAATGCTTCGTCTTAAATCCTTCAACCCTAACTTTCTCCCCAGCTAATGCGCCTGCTATAATATAAGTTCCTGCCTCTATTCTATCTCCAATAATTTCTTCATGCGTTCCGCTAAGCTTGCTCTTGCCGTGAATCACTATCCTTTCAGTCCCTGCTCCCTCAATTTCCGCCCCCATATGTGTAAGCATATCTGCTAGCGCTACAACCTCAGGCTCTTGAGCAGGATTATTTATTATAGTCTCACCTTCAGTTAAAGCCCCTGCCATAAGCACTTGATGAGTAGCCCCAACGGATGGAAAATAAAAAGAGATCTCTTCTGGCTTCAAACCATCTATGCAAGTAGCATGGACTACTCCATGCTCTAAATTAACTGTTGCTCCCATTTTTCTAAACGCATCTAAGTGCATATCTACCGCCCTAGTGCCTATCTTATCTCCCCCTGGAAGTGCAATCCTAGCTTCTCTTTTTCTTGCTAAAAGTGGTCCTAAAAGCCAAAAAGATGCCCTTAGCGCTTTTACAAGACTATAACTTGCAGAAACTGAATTTAAATTTTTCATACAGACTTTAAAAATCCCATCTTTTTCACTATAAGACGACTCTCCACCAAAGCTTTTTTGTAAACTAGATAAAATTAAAATATCTGAAATAGCTGGGACGTTTGAAAAAATGCACTCTTCTTCAGTTAAAAATGAAGCTAAAAGCATAGGAAGTGCTGCATTTTTAGCACCACTTACTCTAACCGTTCCATTTAATACGCAAGGACCATGAATCTCTAAACACTCATTCATATTATAAAAAACTCCAATTTACTAAAACTTAAAATTTACAAATTATCCTTTAAAAACTCGTTTATATTTTCGATGCTTACTCTATCTTGTTTCATAGTATCTCTATTTCGCAAAGTTACGGTGTTCTTAAACTCTTTGCTTTCTAAAGTATCAAAATCTACCGTAATACAAAAAGGAGTTCCTATCTCATCTTGCCTACGATAACGCTTTCCAATATTCCCATTATCATCAAACTCTGCCATAAAATCTTTACTTACAATATCATAAACCTCACTAGCTTTATTTACTAACTCAGGTTTATTTTTTAATAGTGGAAACACTGCAACCTTTATAGGGGAAAGCCTATAGTCTAGCTTTAAAACATTTCTTTTACTTCCATCTTCTAACGCTTCAACCGTGTAAGCATTATCGATAAAAGCAAGAAGCGTTCTGTTTAGCCCACAAGACGTCTCTACTACGTGAGGAATATATCTCTCATTAGTTTTAGGATCTAAGTAATCTAATTTAGCCCCCGAAAATTTAGCATGCTGAGATAAATCCCAATCTCCTCTAGCATGAAGCCCTTCAATTTCTCTAAAATCACCTAGTGAATTAAATTTATACTCGATATCATAAGCCTCGCTAGCATAGTGAGCTAATTTTAAATGCTTAGAAAACCTAAGCGAACTTGCAGGAAGCCCATATTCTTTAAACCATTTCATCCTTAAATCTTTAAACTCTTCGTACGTTTCCTTTACTAAATCTTTATGACAAAAATACTGCATCTCCATTTGCTCGAACTCTCTAGTTCTAAAAACAAATTGCCTAGCAATAATCTCATTTCTAAACGCCTTACCTACTTGCGCTATACCAAATGGAGGAGCTATCCTAGTCGAATTTAAAACGTTTTTAAAATTTAAATATATACCCTGGCAAGTTTCAGCCCTTAGATAAACTACATTTTCTTCACTTAATTTATCAGTTGGTGCCCCTAAATTACTTTTTACCATTAAACTAAACTCTTTTGCTTGAGTAAGGTCGACACTCCCACATATCGGACATTTTACGACCGTCCCCTTTTTCTTTAAATCTTCTATTATTTGATTTATTTCCTCAATTGGAAGTTTATCAGCATTTATTCCATAAGCTTCAAGCAAAATATCTGCACGATGTCTAGCTTTACAATGTTTACAATCTATCTGTGGGTCTTCAAAAGAGTCGATATGCCCCGAAGCTTTCCAAGTTGTAGGATGCATAAAAATAGCAGAGTCTATAAGTACGATATCTCTTCTTTTTTGCACCATTTCTTTTATCCAAGCATTTTGAATATTATTTTTTAATAGCGAACCATAATATCCATAATCGTAAACTCCAGCAAATTTCCCATATATTTCAGATGATGGATATATAAAGCCTTTATCTTTTGCAAAAGAAGCTATTTGGTCTATCGAATTAAACATTGTAAATCAACTCCATAATATAAGCTTAAAATATTAGGCTCTTCACGTTTTAAGTGGGTTAAAGACCTTAAAATTAGTATCACTCAGCCCACACGCCCAAAAGAAAATTGACTTTAAAGAAATTTGCATAAAATAAATTAACTTTAAATATAGCTGTAATTTTTTTTTGAAACTATAACTAGTTTTATAAAAAAGTCAATTTTCTTTTAAGCTAACCTAAAAAAAACAATTTTTCTAACCCACCTAAAACGTCAAAGAACCAAATATTAGTTCTTTAACGCTTAAAACGTTAAGAACCAAAATATACTAAAAAAAATATTATAAATTACTTTATATTTTTAACAAGGCGTTTAGACGATTTTAAGCAGCGCTTATCTAAAAAACTATGTAGCTCTTAGCTTTAACGTATAGCGAATTTTTATTCTTAATGAGCATCTTCCCAAGACGCCCCACTCCCTACATCTACTTTTAATGGAACGTCTAGCAAAGTTATACTTTCCATTTGTGTTTTTATAAAACTTATCGCCTCATCTTTAAAACTTTCATCGCATTCAAATACGAGTTCATCGTGTATTTGCAATATCATTTTTAATTTTAGATTTCTATCTATTATTTCATTATGAATACTAATCATAGCCAATTTTATTATATCCGCCGCAGTGCCTTGAATAGGCGCATTAATAGCCATTCTATTTAAATATCCTTTGTTTTTATTATCACTAAAAAGAGAAGAAACAAACCTTTTTCTTCCAAACATCGTAGATACGTAGCCTAAGCTCTCTACATCTTTTAAAAGCTTATCAAAATATTCTTTAACTCCAAAATACTTATTAAAGAAACCGTCTATATATTTTTTAGCAGTTTGAACGCTAATAGAAAGCTCGTTAGATAGCCCGTAAGCACTCATACCATAAATTAAACCAAAGTTTATAACTTTAGCAAATCTTCTTTGCTCTTGCGTCGGCGTATCCGTAGCCTTTAGCTCAAATATAAATTTTGCAGTTTTAGTATGAATATCCTCTCCTTTATTAAAAGCCTCTATTAACGTCTTATCTTTGCTCATATGGGCTAGCACTCTAAGCTCAACTTGCGAATAGTCGGCGGATATTATCACCTTTTCGCTTGGAGCTAAAAAAGCACTCCTTATTTTTCTTCCCTCTAAAGTTTTAATAGGAATATTTTGCAAATTAGGGTCTGAACTTGAAAGCCTCCCAGTGCCAGTGCCTGCTTGATTATACCTAGTATGCAACCTATTAGTTTTAGAGGATACAAACTCTGGAAGTGCATCTAAATAAGTACTCTTTAACTTAAAAATCCCTCTATACTTTAATAGCTTTTCAGCTATTGGGTGAATGTTTTTTAATTTTTCAAGAGTGTTTACATCGGTTGAAAAACCGAATTGAGTTTTTTTAAGCCCAGCTGTGCTAATATTTAATTTTTCAAATAAGATATAACTTAATTGTTTAGGAGAATTTATATTAAAAGTGCTACCTGCAAGCTCATAAATTTCTTGTTCTAAAATTTCTAACTCTTTTGCAAAAAACATAGAACTTTTTCTTAATTGCTGAGTATCGATATAAACTCCATTTAACTCCATTGTGGCAAGAACATTTAAAAGTGGCAAGTCTATTTCGTAAAATACTTTTAAAAGATCTTTTTTCGTTAGCTCATCGTTTAATTTTAAATACAATATAAAAGAAAAATACGCATCTTCTGCTGAATACTTTGAAGCAGTTTCGATATCAACCTCTGAAAAATTTTTCTTTTTTCCTACGACATCTTTATATTCTATACAATCGTGGCCAAGATATTTTTTTACTACTCGTGATAGTGAAAATGAAACATCATCTGGGTTTAAAAGGTAAGAGGCTATCATAGAGTCAAAAACTATTCCTAAAACGTCTACACCATGATTTTTGAAAATCTCTATATCAAATTTTAAATTATGCCCAGTTTTTTTAATATTATCATTTTCTAAAATATCTTTTATAAGTTTTATAAACTCCTCTACAGAGATTTGTTTATTCTCAGAAAAAATAACTTCATGAAGTAGCGGCACGTAGTATGCTTTATCATTATCAAAACAGAAAGATACTCCCACTATCTTTGCTTTAAATATATCTAGCGAAGTAGTCTCGACATCGAAAGCAAAAAATTTTTGCTTTTGTAAAAGTGAAATAAAATCTTTTATATCATCTTTAAAAATAGTTTTTACTTCGTAATTATTAGAGCAATCATTAGTGCAATCATTAGAAATTTCTTTTTTAGTATTTATATTTACATTGCTACTAGATAGCTTATCTTCTAGAAAAGATTTAAATAGACTTTGAAACTCAAACTTTTCTATTAACAAAGAAAGCGCATCATCGTCTAGTTTATCTTTTTTTAAAAAAGCTTTTAAAATCTTCTATATTAAAATTTTCAAAATCTTTGTTATCAAAATTTAATGGAACGTTTCGCTCTAGGGATACTAACTTTTTGCTAAGAAGCAAAGTTTCTTTATTATCTAGTAAATTCTTTACTAGACTTTTAGCGCCTCTTATACTTTTATCGTTTTCTATCGTAGAAAGTGATGAGTAAACTTTATCTATATTTTCATAATTTTCTAAAAGCAAAGTAGCAGTCTTAGGGCCTAGCCCTTTAATTCCAGGGACATTATCAGAGCTATCTCCTACTAGTGCTAAATAATCTCTTATTTTTTCAGGGTATATTCCAAACTTAGCCTTTACCTCTTCTTTATCGTAATGTTTATCTTTCATAGTATCAAAGATAGATACATTGCCACCTACTAGCTGCATCAAGTCTTTATCGGCAGATACTATTTCAACGCTCATATTAAGGCTACTAGCCTTATCTGAAACGGTTGCTATTATATCATCTGCCTCAAAGCCTACTTTTTCTAATACTTTTATACCTAGTGCATTAACAAAATCTCTAAAAAAAGGCATTTGAACCGAAAGTTCATCGGGGCATTTAGCCCTATTCGCTTTATATTCGGGATATAAGGCGTGTCTAAAATTCTTCTCTCCCGTATCAAACACTGAAACTATATACTTTGGGTCTGCTTCCTTTAATAGTTTTATATACATTTTTAAAAAGCCGTACAATGCGTTAGTCGGAAATCCCGATTTTGTAGTAAGATTAGTTATAGCGTAAAATGCCCTAAATATATAACCAGAAGAGTCTATAATGTAAATTTTATCCATAAAATTCGCCTTACTTATTTTATTTTTTTTTGTTTTTTTTATTTTTTTCTTTTAATTTTTCTTTTAATTTTTCTTTTAAACCGAAAAACTGCTAAAACAGCTAATAATAAAATTACCATTATTTTAAGTAAACTAAAAGTTTAAAACAGCATTTTAAGATTTATTACATTAAAAATCTCTATTTAAGAACTTTTCTAAACTTACCGATACTTTTACTTGATATTTTTTTTAGTAAAAATTATAAAGAGGCTTAAATGAGTGTTATATTAGGAACTATCGGTGTTATTATATGTCTTCTCTTAGGCTTAACTGGTCCTGGGGGACCTATCGAAATATTGCTACAACCTTATGAGTATATCGTTATCGTTGGAATAGGTATTTGTAGTGTTATTATTGCAAACCCAGGACACGTTTGCAAAAAACTTATTCCAAAAGTTTTAACTACAATAAAAGGAAGTGGAATCAACAAAAAAACTTACATGGATTTACTAGGACTACTTTCAAGTTTATTTGATACTATTAGAAAAGATGGAGTGCTTGGAATAGAAGAAGATATAGCTTCGCCTGAAACTAGTCCAAGGTTTGCAAAATATCCAGCAGTGCTAGAAAACCATCACGTTATGGAAACTTTAATAGGCGCTTTAAGGTTATTTGTAGATGGCGTAGTAAACGCATTCGACTTAGAAAGATTACTAGATACTGAAATAGAAACTCACCATGAAGAAGAAAGTCAATATCCTAGTGCAATAAATAAACTTGCCGATGCATTCCCTGGAATTGGTATCGTTGCAGCGGTGCTAGGTATTATTATTACTATGCAATTTTTAACTGAGTCTCCTGAGGTTATCGGACATCACGTTGCAGCCGCTCTAGTAGGAACCATGTTAGGTATATTTTTAAGTTATGGTATCGTAGGACCAATAGCAACTAAACTCGAGAGCATCCTTTATGATAACACGACTATTTTAAAATGTGTGCAAGCAGGGCTCGTATCGTTTGCAGGTGGTGCCCCTCCAGTTGTAGCTTTAGAGTTTTCAAGAAAAACTATTCCATCTACATTTAGACCTACTAGTGCAGAACTAGAAGAGCTAATGAGAGATGCTAAAAAGGTTTAATTATTAAAAGGGTTTTTAAAATAAAATGTCTGAAGAACAACCTATAATCATAGTAAAGAAAAAGGGCAAACATGCGGCACATCACGGGGGAGCATGGAAAGTTGCATACTCGGACTTTATTACCTCTATGATGTGTTTCTTTCTAGTTATGTGGCTAGTTTCTACTACTAATGCAACTACTAAAAAAGGTATTTCAGAATATTTTAAAGACCCTGGGATTTTTAGTTTAACTAAACACGGTAGCCCTCTCGATTTAGGTGCAAGTGGACTTCTTCCAGATAAAGGGTATCAACCAAAGTCTAAATCGGGAGATAAGTTTACTAAAACTCAAAATAAGGTAAATGAGGACGGCACTAAGGATGATACTTTTATGAATCTCGAAGACTATGAAGATTTAAACGAAGATTTAAATGAAGATTTAGATAAAGGTCTAGAAGATGGAAAAGAACAAGGGCTAGGACAAGGACAAGGACAAGGAAAAGGACAAGGAAAAGGAGATAAAGACGGAAATGTAGCTCTTGAAGCTAGCACTAGTGGTATCGATATAAAAACGCTTTCTAGTTTACAGCAACTTCAAGCCTTAGGCGAATTAAAAACTCAAATAGAGACTAAGATAGATGAGAAATTAGCAAAGGAAGCTTTTTCAAATGGCAATCAATTAAAAGCTACTCAACAACTTAAGGACTTTTTAGGAGATGTAGAAATATCCGTCGATGGTACTGCTATAAATATCGATATAATCGATACTCAAAAAACTTCAATGTTTCCACTAGGTAGTTCTAAAATGAGAAAAGAGTCTAAAGATGCACTTTACGAGATAGCATCTACTTTAAAAGAACTTCCTAATAATTTTGAGATTGTAGGACACACTGATGCCCGTCCTTATTCTGGAAAAAGCAATTATTCTAACTGGGAATTATCCTCAGAAAGAGCTAACTCTGCTAGAAGAATTTTAGAAGATGCTGGCATTGCACCTAGTAGAATTATAAGCGTTCAAGGTCGTGCAGATAGAGATTTAAAAATAAAAGACGACCCATTATCACCTAAAAATAGGCGTATTACTTTAAGAATGAATTTTAATATCGAAGAACTTATAAAAGTTTCTAAAAATAATGTAAAAGAAAAAGTAAAAGTTTTTGAAGATATAAATAAGCAAATCGACAATCAAATAAATGAGCAAATCATTAATGAAAGAATAAATGAACAAATAAATGAACGAATAAATATTAAAATAAATGAGAAAAAAACTAAAAGCATTACTACAGAAAAAGAAATAGGCGATAAGGAAATTATTAAAAAAGATAATTTAAACTCATTAAATGATAAAACCAACTCTCCTAGTAAAGCAAAGGAGCAAGAACTAGATAGAGAGCAAGCAATGAGAGAAATTATAAAAAGAAACTCTAAAAAATCTGTAATAAAATTAGATGGTGATGCAGATTTAAATAAAACTCTCGGCTCCCCAGTGCCGCTTTTTAATCCTTAAAGAAATTTTTAATTCTTAAACTTTTAATCTTAAAACTTTTAACCTTAAAGAAATATAGTTTTTAAAAAACTCTTATAAAAATACGTCTTTATACATTTTAGGGTCTTCTAAGCATTTACCTATACCGCTTACTACCATAGAAAGTGGGTCTGGAGCAATATTTGCCTTTATATCTAAAGTTTCTAGTATTCTTTTATCTAATCCTCTAATTAAAGCGCCACCTCCAGCAAATGAAATTCCCGACGATAAGATATCCCCTGAAAGCTCTGGAAGAGTATTTTCTAAAACTTGCTTGATAGCTTCTATAATGTTTGAGATAACCTCAAAAATCGCCTCTCTTATCTCTATCCCACTTATTACAACTGTTCCTGGGACGCCCGTTGACAAATCTCTTCCTCTTACCTCTACTTGTTGATTATCGTAAGTTTTATGCGCAGAACCGATAGTCATTTTTATAAGCTCTGCGGTTGACTCTCCTATAAAAATTCTATGTTTTCTTTTGATGTAATTTATTATAGCCTCGTCCATAGCGTCTCCCCCTTGCCTAATAGATGTTGAGTAGACTATATCTGAGAGACTTATAACTGCAATATCTGTAGTCCCGCCGCCTATATCGACTATCATAGATGCAGTAGCCTCCGTCACTGGAAGATTACACCCAATGGCTGCCGCCATCGCCTCATCTATTAGCTTTATATCTCTTGCTTCTCCTTCGAGAGCATCTTTTATAGCACGTTTTTCAACCTCTGTAATTCCACTAGGGACTCCTACAATGATATGCGATGGTCTAATAAGAGAAGCTCTTTTTTTTCTAGCAGAATTTAAGAAATATTTTATCATTCTACTTGCTACATCAAAATCTGCTATAACTCCAGTTCTTATAGGTCTTATAACATCTACCCCTTCGGGAGTTCTACCAAGCATCTGTTTAGCCTCTGCACCAATAGCGACGATCTCTTGTTTGCCTTCAAAATAGGAAAGCGCAACCATTGATGGTTCATTTAAAACGACTCCAGTTCCACTTTCGTAAAAAAGCGTATTAGCCGTTCCTAAATCGATAGCTAAATTAGGTGAAAATAATCTAAACATTACTACTACTTCCTTTTGATTTTTATACTTAAACTTTTAATTTAAAAAACTTTAATAATTCTTTGACGTTTTAAGGTGATTTTAAATTCTAAAAATTAATAGTTCTTCACACGAAGCCCGAAAGAAAATTAACACTCCATTTTTTCTTTTAATAATTTTACTAATTTTATATTATCCGAATGCCCAGTCATTACGGCCGTGATTTTACCACAAATTGGGCGTCCTAATAAATACAAATCACCCATAGCATCTAAAACTTTATGTCTTGCAGCCTCATCTTTAAAGTGTAATTCAGAATTTATAGGGCCTTCACCACCATATAATACAAAATTATTAAATTGCCCACCTTGTGCAAGCCCCTTATCTTGGAGCATATTTATATCCTTTACAAAACCAAACGTTCTAGCGGTTGCTATTTCTTTTTTATAAACCTCTACATCATTCATAACAAACTCGACTTCTTGTCTTCCTAGCGGTTCTGGATATTCAAGAATATATTTTATACTTGGTATATCAGCCTTTTCTACGGTTATCGATTTCTGCCCATCTTCTATTTTAAGCGTCTCATCAATTTTTATTTCATACCAATCTCCCTCTTGCTCTACGATACCTACATTTTCTATAAGTTTGCAAAATTCTATCGATGAGCCGTCCATTACGGGAACTTCACCATTGCATTTTATTAAAAGGTTTGAAATTCTATAAGCACTTAAAGACGACATCATATGTTCTATGGTAGCTACTTGTTTATCTCCTAATTTTAATGTTGTAGCAAATCCTGTCGAAGATACAAAATCTATATGCGCTGGAATTACAGCCTCTTCTGTGATACCTTCAAAATGGATTCCAGAGTTTGCTGGAAGTGGCTCTAAGATGATTCCAGTTTTTTTGCCAGAATGTAAACCTAAACCGTATAAAACTGCACTCGTTTTTAAAGTTCTTTGTGGGATTTTTTTACCTTTCATCGCTTGATTTTGAAAAACGATATTGTTTATTTTTCTATTTTCTAGCTTCGCATCATTTCTAGAGAGATCTCCTTTTGAGTTTAAAGCCTTTTCGACAGTGTTTAATATCAAGTCTAAATCTAAAGGTTTTTCTATAAAATCAAAGGCTCCTTCTTGAGTTGCCTTAACGGCGGTAGCGATAGTAGCGTGTCCACTAATCATAATTATAGGAAGATCTTTTCTCTTTTCTTTTAAAATTTCCATAACTTCAAGCCCATCTTTCCCTGGCATCCATATATCTAAAAATACTAAATCTGGGTTATTATCCTCTACTTGTTTTATAGCTTCATCACCATCTTTTGCTAAGAAAACTTTGAAACCTGCATCTTCAAATATGCTTTGTAAAATTTTTCTAATGCTTTCTTCATCATCGACTATTAGAATTTTTTTATTCTCGAAAGATTTTAGGCAAACGTTCATAAAATTTTTCCTTTTTAATTTTTTTAATAATTAAACGATAAAATCATCAAATGAGCGTTATTTTACCATAAGAAGTTAAAAATTAAAACTAAAAGCGGAAATATAAAGGTATTTTTTTAAGAAAAAATCTTTAATTTTTATAATTTGCATAAAAATATTAAATTAATATAAATATATTTATAAATTTATTTTGTTTATTAGGAATTATTTCAGAAGTATTTCTAATAAATTATGTTTTAACAAGTACTATAGATTTATTAACTTAGAATTTTCACTTTTACAGAGTTTTGTTGATACTCCCGAATAAATACTTTTTCTAACTAATTTACACACTAGGCTTTGCATTTTATATATTTTATATTGCAGAGCCTTTTTTTACTTAAATCTCAATAATCTCATTTAATGCTCTCATTCCATGCTCTTTTTATATCTCCATTAAATCTAGCACCAACTTGGCAAATGATTTTGCTAGACATATAACAAGCTTTTTTTAAAACTAGTTCTTTTTCTAACGAAAGCATAGTGCCGTTTAGATATGCTGCTAAAAACATATCCCCTGCTCCAGTTAAATCGACAGGATTTACTACGAAAGCTTTAGTTTGAATAACTTCTCCTTTTTTTATTGCTACCGCTCCATTTTTACCTAGCGTTATAACGTACTCTATATCATCTTTTTTATCTTTAAAAAACTGTATCATCGAAAGAACCGTTTTTTCATTAGAATAAGCCTTAGCTTCCGCTTCATTACAAAAAACTATATCACTTACCTTTACAAACTCTTTTACTCTACTAGGATAAGCATCTAAAACCGACTTGTCTGAAAAACTCATAATAATTTTCGTTCCATTTTCTTTTGCTATTTTAGTAGCTTCTATCATCGATTTATAAGCTTCATCATTCGTTGCGGTATACATCTCTATAAGTAAATTACTAGAGTTTCTAATAAGATCTTTTGCATCTTCGCATAAAGTAATATTTGCACTATCTCCTAAACAGCCAGCCATAGTTCTTTCAGCATTTGGCATCACGAATACGAAGCAAACTCCAGTAGAAACATTATCCTTAAAAATGCTATCTAATAATTTAATATTATTCTTTTTAAAATCATCAAAAAAGCTTCTACCAAAATCATCTCGTCCTAATGTTCCTATAAAAGCACAATCATTAGAAAACAGCGATAGCGTGTAAAGCGAATTTGCTATAGAACCTCCAGAGGAAATCGTTGGATTTCTATCCTTAATAAACTTTTCTATTTGTTCTTTTTTTTCGGTATCTATAGGACAACAACCTGCATCAGCGTTAAGCCTAAGAGTTGCTAAATCAAAAAAGCTTACATTTACATTAACATCTACTAACGCATTACCTATAGCACAAAAAGAGTACTTTTTATTATTTTTGCATTCTTTAACCATTTATTCTATTTTCCTTGTTTTTATTTAAATTTTTGTTCTTTAGCGTTTAAAGCTCTAAAGAAATTTCAAAAACTTCATCTTCATTAAAAGAAACTTTTCCTTTTTTTTTAAATTAGCTTAAAACCTCCTTTAAACGTGAAGAACTTAAAATTTCTACCATTTTTTTTTTGCTAGCAAGGACTATTTTACATAGTTAAAATATATTTTAAATAAGGTTTTTTAGAAAATTATTTAAAGAACTAATTTAAAAGCTTCTTTAAACTATAATTATATTATTGAAATTATATAATAAATTATATAACGCCGCTTTATACATACAACAAAGCTATTTTTTCTTTATTTATTTCTAAAGTTTCTACAAAAAAACTCCCGATGCTTAATATTAAGGCTTTTAGCAAACGTTTTTAACCAAATAAACTAATTAAAAAAAATTTAATAAATTTATGGGTTCATATGAAAAAATATATATATTTAGTTTTAATTACACTTTCATTTTTAGGGTTTTCTAATATTAGCTATGGAGCGAGTGATGAAAAAATATTCTCAGAATTTAATATCGGGAGAACCATTTCTTCTAGACACGGACTCGATAATAGGTATTTATTAAAACATGAGTTATCGCCTAAAGGTAATACACCAGCTGCGCTATTTTGCCTATCTCAGAATTATAATTCTTTTAACGTTGGCTCTAATATAAAAAGTATTGGTGCAACTGAAACAAATTCAAAACACTATAAATATTATTTATGCACAGGGTCTCAATCATCGACTTGCAGAGAAATTACGGATAGAGATTTAGGCACTTTGTACGTAACTAGTCTTACTTGTAAAGGAAAAAAATTAATAGACCCTAAAAAAGATGTTTATGGTTGCGCACTAACACCTAGAGGAGCAATTAGAACTAAAAATGGAGCGTATATGTACGGAACTGAAAAAACGACTAGCTGCATTCTTGGCAATAGATTTATCAATATAGCGTATTGCAAAAATAATCAAATAGCTACAAAAGCTGAGCCATGTAAATATGGCTGTAATGGAGCTACTTTATCTTGCAACCCCGAATGTAATGCTAGCTATGATGCAGGATATAGCGGTATTCGATGCCCGAAAGATAAACCTGTATGCAAAAATTCTAAATGCTACGCTTGCCTATCGACTCAAGTGTATTCTTCATTTTTACAGCAATGCGTGCAATGCACTGAAAGTGATACATCAAAATGTAAAAAAGGACAAATGTGTTTAAATAATCAATGTAAAGATGCATATACTTGCGAAAAGAAAGACGGAACGGTTCAAAAGTATAAAAACGGCTCTCCGCTTGGGCGTGATAATAGAAAAACTGATTATTGCAAAGACAATATTCAGCACACTTTTACTTGTAGAGATGAAGGACCAACCGTTCGTAATTTTATAATAGATGAAACAAAGACTAAAGCAAATTGCCCGAAAGAAAACGATATCAAAAATGATATCCCTAGCGATGCTACAAAGCAAGAAGAACTAAAAACACCAGATACGAAAGACTCTCGATGTCCTGAAACTCAGGTATATAATCCTTCATTAAAAAAATGTGTTGAGTGCTACGGGGCAGATTTAAGCAAATGCAAAGAGGGGCAAACTTGTTATGCTTTTAAATGTGCGGATCGCTATTCTTGCATTAAAAAAGATGGAACCGTTATGATTTTAAAGAACTATATTCCACAAACCGGAGAAAACTTTCAAAAAACAGATGAATGTATAGATGGCAAACAGTATACTTATTCTTGCCCTTTAAGATCGATTTCATACAGGAACCCTATAAAAATTAAGACATCGGTAAAAAACGGTTGCGATACACCAGCTCCTACTACATCAACTGAGCCTTCTAAAAGAGTAGTAAAGAGAACGCCTACTCCTACTCGTACACCTAAAGTGGTAGTTAAAAACTTAACGCCAAGGCTAGAATGTATTACCGACAATGGAGATAAAACTCTTACTGCATATTTTGGTTATGAAAATAAGCTTGAAAAGCCAATTGAAATCAATGTAGGAAATAGAAGCAATGAGACAAACCTTTATAGTGGCAGTTATAAAAGTATGATAACCGTTTCTACTAATGATGATGCACCTAAAACGCCAACTTGGCAAATGACTAAATTCTTGCCTGGCGTCCATAAGGGAACTACTCAAGTAGTGTTTAATGAAAACTCTAGCGTTTCTTGGAGTTTAAGAAATACTAATGAAGACATCGAAACAGTAGTAGCAAATAAAAACTCTACAAAATGCGAAAACGTAATTCCTAAGTTTGAAGGGTTTGTGCAAGATTTATTTAAAAGCAAAATAGCTATATTTAGCTACGATAATAAAAATGAATTTCCTATTTATTACCCTAAAGGAGTTAATAATTTAATTATTAAAACGAGCAAAGATGGTCAAAAAGAAGAAATAAAGGAAGGCTTAGGACAACCTGAACTCTTTTTTGAAAATAGTGTAAGCCCTCTAGAAAAAATCGTTTTTCTACCATTAGATTACGATTCTATTTATTCTTGGCAATTGCCAGATAAAAACAATAATAATTTTATTACAGCATCTACTAAAGATAAACAGGGAAATAATAAAATATTAGACGAATATGAATGCCAATATTTAACTAATCTTCGTTTAATAAAAAATGCACTAAAATTACAAATAGAAGATTACGACCGCTCATTAGTTAGGACTTATAAGAAAATAATTCTAAGAGAAAATGCATATTTAAGCGTATTTATGACACGTTTTAAAAAATCATTAGATGATTATTTAAATACTATTGAAAAAGAAGTTCTAGATGAAAATGCTATCGAATGTAAATCATCGATTTGTAATAACTACAATGTGTCTTACAATACGAAATTACTAAAAGAAGAATTTAAAAAACTGCATAAGCAAGCTATAGATGTATTATCGAAAGCAAATGAAGGCTGTAAAAACAATCCTTATCTAAACAACGAGCAAAACCGTTTAAATAAAGAGCGCTTTGGTTGCGATCGTGGTTATGTTGACACCGAATATAATGTTATAAAAAATAACATGGACAAAGATGCAGAAAAAATCTTAAGCAATTTAGACATTTTCAACTCGCAAGATATAACTAGCAGAGCTACTTGCTTAGAAAAAAAATAAAGATTTTGATAACATATTGATATAGAATATTGATATAGTATATTGATATAGTATATCGATTATAGAAAGACGGCTAAAAAACCCTTAGCCGTCTTTTTTCATTTTCTAAAATCTCAAAGCTTATGGTAATATCCACTATGCTTTCAATTTCATTAAATTTATCTCCCCATTCGATAAGAACTATAGCATTTTTAAAATCTTCATTTAAAAGCTCCATAGGACAATCGCTTAATCTATACAAATCCCAGTGGCTTACAAAAAAATCTCTCCCCTCATAAATATTTTCTAATACATAAGAGGGAGAAGATACGGAAGCATCGATATTTAAAGCCTTAACTAAATACTTAACAAAAGTAGTCTTTCCAGCTCCTAGCTCTCCTACTAAAGAAACTATTTTTGAGGGTTTTAAAACTTTTGCAAAATCGTAAGCAAATTTTTTTAAATCATCTTCTAAAGATATTAAAAATTCTTTGTTTTTAAAATTATCCATTTTTATTTAAACTTAAAAAAAACTACTATATACCAATTTTTTCTTCAAAAAATATTACTAATTTTTCTAGAGCCTTTTTGCAAACGCTCTCATCTTTATGTTCTACCATAATTCTTATCTTATTTTCAGTTTCAGAATACCTTATTAAAATTCGGCCATCTTCCTTAAACTCGTTTTCTATATCTTCTTTTAACTTAGCATACCCTTTAATTTCTTCTATCTCAGGCTTTGAAGCAACACTTAAATTTTTAAGGCATTGAGGGAAACCTTTGTAATCTCTTTTTAATTCTTTTAAAGATTTGTTCGTCGTCTTCATAATTTCTAGTATCTTTAGGGAAGCTAGTAGCGCATCTCCTGAGTTTCCACCATCTTTAAATATGATATGCCCAGATTGTTCACCTCCAACACTAGCATCATTTTTTTTCATCTCATTTAACACTGGCACCTCACCAACGTTTGAACGCTTGACTGCAACTCCATGGTTTTTTAAAAAAAGATCGAGACCTAAATTAGACATAACATTAGCGACTATTACGTTAGTATTTATATTACTATTTAATTTTCCCATTTCTTTTAAAGTAGAACCGATTATCGCTAATAATGCATCGCCATCTAGTATTTTTCCATCGCTAGTTACCATTACCACTCTATCGCCATCACCATCAACGGCTATTCCTAAATCTAAACTATTATCGACTACTAATTTAGCTACAACCTCCGGGTAAACACTCCCAAAACCTGCATTTATATTTTTTCCATTAGGTTTATTTCCTCTAATCTCTATATTAGCACCAAGTTCTGTAAATAATTTTTCAGCTACTTTATAACAGGCACCATTTGCAACATCTAACCCAATTTTAAAATCTCTTAAATTAAAATCATTTGGAAAAAAACTTTTTAAGTATTCAATATACCTTCCATCTGCGTCTTCTATTTTTATAATTTTTCCTAACTCTCTTGCCACCTCAAATTTAGCATCACTTTGTAAAAGCTCATCTATCTTCTTTTGCATATCGTCTGAAATCCTATTCCCATCGGATAAAAAAAGCTTTAACCCGTTGTCTTGATACGGATTGTGAGAGGCAGTAACTGCAATGCTAGCACACGCTCTAAAACTCTTTCCGAAATACACTATAGCTGGCGTAGGCTCAACGCCTACTAGCACTACATTTGCTCCCCCTGCTAATAGCCCTGAGGTTAAAGCGTTCGTTATCATATAACTAGAAACTCTAGTATCTCGTCCTATTACGAATGATAAGGGAGAGTTATTATTTTCTCTAAATACCTTTGCTATAATCATTCCTAATCTTACTAAAGATATAGGCTCTAATGGATACTTTCCAGCTTCCCCTCTAATTCCCGTTTTTGAAAATACAACCGTCATAATATCTCCTTTAAATTTAACTAAAATTATATAGCTTTGTTTTTTTGTTTTTTCTTTTTTGTTTTTTTTAAAAAACTTATCTTAATTGTTTTCTATTTTTCCTTTAACGAAACATTTTTAGGATTGCTACTGAATAGTGAAATCCCATCTGGAAGCTCAAACTCTAAATTTGCTTGCTTATTTTTACTAGCTTCCTCATCTATTTTTATAAAAGGCCTTACCTTATTTGCATTTAACACTTTTATATCTTTTTTAGCTCCCTTAACCATAACATCTACAGTTTTATAATTAACGTCAAACTGTTTATTAACCTCATTTCTAATTTCAATATTAAGTCCCTTTATCTCTTTTGTATCTTGCACGTCTCTTATTATGATATTAACTTTAACCATTTCGCTATTTGCTTTAACAAAAGAACCAACTTGTCTAAGTTTAACATCTTGCACCGTGCTACTAGTTATATTTCTTAAATCTACAGACTCAGTTTGAACTCTTTTTATCCCCCTTAACTCTATTTCAGAACCTACAAGTTCAACGGCTTCAGGCTCTACTTTAAACTCTACTAGTCTATAAGCATTATCTAACGAGCCTATTCTAGGCACTACTACGGGAACTCGCTTAGATACCAAATTATCTATCGTGAAGCTTAGTTCATGAGGTTCTATATTCAAAACCTCCACTCCTGTTGGCAAGTGTAAATCGCTAGGAGAGAGCATTCTGCTATAAGCATTAGAAACATTGTCTGGAAATTTTATATTAAGATTAACACCAGTTCTGCTAATATTATTTAATAAGTAAGATGGACCTTTTATAGTTACTTGCACTTGAGATTTTGAGGTTGACACGACTATTTTATCGGTAGGTAAATTTGAGGTAACTACTGGCACTACTAAGTTTGTGCTAGATGTCCCAGACCTATCATTAACTATAAACATTAAACAAATAGCGATAATAAATGAGATTATAAGAAGTCCAAAATTTTTCACTTAATTTCCTCACTTTTATTTGAATTATTATTTTTATTATTATTTTGTAAAGATAAAAAATTTTGCAAAAACTCTCTAAGCATTACAGGGTCTAAATTCCTATGTAGTTTTCTATCTCTACAAATCGTAATCCCCCCAGTTTCTTCAGATACTACGATAATTATCGCATCGCTTCTTTCTGAGATACCTAGTGCCGCTCTATGCCTAGTGCCTAAGATTGGGTCTATATTCGGGTCGTAGCTAAGAGGAAGCATGCACCCTACGGCTTTAATTCTCCCACCCTCAATAATCATTGCCCCATCGTGAAGAGCAGAATTTTTATCGAAAACTGCAAGAATTAATTTCCTATTTATTACAGCATCAAGAATCGTCGCATCTTCTAAAAAATCATCTAATCCCACATCTCCCTTTATTACGATAAGAGCACCAGTTTTATCTTGAGAAAGCCTAATCGTAGCAAGCGTCAACTCATCGATAATTTTATCCGTTTCTACGTCCGTTTGGCGTTGCAATTTAAAAAAAGATTTTATTCCTACTTTTGTTAGGCCTCTTTTTATTTCATCTTGAAAAATTACTATCAAGATTATAATAATCGAACTTAAGAATTGATATAATATCCAAGAAAGAGTTTTTAATTCTAAAAAGCTTGCGATAAAATACGTAGCAACTACTATAAATAAACCTATAAGCATCGCTGCGGCTCTAGTTCCCTTTAAAAGAAGAAGCACTCTATAAATGATAAACGTCACTAAGAGTAGATCTATAATATTTCTAGCTATAAGATAATTATTGTTATCAAAAAAATAACTCATTAAAATAAAACCCTTGAATTTAAAAATTTATTTTAGTTTGAATAACTTTAACGAAAAGACTCTTTAATAAAGAATTTTTAATTAGTTTTTTTAAAAAGCCTTTTAAGTTTGTCCTTTGATTTTAATAGAAAAATGATATAACATTTCTCTTAATATTAAAAGAAATCATTTTTGTTATAAAGGCTTTTTATGAAAAAATATTTATCGCTGTTTTTTTTAGTTCTTTTAGGGAGTGCTAGCTTCTATGCTGTTAGTAGTTATCAAACTAAATCGAAACCTAATGTGCTACTGATAGTAGTCGATACGTTAGCTGCAAAGCAACTTCCAACTTTTAACGATAAAATAGAAATAGAGAGTAATTTTATAAAAAAATTATCAGATAACGGCTTAACTTTTCAAAATGCTTATGCAGCATCTTCTTGGACTAAACCTAGTATAAGTTCGATACTTTCAGGCTTATATCCTAAAGATCATGGAGTTAAAATTCTTGCCAGTAGCTTGCCTAATGAAATAAAAACTATTCCTAGTTATTTAAGAGAACACGATTACCAAAATTTTGCGATTGTATCTCATACAATATTAAATAAAAAATCTAATATATTAAAGGATTTTGATTTTGTAAAAAATGTAAACCCCACTAATCCTCACGCAGCTATAGTGGCTAATACTGTTACGAACAACGTGATTGAAAAATTAAGTAATAGAGATAAAAGTAAGCCTTTTTTTATGTTTGCTCACTATTTTGACCCTCATTATAACTATCAAGATCATAAAAGTGTAAATTACACAGACCCAAATTATAAAGGAAAAGTTACCTCTGGGCTTCATATTATAAAGCTTAGAGATTTAAAATTTAATGATGAAGATAAAAAACAACTAGTTAATCTTTACCATGAAGAGATAACCTACACAGACAGAGCGCTAAATAGACTATACGATTATTTAAAAAACAGCAAATTACTAGGTAGCACTATAATCGTATTCGTTGCAGACCACGGCGAGGAGCTTTTAGAAAGAGGCTGGATAGGACACACAAAGACGCTATATAATGAGATTATAAGAGTTCCTTTAATAATAAGTGCTAAAGATTTAAAACCTAAGGAAATTACCGCTAGCGTTTCACAAATAGATATTCTTCCTACTATTTTAGAATTGTTAAATATAAAATCGGATACTGCAAATGCTTCTTTACAGGGCGTTAATTTAACGAAAGCTATAAATAAAAACAGGATGCTTTTTTCGGAAGTAACGTTTACCTCTAGCAGGCACGTAAAAGATGCTAATAAGATTGCCGTTATAAATGGTTTAAATAAACTTATTTTAAATAGGGAAGATAATTCTTACGAGTTTTATAATTTGAAAGATGATATAGATGAAAAAAACAATTTAATAAATGATAGCAAATACCAAGAAATTATAGCAACATTAAAAAAAGAAATATCATCTTTTGAAAATAAAGTATCAAATAAAAATGAAAATGAAAATAAAGGCGAAAATAAAAATAAAAACAACAAAGATATAAAATTTAATAAAAAAGAGTTAAAAGATTTAGAGAGTCTAGGCTATTTGTAGGAAAAGTTTATTTAGTAAAAATTTCTTTTTCTATTTCTTTTAATTCTTCTGTTATTCGATTTTCTGAAAGACCTAAATAGTCCTTGCCAAAAGATTTAAAACCTCTAAAGTATTCTTTTCTATTAAATTTTGGCACCCATCCTTTCCAAACCTCACAACTTAAAGCTTCTCTATAACCTTTTAATAATGCATTATGTAAAAGTTCATTCTTATAAGGCTCTTCTAGTTCAGCCTTATCAAAAGCTAAATATTCTTCCATAAAAGAAATAGTTATTTGTGCTTCTTCTATGCAACCTAATTTTAAAGATGTTTCTAAAGCCTTAATCCCATACTTATTATACTCATATCGTAAATTTTTAGGGAAAATATCTTCTTTATTATACGACAAGCATTTTTGTAAAAAATTTACTACATACAAAGCACCAGTTGCTACCTCTTCGCCTTTTAAACTTTTTTTGATTATCTCCCTTGCAAGACTTAACATATTGGTTTTTACATACTCATCTTTAAAAAACTCTCTAGGAAATGAAAGTTTATCAAACATAAAACCTGCGATTTTTGAGGCGTCCATCGCAAAATTATTTTTTATATCATTTGTTAATAATTTTAAGAAACTTTTTTCTAAATCTTTTATTAAATCATCGCTTTCTTTTAAATAAGCTAAATCTTCATTCGTTAAAAAATTTAAAATATCTTTAAACAAATCTTCTATATAAATCGTTTTTTCTTTTTCAAGTGCTTCGCTAACTAATGCCGTAACTTTCAAAACGGTTTTAACCCGCTCTCTTTCTATCGCCTTACTTGTAGCATCTCCTCCTATTACGGTATCTAATATTTTTTTTAGTGATGGTGCAGGTGCTTGCCTGCATTTTGGTGCTATTGCTTTTTGCATTTTGATAAGAATCTCCTATTAAACTTTAATTATTGCGATAAATAATTATTTCGATAAAATAGCCAAAACAATAAAAGTCTAATATACGTTTAATTCTTAATCAAAAATATTATTTAGAACTACTTAACTATTAGCGTTTGCCCTACCTTTATACCACTTGATGCGATTTTATTAGCTTTTTTTATACTCTCTACCGATACCCCATACCTCTTAGCTATTCCCCAAAGAGTATCGCCTTTTTTAACTTTATAGCTTACAGGCTTATTTAAAGGCTTATTTGCAGGCGCTCTTAAAGCGTTATTATTAGTATTACTAACTCCATTTTGAGCTAAGTTAGTAGGGACTTTTAATTTCTGCCCGATACTTAACACATCGCTTCTAAGATTATTTATACTTTTTAAATAGCGAACATTCGTTTTATATTTTAAAGCGATACTTAATAACGTATCTCCTTTCTTAACTACGTATACGCTAGAGGAAGCACTAACTACATTTCCTCCACTAGAAGAGCTACTAGGAGATCCACCACTAAGCGAACCTACTGAAACGTTAAGCTTTTGCCCTACGTAAACTACACTATTTTTTAAACCATTATATCTTTTTAAGTTATCTACAGAGGTTTTAAACTTTTTAGCTATACCACTTAACGTATCTCCCTTTTTAACTACGTATATGCTAGAAGAACTACTAGAAGAGCTACCACTAAGCGAACCTACTGAAACGGTAAGCTTTTGCCCTACGTAAACTACACTATTTTTTAAACCATTATATCTTTTTAAGTTATCAACAGAAGTTTTAAACTTTTTAGCTATACCACTTAACGTATCTCCCTTTTTAACTACATAGCTAACACGGCTAGTAGGTCTTCCATCTCCTAAAGATGTAGCGTGTCCGCTACTAATACATAAATTTTGACCTATAAAAATTTTATCAGATTTTAAATTATTTAAACTTTTTAAAGTTGATACTCTAACATTAAAACGAGCAGATATAGACCCTAGTGAATCTCCTTTTTTAACAGTGTAATAACGTTTCCCAGTTTCCCAAGCTGGAGCCACTTTAGCATATCTAGCAGATTTATCTGGTGCATCTAAAAGCGCTATCCTATTTGCGTACTCACTAGGTAGCTTTATCTTATAGCCCTTAGGAATCAAATAATAACCTGCTAAAGTTTTATTAGTTAATGCGTAATTATACTTTTGTATTAAATCTACGCTTACATTTAATCTTCTTGAAACCTCAGAAACTTTTATAGGATATTTTAAAGGATATTGAAGAAATTGGAGTGCTGGTTCTTGTCTTATATTAGGAAAATACTTTGCCTTATTTTCATAAACTTCAAGAGCAGCTAAAAATTCAGCATAAAAATTGTTCGATGCAAAACCAAATAACCTTTTTGTAGGATGCTCTACTATATATGAAATATTGCTAGACCCATACTCTTTAACCTTTCTAGCTACTCCAGCAGCTCCGTGATTGTAGGCCGTTATCGCTAATCCCCAAGAACCTAGCTTGTTATAATTTGCTCGTAAATACTTTGCAGCCGCTCTAGTTGCCACTACTGGGTCTTTTCTTTCATCGACAGCATTATTTATAATCATTCCCATAGATGCACCAGTTCGGCGCATAAATTGCCAAATGCCAGCAGCTCCAATGCTGCTATAAGCTTTATAATTAAAGGATGACTCCACGAATGGAAGCCTAGTAAGTTCTATTGGAAGCTTATACTCATTAACAAAAATCTTTTCCATGATCCCTATATAACGCCCAGAGCGTTTTATGGCTTCTCCATACTCTTCTTTTATACCTGCTTGCGCTCTTACTAAATCCTCTTTATAAAGTTTCGCAAAATTTGCCTTACCTCCAGGAAGATTTATAAGCTTATTCCAAATTTCTTTTTCGTAGCTATTAGTAGGATTTCTTCCTAAACTAAACGCTTTTGCCATATTAAGAATTCTATTTACTTCTTGTCTTTTTACTTGCTCTTTATACTTTTCAAGTCTCGCCTTACTAAAACTATTTGCATATACGTTAAAATCTAGCACCTTAAAAACTACTTGAGGATACGCCCTATGGTGAAGCACGTAGTGGTGTCTTCCATATTTAGTAAATACATCTACCCAAAAATTTACTCTCCCTTGCATAGCCTTTGGAACTAGAAACGCTTGGTTTCTAGCAAAAGCATTCGAAGCTAAAAGAAAAAACATTAAAATAAAATTTATAAATACTTTTAAATTATTTTTCATACGTCTATCTCTCTGTTTACCCTTTTTATTTAATTTCTATTTATTCTGTTATTTATTAAATTAACTAATTTCCTTTCAAGGTTAACGGCGCTCACATAATCTGCTCCATCTTGCATTATAACAAATGTATATTTCTTACCTCTCCTAGAATAGATATACCCAGCAAGCCCTCTTACTCCATTTATGGTTCCAGTTTTTGCCCTTAAGACTACCGATTGCGGCAGATAATTAACTTTCTTTAAAGTGCCGCTTCTACCCATTGTAGGAAGTGAGCTTTCAAACTCTGCGCTAATGCTTGGAGATTTTGCTATAGCATTTAATATATTTCCTAGCACTTTAGCACTAAGTAAATTTTTATGATCTAACCCTGAGCCATCGACTATATTGCAACTAGTGCAACCAAAATCCCTAGCTACTTTATTTAACACGCCTAGCCCTACATTAAAACTTTTTCCGATGTCAGTCTTTCCAATAGCATAAACTAAATGGTTAGCAGTTACGTTTACACTATAATGGTTTAGCCCTACTAATATTTCTTTTAATGGCAAACTACTTTGAGAAAATAATAGTTTACCATTATCGCTTTTTACACTCGCTAAAAATTTTTTTGAAGCACTTATATCTAAATAACTTAAAAATTCATAGAAAACTTGAGTAAAATATAAAAGCGGATCATCTATGCTCCTATAAAAAGTATCACAAGGCGCCATGCATTTTATATTTCCAGAAAGCGTATAAGTGTTAGGAGACGTTTTTAATTCATCAACTTGGTAAAAATGTTTTTTACTATCTGTTATAATTTTGCCGTCGAAATTTATCCCATACTCAAAAGGATCGTAAGATACGTCCGCCTGCATTCCACAACTACGAGGACAAACTTTAAACTCGATAGAGTTATAATTTAAAGGAAGAGCCGTAGCCTTTGCTTGATAAGCACGCTCTCCGCCCCTTTCATTTAAATTTAAGTATAGCGAATCATCTAGCACGATAGTGTTAATTTTACTAATCCTAGCTTTCTTAATCTCTCTAGCTAGCTTCCAAAGGCTTTCAGTGCTAAAGCTAGGGTCTCCTCCACCTTTAACTATTAAACGCTCTACGTGGCTACCTCTATGTCCTTCAACGAACACCTTAGTAGTAAAAGTATGCTCGGGGCCTAAAGTTCTTAAAGCTCCGTAGCTAGTAAGAATTTTTAAAAGGCTTGCAGGTCTTAACGGTCTAGTTTCTTTGTAAGAAGATAATACTCTATTATTTTCGATATCATACAAGTAAAAACCTACCTTTTGTTTAGTCGCACTTAATAAACTTGCAAACTCATCTGCCATTACAGAATTTGTAAAAATAAAACAGCATATTAAAAATGTAAAACTTCTATAAAACTTCATATTTAATTTGTTAATTTTGGATTGAAAAAATAAAAGGACTTAATTTTAAGATATACACTTTATAGGAAATTGACAAGGAACAATTTAATAAATTTCTAAATTATAAATTTATTTACCCTTCTTTCATCTTTTACTTTGCAAATATTATTAAAAATCTTTTTTAAGCTATCCATCTAGATAAACTTTCATTTTTATTTTCAAGTGCTTCTAAAGCATCGCTTCGAGCATCACTATTTTCATCATCGCTTTGACTTAAAATTTTTAAGATATCGTTTTTTATATTGCTTTCACTCATATTTTTACTTTCTCTATTTTCATAATTATCTTTAGAAGCTATAAAAACATTTATCTTATTTGCATCTATACCAGAATTTCTTAAAATTTGCTGAAGCTCTGCGGCTTTGCTTTTTAATAGGTTCTCTACCTCTTTATTGTCTGCAATAATTCTTGCAAATAAATTTCCATTTTTATAAGTCATATCGACTTTCACCTCTCCAAGACTAGGTGGGTCTAACCTGAGTGAAATAGACGAGCCATCTTTCGACGAAGAAATAGTTTTTAGAACGTCTGCTACTCTCTCTAAAACTTTAGCTTGAGCATTCCCATCTAAAGTTTTTAAGAACACGTCTTTTTTTGCTGTTAAATCGATACTATTTTTCGCATCGGTATTTAAAGCATTTACCATATTTTGAGTATCTAAAAAATTCTTTTCTACATTAAGCATCGAAGAGTTTTCATAACTACCACTTAGCGAACGAGTTATAGTTTGAAACTTTTCTATAAGTAAATCTGTTTGAGTATTTTTATTTGGTAAATTATTATTATTTAGATAGAGACTCGAAAAATTTTGAAGTCTTTCATTATTATCGCCTTGTAAATTTGAATTTAAAATATCTTTTAGCACTTCTTCAAATACCGAAGTTATGTTTAATTTATCTTTAGAAGTTTCACGAACTTTAATATCGCTATTTATTTGCTCTTTTTCTTTCGTGCTTTCTCGCAAAACGCTTTCTAAAAATGCTACATCTATCTTTCCGCTACTTTGTAGCTCGTTTACTAATTTGCTTACATCTTTAATAAATTTATTTAACTCTAAATTAGTAAAACTCTTGCCTTCTATCGCTTCTTTTAAATTATATAAAAAATCTTTTAAATTAAATTTTTGCAAATCGAAACTACCACTTTCAAGCGCATCTTTTATTTTAAGTATTTCATCGTTAGTAAATTTCTTTGTAGCTTCTAAAATATTTATTATCTTTTGCACAAGCTCTTTTACATCTTCAGTGCTTATTTTACTAGGTTCTATATTATTAGTTTTTTCGCTATTTATTTTATTACTTTCTTTATTTTCCGCTTGCTCTTTATTTATCTTATTGCTTTCTTCGCTAGTAGCTTCTTTTTGCTTAGTTTCATTAGAAGATTTTTTATTAGAAATTTTCTTATCACTCTTTTTAGTTTCTCTAAAATTAGTTTCTCTAGAAATTTCTTTTAAGCTTTCTTTTCGATCTATTTTTTTATCATCTTTAAAATTATCTTTAAAATTATCTTCTTTTCTAGCTAATCTTCTATTTTCTATATCTTTTTCTCTAAAATCGTTTTTGTTAATATTAGTATTTCTTTTGATATCTTCTTTATTAAACGTAGCAGTATTAGAAAAATTTTCTAACATAGAGGAAAAAACTTCCCATCCACTCTCTTTGTTTTTATTTAGATTACTTAAATTATCTAGATAAAAAGAGGAAGTGTCAGCCTTAACTTGCTTAAAATTCGATATATTTTCTGATTTTATATTCATATACGCTTTTTACTCTTATAAACGACCTTTAACTTATAAAAGCAAAATGTATACCAAAAAAAAATACTCTAGAAAAAAGATACTCTATTTTTTATCCTCGACTAATTGCCAAGCTTCCCAGCCTCCACCTAACGCTTTGTATATGGAAACGATAGAACTATTTAATCTTTCTTTACTTTTACATAAATTATTTTCATTATTTAACATATCGCCTTGTGCAGTTAAAACGGATATAAAATCTAACACACCCTCTTTATATTGGTCTTTTGCTAAAAGATAAGCCTTCTCTGAAAGTTCAAAAGTTTTTTTAAGCATCGCATATCTTCTTCTTTCTGCTGAGAAAGCAGTTAATGAGTTTTCAACATCTTCAAACGCACGCAAGATAGTGCTTTCATATTTCGATAATGCCTCGCCTACTCTTTCCTCACTAGCTTTTACTCTCGCTCTAATTTGCCCAAAATCGAGTGGCGTCCAAGTAATGCTAGGACCAAAAGAGCTTTGCATGCCGTTATGAAAAAGCTTAGATAAGTCATCGGTCTTTAAACTTAAAGAACCTGAGATTGAAAAACGAGGAAAATAATCTGCCTTATTAACACCTATTAAAGCCGTAGCAGCTGCTAAATTTCTTTCAGCCATCATTATATCTGGTCTAGTTTTTAAAAGATTTTCAGCATCTGAGATTATAACTGGACCATTATATATTTTTAAAGGCTCCCATAAAGAAAGCTCTTTTTCTAACTCATTAGGATATTTTCCGCAAAGCACTGCTAAGCGATGCATATTAACTTGAATAGCAGTTTCTAGCGGTGGTGTAATCGACTTAGTAGCTTCAAGCTGAGTTTCAGCTCTAACCTTATCTAACTCGCTTACTTGACCTGCTAAAAATTTTGCAGTTACTATCTCTAAGGTTTCTTGCTGAGTTTCGATATTTTTCTTAGCGATAGCAAGCTGTTCTTGATAACTTCTTAAGGAAAAATATACGTTTGCTACATCGGCAACTAGTATTCTAGTAGCATCGTATAAACTAGCAGTCGTAGCATGTAGCGTTGCTTTTTGCATTTCGACATTTCTTCTTAATTTCCCAAAAATATCGATTTCCCAACTAGCATCAGCCGAAGCGGCAAATAGATCGTTATCGCTTATAGGCATTTGTCTAATAGTTCCTGTAGCGTGATTTTTTACATCTTGGCCTACAAACCCCGCGCTAGTAGTAGGTAAAAACTTTGCATAAGCTTCTTTTAATAATGCTCTAGATTGATTGACTCTAGATAAAGCTTGCTCTATATCTTTATTTCCTTTTACGGCATCTTCTACTAATTTTGATAGCGTCTTATCTTCAAAATATTTCCACCAAGAAGTATCGACTATTTCTTTAGTAAAATCTTTACTACTTTCTGCATCAAACTTACTTGGAGTTTCTATACTCGGCTTTATATAATCCCTGCCTACTGCACAAGCACTAAAAAGTAGCAATATAAAACTTATAAAAACTTTTTTAATATTTTTTAACATAAAAATTAACCCTAAAATATCATTATTTATATTATCTATTCATATTTACTATTTACTACTTAATTGCTAAATAACTACTACTAATAACTATCACAAATATTACTATACAATATTAAAATTAGTATTATTAGCATTTTTTTAATAATCTATTTTAATATCTCTTTTTTTCCAATTCTTTTTAGAAATTACCATATAAATATTTGGAACTACAAAAAGTGTAAACAGCGTTCCTATAAACATTCCAGTTACTAGCATAATACCGATACTATTTCTAGCACCTGCCCCTGGTCCTCTTGCGATAACTAACGGAAAATGTCCTACAATCGTCGCAGCAGTGGTCATTAGCACTGGTCTCAATCTTATTAGGCAAGCTTGAGTGATAGCATCGAGCTTAGAAAGCCCCTTTTCTCTTAAGGAATTTGCAAACTCTACTATTAAAATTCCATTTTTAGAAATTAACCCTATTAAGGTAACTAACCCTACTTGTGAATATATGTTTATAGTAGTAAAACCTAAAAATGAAAATAGCAAAGCTCCAGACAAGGCTAAAGGAACTGAACCCATTAAAATAATAAATGGATCTCTAAAACTTTCAAACTGTGAAGCTAAAACTAAGTAAATTAAAATAAAAGATAAAACTATAGTTACTTTTAGTTGGTCTCCCTCGGTTCTTAATTGCCTAGACTCTCCTGCGTAATCTACTTGATAGCTTGTTGGTAAAATTTCCTTTGCTTTATCTTCTAGCACTCTTAAACCACCATCTATAGTTACGCCAGTTGGAAGCACTCCATTTATCTTAACCGCATTTAACTGATTAAATTTTTTAAGCTCTCTAGGCTCTACTGTATCCTTTAGAGTTCCAACTGTTCCTAATTTTATTAAATTATCAGAATTACTTTTTATATGTAAATCTAAAATCTGCTCAGGGTTTAGCCTATCTTTTCTATTTATTTGCGGAATTACCTTATAGCTTCTTCCTTGCATATTAAATCTATTTACGTAATTACCACCTAAAAAGATTGAAACATCTTGCCCAATATCACTTAAATTAAGCCCCATAGTTCCAATTTTCTCGTGGTCTAGTATAAGTTTACTTTCTGGCAAATCGTATTTTAAATCTGTATCGATATACATAAACTTTTTACTTTCCATACCAGCTTTTACTAGCTCATTTGCATATTCTAAAAGGATTCTCGGTTCGTCCGTAGATGTGATTACAAATTCTACAGGAAACATACTTCCCCCAGGAAGTGGAGGAGGCGTCATTACTATAGTTCTTACTCCTGGGACTTGCGCTACTTGCGCATATATACTCATTCTTATCTCATCTGCATGTCTTTTTCTTTCTTTCCAAGGCTTTAATGTAATTACCGAAAACCCAGTATTAAATTGCACAACATTAAAAAATAAATCGGTTTCTGGAACGTTTGTTAATATTTCTTCTATCGGCTTCATATATCCTACGGTCTGCTCTTTAGTCGAGTTTGCAGAAGCCTCTATAATCGTCATTACGGCTCCGTTATCCTCCGAAGGGGCAAGTTCGCTAGTCGAGTACTTATATAAAGGAAATATTAGTAGCATTACAAAAACTGCGAATACTAAGACTCCAGCTCTAGCGTTTAAAGATGCCTTAAGCATTTTTTCATACAGATTTTTTACTGCTTCAAATGCTTTTTCTACTAATTCTTTTAAAGGTGTTTTCTTTTTGCTAATTAGCTTAGAAGCCATCATAGGAGATAGAGTTAAAGCGATAACCCCAGAAATAAGAACCGTCCCTGCAAGAGTAAAAGCAAACTCTTTAAAAAGAGTCCCCGTTAAACCTCCTTGCAAACCTATCGGAGCATAAACTGCAGCTAAAGTGATAGTCATTGAAACGATAGGACCAATAAGTTCTCTAGCACCTATTATTGCAGCTTCAAATGGCGTTTTCCCTTCCGAGGCGTGCCTCTCTATATTTTCAAGCATTACTATGGCATCATCTACTACTAACCCTACGGCTAGCACGATAGCTAAAAGCGTTAAAAGGTTTATAGAAAATCCCAAAATTAAAATCAGCCCAAAGGCTCCGATTAGAGAAAGAGGAATAACTACGATTGGCACTAGCACAGAACGAAAGGAGCCGATAAATAAAAAGATAACTAGCATTACTATGATAATAGTTTCATAAAGCGTTCCTTTTACCTCAGCTATGGAGTTTCTAATATAATCCGTAGCATCATAGCATACCTTTAAACTTAAACCACTAGGCAAAATCTTTTCTATTTCTGGAAGCAATTTTCTAATATCACTAACAACATCTAACGCATTAGCATTAGGAAGTGCCCAGATACCTATAAAAATAGCAGATTTATCTCTAAACCTAATATCAGTATCGTAATCCTCGGCGCCTAGTTCTACCTTTGCGATATCTTTTAATCTTATAAGCGTTCCACCAGTATCTTTGATCACTAGGTTTTCAAACCCTGCAACATCTTGCACATCGGTATTAGCATTTAAAACGACCTTAACCATATTGCCTTTGCTACTTCCTAGTGCAGATAAGTAGTTATTAGCCCTTAATGCACTATAAACATCTACTGCCCTAATATTCATCGATGCCATTTTATCTGGGTTTAGCCAAACACGCATTGCAAAAGTTCTTCCACCTAAAATTTCAGCCTTTTGCACCCCAGGAACGGAGGAAAGTTTTGGTTGTATTACCCTTATTAGATAGTCTGTAATTTCATTTGCTTCTAACTCGTCTGAGTAAAAACTTATAAATAATGATGCAAACCTATCGTTCGTATTTTCCATATCGATTATAGGCTCTTCAGAACCTGCAGGAAGCTCGCTCTTTACTTGGTTTACCTTGGATTGGATTTGAGTTAACGCCTCATTTACAGGGTAATTTAATTTTAAATTTACAGTTATAGTGCTTAAGCCTTGCGTGCTTGAAGACTCTATATAATCGATACCATCTGCACTCGCTATAACACGCTCTAATGGGGTAGTAATAAAACCTCTTACTAAATCTGCGTTTGCACCAACATACATGGTTCTTACCGTAATTTTTGCAAAATCACTTTGAGGGTATTGTCTAGTCGTTAATTTATTTATAGATTGAATACCTACAATTAAAATTATTAAGTTTACACAAATTGCAAGCACTGGTCTTTTAATAAATATATCTGTAAATCTCATTCAAACACACCTTTTTATTTTTTTATTTTATTTAGTCTTTTTAACTATTCATAAATTAAACTTAAAAGTTTCAAAGTTAAAAGTTCTTACTTAAGAGTTCTCAGGATTTGGATAAAGCCTCGAAGATGGTTGTATCTTGTTATCAACGATAACTTTTGAATTATTTAAAACTTTAAATGTTCCTGAACTTATAATCTCATCTCCTAACTTTAACCCGTCTATCACCTCGACTAAATCTCCTACCTTTTCACCTAATCTTACAAACCTAGAAGTAGCTACTCTAGCTTTCATTTCATCTTCATTCTTGCTTATAACGAATACGCTATTTCCATAAGGAGAATAATTGACGGAAGAAACAGGAATAGCAAGCACGTTTCTATCGTCTCCTAAGTCGACTTGAACTCTAGCGTAAATTCCCGACCTTAAAATATTATCTGGATTACTAAGAGTTCCTTGAACTAAAATATTTCTAGTTTTATTGTCTACATAACTATCTATCGCCGTTAAAGTAGCTTTAAACACCTTGTTAGGGAAAGCATCTACTGAAACATTTATTTTATTTCCTATTTTTATTTTTACTAAATCTTGTTCTGGTAAATTAAAATTAACAAATAGGGGATCAAGAGTGTGAAGTGCAACTATTTTAGTCCCCGTAGTTATCATTTGCCCTAAATTTACTAGTCTAATACCTACTATCCCATCGAATGGAGCGGTTAGCACTTTTCTTTTTATAACTGCTCTTAATTGTTTAACGGTAGCCTCGGCATTTTTGAAATTAGACTTTGCATTATCGTAATCTAATTTTGAGTTTGCATTTTTTTCTCTTAATGCTTTCTGTCTTTCTAAATTCAGCCTAGCAAGTTCAAGCCTAGCTTTAGCGCCTGCAAGCTCTGCTCTTTCAACGCTACTGTCTAACTTTACTAACACCTCATCTTTTTTAACGACCTTTCCAGATTCAAATAAAACATCTACTACACGTCCATCTGCTTCAGCGCTTAGCATAGTTCCTTGCGTAGCCTCTATGCCACCTACCGCCTTTATCGTATTTGGCCAAACTACTTTTTTAACTTTATAAGACGTAACTGCCGTTGGGGGGATAACTCTGTTTTTGGTAGCCATATTTTCTTTATTTATTTGGTTAGCTTTTACTACCAATAAAACCACGCCTAGAATAACGCTAGCGATAATACCTACTAAAAAATGTTTTAATTTCATAAATTATTCCTTAATATATTTTTTTTTACAAAATTTTATTAAACTATTATATTAACTTTTTATCTTTTAGTTTTTAAACTTTAAATTTAAATATTAAAATCAAGAAAGCCTAAACCGTAACTCCTAGTCCTTTTAATGAAAAATTAGCGACGTAATCTGAGAACTTATTTAATTCCTCACTTTTTGTATAGTCTATGCCATACATTCTTTTTATATATTCCCCAGATAGTAAACAGTGAGTGCACATTGCACATATTAGTTGAAACACCATAGCATACTCTTTTTTAGAAAATTCTGGAGCTACAAGACTAAGTAATTTTACTACTTTCTCTTCAAAAGGTCTTACAAACTCCTCAGTTATAATAGAAACCATCGTTTCGCACATTTTTTTATTTTTCCTATTTAATGCTAAAAACTCTCTTAACATCATTTTACACGGATGAACGCTTCTAGGAAGCGACATAAGCTCTGTAAAATTTCTTATGAAATTTTTAAATCTATTTATAGCTTCTTTTTGTGAAATAGAGTCTTCAAAATTTAAGTTTTCTACATTTTCATTTCTTATTTCCACTAAGAGCATATTTAAAGTTTCAATAAAGAGATTTTCTTTAGTTGAAAAATAGTATTTTATCGCAGATAGATTAACTTTAGCCTTGCTTGCGATTTCACGAGTAGTTAGATCGCTAAACGAGCTTTGAGAGAACAGCTGCGCTGCTGCTTTTAACAATTTATCTTTCGTGCTTTCTTTTTTCATATAAATAAAAAATTCAATCAACTGACCTAACTTTTTATATTCTACAAAAATAAAATAAAATGTCAACTAAATGTTTTTTTATATTAAATATTAGCCATTATTCCTTAACTTTTCAAAAAAGTTCACCTAAACAAATAATCAATTAAAATAAATAAGAAATAATCGTTAAATTATGCATTTTTTTACTTGCATCTGTGTATTTACTATGCTATACTTTTAGTGCAACCGTTAACCTAAAGGAGGTTTTATGAATTACAATCGAACAGTTCCATTACCAGAGCAAAGAAATAAAATAATTATAAGAGAAAAAGGGGAAGCAAAATATGTGCTTTTTGAATACGATCGCACTTATAATAAAGAGAAACAGTATACTAATCCAAAGCGTAGCGTTATTGGAAAATTAGTTGATGGTAGAGATGATATTATGTACCCTAATGACAATTATAGTAATTATTTTCCAGATGCCCCTATGCCCGAGAAATTTTCAGACGCTTCACGCAGTTGTTGTCTTCGTATAGGTCCCCACTTGGTGATTGAAAAAGTAGCAAATGAATTTAATTTGCCTTTTTTACTAAAAAAACATTTTGGTGAACGTAGTGAACTTATACTTGATTTAGCGAGTTATTTTATTGTAAATGAAGAGAATGTCAGTCAGTATTATCCAGACTACGCCTTTTCTCATCCACTCTTTACAAAAGGTATGCGCATCTATAGTGATTCTACCATAAGTCGTTTTCTTTCTTCTGTTAGCAAAGAGCAGATAATTAACTTTCTTGACGATTGGAACAAGGGAAAAGATCGCAATCAAATGGTTTACGTTTCATATGATTCGACTAATAAGAACTGTCAAGCAGGTGATGTTGAATTAGTAGAGTTTGGTAAAGCGAAAGACGAAAAAGGATTCCCAGTATTTAATTTATCCATTGCCTTTGATCAAACGAATAGAGTTCCGTTATTTTACGAAGAGTATCCTGGTTCTATTACAGACGTTTCTCAATTTACTCATATGGCAGATAAGGTTATAGAGTATGGATATAAAAAGATAGGATTTATTTTAGACCGTGGTTATTTTAGTAAATATAATATTCAATATATGGATAATAGTGGTTTTTCTTTTTTATTGATGGTAAAAGGGTGTAAGGCTTTAGTTTCTAAATTAGTAGAAGAAAACAGGAATACATTTGAGTCTAAAAGAGACTGTAGTATTCGCTTATACAAGGTATATGGCACTACAGTGAAATCAAAATTATATGATGATGATAGTAAGGAGCGTTATTTTCATGTTTATTTTAGTGCGGAAAAGCAAGCATTTGAGAGGGAGCAACTAGAAATTAAATTAGAGGAGTTTGAACAATTTTTAAAAAACCATATTGGCAAAGATACAAAGTTTGGACAAACGTATAAGCAATTTTTTGATTTAAGTTATGACAATCAAGGAAAGTTAAGAAAAGTAGAAGAGAGAGCAGATGAAATTCAAAAGGCTCTTAATTTATGTGGGTATTTTTGTCTTGTTAGTTCGGAAGAAATGAGTGCTAAAGAAGCTATAATACTTTACAAGGGTAGAGACGCAACTGAGAAACTTTTTGCTATTGATAAGACTTTTTTAGGCTCAAAAAGTATGAGAGTTCATTCATCTCAGGCAGTATCTGCTAAAATTTTTATAGAGTTTATAGCACTTATAATTCGCAATCGCATTTATATTCTACTTAATGAAGAACTTTCTAAGCTAACAAAAAAGCCAAACTATATGAATGTTCCTGCCGCATTAAAAGAACTTGAAAAAATTGAAATGGTAAGAGGGAGTAAGGATTTATATCAGCTGAGCTATGCAGTAAGCAAAAGACAAAAAACTATATTAAATGCGTTTGATATAGATGCTGATAAGGTAAGATTAAAAGCTGCTCAAATAAATAAAAAATTACAAAAAAAATTTTAGGTGAACTTTTTTGCAAAGTTAAGGTTATTATAGAACGTGTTTTTATTTTAAGACTTCATCATAATTTTTATTATAGACTTTTATTATAAACTTTTATTATAGAATACACTTAAAAAGAAAATGTTATATTTAAAACAAAATGCGATTTATTGTTAAAAATATTTAATGTAGTAAACTACTAAATATTAAAATTAGTTCTTACATTTTAAGGCGATTTAAACTGTATATCACGCATAAGCAGAACCTAAAAGAAAAATTGCCAATAAATAAAAATATAAATAAACGTAATAAATAAATAAAACGTAATAAACAGAATATAATAAGCAAAAAAAATCTTTATTTAACTTAACCTAAAATAAAGTAGATTAATTTTTAAGCTAAAGCCTTAGAATAAATTTTTTTGTTAAGAATCTCTTTAAAACGTTATAGAACCTTAAAGTTTAATGGAGTTTTTTTTTATGAATAACGAATATATTTTTTCTTCTGAGTCTGTTTCAGAAGGGCACCCAGACAAAATGTGTGATAAGATAAGCGATACCATTCTTGATGAAACTTTAAAAGAAGACCCTAAGAGCCGAGTGGCTATTGAAACGCTAGTTAAAAACAACGAGGTAGTTTTAGCTGGGGAGCTAACTACTAGCGCTAATATAAATTTCGATAAAGTTATTAGAGATAGCATAAGAGACATAGGCTATGACAAAGAAGAGCTTGGCTTTTGTGCCGATACTTGTAATATTACAAAATTTATAGCAAAGCAATCTCCAGATATTAGCCAAGGAGTCACTGAAGGAGAAGGACTTTTTAAACAAATGGGAGCTGGAGACCAAGGCTTAATGTTTGGATTTGCTTGCAAGGAAACTCCTGAACTTATGCCACTAGGAATTTCATTAGCACACAAGCTTATAAATGAACTTACTGAAGTTAGAAAAAGTGATAAAAACACTTTTCTTAGACCTGATGCTAAATCTCAAGTTAGTTTAAAATACGCTAACGGTATTCCAAAGAAAATAGATACAATAGTTTTGTCTTCTCAGCATAGCGAAGACGTTTCTTATGAGGAATTAAAAGACTTTATAATAAATAAAGTTATTCTTCCTACAATTTCTAAAATAGATAAAAATTTAATCGATGATGAAACGAAGTTTTTTATAAATCCTACTGGTAGGTTTGTGATAGGAGGTCCCGTTGGCGATAGCGGAATAACTGGTAGAAAAATAATAGTCGATACTTACGGAGGTTATGCTCACCATGGCGGTGGGGCTTTCTCTGGCAAAGACCCTAGTAAGGTAGATAGGTCGGCGGCTTACATGGCAAGACACATAGCAAAAAGCATCGTTGCTTCTAATCTTGCTAGCACGTGTGAAATTCAATTAGCTTATGCCATTGGAGTTGCTGAGCCTGTGTCGGTTATGGTTAATACTTTTGGGACTCAAAACGTTTCACACGATAAAATAGTAAGGAAAGTAAAAGATAATTTCGATTTAACACCGCTAGGAATAATTAAGCACTTAAATTTATTAAAGCCTATCTATAAAGCTACCGCTAGCGGTGGGCATTTCGGAAGAAAACCTAGTGGAGATTTTTTTACTTGGGAAAAAGTCGTAGAGTTATAGAAAATTTATAGAGTTATAAACTTAAAATATATATTTTTACATCTTCTCTACTGGTAGCGTAAACTCAAATAGCGAGCCTTTGCCAATTTGGGATTTTATTTGAATTTTTCCTAGGTGCAATTCTATAACTCTATCTACTACTGCAAGACCGATTCCTAGTCCCTCTTTCTTACTCCTAGCTTCTCCTGCTCTATTAAATAACTTAAAAATATTTGTTAAATCTTCTTTTAAAATTCCATTCCCATTATCTTCTACATAAATCTTAGCAAACTTTCCTGCAAGCATAGTTTCTATCCCTTTAAAACTTATATTTATAATTTTTTCTTTCTTATCATTATATTTAATCGCATTAGTTAAAAGATTTAAAAATAGCCTCCTTATAAGCTCTTTGCTTCCATATATATCAGGAAAATTATCGATAGTAAATTTAACATTTGAACCACTGTCTAATTTAATATTTAATTTAATATTTATTTTATCATCTAACTTATTATCTAGTTTGTTATCTAATGAGCTATTTAAATTATTATTTAAAACACTTGAAAAATCCATTTCTTCTATTAAAGATAAGATAAGCTCATTTAAATTAAAAAATTCCATTTTAGTAGCTTCTTTTCCAAGCTTTGCAAAATCATACATAGCTTGCACTTGCGATATTAGTTTTTCGCAAACGGTTAAACTCGTGTTTAATAGCGCTCTTAATCTATCTTCGCTTATAATTTCATAATTATCTTTTATATAATCTAGCTTCATAACTAGCGAGCCTAGAGGACCTCTTATATCGTGAGCTATGGTAGTGCAAAACTCATCTAGCCTTTTATTTTTTTCACCTAACATCATATTAGCCTCTGTAAGTCTAGCCGTAAGCTTTCTATTTATTTCTTCTAATTTTTGATTTCGTATTAAATGTCTAATTATAGAATGTAAATTATTTTTCCAATCTTTTTCAGTCGTTATTAAATAACTAGAAAAACCACTTAAATATAAAGAATTTATATACAATGCATCATTAACCTTATTAGAAACTACGATTACATTAGGAGAGTTTATGGTAAGTTTTACTTTACTAATAAAATACTCGTATTCCCAGTTTTCAGTATTTTTATTAACTATTATTATTTTTGTATCGTCTCCATCTATCTTTCTAAAACAATCCTCAAAAGACGAGACTACTTTTATTTGATAATCTTTAAAATTTTCGTTTACGTATGAAAAGAGTTCGCTATTTTTATCACCAGCTAATAATATTATTTTTTCTTTCGTAGCATCAGCATCCATTTTTAAGATACATTAAGAAATATTTTTTAAATACGTTTTTAACCTTATCAATGCTCTAGAGCGGATTTGCGAAGCCCTAGACTCCGTAACTCCTATTATCTCCCCTATCTCTTTTAAGTTTAACTCCTCATAGAAATATAAACTTATTACTAAACGTTCTTTTTCAGGAAGTCTATCTAGCGACCTTGCTACTAACTCTACTTTTTCACTACTTAAAAGCTTAAATAGAGGGTCTTTGCTTTTACTTTCTAGCACATCATCTTTGCTAAACCTATCTTCGCCATGTCCATAGCCAAGTTCTTCAAAGCTTATCATCACTATATTGCTAATTTCCCCAAGGCGTTTATTAAACTCATCTAGAGAAATTCCAAGCACCTTTGCAACCTCTTCATCTCTAGCTGGGCGTCCATGCTTTACCTCTACTTGTCTATAAGCTTCTTCAATTTCATGCGTCTTTTTTCTTAGCGAGCGTGGAAGCCAATCTTGAGACCGAAAGCTATCTAAAATAGAACCTTGAATTCTAAACCTTGCGTAAGTTGCAAAATTAGTATCTTTCCCTGGGTCAAACTTTTCTAAAGCATCAACTAAGCCGATGATTCCAGAGTTGATCATTTCTTTTACATCAACCCCTTTTGGCACTCTTCCTAGAAGTCTATTTACAACTTTTTTAACGAGTGGAAGATAAGCACGAATCATCTCATCTTTTTCATTATTACTAACATGCTTATACGCCATGATACCATTTAGATTTTTACTATTCACTACTCATCTCCTGCATAATTCATTAAAATTTTTACTAACATAACTTTAACTACAGCTAAAAATAATATTACTACTATCGCCCTTAAACTAATCGTTATAACGCTAGCTCCATGCATAAGCCCTGCAACGATAATCACTATAAATGCGGTAAGCGAAAGTCCTGCAATATATTTATCTACAAAATAAAAATTTTTTTTCTGTCCTTGTCTCTTTTTATTATTTCTTGCCATTTTAATTTAAAATTAAACTACTACATTTTGCCTAACATCATTTAGTTCTAATAATTGTTCAAAGAAAAACTGCATGCCCCCTTTTACTCTAAAATCAAAAAACTCAGAATCTAAATTTTTTGTAAGCGATACTACCTTTCTGCTTATCTCCGATGATGGAAACATTTCTACGTAAGCTTTTTGCTTTAAAATAGCCTCGCTTGCTTTTTCATCACTCGGAATATATCCAATATACTTAAGTCTTACTCTTAAAAACTTTTCTACTGCCATAAATAATTTTTTATACGTATTCTTAGCTTCTAACTCTGAAGAAACATTATTTACTAATATCGAAAATTCCTTTTCTCCTTTTTGTAATAAAACTTTTATTAACGAATAAGTATCTGTAAGCGATGTAGGCTCTTTAGTTATCACACATATTACTTCCATAGAAGCAGCGTTAAAAAAAAGCACATCATCATTTATCCCAGCCCCAGTGTCGATTAGCAAATAATCGTAATTTTTTGCTATCCTTTCAACCTCGCTCATTAGAAGTGATTTTTGCATTACTGATAAATTTAATAGTTTTAAAACTCCGCTTCCTGCAGGAATTACAGATAGCCCGCAAGGAGATTCTAAAATAATATCTTCTATGCTTTTCTCATTAAATAATAAATCTTCTAGGGTATATTTAGGAGTTAAGCCTAATAAGATATCGATGTTTGCTAGCCCTAGGTCTGCATCGAGCACTAGCACTCTTCTTCCTTCATTTACTAAAGATACCCCGATATTTATAAGGCTAGTGCTTTTCCCAACTCCCCCTTTTCCACTAGTAAAACTTATAACTCTAGTAAGTCCAATATTATTTTGCGTATTTGTTAAATTATCATAATACATATTTTTCATTTCATACCCTCAAACATTTGATTCATCATTTTAAAATTTAGTTTCAAAAACTTAAATTTTAAGCGATATTTATATTTTTATTCTATATTTATTACACCGAGAGATTGCACTCTAGTATTAGGGGCTATCTCTTGATGACTAATCACAGACACTCCTGGGACGAATTTTTCTACAAAGTTCGACATCCCTACTCTTATATGACTAGTAGTCAATAAAACTGGGTTGTAACCTAGCTCCGTAAATTTTTCAGAAGTGCTTGAAATTTTAGATATAACCTTTTGTGCCATACTCGGTTCTAATGCTAAGTACGACCCTTCATCCGTTGCTTGCAAAGTTTCCGATAGCGTTTTTTCTAAAGCTGGATTTAAGCTAACTAATGGCAAAGTGCCTTCGCTCGTTAAAAACTTTTCTGTGATAGAACGTGATAATTTTTTTCTTACTTGTTCAGTTAGAAGCTCAACGCTCTTTATGTGTGGTGCGTAGTTTGCAAGAGTTTCTAAAATAGTTCTTAAATCTCTTATGCTTATTTGTTCTTTAAGTAATCTTGATAAAACTTGCTCTACTTGTCCTATGGTTAAAAGCCCAGGGATTAGCTCTTCTACAACCTTAGGATATTTCATAGCTAAATTATCGACTAAGTATTGCACTTCTTGTCTACCTATAAGTTCAGACATATTGTTTTTAATAAGCTCAGTTATATGAGTAGTGATAATAGTTGAATGTTCGACTACGGTGTATCCAGAAAATTGAGCTCTTTCTTTTTCGCTTTCAGGAATCCACAAAGCATCAAGCCCAAAAGTTGGCTCTTTAGTTTTAATGCCATCGATAGGAGCCGTAACGTTTCCAGGATCCATCGCTAACAAGTGGTGCGACATAAGCTCACCTCTTCCAATGCAATTTCCCTTTAGAAGCACTCTATATTCCCCAGGGGCGATGCGAACATTATCTCTAATATGGATAGATGGCACTATAAAGCCGTAATCTAATGCAAACTGTCTTCTTAGCGAGCGTATTCTTTCTACAAGCTCCCCACTTCCAACCATAGCGACTAGCTCGTAGCCTACCTCTAACTCTAAAACATCGAGTGGCAATAACTTAACTACCTCTTCAGTGCTTCCAGGTTTTGGCCCAACAGGTTCTTTATCTTCTATTGCTACTTTTATAAGTTTATCTTTTTCTTCTATAACGGCTCTTCTTTTCACAATTGCCACAATACCCGTAATCACAAATAGCGTCATAAATGGAAGGAACGGAAGCCCAGGAAGCACTGCAAGCCCTAAACACACTCCCGAGGTTAAGAATAAAGGTCTATGGCTTTTTCCTAGTTGTCCTAAAACCTCGGTATTTAAATCATCACCTGAAGCGTTTCTAGCGACTATTAAACCTGATGCTAAAGAAATTATAATAGATGGAATTTGGCTTACTAATCCATCACCTATAGTTAATAATGTATAAAGCGAAGCGGCATCTTTCCAATGCATACCTTTTTGAAATACTCCTATAAAGAAGCCACCAGCTATATTTACTACCACTAACATTAGTGTTGCCATTGCATCTCCGCTTACAAACTTAGCAGCACCATCCATAGCTCCGTAAAATTGAGACTCTCTTTGCAAATCATTTCTTTTTTCTTTAGCTTCATCTTCGCTTATCAAACCAGTATTAAGATCTGAGTCTATGGCCATTTGCTTTCCTGGCATAGCATCTAAGGTAAAACGAGCAGAAACCTCTGCTATACGCCCCGAACCTTTAGTAATAACTTTTAAGTTTACTATGCTAATTGCGATAAAGATAACGATACCTACGGCGTAATTTCCACCGACTACAAACTGCCCAAAAGCTTGGATTACGTGTCCTGCAGCAGATAATCCTTTTTCACCATTTAATAAAATAAGTCTAGTTGCAGCTACGCTCATAGCCAACCTAAGCATCGTCGTAATTAGTAAAACGGCAGGGAAACTCGAAAAGTCTAAAGGTCTTTTCATATAGAGTGAAGCAAATAATATTACGAATGAAATCGTGATATTTAATGCTATACAAACGTCTAGTAGCGCTGTTGGCATAGGTAAAATTAAAACAAATAATATACCTACTAACGTTAATGGCATCGTTAAATGTTTTAGAAACTGTATATCGAATGTTTTTCTTTTAGTAGTAGCGTCTATACTGTCCTCCTATACTTTGGATTTTTTAGTGAATAAACATATTTAAATACGTAAGAAACTGCTTTATATAGTTCGTAAGGAATTTGCTCCCCGACTTCTACTGCTGCATATAATGCACGAGCGAGAGGTTTTCTTTCGATGACTGGCACGTTATGCTCTCTAGCTATTTCCTTTATTTTTTCTGCTATATAGTCTGCACCTTTAGCTACGACTACTGGGGCTGATGCCACATCTGGGTCGTATTTTAAAGCTACTGCAAAGTGCGTAGGGTTTGTAATTACTACATCTGCTAGAGGCACGCTCTTTGCTATTTGTTGCCTTATTCTTTGAAATCCTTTTTGTCTAATTTGCATTTTAGTTTTTTCATCACCTTCTATAGCCTTTCTTTCATCTTTTACCTCATCTTTAGTCATTCTGTTAGATTTTAGCCATCTATGTTTGCCCCAAAAATAGTCGAAAATCGCTAAAGCTATTAGTATTGAAATTATTTTCCAAAAAAGCGATGATACTGCCTTTCCGATAAATACGAATATATCGTTTATTTGGTGATGCATAAGCATTATCATTTGTGGAGCAAAGCTTTTAAGCCCGTAGTATGCAATAGGTATTATTAAAGCTAACTTTAAGATGGCTTTTAAAGTATTTACCACGCCATTTACCGAGAAAACTCTTTTTATACCGTTTATAGGATTTAAGTTTGAAAATTTAAAATCGATTTTCTTTTCTTTTATATTCCAATTCGTTTGAGTTAAGATTGTTAGTGCAAACACGGTAGAAACTATTATAAGTAGTAAAAATATTTTTGGGCCTATTAAGTAAAGAACCCCAAGAGCGCCCTCATAGACTTGGTTATAAGTAATTTGTGTAGTATCTGCTATTTTTTTAAATGATGTAGTTAAAACAAATTGAAGATCTTTAAATAGACTTTTACAAATAGATTTTAGAGCTATAAATCCAGCGATTAGAGATAGCACTTGCGCTAGCTCTGTGCTTACATGGATAGCGCCATCTTTTCTAAGCTGTTCCATTCTTTTCGCTGTAGGGTCTTCGGTTCTTTCCTCAGGTGCTGATCCTTCTGCCATAGTCTATATAAATCCCTTTAAATACCTTTAAATAAAAGCAAAATAAAACAAAAGTAAAATACAGAAACAAAATTTTTTTTGTTCTTTACGTTTTAAGGTGGGTTTTAAGTTAGTTTTAAAATTAGTCCAACCTCTCCACAAAGCCCCTAAAAAAGAAACTATTTTCCTAACCCACTTAAAACGTGAAAGAACTAAATTTTTTTGACACTTTAAGATACAACTAGAATATTCTGCAAAGAATATACCAAGTAGGGTAAAATTTATTTATATAATGATTTTGATAAGTTAAGAGTTATAATAATGTTTTTTCTATTTAATAAATGACAAAATCTTGGCTAAAAAAAAATTTTGATTAAAAAAAAAGTCGTAACCTCAAAAAGATACTGCTTCTAGAGCCTTTATTTAAACGCAAGAAAACTAAAATAAGCCTACCTAAAGTAAACAAAGAACTCCTAAAAGGGGCGAACGGCTAAAGCGTTCGCCCCTTTAGAGTTAGACTTAGGCTTAAATCGGTGCGCTACCGTTTAGTCAGGAGATCCAAAAAAGTAAGGGTGAGCTAGCCCTAAAGAAAAGCCAGAATTTAAGTCATATAAACATTCGTGCAACAATAAATCATCAAATTTTTCTTTTGGGAATAGTAGAGAACCGCATTCTGAGAAATTTTCTATTCCGAGACTAGCTGAAGATGCGATTATTACAATATTATGAAATTGTTCTAAAAACGAGCTTTTCGCTATACGCTGCCAACGCCATAACTCGACCCTACGACAATCCAGATAATAAGCTTGGGATTTTATTGATTCATCGAAACTTTCAAGCGCTTTTTCTAGAGGACTTTCGTCAACATCATCTTTTTTAAAGATTTCAATGGGTTCAAACTTAGAGCTAAATTGTATATAGTCTTCACAAAGTCCAAATTGAATCGAAACATAGCAAAGCTCTGCTTTAGGATACACCTTTTAAACAAATTGTATAACAGCATCATTAGAAGAATTTCCGTCATACTCCATAACGATTCGCACTGACACAAATTCTTCTCGTACTTTCCCCGAAGAACATCTTCGTTGAACAATGAAAATCGCCTTAATATGCAACGCATTTCTCATCTCTTGTTTCCTTTCTATGCAAAAAGAGATGTTCCTTTAGTAAAACCTTTAAAACACAATCGTATTATCAAGCGTATTTCAAGGTTACGACATATATTTATCTGCATTATTAACAAAACTGCTTATAATTTTCTTAAAAAAAATCTTTCTTTACCGTTGAAGGTGTGTTAAAACCTTAAAAATTAGTATCACTCACCCACGAAGCCTAAAAGAAAATTGACTTTAACAACTTTAAAGGAATTTGCATAAAATAAATTGACTTTAAATATAGCTGTAATTTTTTTTAAACTATAGTTAGTTTTATATAAAAGTCAATTTTCTTTTAAGCTAACCTCTAAAAACAATTTTTCTAACCCACCTAAAACGTCAAAGAACCAAAATAGTTCTTCACGTTTAAAGGCGTGTTAAAACCTTAAAAATTAGTATCACTCACTCACGAAGCCTAAAAGAAAATTGACTTTAAATATAGCTGTAATTTTTTTTAAACTATAGTTAGTTTTATATAAAAGTCAACTTTCTTTTAAGCTAACCTCCAAAAACAATTTTTCTAACCCACCTAAAACGTCAAAGAACCAAAATAGTTCTTCACGTTTAAAGGTGTGTTAAAACCTTAAAATTACTATCCCTCTATACTGCCCTCTAGACTATCTCCTACCATGCTATAACTTCCAATATTTTCTAAATCTAATTTAGATATAGCCCTTTTAACATCATTTTTAGTAATTTTCCTTATTCGCTCGATTATCTTATTTACATTATGCTCTTCTTTTAAGAAATGGTAGTGAGTTCCAAGAGAAACGAGTCTAGAAAATGGAGTTTCAGAGCTAAACGTGATATTAGACATAATCTTAGTTTTAGCCCTCTCTAGCTCTTCATCTGTAAAATCATCTAGGGAATTTATATGCTTTAATAAAGCTTGTTTTACTTTTTCTTGGTTTTCTCTAGTCGATGATGCGTAAAATACAATGGCTCCACCATCAAGCCGCTCGTCGCTATAAACCGACACATCTTCACAAATTCCTTGATAAAGAAGCTCCCAGTATAATTTAGACCCAGTGCTATCGCCTATAATATTTGCTAGCACGCTAAGCTCATACTTATCATCATCGTAAACAGACGCACCGTTTACTAAAAATAAACTATGAGCTTGAGTAAGATTATTTTTAACAAACACTCTCTCTTTCTTAATCGGCTTAAAAGCTTTTTTAGGATGAACTATATTACTAGGCGGATTTAACCTGCTTTGAGCAGTTTCTATATAATCTTCTAGCGCCTTTCTATCAAAATTTCCAGCTACTGCAAGAACTACATTATTACACGCATATAAAGAGGCGTGATAGGCTTTCATATCCTCTACCTGCACACCCTTTATAGTTTCACTAGTCCCTATAACCGAGTTTCCCATAGGATGGTCTGTAAAAAAATTTTGGTAAGATAAATCTAGTAAATCTACCTCAGGCACATCTTTATATAAAGCTATCTCTTCTAATATAACTTGCTTTTCAAGGTCGAACTCTTTTTTATCGAAAAGAGGCTTTTGCATATCCGTTAAAATATCTAAAAAAGCAACAAGATTCTCAGGAATCACAGCGCCATAATAAACCGTGAACTCTTCCGATGTAAAAGCATTAGCTCTTGCCCCTAAACTTCCCATATCAAAACTTATATCCGCTGCGCTCCTATTGCTAGTTCCCTTAAATGACATATGCTCTAGAAAATGAGAGATGCCAGCAATTTTTATCGTCTCATTTCTCGAACCAGCCTTTACAAAATAACCTACGGCGCACGAAGAACAATCGGGATTGTATTCTAATACTACATCTAAACCACTACTTAATTTTTGATTTGTAAACTCTACCATATTACTTATAACTCCTTTGCAACTTCACTAATCTCATCTTTTCCTAAACTTACAATCGTATAATCCTTATAAGGATACTTTTTTAAATACTCTTTAATATCATCTATTGTAAGGGCATCTATTTTATTTATTATATACTCTTTCTCCCTATACTTTCCTAATTGCCACATATCGACTGCAATCCTCGATGCACGTGAAAGAGAAGACTCTCCTTGAATTAAAATTTTAGACTTAAAATTAGTCTTTGCTCTTAAAAACTCTTCTTTAGTTAAATTATCTCCTAAAGTTTTTATCGTATTTAACACTACACGCAACGTTTCTTTAGCATTTTTAGGAGTAGTGCCAGCATATAAAACATTTTTACCATAATACTGATTAGAGATATAGAAATTTTTAACGGCATACACTAGCCCTCGCTTTTCTCTTACTTCTAAAAACAGTTTTCCAAACATGCCACCAGATAAAAGCTCGGAGGCTAATCTTGCCGCATAGTAATCCTCAGATAATACACTAGGCGCTTTTGAAGCTATCGCTATTTGAGTTTGCTCACCATCGTAATCAAAGTGAAAATAATTGAAACTATCCCTATGAGTGTATGATGGTTTTTCATACTCAGATTTAAGTTTTTTATCACTATAATAATCTTCTAAATATTTTAATATATCATCATCGAAATTTCCCGTAAGCACGATAAGCACTCGTGCTTTGTAATACTTATCATAAAGCGCCTTTATATCTTTTAATGAGGTTTCTAAAATTCCCTTTCTTGTGCCATTTCCTCCTCTATTAAAAGGTGCATTGTGGTATTTTTCATTAAGCTTATCGATAACTAGTTTCGATGGGTTATCTTCTAAAGCCTGCAGGTCTTGGAGGCAAGCTTCCCTTATATTTTCGATCTCTTCTTTAGGAAATGTAGGCTTATAGATCATATCTAAAACTTTACTTAGCACATCTTTTGCCGTATGCTTTAAGCAAGTTCCTTGGTAAACAAAAGAATCTAGAAAAGTATATTCACCGTGGCTTACGCCTAATCCATCGAACGCATCGCTAAGCGCTTTAGCATCAAATCCTAAAATCCCTCTTGCCGTTATTTCAGGCAAAAATATAGATGCACCTATTTTATCTTCCGTATCCGCTACGCCTCCCCCAGGAAGCCATATACTGTAAGAAACTGAATTTAAATAAGACATTTTATAAAGAACTACTCTAACATTTTCTCCTATGGAATAAACGTTAGTTTTATTGCTACTTAAATCACTACTTAAAATTGACATAAAATATTTTCCCTTTCTAAAATCTATTTTACAACCTGCAACACGTTTATTTATATCTAGCTTAAGATAACACAACAAACTATTTATCCGCAATGCGAAAAATAAAAATCACCCCCACCCAAAACGTGAAGAACCCAAAACTTCTACAAACGATAAAACTTACTTATATGCAGTTCTCTTATAGGAAGTATGCTTCTAAAAATAGAGTTCTGAGAAAGATCCTTTAAAAAAATATCTATCGGCAGCTCTCCAAAAAACACCTCAGATAAATCTTTTTCATTAAGCATCACAGCCTTGCTAGGATTGCACTCTTTCACTAAAAGTGCTTTATTATCAATGCAAGCCCTATCAATACAAGAAAGCGTAAAAGCTTTATTAGTAGCTAAACTTCCAAGCGATATGCTCTCTTTAACATTAGGCAATTTAAAACTCATAGCCTTTGCAAATTTCTTTAGAAAAGTTTCAAAGTTTATAATTCTAAAATTTGCACTACTCGTAGTTTGAACTATCGAAGCGTAATCTGTAAGAATCTCTAATAAACCTTTACAACCTTTAGAAGCTTCAATCTCAACAAACTCGGCTTTAGGATTTTCTTTTTGATTCTCCTTTTGATTCTCTTTTTGATTTTCCAAAAGACAAAAAGATGCAAGCTTTAAAATATCTTTTGCATCGCCTAATGCCTCTATGATATTTACTTTGCTACATGTCCAAAACACAAACGAGTCGTTTAACCTAAGCCCACTAAGCCTTTTTCCATTAAGCATGCTAGCTATATCTTCCTTAGTAAAATCTAAATAAGAAAATTTTTCCCTAATCAAATCGTAGACTAAAGAGGCATCTTTAGAGGTCGCAACTTTTATATCATCTTTTATATCATCTTTTATACTATCATTAGGCTCTATTAGATGCGCCATCTGCTTTTGCCTAAAAGAAACTATCTTAGCCTCTCCGCCTTGAGCCCAGCCAAAGTTTCCATACCTAAAGCGTTCTCCCCAAAGATAACTAATATCGATATCTTCCTTTTTCATTTCTTCTATTGCAAAATTTAAAAGGCTAGTCATAACGCCTCTATTTCTATACTTATGCAATGTAGAAACTGCACCTATTCCACGTGCATTAAACCTAATATTATTTATAAATAGGTCTACTCTATAAGCACCTAGAACTCCTGCTACATTTCCATCATATTCAGCGATATAATATTCCGTAATTCTTTTATCATTAAAAAGCACAGGGTAGCGAAACTCAAAGCTCTCCTCCTTAGACCTTTCAAAAGCTCTATCTATGACCGAAATAATTATATCTCTGTCTTCTTTAGTTGATTTTCTTATAGAGATAACCATATTTAAAAATGCAATCTTAAAAACTAAAAGACTTTATCGATTTTCACTTTATTGATTTCACTTATTGATTTTCCCTAATAAGCTGCCTCATTCTAGCATCATTACTAGCGCCCCTTAAAGCGTAGTGCATAGCGTAAGTTAACGTTCTTTCTATATCTGCTTGAGAGAAAAACATTCCAGTTTCGCCATAACTTCCAGAATAAATCGAGCGATATATTACTCTGCCTTTTCTATCTAAAAGAGATAAAATAACCTCCGTTTTTGCTTCGACCTTATTAGTAAAAGTTTTTGGATTGATGTAAACCATCCAATTGTGTAGCTCCCCTACTATCGTTGGGGCATTAAATAACACTACGTCGTAATCATTATCATTAAAATATTTTTCTATTCCCATTTGAATAATCTTTGTGCTATCTTGCGCCTCTGTATAAGAGCGTCCGTGCATTTCTCCTACTATTTTATGATTTCTAACATCGTTTACTATGCCCACTCTAACTCTTGGTTTTACCGTGCTTTTGTAAACATTTTTTATTTTAGATTCTTCTTTTTTAGGCGCACTAATAGCATTAATATTTAATGAATTTTCTAAACTCGGTGTGCAAGAAATTAAAAAATTTGACGCTAAAATAATTAAAATAAAAATTGATAATCTGTTTTTTATTAGTTCTGATGATATTTTTTTCATTTACAAAATTCCTTTTTCTAAACTTCTTTTTCTAAACTTCTTTTTCTAAACTTCTTTTTCTAAAACTTCTTTTTCTAAAACTTCTTTTTCTAAAACTTCTTTTTCTAAAACTTTTTTTTCTAAACTTAAAAGAAATACATTTTTAAAAGCTTGTTTCTTAAAACTTTATATATCCTTATAAATATATCTTTTATAACGATAATAAGAGCTCTTCAAAAACTTCCTTTGCAGTGCATCTTACGACCCTACTTTCATCATTATTGCTTAAACTTTCAATTATATCAAGAAACTTAATGTTTTTTTGATTAGCAAGAACTATAAGACTATTTCTAATAATATTCTCTCTTTTAGCACGCATAAAAGATGTGCCAGCAAACCTTTTTAAAAACTCCTTATCATCTTTTATAGTTAGTAAATCCTTAATACTTACAAGACCATTTTTAGTAATGCTAGCTCCTAAATTAAGCCTATGTGCTATTTTTTTACCTTTAGCATTAAATGGACAGGCTACTTGGCAAAAATCACAACCAAAAATCCAATCTCCTAAAAGTTTCCAATCTTCTTTTTTAATAACCCCCTTTTTTTCAATAGTTAAATACGAAGTGCATCTATTTACACTAAAGAACCCCTCCTTTTTAACATTATTTACGCAAGCTTTAAGACAATTATTGCAACTATCACAATTATTAGAATATTCTCTCCTCTTTTTTATCGGTATATCGGTTATAGTTATATTAGTAATAATTTCACTTATAAAAAAATACGATCCAAAATCTTCATTTACTAGCATCGAAGAGTTGCCAATAAAACCTAAATTAGCGTTTCTTGCGAAACTTCGTTCTTGCAATGGAACGGCATCTACAAAAACTCTATACTTAAAATCATCGCTTTTTATTTCTTCACTAATAAGTTTAGCGATACTTTCTAAATTTTTCTTAATAACTTTATGATAGTTTTTCCCATACGCAAACCTAGCTACACGTGCAAACCCACTAGGACATTCTAAAAGATTATAAGAGCTATCTTCGTAGAAAAATAAAAATATTAAAACGCTCTTGGCCTCTTTTAGCAAATTAGTAGGGGTAAAATAAAAATCGGGATCTTTTTTTAAGTATTCTAAATCACCTTGACCTCCTTTATCTTGCCACTTTTTAAAAGCTTTACTACCCAAACTTTTAGCTTCCGACACGCCACAAAGATTTGCACCGCTACTTTCTGTGATTTTACACAATTTATCGTAAGATAGTGTTAAGTTTTCCATATGCTCTAAAGTTTTATAGCAAATATTATAATTATTATAATAAAAGTCTTGATTAAATTCTAAAATTTTTATATTCTTTACGAGTCTTTGAGGATAAGCTCAAAGAAAAAACTTTAAAAAAGTTTAAGTCCTTGCGTCCCCATCGTCTAGTCGGCCTAGGACAGCAGCCTTTCACGCTGTAAACATGGGTTCGAATCCCATTGGGGACGCCATTTTTTCTTTTTTCTTTCTTATTTCTTTTTCTTTTTCTCTCCTATTCTCTCTTTGATTATTTCTTAATTATTTTATTTATTGTTTTATTTGTTGTTTTATTTTTGTTTCTCTACTTTTTTCTTTCTACTTTAAAAATATTTATTTTTAAAACACTTACTTAAAAAATACCTACTTAAAAAATACCTACTTAAAAAATAACAGCCTAAAAAATAATGGCTATCGCTAAAATTACATCTAAACTTGATACTAAGTTTCTAGCTAATTTAAAATTTCTTAAAAACACATTAGGCAAAGGATTTTTTATATATTCTTTTAAATAAGTATAAAGCCTATAGACCATAGGCAATGTAAAAATTGCGATTAACCCTACGCAAGATATTATCTTAAAATAGACTAACAAAAAAATTAGCACGTAAGATATAAAAACTAACAAAAATAAAAAATTCAATGCTCGCTCTTTAGTTTTCAAACGAACTAGAAGCGTTTTCTTGTTATTTTTTTTATCGCTATCAAAGTCCATAAAAGCATGCGATAAAAGCAATACTACTGTAAGAATACCTACTAGCACTGAAATCATCATTAACTCTCTACTAAATGGCACTCCCATAACTAAGCTTACACCATAAAATATATTAGGACCAAAGATTAAAAAAAATCGCTATCTCTCCAAACGAATAGTGGTTTAATTTAGGGTATAAAAGGCATAACATTCCAGTAAGTAAACTTATTACTAAAACTAAAAAACCTATTTTTATAACGAAAAACAATCCGATAAATACGGCGATAGAAAAGCATAAAAAAGACGCAAAAAAAATCGTTTTTAATGAAATATTTGCTTCTTCAAAATAGACTCTCTCAACATCTTGCTTAGAAATATTATTTTTAAAATCTATAAAATCATCGAAAAGATTCGTGCCTAGATGTGAAAAAACTATCCCGATAAGTGAAAATAGACCATAAATAGCATTCCCTTTAAGTTTTAAGCACCAAACGAACACTACTAAAAAACTTAAAGCACTCATCGGAAGTGAATAGCCTCTTGCGGCTCTAAACCAAAACTTTATTTTTGATAATACCATAAAAAACTTTTCCCTTGCTTGTATTTTCCATCAATTCTTTTTATTATACGTTATATGTCAAAAAATAATATATCAAAAAACAATACATCAAAAAATAAAGAAGATAATTTACTAGAACAATTTAAAGAAGAGTTAAATATTATATACCAAAATTTTAACGAAAGTTTTTCAAATGAAACTCTTTTAGACAGTATTTCTAGATACCAAATTTTTGCAGGCGGTAAGAGAGTGCGTCCCTTGCTAATCTTTATAGTTGCAAGTTTATTTTCAAGCAAGATAAACGAGCCTACTACTAACTTTGCTACTAGTGTAGAGCTTTTACATAACGCTACGCTGATACACGATGATATTATAGACGACTCTATCGTTAGACGCTCAAAACCTACTGTAAAAGAAAAATACGGAGACACGAAAGCTATCCTTTCAGGCGATTATCTACTCGCCTTTGCTTTTGATTATGCCATCGATTTGCCTAAAAAACTTATTGTAGAGATTAAGCAAGCCGCTTTAAGACTTATACAAGGCGAATTTAAAGAGCTAGATATAAACTTAAAAACTGCTACTCTAAACGACTCTCTAAGTATTATGAAAGATAAAACTAGCTCTCTTTTTTCACTGTGTGCCATGGGAGGGTATCTTTTAAACGTAAAAGAAAATGATTTTGACAATAATTTATATAAAGAATTTAAAAAGCTAGGAGAGCTAATCGGGGTTTGCTTTCAAATAGCCGATGATATTTTAGATATTACGGCAAGTAAGGAAATAACAGGCAAAAAACAAGGAATAGATTTTATAGAAAAAAAACCCTCTATTATCGTATCTCTATGGTTAAATAAAAAAACGAAGCTTTTTGATACCTACCTTAATGCTTTAACGGTTGATGATACGCTACTAAAAGACATTACCCTAGAACTTAAAGAATATGGAATAATAAGAGAAGCTTATAGTTATTTCGATACTTATTATAATAAGGCAAATGAGCTATTATTAGAAATTGAAAAAAATTACTTACAAGGCTACTTACACGACTCTAAAAGTGGCGTCGCAAAACTACAAAACTACTTAAATAGCATCAAAAATTATACGAAAACACCTTTAAAGTAAAAAAAGTAAACTTTTTTTGCTACATTAAGAAATTTTTCTGTATAACAAAAATGTATGAATAAGATTTTTCAGGTTGCAAATTATCCGATGGGTAGAGTTATATATCTAAAAATTTAAACTTAAAACTTTCTAAATAACTCTAATATTTAAAGAGAAAAATGGATAAAAATTAAATTACAAAAACTAGATCTTAAAAAAAAGCTCTAATAAGGTTCTAAAGAAATTCACACAAATAGGATTTCAAACACAATAAATACTAAAAAAATAACTTAATTTAAAGATATTACTTTTAGATACTAAAATCTATTAAAAGTCTAGCAAAAATCTATTAAAATAAAAATAGAAAAGACTGTTTGCTTGAACACCTTTTATATTTAGATATTTTTTAGCTTTCTATATCTTTAAATTTTTTATTTTCAAAAAAAATTCTTGTGAAAAAAAAATCCTATAAAACAACTAATATTTTTTTAGGAAAACTACAATATGGCAAGACAATCATTTATACCACAACACGACCCAGCTTACGATATAGGGAAAAGCTATGACCCCGTTTCGGAGTTAATGAGAGCAATAGTTCTAAGAGCGATAGAAGATTATAAATCAGGGGGGCATTTTAAGAAAAGAGGCTGTAGAATATATGTTTGATAAAACTGGCGATCAAATTTTCTATGAAGACGATGATAAATATCTTTTTTCATTCTCTGCGATTTGCAAACATTTAGAATTAGACCCAGCTAAAACTAGAGATGCTATCATGAATGCTACGCATAAAAATCAGCACTAGAAGAAGAATAACACAAAAGTAAAAATTTTTCGCTTTTTCAATGCGTTTTAAGAGTAGCTTTAAAAAAACCGCTTTATCGTGATAACTTAAAAGAAAATTTTACTTTATTAAGGACTAAATAATAACAAAGAAAACTCCTTTAGTTAAAGCAAAAATTTTCTTTTAAGCTAAAAAACAAGTTGCCCTCTTTCTAATAAAATTAAGCAAAATATGAAAAGTAAAAAACTAATCTTTAGCTTCTTTTAATATTTCTAAGATTCTTTTTTTGCCTTGTAATTTTAACATTTTGGCTTTTTTATACTCTTCTTCTTCCTTTGGCGATAAAAAAGTTTTATTAGATAAGGCTTCTACCCTCTTGTCGAGTTTCGTATGCTCTTCATATAGCTTACCTAACTCGTAATTTCCTTTCTCTATAAGCTCTTTTACTTTTTCAATTTCTTTTTTGTTCATATATTTATCTCCTATTTTTAAAAATCTCTATTAACTCTTTCATATCGTCTGGAATATCTACGCTAAAAGAAAGAGTTTCTCTAGTAGTAGGATGCGTAAACGAAAGCGATTTAGCATGGAGTGCTTGACGCCCAAATTTAAGAGATGCAGTTTTTTAAATCTTTTGGAAGAGAAGAAAAATCACCATAAAGCTTATCACCTATAACTGGGGAGTTTAAATAATCCATATGAACTCTAATTTGATGCGTGCGCCCAGTTTCAAGTTTAAACTCTAGCAAGCAAGCGTATTTAAACTCTTCTAGCTTCTTCCAATAAGTTATAGCACGCTTTCCTCTGCCATCGTCTAAAACCGATATTTTAAGGCGATTAGTAAGGCTTCTTCCTATAAAATTATCTATAGTTCCACTAGTGCTTTTATTTACCGCTCTATCTGCCCTAGGGGTCGATAGCACTAACGCTACGTACTTTCTTTCTACTAAACGTTTTTTAAATTGCTCTGTAAGTTTTTTTTTAGCAAGTTCATTTTTTAGCTACTACTAAAAGCCCAGTAGTATCTTTGTCTATTCTATGAACTATACCTTCTCTATAATCATTATTTCCTATTTTACCTTTATTATCAAATGATAATTTATCGATTAGTGCATTTAATAAAGTTCTATCCCTATTCCCAGCCCCTGGGTGGACTACGAGCTCTTTGGGCTTATTTACTATTAGCACATCATCATCTTCAAAAATAATATCGATTTTAAAATCCCAAGGCTTAATTTCAATGCTACTTTGCTTAATATCGGATAATTTTATAGAAATTAAATCTTTTGCAGATAAAATATAAGATGGTTTTTTTGCTACTTTATTATTTACTAAAATTTTACCGTCTTTTATTAACTCTTGAAACTTAGATCTTGAAAAAATATTTTTGCAATCACTCTCACTTAATACTTTATTAAATGCTATTTTAAATTCTTTTGAATTTGCAATTTTAAATAAAATAGCATCGAGTCTTTTTCCTACATCATTATCTTGCGTCTCATACGTGAAATTACCGTTCATTTATATTACTATATTACAACTTACAACTTAAATATTTTTAAGTTTTAATTTTTTTACATTTTGTTTAAGTTTCTTTAAAAAAAACTAAATATCTCTTAGTTTCTTCTTAGCTTTTTCACTATACTCAGAATTAGGATACTCATTTATTAGCTTTTGCAAACTCATTTTAGCAGTCTCCTTATCCTTTATCCTTAACAAGACTAAAGCTTGATTATATAAAGCGATGGGTGCTCTAGCGTGAGAGCTAAAGGTAGTTAATAAAGAATTGTAATTAACTATCGCATCCTTATTATTTCCTACTGCATCAGAACAAATCCCACGCCAAAATAACACTCTAGCTTGTTGCTCCTCGGTAGCACTAGTAATTAAATCATTTGAAATCGTTAATGCTTCTCTAAATTTATTTCCCTTAATATTTTCTAACATCTCTAGCATCTCTCTACCGAACTCTATATTTTGCTTCGATGCAAAAATCTCATCTTCCTTTAATAAATTTTCAGGCACTATTGCATTTAAACCACGCCCTTTTACTATTTTATCGCTAGCTAAATCTCCTACTAGTGCAGGCTGTATATTTAAATCTGAGGTTTGGGCCACTTTTTGAGCGGATAAGGCTTGTTCTTTATAGTGTTGAAGCTCTTCTACTACGCCACGCATTTTTTTTAAATCTTCAGAAAGGCGTGATACCTCAGCTGATTGTTCCATTTGATAAGCTCTTAAATTTTCAACGGATCTTCTTAATGATAAAACCTCATTCGAGGTTTTACTAGATACACAAGCACAAAACGTTGATAAAAATGTTGATAAAAGAAAAAGGATAAATATTTTTTTCATACTAAAGACTTCTTGAATTTTTCTAGTTTTAATTTTTCTAGTTTCAAATTTTCTAGTAAAATTCTTTTACAATAAATTTTAATATTAAATTTTAAATCTAGCTTAAAATTTATTATAAAAAAACTCTACGCTGATTTTTTACTTAAATTTTTTATTTAAGTTTTTGTTTATATTTTTTTTATTCGATACAAAAAAACATCCTAGCAAGGTCTTAAAAAACTTAGAAGATGCCTTACTAGAATGTTTAAAATTAGCGAACATACTTAAAATGTTAAACAATTAACATTAATTATTTAACATCAAAGTGTGCACGACGGTTTTTAGACCAAGCAGCTTCGTTATGACCTGGGTCTAAAGGAAGCTCTTCTCCATAAGGAGCAGTAGTCATACGAGAAGCAGCAATTCCTAATGACTTCATATAGTCATAAACTGCATTTGCTCTTTTAGCACTTAAAGCCATATTGTATTCTGCCGTTCCTCTCTCGTCACAATGTCCTTCAATAGTAACGGTTGCTGAATCATTTTCAGTTAACCACTCAGCATTTGATTTTAATATTTCTTTAGCAGCTGGTTCAATTGCATAAGAATCAAAAGCAAAGTGGATATCACTAAGTGGTCCACCCTCTGTTGCATCTGCAATATTATTTGATTTTCTACAAGTACAAGCTGATAGCCCTACTATTAAAACTAGAGCTAATAAAATTTTAACACTACGCATTGCATAATCTCCTATCATAAATAAATTAAACCTCTCTTTTTTGGTTTTAATAACTAATAATCAAAAAATAATCACAGTTTTAAATCCTAAAAGCATTTTATAAAATATATATATATTTTATAAATTTATCACAAATATCACGATAAACATTATGATAAATTTACTACTTAAAAAGTTAATATAAAAAACTAAAATTAACAAGTAGATATTTTAACTTATTTGAAATTATTTTTTAAAATAAAATCGATATTTAAAACTTTTAAAAAAATCCACCTTAAAAATTTTAGTTGCGAAATTTTTAAAAAAAAATATTTTTAAAAATTTGAAATAAATAATTTTAAAAAAATTATTCAACTGGTCCCCAAGCAGGGTCTGTATAACCAGTACTGCTAAAAGTAAGCTGTCTTAAGTTGCTTCCATCAGATTTTATTACTGCAATATTAAACACCCTAGACGAGCCAAAAGTAGACGCAAAGGCGATATAACGTCCGTCTGGGGACCAAGACGGATCCTCGTTATTTCCATACGTTGTAAGTTGTTGCGCATTTGAGCCATCTACATCAGTAACGAACAATTGAAATCTTCCCTCAGCTCTACATACGAAAGTTAATTTATCTCCAACTGGCGACCAAGCAGGAGAAGTGCAATAATTAGAGCTTACAAAGCTTACCCTTTTTATATTCGCTCCACTACTACTCATTCTGTAAATTTGTGGACCTCCTCCTCTATTTGAACAAAAAACTATCTCTTTCCCATCTGGCGACCAAGACGGCGAAACGTTTATAATTCCGCCCTCTACTAGAACATTTCTAATAGTCTTTCCGCTTAAATCGGCTAAGATTAAATCCGCAGCCGACCCTCTAGTTCTCGAGTATAAAATCGTATTGCCATCAGGAGAAAATTGCCCTCCTATCTCTAACGCATTACCAGTTGTAAGTTGTAGCAATCTTCTATTAACTAACGAATATCTAAATAAATCGGGAGCCCTATTCCTATAAGACGTGTAAATTAAGTCAGAACCCGTTGGCGACCAAGAAGTTGAAAGCACTAGCCCCCTATCGTTAGTAACTTGTCTTATATCAGTCCCATTTGCATTCATTAAAAAAAGCTCTTTAAATCTTCCTACCCTTCCCGAAAATGCTATCTGAGAGCCAAAAAAACTCGATGTTCCCGTAAAATACTCTAATATAACATTTGAAAAGCGATTAGCAACCGTGCTTATTTGTGCCGGGGAGCTTATCTTATACTCTTTTGCGACTACCACTCCTTGCCTTACTACATCGTGAAGATACATCTTAACTTTGATTTGTCCTCCCTCATTTAAAGCTACTCCCTTTACTAACCCTTCAGCACCTATAATACTCCAATCGGAATAAGCAAAAGAACTATCGTCGCACTTTCCTTTAGACTCGATATAAGTTTCAGGATTTAAAACATTAAAATATCCGCTTACATCTAGATTACTTATTATAGTTTTATCTGGTTCTAAATTATGTGATGTCTGATTACAAATCGAGGTGACCGCTATCGGAAATCTTTTTCCAGCACCTTGTATAGTAATATCTGTAGTGGTAGATGAAGCTGAAAAGCTAACACTAGGCAAAAAGCATAGAGAAACGAAGCTTACTAATAAACTTAATAATATATTTGATAATAAATTTGTTAATAAAAACGAAAATATTTTTCTCATAATTTAATAATTCCTAAAAACAACTTCTTAATAATTCACAAAAAATAATTCACGATAATATTATAAATATAATATTATAAACATATGATTATAACTAATCTCTAAAATCTAATAGAGAAAATCTAATAGAGTTAATCCTTAATCCCTAGGATCAAATATCACCCTTACATCCTTAAAAAACTCATACACATTACTAGGCGGAGCTGGAACTGGTGAGGATTTTTCAATAGCCCTTAAAAGCGATTGATCGAAGCGCCCATTACCTGAACTAGTAGTTATCGAATGCTTAGTAATATTCCCCTTAGGGTCGATAGACATTTGCACTTGTGCCTTATATGGTTTCGACGTATCAAACCAATTCCAATTCGCTTTTATATGCTTAACTAACACATCTTTATATTCAAAAAACTCTGGAGGTCTAACTACGCCTCCTCCCATACCATCTCCACCAGTAACTTTAGCAGCTCCAAATCCCACGCCACCAGCATCGGACGATTCGCCTAAATACCTTTGCAAAGCTTTTTGAAGTTTAGTATCTAAATTCGCCGTGCCACTTCCAGTGCCCGTGCCACCTACTACGCCATCAGGTCTAGCGTTTTTATTTGAAGTATTTTTATTTGAAGCGCCTTTTGTAGCCTTACTAGCTTGCTCCCTAGCCTGTCTTTCTGCTTCCTTTTTAGCAGCTTCCTTTTTAGCAGCTTCTTGTTTTGCTGCCTCCTCTTTAGCAGCTTTTTCTTTAGCCTGTCTTTCTGCCTCGGCCTTTGCCTTTTTAGCTTTCTCTTCTTGCAATCTCTTTTCTTCCTTAGCCTTTTCTTCTCTTAAAGAAATCTCAGCCTTTTCTTTTTCTGCCTGCTCTTTTAGAGCCTTTGCTTTTTTTTCTGCTTCTTCTTTAGCAGTATCTTTTATAGAAACCTCGGCTTTTCCACTCGCTTCTAACTTAGGGGCAGGGGCATTTGTGCTTTCAACATTTTTATAAGGAACTAGCGGTTCTTTTTTCCCAGTTTTAGAAACTTGAGCTATACCTCCTAACCTCTTTCCCCCTTCAATACTAACTGAATAAACGACCATTGGCTCATTGATTTTGTGTTCTAACTTAACATTAGAGATTCTAAGAGCAGCGAGAAGAAATAAGGATAAATGTGCACAAACAGACAGTATAAGTCCTGCTACAAAAAACTCTTTCTTTATTCCAAATAGTAAATTATCGTCCTCTATTATCACTGCTATTTTTAACCTAAAACGAGATTACATTACTAATAATCTAATCAATTTTATATCAATTTTATATTTTTTATTCTTAAAATCTATATTTATAACTAAATTTATATCAAATTTTTATAGTAAAAATCTTATTGCAACAATCGACTAGCAACAATCGATTAGCACTAATCAACGGATGCCGAAACTAGCCCTATTTTATCTATTCCAGCTTCGTGAAGCTTTCCCATAACTTTCATAACGAAGCCATAATCTAAATCTTTATCAGCCTTTATATAAACTTTTCTTTCCCCACCATCTTTTTTAGCATCTAAAATGGCAGGCATTTTCTTTACGATTTCATCTAATAAAATTTCATTTTTAGAACCAACGAAAATTCTCTTTTCCTTATCGATAGACATTACTACTTGCTCTTCAGAACCAGCAAGAGGGGCAGTAGTCGCCTTTGGTAAATTCACGTCTACTCCCTGCTGAAGCATCGGAGCAGTTACCATAAAAATAACTAGCAGTACTAACATCACGTCTACTAGTGGCGTTACGTTTATAGCTGCCACTGGTCCATCGCTACCATTACTTGATAACCCCATAAATCACTCACCTTTTATAATATTTTACTAATATAATACTTACTTAAAACACAATTAATCTTTATTTTCATGCTCTTTGTTTACTTAGTGTTTACTTAATGTTTACTTAGTGTTTATTAATTTTTATTAGTTTTTATAATTAACTTTTTATATAAATTTTCTAATATAAACTTTCTTATATTATTTTTTCATATTATTTATTGCACGTTACTGCACAAAATGTTTAGCTGCAATACTTAAAAATTCAGATATAAACCCTGAGGTTTCTTCCTTATAATTTTTAACTCTTACAGCAAAAAAGTTATACGCTATCGATGCTGGGATAGCGGCAAATAAACCGACAGCAGTAGCAATCAAAGCTTCTGAAATTCCTGGAGCAACGGCTTGAAGCGTCGTAGTCTTAACGGAACTTAAACCTTGGAAAGCAACCATAATTCCCCAAACGGTTCCAAAAAGCCCAACAAATGGAGCTGCCGTAGCAACGGTAGCTAGAAATGTATTTCCGAATTCAAGCTTTCTTAGCTCAGACATTGCACTTCTTTCTAAAATACGTCTTAATATATCTAAATAAGAACCACTATTAGCAGTAAAATCTCTATCTTTTATTTGAGAAAGTTCTCTATAGCCTGCCCTAAAAATTTTTACGTATGGATTGTTCGATAAATGCTCCGTTGCTTCTTCAATTCTTGCAAAATTTCTATTCTTCCAAAATATATCTCTAAACTCTTTGCACTCCTTATTTACTTTTTTATACTGCATTATTTTTGCAAAGATTATTGCCCAAGTAATCACGCTAGCTAAAATTAATAGCATTAAAACTGAAAATACGACCGTGCCAGAATTGGTAATCATTTCTAAAATCCCTGGCTCTGTGGCACTTGCCACTACTTGGCTTGCAGTTTCTACAGCATCTTGAACGAGCGTAGCAACTGGCGTTAATTCTTGAATTGGAACTTCCTTCATATAAAAACTCCGTAAAAAAACTTGAGTAAATAAAAATTTATAAAATTAACGTAAAAAATAAAAAAATAACTTAAAAAACAACTTAAAAAAATGACTTAAAAAAATAAGGCATTAAACGAAAAGACAGTACACCTTCAGCACACTAAACGAATGCTAAAGTATCAAAGCCTAATAATTTAGACTTTAAACATTATTTTTTAATTATTTTAATATTTTATTTTTATATTTAATATTTTAAGACTTTGACTAATGAAATTCTTAGAATTAAAAAAATTATATATTATAAAAAAACAAACCTCAAGCTATCTTTTTTACTTATGTTAAAAAATATTAAAAAAGAATTATATAAAAAAATTAAGAAAAACTATCTTGTCTCTACTACGCATTGTGAATATAATGTGAATATAATATGAGTATATAAAAACTGCCTAGAAAAACGTTCTTTGAGAATTTTATAAAATTTTTTTGAACGAAACCTATTATATAATAAATAACTTTTAAAATAATATCATTTTATTTTCTAAATATTATTTTCTAATAGTTGCAATTAATAATAAGTTTTAATTTAAGCAGTAATTAAAAAAATTAAATTTTAAACTCAAAATTTGAAATTTTTAAAATAAAATATTAAAATAAGACGTCTAGAAAAATTTAATTTTGTTTTAAAAATTGTTTTTATTTTATAGATAATTTTATTTATGTTTTTAAGGAGTATGTATTATGAGCGTTAATGTTGCTATAAATGGATTTGGTAGAATTGGAAGAAACGTATTACGTCAAATCTACAAAACAGGTCAAGAAAAAAATGTAAAAGTTGTTGCTATTAATGATTTAACTGATGCGAAAACTTTAGCACATCTTTTAAAATACGATTCAGTTCACGGTGCTTTTGCTGCTGAGGTTAAAGCAGAAGATAACAATCTAGTAGTAAATGGAAATAAAATTCAAATTTTATCTGAAAGAGACCCTGCAAATCTTCCTTGGAAAAGTTTAAATGTTGATGTAGTTATGGAATGCACAGGTCTTTTTACGAAAAAACCAGATGCATCTAAACATATCGATGCAGGTGCAAAAAAAGTTATAATCTCTGCTCCAGCAACTGAGCCAGATTTAACGGTAGTTTACGGTGTAAACCAAAAAGATTACGACGCTTCTAAGCACAACATTATTAGTAATGCTTCTTGCACGACTAACTGTTTAGCACCAGTAGCTAAAGTTCTTTCTGAAAAGTTTGGTATCGTTCGTGGAACGATGACTACTATTCACGCTTACACTAACGACCAAAGGATTCTAGATCTTCCTCATAAAGATTTAAGAAGGGCTAGAGCTGCTGCTATGTCTATGATTCCTACTACTACTGGCGCTGCTAAAGCCGTTGCATTAGTTCTTCCAGAGCTAAAGGGAAAGATTGACGGATTTGCGATGAGAGTTCCTACTCCAGACGTATCAGTTGTAGACCTTGTATGTGAAGTAGCTAAAGACGTAACGGTAGAAGAGGTAAACGCTGCATTAAAAGAGGCTGCTAATGGTGAGCTTAAAGGAGTTTTAGGTTATTGTGAAGAGCCATTAGTTTCAATCGATTTTACTGGTTGCATCAATTCATCGACGGTAGACTCTCTATGCACCATGGTAATGGAAAAGAGAATGGTAAAAGTTGTTGCTTGGTATGATAACGAAATGGGATTCTCTGCTAGAATGATCGATGTTTGTAAGCTAATCGCTTAAATATTTATTAAAAAATATTTAGTAAAAAATATTTAATAAAATTTTATAAATCATTTAAGCATTTTAAAAGCGAGTATTTAAAAAAAAATAAGATGCTCGCTTTTTTTATATCAAGTTTTATATCAAGATTTTATTTTATAATTTATTTTTAAGGGGATTTAATTTATGACAAAAAGATATCTTTTCGCAAACTGGAAAATGAATTTAACTGAAGAAGAGTCTATAAACTTAGCTAAAAAATTCGCAAATGCTTCAAGCACATTAAAAAACACAGTAGTTGGAGTAGCTCCTAGCATGCTAAACGTTTCAGCTACTAAAAAAGCCGTTCAAAATAGTCTTCTTGTAGGTGCTCAAAACGTTTACTTTGAAGATAGCGGTGCTTTTACTGGTGAGGTTTCAGTTCAAATGTTAAAAGCCATTAATGCAGACTTTACTCTAACTGGGCATTCTGAAAGAAGAAATGTATTTGGCGAAACAGATGAGCTTGTAGCTAAAAGAACTAAGAAAGCTTTAGATGAAAATTTGATCACTATTTTTTGCATCGGTGAAAAATTAGATGCTAGAGAAAGTGGGCAAACTAATAAGGTGCTTCAAACTCAAATGGATGCTCTAATTTCACTTTTAGAAAATAAAAATTATGAAAATCTTATTATCGCTTATGAACCAGTTTGGGCGATTGGAACTGGCAAGGTAGCGACTACTAAGGAAATTAAAGAAACGCATTCTTTTATAGCTACTTATTGGGAAGAAAAAACTAGCTTTACTTGTCCTCCTATTTTATATGGCGGAAGTGTCAAACCAGACAATTACGAAGAAATTATTAAAGTTCCATTAGTTTCGGGTGCACTAGTTGGCGGAGCCGCTTTAAAAGAAGATCAATTCGTAGGGCTTATGGAAATTTCTGAAAAATAGGAAAAAATAAGGCAAAAAAAACATGAGCTAGGAGGAGGAGCTTTGCTCTAATTTAGGCAAAGCCGCCCTTCCACCTAGTGCAAAAGGTCGTTTTCTAATATTATTTCAAAATCAAAAAAATGCGAGTTTAAATCCGCCTTTTACCTTTATTTTCTAGAAAACTTTTAATGTCAGGTTTAAGATCTTTTTCAAGCTCTCTACGTTCAAGCCACAATAAATCTCCAAGGTAATTATTAGTCTCGATTGCCCAAACATCGAAATCTTTAGGAGACTTACCAGTAATACACTTTATAACAGAACTTTGTTCTTCATCAAGTATCTTGTTGATATAAGGTATTAGTTCAGGGTTAGCTTTTAGAAATTCTTCTACAGATTTCGATGCGTTTTCTTGAAAATTACGTATCGAGTTAAAATTTTCCTTATCTAATCCTAATATTAAATATCTTCTTGCACCCTCTATATATCTTTTAAAATATTTTGAAATATAACTAAAATCTTCTTTAGAACCTTTAGAGTTTATATACGTAGGTCCTTGGTTTTTTTGATATTCATTAAACTTTTCACGAACTTCAAGCATAGCTTTTTTATAGTTCTTATTGAAAGTCCCTTTAACACCTTCTCTCATTCCCTCAGAATAAATCTTTTTAAGTTTAAGGGGACACTTTTTAGCCATCTTCTACTCTCTTTCTAATTTGCAAATAAAGAACCTCTAAGAAATACGATCTTTAAAATTATTCTCTCAATATTTTAAAATAAAATCAAATTTAATTTTACAAAACTTAATTTATCTTTAATAATACTTACATTATGTTAAAAGAAAATATGTTAAAAGAAAATGTGCTAAAACAAAAACTTACCAAACTAGTTAAAGAACATACATTACTACTAGAAATTATCGTTAAATTAAAAGATTTCTCTGAAATTTACCTTGTAGGCGGAGTGATAAGAGATATTGCGCTTAAAAATAAGGTAAAAGATATCGATTTATGCACTAGTTTAAACATAAAAGAGGTTTCACGTATACTAGAAAAAACATTAAAAGTTATAGATACTGGCAAACGCCATGGAACTATTAGCGTATATTTAGAAAACCAAAAAGTAGAAATAACTGAATTTAGAGGAAAAGAAAACACGCTTTTAGAAGATTTAAGATTGCGTGATTTTTCTATAAACGCTATCGCTTTCGATGTTATAAATAACGAGATTATAGACCCTTTTTTCGGACTAAACGCTCTAAAAAATAATGTGCTAGAATGCCCGTGTGATGCAAAAAAAATTTTCTTAGATGACCCACTAAGAATACTTAGAATGTTTCGTTTTTCATACGCTCAAAATAGAGAGCCAGCAAAAAACCTAATAGATGCCGCAAAAGAAAACTTTGAAAGTATTAAAGGTGTTAGCATAGAGCGTATAAAAGATGAGCTATCAAATATTTTAATTTCAGAAAATCCAAAAAACGCATTTAAAAAACTTGTGGAATTTAATTTTTTAAACGAGCTTTTCCCCGAGCTAACCCCAATGGTAAATTGCAAACAAAATAAATATCACATCGAAAACGTATTTGATCACACCCTAAATGTAGTAAACAACACTCCGCCTATCTTAGAGGTTAGACTTGCAGCCCTTCTTCACGATACGGGAAAACCTCACACCGTTTCTATAGACGAGCAAGGAGAACGCCATTTTTACGGACATGAAAAAGTAAGCACTAAAATAGCAAAAATTTTTTTAGAGCGTCTCTGCTTTCCTAAAAAAACTATAGATACGGTTCTAACGGTAGTTAATCTTCATATGCGTAGTCTCGATGCAGGAGATGCAGGGATTAGACGCCTTATAAGAGATTTAAAAGGAAATTTTAACTCTTGGCTTATGCTTATAAAAGCCGACAAACCCCCTACTATGGATAACAAAAAGTTTAATGAAAGATTAGATAATTTTCTACTTCGCTACAATGCAGAGATTGAAGCACAAAAAAATAGAGATTTTTTTAAACTCGCCATTTCAGGAAATGATATTATGGACGTCTTAGCACTTCCTCGATCGAAAAAAATAGGAGAAATAAAAAACAAATTACTAGAGTTAATAATAGAAGATCCTAGCAAAAACGAAAAAGAATTTTTAATAAAATACTTAAAAAATTTAGAAAAAAACTAATAAGCTAGTAAATACCTGCCAAAGATATCATACTTTAATTTATTGCGTACGATAAAATTTCTATGCTCGCTATTTCTATTTTCTAATATATAGATATCACCTTTTTTATACGTACTATGCACAGATGAGGAAAACCTAAAATTAGAAAAACCTATTATAGGTTGAACGGGAATCCTCACATCTACAAATTTTACAGTCTTTAAATATTCATCAGTTGGAAATTTTAAGTAAAAAAGAATATTAGGATAAGCAAAATAGCTAGTATCAGTGTGAATAAGCGCATGCGAATTATCCTTAGTTAAATCCTTTACTTTTTCTAAAACTTTTGGCATTTCACCAAAAAAGAAGTGATAAAATATATCTGAATGCTCTGTAAAATAAAATTTTACAAAATTAGAAAATAAAGATAAGTATAAAAACACAATCGCTATATTTGCTATCTTAAAAGCTTGCGTTCTGCTTTTCTTAATGTTTTTTTCTTTAATATTTTTTTCCCTAATACTATTTAGAAAAACACAAATCCCTACGGCAGAAAAATATATTATAGGTAGATGCACTATGTTTAATCTATTTACATTTATATCTATTAGCAATGAAAGTACAAACGCATAAAATAGCCATATAAGCATAATATGAGAGAGTGGATTTTTAATGCCTAAAATTTTACGTTTTAAATATTTTTTAAATTCGGTATAAAAACCTATTATAAAGAAAAAGGAAGTGATTCTATAGTATATCCCAATATTATCTAGAGAGTTAAAAAATAGACCATCAGATTGCTTAAATATTATTATGTGTAAAAAAACTAATATTCTTCTTAAAACTACATTAAAACTAAAATTTACATCACGATAGCGAAAACAATTAAAACGTGGAATAGAAAAAATACCAAAAGAAAATTCATCTAAATAATCTAAATTTACTAAAACGAGCAGCATTAAAGGAAGAGAGATTATAAACAAAATAAAAAAACCGAATAATAATTTTAAAAATACCTCTTTTTTAAAAATATTTATAATATTGCCTTTTAGAACTACAAAATATAAAAGATGCATAACTAAAAATGGCATTATAGTCCAAGGAGCGGCGTAAGTATAAAGCGTTAAGCCAAAAAATATCATAGATAAATAAAAATAATTTTTATTCTCTTTTGATTTTACTAGTAAATATATGCTAATAAGCAAAAACCCAGGGAAAAAATTACAATCTAGCCCCCATCTAGACATCATTATATGCCAAGGACAAATGCTAAGTAAAAACAGGGCGACTAACCCCTCAAAGAGTCCTTTTATTTTTAAAACTAATAAAAAGAATACGACAAGAGAAATGCAACCTAAAATAGCTTGCGGAAGCCTGATAGCAAGTGGCGTTAAGTCTAAAAATTTTATAAAAGGCATCATAGAAAGATTAGGAAGCAAACTCATGCCAGATCCCCAAGTTTTTAAATATACAGGAAAATTTTTATACCCTCTCGAGTCGTGCCCATAATGAAGCATAGACCAAGCCTCATAACCGCCATAAGCTTCATCGTAGTTTAGAGCACCATTTCCAGGAACCTCGCCTAAGTATATCAACCTAACGATAAAACCTATACATATAAATAAAAAAACTAGCGCCGTATAGCTAATTTTATTTTTAAAAAATAGTGCCATATAGTTTCCTAATCTAAAAATTTTTTTCTAAATTATTTTTTGTTCTCGTGTATTTTAAACAGGTTTAAAAAATCTTTTTTTTAGGAGAATTAACTTAAACCCTCTTTAAAATACAAAAAACCATTATCTACTAAAAACATTTAAGTAAATATTTATATATATATATATTTATAATATATACCTACTTAAATCTTCATCTTTTACGATCTCACTTAATTGTTTTTTTACAAATTTTGCATCTATTACAACTTTCTTGTTTTTCATTTCATTAGCATTAAATGAAATGTCTTCTAAGATTTTTTCTAAAAGAGTGTGAAGTCTTCTTGCACCTATATTTTCAGTTTTTTGGTTAACTAATGCGGTGTATTTTGCGATCTCTTTTATACCATCGTTAGTAAATTTAAGGTCTACCCCTTCAGTGGCTAGAAGTGCTATATATTGCTTAGTTATCGCATGTTTTGGTTCTTTTAAAATCTTTTCTAAATGCTCAGCAGTTAAATCTTCTAGTTCTACTCTAATAGGAAAACGCCCTTGAAACTCTGGCATTAAATCTGATGGCTTGCAGGTGTGAAACGCCCCAGAGGTTATAAATAAGATATGATCCGTTTTAACGCTTCCATACTTAGTGCCTACCGTGCATCCTTCAACTAAAGGAAGTAAATCTCTTTGCACTCCTTCTTTTGATACATCAGAGCCTTTTATTTCCCCTACTTGTGCTATCTTATCTATCTCATCTATAAAAACTATTCCAGTTTGCTCAGAACGCCTTAAAGCTTCAGATACTATTTTTTCATTATTTAACATATCTTCAGAAATTTCCGAAAGCAAAATTTTTCTTGCATCTTTAACTAGAGTTATCTTTTTTTCTCTTTGTTTAGGAAGCATGCTAGAAAATATATCCTTTATTTGCCCTTCGATTTCCCCGATGCCCATAGGACCCATTATTTGCATTTGAGTTTGAATTTGTTTAGTTACTCTATACTCTATTTCCTCATCTTCTAGTTTTCCACTTTTAAGCTTTTTCCTTAACTCATCTCTTTTTTTATTAAATTTTTCGATATCCTCTTTACTAAATTTTTCTCTGCCAAAATTATTTTTATTATTTTTTTCATCAACGATTACTTCAAACGATTTTTTATATTTTTCACTATACTTTTCCTTATACTTTTCCTTATATTTTTCCTTATATTTTTCCATTAAAGCATCGAGTATTTTTTCATCTACTATTTTTTCAGCTTTTTTCCTTACTTTTTCTATCTCTTCGTTTTTAACTAAATTATACGAACAATCCATAAGCTCACGAATTATCGACTCGACATCTCTTCCTACATACCCAACCTCCGTAAACTTAGAAGCCTCAACTTTTATAAACGGAGCCTTAACTAGTCTTGCTAAACGTCTAGAGATTTCAGTCTTTCCAACTCCTGTTGCTCCGATCATTATAATATTTTTAGGTGTTATCTCTTCCTTTAGCTCATCGTCTAGCTGCATTCGTCTCCATCTATTTCTAAGTGCTATGGCTACCGCTTTTTTTGCTTCTTTTTGTGCAATAATGTATTTATCTAACTCTTTTACTATCTCTTTTGGAGTAAGCTCACTATTAGCCATAATATTATTTATAGCCTTTACCTTAATTTTATTGTTAGTCTTGCTGTTAGTCTTACTGCTTATCTTGCTACTAGTCTTATCATTAGTCATAAAAATCTAAATTCCCTTTAAAGTATAACTATTTTAAAAAAATATTTAATTTAACAATCTATTTCTTCAAGCGTAAAATTATCGTTCGTATAAATGCATATCTCGGAGGCTATCTTCATAGCCTTAGTCGCAATATCCTTAGCGCTTAATTTAGGTTTTGTAGAAATTATCCCCTTAGCTGCACTTAGTGCATAATCTCCGCCACTACCTATCGCCATTATATTATCGCTATCTGGTGCTACTATATTTCCATCACCCGAGATCAAGTATAAATCTTTTTTATCTCCAACTAGTAAGCTTGCTTCAAGAACTCTTAAATACTTATCTGCTCTCCAATCTTTTGCGAGCGCCACTGACGCTTTAGTTAAATTTCCGCTAAACTCTTTTAATTTTTTTTCAAACATTTCAAAAAGAGTAAACGCATCGGCAGCAGAACCAGCAAAGCCACCTAAAACATCATATCCTTCTATTTTACGCACTTTCTTAGCGTGATGCTTTAGCACCACAGCGCCTTGCGTTACTTGTCCATCTCCAATAAAAACTAATTTTTTATTATATCTAACCGCTAAAATCGTCGTTGCGTAAATTTTTTTCATAATATTTTTTTCCTTATTTAAATTTTAATTTAAATTTTAATTTTCTGCTTCTAACTTAGCGAACAATTTTTTATAAGACTTATCCATGTCCCCAGCTCCCATAAAGAGCGTAGTCTCGCCATCGTTTACCTTTCCTAAGAGCGCTTCGTGAACCTTATTTGCCTCTCCTATATATTCAGCATCGATATTATTTTCATTTAATTTATCTACTAGCATTTTCGAGTGTATCTTATCTTCCCAATCTTCTTTTCTTTCTCTTGCAGGATATACATCTACTAGACTTACCTTATCCGCCTTAGAAAGTTCACTTATCAACTCATCAAAAAAATTATAAGTTCTAGAAAAAAGATGAGGCTGGAAAACTAGATGTAATTTTTTATTTGGGAAAAACTCTCTTGCCTCTTTTACTACTTGTCTTATAGAACTCGGCGAGTGCCCATAATCAGTAATGATAGTCCCATTTTTCCCGAATTTATACACATCGAAACGCCTTTCAATACCATTAAATCTTTGAATATTAGTCCAAATCTCCTCGAGTGAAAGACCTAACTCCATAGCACAAATTATAGCAGCCGTGCTATTATTCGCTAAATAATAAGGAAAAGCATTTATATTAAACATGCAACTTCCCTTAGGAGTTTCTAACATAAATTTTATTCCTTTTTCACCATTTTTAGAAACATTGCTTATAATATAATCACAATTTACTTCTATATTATTTTCTACATTATTTTCTACATCGTCATCACTGTTTTTATACCAAATAATTTTATGAGTTTTTTCTAAATCATATTCTTTTACTAACTTTACCATATTTTCTGTAGCTCTAAATATAAGAGTTTTATCATCTCCTTTCATGCCACAAAAAAATTCATAAAAAGATTTTTTATATTCATCAAAATTTTTATAAAACTCTGGATGCTCATATTGAAAATTTACCATCATCACGATATGGGGATGGTAATTATGAAAATTTTTATTAAACTCATCCCCTTCAAGAATATACGTATTGCTACTTCCCTCATATACGTTTGATTTTTTCCCTATCTCATTTATATCCTTTAAATTTGCTCCTAATATCGTTAAAGGGTCATACTTAGTTCCCTTTAATATCCACTTTAAAAAGCTACAAGTAGTCCCCTTGCCCTCACTTCCGCAAGTTATAAGCCCAAACTTATCTAAGGCATCTAAGTAATCACCTAAAAATTCTTGCCAAGTTAAAACTCGGATATTTTTTTCTTTTGCATATAAAATTTCTTCATTATTAGGATCTAAAAATATTAGTGCAGGGGATATTAACACTAGGTCTGGAAGCTCATCTTCATATCTTAAATTTTCTTTTACTTGGCTATCAAATATCTTTATTCCTAACTCTGAAAGCGATTCAGTCATAGCATTTTTTGAAGCATCTGAGCCAGTTATTTTTATATTATTTTTAAAAAGCAACCTTGCTACTGCACTAATTGCAGAACCACCGATTCCCACAAAGTGAATTTTTTTTAATTTGCTTAAATTTAATTTTTCTACCTTTTCTAACTTTTCTGTTTTTACTTGCTTCCCGATTTCTACTTGCATATCTCCCTCAAACTTTCTAGGTTATCTAAAACTTTTTGCTCCTTTGTTTTTAAATTTTTAATTGAAATCGTCTTATTATCATTAGGGTCTAAAAACAAAATAAATGGAATGCCTAATTTATCCGCATACTCTATTTGCTTTCCTATTTTTATCGATTTATAAAAAACCTCAGTATTATATCCAAGCTTTCTAAGCTTATTAGCGATTTTATTACACTTTTTTCTTTGTGCTTCATCATAAACTGCAATTAAAATATTTGCTAAAGATTTTTTTAAGCTTACTAAACCCTCATCGATAATAAGAGAAACTATTCTAGTAATTCCGATAGAAGCCCCCATACCAGGCAGGCTTTTATTTATAAAATCACCACAAAGATTTTCATACGAACCCCCTGCTCCTAAAGCTCCATACTCTAAGCGGTCTTCTAGTTTTACCTCAAAAATGCTTCCCGTGTAATAATCTAGACCTCTAGCAAGACTAAAATCGACTATAATTTTCGATAGCACCTCATCTGAAAGCAAAGAAAAAATAGTTTCCATCTCTTCTATTCCTAATGTGAACAACTTAGAAGTTATCTTTAATTCTTTTAAATATTTTTCTTTTAAATATTTTATGGCATCGCTATGCGTAAAACGCCCTTTAGAAAATTCTAAAATCTTATTTATACTTTCGCTATCAATATTTAAAGCTATTAGTTCTTCTCTAACGCCATCTTCATAAATTTTACTAATTTTATCGACCGCTTTTATCACATCTTTTCTTTTATCTTCACTTATACCTAAAGCTTCATAAAATCCTAGTAATATTTTTCTATTATTAAAAAATATTTTATAGTTTAAAAAGTCGAACACTCCCCAAGCCTTAACGTAAGCCTCTAGAACCTCTGCTTCTAATGATAAAGGGAGTTCCTCTCTAGCTATAACGTCGATATCAAACTGGTAAAACTCTCTAAATCTTCCTTTTTGAGGACGCTCACCACGCCACACTTTTTGCACTTGGTATCTTCTAAAAGGAAAATTAAGTTTTGCTAAATTCTCTGCAACGTATCTTGCAAATGGCACAGTTAAATCAAAGTGAAGTGAAAACGCATCTTTTTCTATTTCTTCCTCTGGTGCAAAAGCTCTCTTTAAAGAGTAAATTTCTTTAGAGTCCGAAGCTTTTGAAGCTAGTGTGCTTAAATATTCTATCGCACGAGTTTCAATAGGAACGAAAGCGTAAGACTCGTATATTTTCTTAATTTTCTCTATGATTTCTTGCTCATAAATTCTTTCTTCAGGTAATCTTTCAGGAAAACCAGATATTGGATTTAATTTCATAATTAAAACTTTTAAAAATTTAAACTTTTCACAAATGCATTTATTATATAGAATAAATATTATGTTGGCTAGTTATTAGGGAGTCCATTTTTATGATAAATAATTTCTTAATTAAACAGTATGCAAAGTTTAGATTTAAATCACTTCAAAGACAAGATATAGCTGAAGTTCAAAAAAGACAATTAAAAAAATTAGTAAATTTTTCAAAAAATACTAAATTCGGAAAAGAACACTCTTTTTCCCATATTAATTCGATTAAAGATTTTCAAAATAATGTTCCCTTAAGAACGTATGAAGATTTATGGGATGAATATTGGAAAGATGCTTTTCCATACCTTGAAAATATTACTTATGGAGGCAAAGTGCCATATTTTGTAGTAAGTTCTGGGACGAGCAGTGGCACTACAAAATATATTCCATATACTAAACAGATGATAAGAAGCAACGTTATAGCTGGGCTAGATCTACTTAGCTACCACTATATAAATAATCCTGATGCTAAATTACTAAGTGGTAAAAGTTTTTTGCTAGGCGGAAGCACTGATTTAGTTGAGGAAGCTCCTAATATTTATAGTGGCGATTTAAGTGGCGTTACTACCATAAATATTCCTTGGTGGGTAAAAAGCAGATATTTTCCAGATGAAAAGACTGCACTAATAAAAAACTGGGAAGAAAAAATAGATGTTTTATCAAGAATGGCATTAGATGAAGATATTAGGCTCTTTAGTGGCGTTCCTAGTTGGATGTTAATTTTTATGAATAAGTATAAGGAGATTTTTCCAGATAGAGAGCTTTTATTTAAAAATATTTTTCCTAACTTAGAAATGATTGTCCATGGAGGAGTTAATTTTGCTCCGTATTACGATGCTTTTAAAACTTTAATGGTAGGAAGCAAAGCAACTCTAAGGGAGGTTTACCCTGCGAGCGAAGGCTTTATTGCAATGCAAGACAGAGGGTATGGGGAAGGGCTAAGAATGGTTTTAGATAGTGGCATTTTTTATGAGTTTGTGCCATTAGAGGAGTTAGGTTCAAGAAATCCAACGGTGCACCATGTTGGCAATATTGAAAAGGATATAAACTATGCTATTGTAATGACAAACTGCACTGGGTTTTGGCGTTATATTTTAGGAGATACCGTAAAATTTATCGAGACTAACCCCCCAAGATTATTCATAACTGGAAGAACCTCTTACTATCTTTCATCTTTTGGAGAGCATCTTATATTAGAGGAAGTAGAAGATGCGGTAGTAAGTGCTGCAAAATCGATAGATAAGCAAATTGCGGATTATAGCGTTGGGACTCTTTTTCCTAAGGATACCTCCGAACTCGGAGGGCATCTTTACATAGTGGAATTTAAAGGTGAGATACCTAACGATGAAGATATTAAAAAGTTTGCAGATAAAATCGACAAGGTGCTATGTAAAAGAAATGAAGACTATGAGGCGCATCGAGCAGAGGGCTATGGACTAAACCCACCAAAAATAAAGGCTGTTAAGCCTGGCACGTTTGCTATGTGGATGGCAAGCAGAGGGAAACTTGGAGGACAAAACAAAGTCCCTAGAATTATAAATAATGAAGAGCTTTTTAACTCACTAAGGGAATTTAAGAAGTAAAAAATCCTAGGCTAATTCTTAAAGACTTGTTTTATTTATTTAAGTTCTTCACACGTTTAAAAATAATTTTTTAAAAGGTTATATTTTTAATGAGCTTAAAGTCTCTTAAAAATGCGTGAAGAGTTTTTTATCTAGCTTAAGTTAAGAGTATTTAAAATGTTAAAGTTTTCAGAGTTTTTATTATCTTTAAAAAAAGTTTTTATAACAGCTACTAAGCATTTTTCATTCCCTATTTTTGTAATAGTTTTTGGTGTTATTAGTATAGTTTACTTTTCTAAATATATTCCAGCTGAAATGGATGAGCATATTCAATATTGGACTTTTGGTTGTAATTATTACGGCTCTGCTCCAAAGGATACTATTTATTGGAAAATATGTTCGGAGCTAGACCTTGCGGTTTTAAAAGATTTTTTTCCGAGTAGCCCTTATCTACCACTTAGAAGCTGCCTTTATTTAGGCTCTTTTGGGAATGTTTTTTTTCTTCCCGTATGGTTATTATGGAAAAGCATTTTTTCGGTAAGATTAGTCGGCTTTTTAATGCTAGGCGTTCAAGCTTTAATTATATCAAAGATTTTCAAACTTAACAAATGGGGTGTTTTTCTATTTCTTACATTATTTTTACAATATTCATCTCAGCACGTATACGATTTAGGTCAACTTTCTTTTCAATGCACTTCTATATTTATTATTTATTATTTACTTAAAAAATTATTTATAACCACCTCTAGTAAGAAAATATATCTATACTCGTTTATTATAGGTCTACTTGCCTTTATTGGAATTTTTATTAGACTTAGTTATTCTTTTTATTATCCTGCGCTAGGTATTTTAGCTTTATTATTTATGATAAAAACTTTTTATAAAGATGCAATAAAATATAAAAACTTTTCTAGGATAAGTAAAATTTTTAAAGGTTTGATAATTTGTTTTTTTACTTTTTTAATTCCGACGGTTTTGCTACTTACTGCTAAAGACAAGTGGAATAATTATTACTTTCAAATTATTACGAAAAATACGCCATCTAACGCCATATACGATATAAAGGCGATTTCTAAGCACTATTTTGATGTTTTACATAAATTTGTTCTAGATCCTACACTTACATTGTCGCATGAATTTTTTAACTATCATGCTACTAATTACTTGTTTGCATTTTTAAATTGGCTTCCGATAATACTCCTTATATCATACGTTATATTTAGTAAAAGAGTGCATAAAAATAAAAAACTTCTTATTTTGTTTCTTATTTTTTTAACGCTAACGACTTTATATACTATTAGTGCTTCACCAAGGAGCTGGGCTATGCATCACGTGGTTTTATGCTATCCTTTTTTGCTTCTCGCAATTTTTTACTCTTATAAAATAATTTCTAAATATAACTATACTATAAAAAACATATTTATTATTACCTTTAGCATGTCTCAATGTTTTTTAACGTATAAATTCTTACACTTAGAACCTAGTAGACCTATCGATTTTGCACTCCCTACTCTTATAGATACATTAGATAGATATTATTCAAACCAGTCTCTTTTAATACACACTGAGTGGGGCGGCTCATTTATAAATAGTATAAATAACTCTAATAAGGATGCTATCGTTATGTACGTTCCTTCTGCTCCTAATAGGAGACTAATAAATAATTATATAAATTTAGCAAAGCAATCTGGTAAGAACATTACCATTATCGGACATAAAAACTCTAGAAAAACTAAAATATATGCAAAATTATTTGAAGAAAAAAATTTAAAGCTAATCACTGTAAAAGACCCTGCTCACGATTTAAGGGAATATGAATTAAGCTATGTGAAAGTCGCCCCTTAAACTTATATCTTTAAACTATTTAGTTCTTCGCATTGTAGTTCTTCGCATTGTAGTTCTTTGTATTTTAGTTCTTGGTATTTTACTCCTTTATATTTTAAGAGGCTTTAACTTAAAATGCTTAAAATTTTTACCTAGCAACTTTCTTCACCCCACCTAAAACGTGAAAATCAGTTATTTTACAGAAACTTTAAGTTCTTTATTTTCTACATCTACAAAAAGCCTAGAGCCTTTTCCTAAATTCTCAGCTACTATGGTTTTAGCAAGCATAGTTTCAAGAGTATTTTGAATATATCTTTGAAGTGGTCTAGCCCCATAGATAGGGTCGAAGCCAACTTTTGCTATATAATCTTTTGCTTCTTTAGAAACCTCTAAAGATAAATCCATATCTTTTAAACGCACTCTAGTTTCATTTAACATCTTTTCTACAATACTTAAGACCTCATTTTTAGTTAAAGGATTAAATACTATTATCTCATTTATTCTATTTAAAAACTCTGGCTTAAATTTCGTTTTTAAACTCTTTATAAGTTTCTCTTTTGCTTTCTCTAGGGAAATTTCTCCATTAATTGCAGCCGTTAAATACTCAGCCCCCAAATTAGATGTCATAATTACGATAGTATTCGTAAAATCGACTATTTTCCCAGTCGAGTCGGTCAATCTTCCATCATCTAAAACTTGAAGCAATATATTTAAAACATCACCATGAGCTTTTTCTATTTCATCAAAAAGCACTATCGAATATGGATTTCTTCTTATAGCTTCCGTAAGTTGCCCTCCTTCATCAAACCCCACATACCCTGGAGGTGCTCCTATAAGTTTCGACACCGTGTGAGCTTCCATATACTCGCTCATATCTATACGCACTATATTTTTATCGTTATCAAACAAGCATTCTGCAAGCGCCTTAGCAAGTTCAGTTTTACCAACACCAGTAGAACCTAAAAACATAAAACTACCTATAGGCTTTTGTGGGTCTTTTATACCCGACCTAGCTCTTATTATAGCATTCGATACTAGTTTCGTAGCTTCATCTTGACCTATCACTCTTTTTTGAAGTCTTTCTTCTAGTTTTAAAAGTTTTTGTCTTTCAGTTTCTACTAATCTATCTAATGGAATATTAGTCCATTTTGAAACTATATTAGCTATCTCTTCTTCTCCAACCGTTTCTCTTAAAAGTTTAGTATCAAAATTTTCTATCTTTTCTTCTTTTTCTTTTAACTTAGCTTTTAATTCAGGCAAAGTACCATGTTTTAATTTAGCAACTTTATCTAAATCAAACTTGCGTTGTGCTTGTTCAATTCCAAACCTTACATTTTCTATTTCTTCTTTAATCTCTCGCACTTCGAGAAGTAAAGCTTTTTCGGTATTCCACTGAGTATTAAGTTTACTTGCTTTTTCCTGTAAATCTTCTAATTCTTTTTTTATTTCATTTAGCCTTTTTTCCGAATCCGTTTCTATTTCTCTTTTTAAAGCGACCTCTTCTATTTGAAGCTCTACAATTTTTCTGTTTATCTCTTCTATCTCATAAGGCATAGAGTCGATATCGGTTCTTATTCTAGCACAAGCCTCATCTACTAAATCTATAGCTTTATCTGGTAAATATCTATCTCCAATATATCTAGCAGACATTTTGGCAGCACTAATTAAAGCGGCATCTTTTATAACTACCCCATGGTGAAGTTCATACCTATCCTTAATACCTCTTAAGATTGAGATCGTATCTTCTATGCTAGGCTCTCTTACTATAATAGGCTGAAAACGTCTCTCTAACGCCTTATCTTTTTCTATATACTTTCTGTACTCATCTAAAGTAGTAGCCCCTATACAGTGAAGCTCCCCTCTAGCTAAGATAGGCTTTAGCATATTTCCTGCGTCCATGGCACCATCGGTTTTTCCTGCACCTACTATTAAATGGAGTTCATCGATAAATAATATAATATTGCCATTAGAGTTTTTTACCTCATTTAAAACCGCCTTTAATCTTTCCTCAAACTCCCCTCTATATTTAGCCCCTGCTACTAGCGCCCCCATATCGAGTGCAAATATAGTCTTATTTTTAAGAGATTCTGGGACTTCATTTTTTAAGATTCTTTGAGCTAGTCCTTCGACTATCGCAGTTTTCCCTACCCCTGGCTCTCCTATTAACACTGGGTTATTTTTAGTTTTCCTTGAAAGAATTTGCACTGCTCTTCTTATCTCTTCATCTCGCCCGATGATAGGTTCTAGTTTATTTAGCTTTGCTTCTTCTAGTAAATCTCTTCCATATTTTTTTAGAACGTTATAAGTACCCTCAGGGTTTTGCGATGTTATTTGTTGATTTCCTCTAAGCACTTCTAAAGATGATAAAATTTTATTTTGAGTTAATCCTTTCTCATTTAAATATTCTTTTATAGGATTATCTATAGTTATTATTGCTAGCAAAAGATGTTCTAAAGAAACGTATTCATCTTTAAAGTTATTTTTAATATTTTCAGCCTCTAAAAAAACTTTTTGAAGCTCTGAGGTTACGTATATCTTATCTAGTTCTTTAGAAGAGCCTTTAACACTTGGAATCTTTTTTAAAAGTTCTTCAGTTTCTCTTTTTAATGTGCTTATATTTAAATTATTTTTAGCAAAAATATCTTTTATAATATCCTCGCCTTGCTCTAGCATCGCATAAAAAATATGCACAGATGAAAGCTCTTGATGAGACATTTTAACGAGCTTTTTTTGCGCAAGCTCTAAGCATTCTCTAGTTTTTATCGTATAGTTATTTAAATTTATCATAATTTATTCCTTATAAATTGAATTCTTAATTTTTAATTTAACTTTTATAATTTACTCCTTTCTTTCTTAGCTAGATTATCTGAAATTTTAGCTATCTTTTCATACAATTCTTTTTGTTCTTTAGTTAAAGATTTTGGCACTTTAATTTGCACTACTATGTATAAATCTCCTACGCCATCTTTAGCTTCTATGCCTTTGCCTTTTAATTTTAACTTTGCTCCACTTCCCGAACCTGCTGGAAGCTTTACGTTAACTTTTCCAAAAAACGAATCAAACTCTAGCGTAGTGCCTAGCGCCGCCTCGTAAGCTTCGATAGGAACCGTTAAGTAGATATCCTTTCCTTTAATTAAAATATTAGCATCATCCGTTACGTTTACTCTTATTTTAATAATTCCTAAATCTTTATCTTTTATCCTTATATATTTTTTATCAGTAGTGCCTTTAGGGATTTTTATTTTCAATTTCTTTTGCGTTTCCCCTTTAGTAATAGTAAGGATTCTTTCAGTGCCTAAGATGCATTCCTTAGCGCTTATAAAAATGTCAAAAACTTGACTATTATCGCTGCTAGAACTTCCATAGTTTGACGCATTTACCCCACTTTTAGCTTTAGAAAATCCGCCTAGATTAGAAAAGATATCACTTCCATCTCCCCCACTAAAGCCTCCCCCACCAAAAAGAGAACTAAAAAACTCGCTAAAACCGCCAGTGTCAAAATTTGTAGATGTCCTATAAGTGTAGCCTTTCTGACCTCCTTTCATAAAATCTTGCCAGTTAGCAAATCCTTTATTAGCCCCACCAGCGCCAAATTGTTGACCAGCTTTCCAATTAGAACCAAGAGAATCGTAGAGTCTTCTTTTTTCAGGGTCTTTTAAAACTTCGTAAGCTTCATTTATTTGCGTGAATTTTTCCTCAGCTCCTTTTTCTTTATTAACATCGGGGTGATATTTTCTTGCAAGTTTTCTGTAAGCTTTTTGAATTTCATCACTCGTAGCCTTTCTATCTACATTTAATGTTTTATAGTAATCTTGGTATTGCAATTTACAAACTTCCTTTTTATTTTTATTTCTTTAGTTTTACACGCTAAGCTCATTTAGAAAAAACGCTCTTAAACTTAAAGCTAGGCACTCTAACTATTTTAAGTAATCATTAATATAGGAAATTCAAGATTTATTTAAGGAGTTTTTATTCTTGATATTGCTTTTTGCTCCTTATAATTTGCTCTTTATAATCACTCTTTAAATAAGATAAAGAGAAAGAAAAAAGAGAAGGAGAAAGAGAAAGGAGAAAAAAAAGAAGAAAGAAAGAAAGAAAGAAAGAAAATAAAAGAAAACAGGAAATAAAACGAAAGAAAAGAAAATAAAAGAAAACAAGAAAGAAAAGAAAATAAAAGAAATAAAAGAAATAAAATAAAAAATAAGTATCTCTTATATTTGCAAGCTTTGAGGCGTCCAAGCGTTCCAAGTAGTGTCTTTTTCTTTTTTGTAAAAGCTAGTATAGTTTCCTTTTGCTTGAGATTTTTCTATCTTTATTTCTTTTGCAGAAATCCCTGGGCGATCTGAAAGGTTAGTCGTAATGTATAGTTGTTGCCCTGCTAATGGTTTTATTACTAGTCCTCCATTTTCGGTTTTAACGCTTACGGCTTCTTGATTACTTATATAAAAAACGGCTGCATCTGAAATCGCAAGCTTATCTACTGGAACTGGCTCTGCTTCTTTATCTAATCCACGATCGGGTATTATTGCAAGAAAAGGTTTATCGGGTTTTATTTTATGGTTATACGTATAAGCTAATAACATATATTTTATATCCTTTATATAAATAAAATTTTACTTAAAATTCGTGAAAAAACTAAACACTACCTATTTTATTCTAGCTATTTTATTCTAGCTTTTATTATTGTATATTAAATTTTTTAAGTGATAGCTGTGCTTTATCTAACGCAGCTAAAATTTTATCATCATTTAAATTTAAAATTAATTTTTTATTAAATGATTTTATTAAGTCTCCCTTTCTTTTTTTAAATTTTTTATAAATAGAGGTAGTCAATATATCTTTAGCTTTCTTATCTAAAAAATTTAATTGTTTTAAATTTTCATTAGCCTCTTTTTCCAATCCGTCGGTTAAGTTTGCCACAAACCCTGCATAATAAGTTAAGAACTCTCTTACGTAATAATTCTCTGAAAACTCATCACTACTACTACTACTAGTCATAAAACTTTACCTCTCTTTTAAAAAAAGAATTTTTTCTTACGTATATCTTTTAACAAAAACTCTTAATTTTAAAATTAGATGTAGTAAAAGACTAAATAGCTTCAAATTGTTTATAAGGATTGTTTATAAGGATTGTTTATAAGGATTGTTTATAAGGATTATTTATAAGTGTTGATTACAAAAATAATTTGATAATTTTAGGCGACGCTTTCGTCTGCCGGGGCTTGGCTCCAATAATCTTCCATCACTGCGTGAAAGCCTACGTAGTGTTCTTCTATTTCGCTTAGAATATTTGCTATTAAATATAATTCGTCCATATCATTAGCATTATCAGTTAATTCGTTTGGATTAGGAAGTTTTTGACAGATAAGTTTTGTGATCGTGTAATGGTCGACTACGTAATGGCTAGCTTCTACGAACTTATTAGCTATATCGACGACGCTAAACTGTAAGTTTGATTTTAAGGCTTCTATAAAGCAGGGAGTGACCTCATCTATAACGGCTAAAACTAAGTCTGTATAAATTTCTCCAGGATAGTTTTTTAATCCGTAACACCATGCCTGTATCTCGAGGTCAAATATATCTTGAGTATATGTGCCTAGCGTCATTAAAACCTATTTCCTTTTTTAATATATAATAAATAACCTCAAAATTTAAAAAAATTAAAATCAAATAAAAAAATAAAACTATTTAAAAAAACTTTAAGCTGATGTCGTCATGTATTTAATGCCTGTGCCTTGATTATTACCTTGTTTAAAAAGACCGCTTTGACAAGCTCTTCTTATCGTGGCACCAGTAGCATCTATCGCGACACTAGCTGCAGCGCCAGCTAATGGACCACCAACATTTTGAGCAGCTACTTGAATAACAGAATTAGCATAACCTTTTGCAAGAGCCCCAATAATACTCATAGCCAATTCAGTTCTATTAGCCTTAGGTCCATTATAATTTGCTAAAGTATAAACTGTTCCATCTTTGTTAACAACATCGTATCGCCCGAGAATATTAGAATTCTCCACTGTGTATGGAGTGCTATTATTAATATTAAGATTCCCATCTACTACTACAGAAGTATCTTGATTAGTAATTTCATTTAATGAATTTGAAGCTCTTAACCTATCTTCTGAAACTGAATTGCTAGGACTGTCAATTGTTGAACTTTCAGAAGCCTTAAAAGCATTTTGTGCTTCTACGCTTATATTAGCATTTGCGTCTTTATTATTTACATTAGCTTGCGTTGTTGCATTTGAGTTCCTAACAAGATTGTCAACAGAAACAGAGATTGCCCTACTTCTTCTACTTTTATTTTCAGCTTTAACTTCTTTAGCCCCTACTGCTCTTTCTTGTCTTAAATCTTGTCTTAAATTAGCCTTATTAGCCTTAACAGATACAGTTTCGCCGTTTACTAGATCTCTATTTTGCACACTTATATTAACACCGCTTAAACCTGCTCGTTGTTGTTCTGCTTTTGGCTCGGTTGGTATCTTTCTATCTCTATCTACTGGATTAAATCCCATCTTATTTATTCCTTAAATTTACTTAATAATAATTTATTTAGTTATAAATTTTTAGTTTTTCTTTTAACACATTTTACACACTTATATAATTATATTAGTATGAAAAAGCATTATATTCAAACAAAAATACAAAAATCTTTAATTAAAGTTTTTAGTTTAAATTTTATTTTAAGTAAAAACATTAAAAAACTATTGTAGCAAAAGCTTTACTGCTTATGCTTAGTATCGGCACAACTAATGAAAATGCTTCACTTTTTTTGCTAAATAAAATAGAATATTCTAGTTTACGTAATAAACTATTTATCAAAAAACAAAATATGCTTAAAAAACAACGGTTTATAAAAAACAAAGAAGATTTCATATGCGAAAACTGTGGGTTTCACGTAATTGGAAGCGGCTATACTAACCACTGCCCTAAGTGTCTGTACTCTAAACACGTCGATATAAACCCAGGAGATAGAGAAAACTCTTGTCTTGGATTAATGGAACCTATCGATTTTATTAGAAAAAATGGAAAAGATTATATCGTTCATAAGTGTCTTAAATGTAATGCGGAAAAATTAAATAAAGTATCTAAAGATGATAACCTAGATATAATTTTAGAAATTATGAAAAATAAAGCTTCCCCCTATTCATTTTAAATTTATTTTAAATTTATTTTAAATTCATTTTAATTTTATTTTGATTTTTTTGCAAAATAAAAACTTCCTTATGAAATTCTGCTATTTTTATATGCAAATAAATGTAGTAGTATCTTAAATATAGTTGTTAAAATTTTTTAATAATGTTTTAAAAAAAATATTAGTATAAAAAATCGATTAAAAGTTAAAGTTGATAGTTAAAGTTGATAAAGGAGTATAAATTATGAAAAAAGCATTACTTTTGCCTACCGTTTTTTTAGTTTTATTAGTTTGTGCGTGCAATCAAGATAAAAAAGGTAGCAATAAAGATAACAATAAATATAACAATAAAGATATAGCACTAGAAAGTAGTGCTATTTGCGCATGCGATCAAAATTCAAAAAACGACAAGGAGTTAAGTATGAAAACGGATAATGAAAAATTTAGCTATTTAGTTGGAGTTAATACTGCTCAATCGCTAAAAGCCATTCCTATGCAAATAGATAGAGAGTTTTTTAAAAAGGGCTTAATAGATGAGTTAGAGGGAAAAACGCTAGCTTTATCTGAAGAAGAAATGACAAGAGTAAGAGAAGCTGCTACTAAAGAACTTCAAGAAAAACAAATGAAAGCTTTTGAAGAAATGAAAGAAAAAAACTTAAAAGAGGCAAGACAATTCTTAGAAACAAATAAGAAAAATTCAAAAGTTAAAGAAACTGCTTCGGGACTTCAATACGAAATTTTAAAGGAAGGTAAAGGGGAAAACCCTACAAAAGAAAGCACGGTAAAAGTTCATTACAAAGGAACGACGATAGATGGCATCGAGTTCGATAGCTCTTACAAAAGAAATGAGCCTATAGAGTTTCCACTTCAAGGCGTAATCGCAGGGTGGACAGAAGGTGTGCAACTTATGAATAAAGGCTCTAAGTTTAAGTTTTATATCAAACCTGAACTTGCTTACGGCGAAAATGGCACTGGTGGTATCGAACCAAATTCTCTTTTAATCTTTGAGATAGAGTTGCTAGATTTTAGATAGAAAATTTAAATAAAATTAAATCTCATTCTTTTTTAAATTACCGATTACTAGAATTTTTTAATTTTATGATATAGGATAATTTAAATAAAGAACTTATGAAAAAATTTAAATGAGTTATGATTTAATTTATTTTTGTTAAATTATTTTTGTTAAAAAGGAAATTATTTATGAGTAATAAAAAAGCAATAATGGACGCAAATGAAGCAGCCGCTCATATTGGATTTAATTTAAGCGAGGTAATCGCTATATATCCAATTACTCCATCATCTCCAATGGGAGAATTTTCAGATGTATGGAGCGCAAAAAATATGAAAAATGTATTTGGAACGGTTCCAAGAGTTTACGAAATGCAAAGCGAAGGAGGTGCAGCAGGCGCTGTGCACGGAGCTTTGCAAGCTGGAGCATTAAGCACAACCTACACTGCCTCTCAAGGCTTACTGCTTATGATCCCAAATATGTATAAAATCGCTGGAGAACTTACTCCAACGGTATTTCACGTTGCTGCAAGAACGCTAGCAGCTCACGCTCTATCAATTTTTGGCGACCACAGTGACGTCTACGCTTGCAGGCAAACTGGCTTTGCAATGCTAGCTTCTAGCTCGGTTCAAGAAAGCATGGATATGGGGCTTATAGCACATATGGCTACTCTAAAAGCTAGTGTTCCTTTTATGCACTTCTTTGATGGATTTAGAACATCTCACGAAATCATGAAAATAGATACTATCAGCCAAGAAGAAATAAGGTCTTTAATCGATATAAAAGACATTTTAGCTCATAGAAAAAGAGGTCTTTCTCCTGATAATCCATGCATTAGAGGAACGGCACAAAACGCAGACGTATTCTTCCAATCTAGAGAAGCTGCAAATGTTTACTACGAGAAAACTCCGCAAATAGTTAAAGAAGCGATGGAAAAGCTAGAAAAACTTACTGGGCGCCACTACGATTTATTCGATTATTATGGCGCAAAAGACGCAGATAGAATTTTAATCCTTATGGGCTCTGGAGCTGAAACCGCACAGGAGGTAGTCGACTATATGAACTCAAAAATGAACGAAAAAGTTGGCGTTCTAAAAGTTCATTTATATAGACCGTTTTCAGTAAAAGATTTTATAGACTCTATTCCAACTAGTGTAAAAAGCATTGCAGTTCTAGATAGAACTAAAGAGGCTGGCTCTCTTGGGGAACCTTTATACTTAGATACCGTAGCGGCTTTTGCCGAGTCTGATAGAAAGGTAAAAATTATCGGTGGGCGCTATGGTTTATCCTCTAAAGAGTTTACTCCTGCTATGATAAAAGCCGTGTACGATGAGTTAAAGAAAGAAAATCCTAAAAATCATTTTACCGTAGGTATCAACGATGACTTAACTCACACTAGTCTAGACTACGATCCAAACTTTAGAACCGAGGATGAAAGCACATTTCGTGGCATTTTTATCGGACTTGGTTCAGATGGAACGGTTGGAGCAAATAAAAACTCGATTAAAATTATTGGTGAAGAAACGGATAATTACACTCAAGGTTATTTCGTTTACGACTCAAAAAAATCTGGCGGACTTACTAAATCGCATCTTCGTTTTGGTAAAAATAAAATCAAATCTATATACTTAATCGATAATGCAAACTTTGTTGCTTGCCATCAATTTAGTTTTGTTGAAAAACTCGATGTATTAAGAGAAGCGGCTAAAGGGGCTACATTCCTTTTAAATGCTCCTTATGATAAAGATGAGGTTTGGGACAAGCTTCCTAAAGAATTACAACAAGATATTATAGATAAAGAAATAGAGTTTTATGCAATAAACGCTTACGATGTAGCTTTAAAAAATGGTATGGGAACTAGGACTAATACCATTATGCAAACTTGCTTCTTTGCTATCGCTAATATTTTGCCTAAAAATGAAGCTATCGAAAAAATTAAAGAAGCTATAAAGAAGACTTTCGGTAAAAAAGGCGATGAGGTAGTTCAAAAGAACTTTAAGGTAGTCGATGAAAGCCTAGTTCACTTACATAAGATAGATTATCCTAAAGAGGCAACTAGTAAAATCACTCGTAAAAAAGCAGTTTCCGATAAAGCTCCAGAGTTTGTAAAGAAAGTGCTTGCTCCTATGATGGTTGGAGATGGAGAAAACTTAAAAGTAAGTGAGCTTCCAGCAGATGGAACTTTCCCTAGTGCTACAACTAAGTGGGAAAAACGTGCAATCGCACTTTCAGTTCCTGAGTGGGATCCTGAGGCTTGTATTCAATGTGGCAAGTGTTCTATAGTATGTCCTCACGGCGTAATAAGAATGAAAGCTTACGATGAAGCTAAATTAAAAGATGCTCCTAGTGGTTTTAAGTCTTGTGATGTTTTAGATAAAACTTTCCCTGAAGGCACTAAGTTTACTTTACAACTTTCAACCGAAGACTGCACGGGTTGCGGACTTTGCGTAGAAAATTGCCCAGTTAAGAGCAAGAAAATCGAAGGTGGCAAGGCACTTAATTTCGTTCCATTTGAACCGATAAGAGAAAGAGAGGTTGAAAATTGGGAATTCTTTAATAGTATCGATTACGTTGATAGAAGCAAAGTTAAACACGACACTGTAAAAGGCTCTCAATTACTCGAGCCATTATTTGAATTCTCGGGAGCTTGCCAAGGTTGTGGTGAAACTCCTTACGTTAAATTAGTAACTCAACTTTTCGGTGATAGAATGCTTATCGCTAACGCTACTGGTTGTTCTTCTATTTATGGCGGCAACTTGCCTACTACGCCTTATGCTAAAAACAAGGATGGCAGAGGACCTGCTTGGGCAAACTCTCTATTTGAAGATAATGCTGAGTTTGGATTAGGCTTTAGGTTAGCTGTAGATAAAAAACAAGTTCAAGCTAAAGAACTCCTTTTAAAATTAAAATCACAGGTTGGTGAAAGCTTAGCAAACGATATATTAAATGCTTCACAGGAAACTGAAGAGGAAATTACAGCACAAAGAGCTAGAGTTGAAGAGTTAAAAAATAAGTTAAAAGACGATAATTCTGACGATGCTCTAGAACTTGTTTCCCTTTCGGATTACTTAATTAAAAAGAGCGTTTGGATATTTGGCGGTGATGGCTGGGCTTACGATATTGGCTATGGTGGCTTAGACCACGTGCTTGCATCTGGGCAAAATGTAAACGTGCTTTTGCTCGATACGGAAGTTTATTCAAACACTGGTGGGCAGATGTCTAAATCTACACCTACGGGCGCAGTTGCTCAGTTTGCTGCTGCTGGTAAAGCAAATAGAAAGAAAGACATCGGGCTTCATGCTATGAGTTATAAGAATGTTTACGTTGCAAGTATTTCTTTAGGTGCTAATGATGCTCATGCTCTTAAAGCGATTATAGAAGCAGAAAAACACGATGGACCATCGCTAATTATTTGTTATGCTCACTGCATAGCTCATGGTATAAACTTAAGAAATGGTTTAACTCAACAAAAGAATGCAGTTAACTCTGGGCATTGGCTACTGTATAGATATAATCCAGCGAATGTTAATGAAGGGAAAAATCCATTAACTCTAGACTCTAAGGAGCCAAGCATTCCTCTTACAAATTATATTTATAATGAAAATAGATATAAGATGCTAGTTAAATCTAACCCAGAAAGAGCCGAGCAACTAGCTAATGTAGCTCAAAAAAATGTTCAGGAACGCTTTGAGTATTACAAGAAGCTTGCTAGCATGTAACGCTCTAGCATTTTAGTATTCTAATTTATGTAATATAAATTTATGTAATATAATATCGTAATATTAGATAAAAAAATTATAAATAATAAAAAAGGGCATTAAAGTTTTAAACTTTAGTGCCTTTTTAATTTGTAGAGTTTTTAATAATTATATTTGGTTTAATTCCTAATTTTTTATTTAACTCTTTAGTTAAATTACATGAGATTATCGTCGAAGGGATCATAAAAGTTTTTACATCATACCAAAAATTGCCATTCCAAATATATTCACTACCGTTTAATTTAACTAAGTTTACATCTTGTGCCATAAATATCTCCACTAAAAATATTTTTTTAAAGTTTTAAAGTAGGTAGTATAAAATTTTGCTTGACTTTAGCTTAAAAAAAATTGCCCCTTAGTCGAAGGAATTAAAAATTTTCTTATTTTTAAAATTATAGTTATAATAATAATTATAAGAGATTTCTTCTTAAAGTTTTAACTACTAAAGGCAGTTTTCTTTAGGCTAAATTAAATAAAGAAGTTTAATAATAAAGTTAAGCAAAAATTTAACTGCTATACTAATCCACTTTTAAAACGCATATGGAAAACGTATAAGAACCTTTTAAAAGTTGCTTTAAGACAACTCTTAAAAGATAACTTAAAAATAAATCTTAATAAAATTTTTTATTCTTCATATTTTAAGGTGGTTTTAAATTTTTAAAATTAGTATAATTTTTTTAGAAGCAAAATGCGGTTAAAGTGCGACTTTATTATCAAGTTCAAACTTAAATAAAAAAATTTAAGCTATGACTAAAGGCTCCCACTCGCAATGGACAACGCTTTAAAGTTTAAGAATAAAATTTAAGGGTAAATTTTTAAGAGTAATTTTTTAAGAGTAATTTTTTTAAAAGTAAAGTTTAAGGGTTTTAAAGACAAAGGTTTTAAAAATTTTTAATTATATTTTAAATTAATTTTTAGCTTAGTAATTAAGGTTAATTATTATGTGTGAAAGTGATAAAATAAATAAAATAAAAACTATAAAAGAGTCGTATGATTTAGTAGATATCCCAAGCTATATATTAAAATTAGCTCCTAAAGTAAAATTTGAATCCTTTGTCGACAACATTCTTTCAATAAAAATGCCAAATATCGACCTACTCCCTACTTTGCCAGCTCAATACGGATTTAAAGGTGGTGCTGCAAGACTAGCACTAGGCTTAGCACTTAATTATAACTTTTCTTTTAGACGCCCGAGAGATATCGACATAGTAAGATTTGGCAATAAAAAATTGTCGAAAATAGATAAAGAACTAGAAAAAGTTTTTATGAAAGATGACGCAACTCATGGACACGGCATTGAGATTTTAGAAAGTATAGAAAAATATTTCCAAACTAGAGATATAACTATAAATGAAATTCTTATTATAAATAACACTATCTATTTTACAGTTGCATGCCTTACAGATTTATATAATGGCATTTTAAGACCAACGGAGTTCGTCTTAGATAAATTTAGACAACCCGACCCTAAAATAACTATGAAAATGATAAGATTACAAGCGCTCGCAAGTATTTCAGGCGAAGAGTTTACTATTGCTATCGATAGATATAATCCAAAAGTTACGGGCTTTCATATCGCACTTAATTTAGATAGAGCTTTAAGCTTAAATAGCAGAGTGGCAGCAGAATATATAGACGAGTGTATAGAATACGAGTATTTACCAGATTTTCTTTTTGGGAAAAGCATCGGAGACGTTATTTCATACTTAGCAAAGGAAGACCCTAATATTTTGAACTTAGATAATATACAGAAAATTCTCCCTAAAAAATCGAAAAAAGCTAAGAAACTTCAAAAAAATAATAACCAAATCAACAATATAAGAAAATTTTTATTATAATACCTAAAAAAACACTAAAGTTTTTTTATATCGTGTCGACATTCTACTCGCGGGAAAGGAAAATGGAAATTATTTAAAAAACCATGAAAATAGAAGGAACTAATAATAACATATTACTAAAACCAGCGGTAGAACAATCAAACAACAGCAATGCTATTAATAATGCTAACAATAACGCTAACAATAACGCTAACGGCACTAGTTCTACTAATTCTACTAGCTCTGTAGCTAGTGTTGCTAATGAAAGAGTGCAAAATACGGTTCAAAATGCTACTAGCTCCCTAACAGATGTAATATCTATAAGTTCAAGGTCTAAAGAGGTTAACACTAAAAAACGTAAAAAAGTAAATAACGATATTTCTTTATTAAATATTGCTAACGATGCTACGGAGAAAATCGAAAATATGCTTAGAAGCATTAAAGGTATCGTAGAGCAAGTAGCAACCAAGAAAAATATTTCTCCTAAAAAAATTCAAGTTCTTCAAACTGAGGCAAATAGTCTCCTTTCTGGAATAAAAACTTTAACTAATGAAACAGATTTTGAAAACATAAGAGCCTTAACCGATGAAGATGCTAAAAAATATGTTGAAAGTAAAATTGGTTATACTCTTAATGCAGTTTTTAGAGATGATATTAAGAATGGATTTAATATGACCGAGTTTGATTTTTCAGAAAAAGACTCTATTATAAATACTGTTGCTAATGTAAAAATTACCGAAGCTAGAATTATGTTATTAAAACATACTATATCAAAAAACTATGACGACCTAGCAAATATATCGGCAGAAACATTTAATGAAACATTTAATGAAGAAGAAACTCTAAGAGATATCGATGAAGCGATTAAATTAACTAATGCTTTACAAGAACAAATAGGAAACAATAGCAAAATGGCTCTTATGGCTAATGCTAATAATCTAAACAGCACTGCTATCTTTCAATTATAATTTTCTTTTTATAATAAAAAAAACGAGCTTTAATTCTTTTATAGTTCTTTTCATAAAAATTTTATGATAAACTTAAATATGATAAATATTAAATATGATAAACATTAAATAATGTAAGATTTGTATTCTAGGTCTCATATTAAAAAAGGATTTTAAGATTTATATGTTTAAGAAAATTTTTTTATTTTTGCTTTTAAGCTTTTGTTTCGTTTTAAAAGCTTTTTCAAACGATTTAAATCAAGGCGATTATTCTCAAAATTTAGATATCATCTCGCTTAATAGTTCGCCTAGTAATTCTTCTAGTAGCTCTTCTATTAGCACTTCTATTAGCACTTCTAATAGCTCTTTATTAAAAGCGACTATTACGAGAGAAAATAATAGTGAAATAACCGATAAAATAGAAAGTGAAAGTAGCAAAACAAACAACAAATCAAATAACGAAACAAATAACGAAACAAATAACGGAACTAAAATAGACGATAGCCTTAGCGATAATAAAAAAACTAACGATAAAGAACTTAGTGCTACCTTATCCGTGCAAAAATTAGCTCTCGAAAGAGCTAAAAGAGATTATGAAAATGTGCTTCAAGGCAAGGATGAAAAATTAGCTTTAAGTGCTAGAAACACTCTTATTTACGAGTATGAAAAAACTATTCCTCTTGTATGTATGCCAAATTTTTTTAAAGAATTATCTTACAATCCTAATGAAAGTAGTAAAGATTGCCAAACTTTAACGGATGATGCACTAAGCATTTATCCATATTCTCCTATAGCACTATGTGCTAAATATGGATATGAAGATAGAAAATGCGTAGAAAGTTTTGAGCATATAGTTATATCAAACTCCAATCCTAAAAATGATGATAACACTCTTTCAGATCTATCTAAATTCCTAGATAAAATAGATAATATTAAAATTTCAAAATTAAAAGATGATTTTACGAAAGCTAGAAATATTTATAATTTAAAAATAACGACTAAAAATTTTATGAATGTTATCGCTATTAGCGACCAAATAGTAAAAGCTATTTGCAATTCTACAACGGAAAGTTATTCAGATAAATGCCAAACTTGTAAAAATACAGAAGATGAGCTTAATATAGAAAAAATCGATTTTTTTGCTGATATTCGTAGTGATTTAGATAAACTTAAAAAAGAACATAGCGATTTAACGAAAAAAGAAGAACCGCAAATTAACGTAAAGCAAGTAGATAAAATTATACACGTATCTAAGGATTGCCAAAATTTTTTAGAAGAAGTTTCAAGATTTGAACCTAATTATCCTAGCTCCATTTGCAAGCTTAAAGGTCCCTACTCTCCTAGCTGTCTTAACGCCCTAAAGGCTTGGGGACCATACGTTAAATCAAAATACACTTTCGAGCTTAGAGAAAGAAAACAACGCACGAAAAAAGAACCCATAGGGCAAAACAGTTTTGAAAGTTTTTAAATAATTTTAAATAATAAAGAGAAATTATAAGATAATTAAATTACAAAATAATTAAGAAGTGATGTTTGTTTTATAAACATTAAAAAGGTTCTTCACATTTTAAGAGGGCTTAGAAAAATTGTTTTTTTAGGTTAGCTTAAAAGAAAATTGGCTTTTATAGAAAACTATCTATAATTTAAAGAAAAATTACAACTATATTTAAAGTAATTTATTTTATGCAAATTTCTTTAAAGTCAATTTTCTTTTGGGCTTCGCCTGGGTGAGTAATACTAATTTTAAGGTCTAAAACCTACCTTAAAACGTGAAGAACCATTAGATAATAACTACAAAAATCAAAAAAGGATATTTATGTTTGATACATTAAACACGAAAATACGTGGTGCTTTTAATGCGATTAGAGGAAAAAGCGTAATAACACAAAAAGAGTTAGATGATACATTAAGACTAGTAAGAATGGCTCTTCTTGAAGCAGACGTGAATTTTAAAGTAGCAAAAGAGTTTTGCGATAATATTGCTACTAAAGCGTTAGGCGAAAATGTTTTAAAAAGCTTAACACCCGACAAGCAAATCATAAAAATAGTAAATCAAGAATTAACAAATATTATGGGAGAAAACGCTTCCGAGCTAAAACTAAGCGTTGCTCCTCCTGCTATTATCATGCTTGTAGGGCTTCAAGGCTCGGGGAAAACCACGACTTGTGTAAAGCTTGCAAAATACATAAAAAAAGAATTTAAAAAATCTTCACTCTTAGTCCCAGCAGACGTTTATAGACCTGCTGCAATAGAGCAATTAAAAACTTTAGGAAAGCAAAACAATATCGAAGTGTTCGATGCAAACGCTAAGCAAGCACCAGTAAAAATAGTACGTGAAGCTAAAAAGCTTGCGGAAAATCAAGGCACTCCCGTTATGATAGTAGATACGGCAGGTAGGCTTCAAATCGACAAAGAACTTATGAAAGAACTAAAGCTTATAAATAAAAAAATTATGCCAACGGAAATTTTGCTCGTTGCCGATGCCATGACTGGGCAAGAAGCCGTAAATGTAGCCCTAGGGTTTTTAGAAGCTGTCCCTATTACGGGCTTAATTTTAACTAAGTTAGATGGCGATGCTAGAGGAGGCGCTGCACTTTCTATGAAAAAAGTTACTGGAGTTCCGATCAAGTTTATTGGAACTGGGGAAAAGAGCGACGCCCTAGAGATATTTCACCCAGACAGAATGGCATCAAGAATTTTAGGAATGGGAGATGTATTAACGCTAATAGAAAAAGCTACGGAAAATTTCGATTTAGAAGAGAGCAAAAAATTAGAACAAAAATTTAAAAAGAATGAATTTTCTTTCGATGATTTTCTATCTCAATTAAAAATGATAAAAAAAATGGGAAGCTTCTCATCTATTCTAGGAATGATCCCTATGTTAGGAGATCTTACTAAAAAAGTAAACGATGAAGATGCTAACAAAGAAATGAGGAAAATTGAAGCTATAATACTTTCTATGACGAAAAAAGAAAGAAATAATGCTAATATTATAAATGGAAGTAGAAGACTAAGAATAGCTCGTGGTTCGGGTACTAAGGTTGAAGATGTCAATCAATTACTAAAACAGTTTATGCAAATGAAACAAATGATGAAAAAGATAAACACCTTAGGGGTTGGCAATATGATGAAATCGTTTAAGAATTTAAGATTTTAATAAAACTCAAAGCTTCTTTTTTGATTAAATTTTTTTAAGATACTCCCTTTTTATTTTAAATTTTTATTTTAAATAGATTTTCAAAATAACCATTTGCACAAAATATTATTTTATGATATTTATTAAAGGTTGTTTTTAATAAAGCTTTTGTTTAAGCTTGTGTTAAAGACAATATAGTTAAAAAGGACAGAAAGAGAGCAAAACTAAACTACTAGAAAAACTACTAGAAAGTAGAGGTTCCCTATGGGAGGAAACAAAGCAAATACTCCTAACGGTTATGAGTTTAAAGATGAGCTTAACAGATACCAAGCATTTCAAAAACTCAAAAAGCAATATGCTGGTCTCGTAACTGAGGCTACAGGATTAACAGTTGAAGACTGGAGAGAAAAAGTTGCTACGAACTTCAACGGCTTTGGAGAGAAATTCAACGAATTCGTTCAAGAATACGAATACGATGTGAGCGACCCCACAAATTACGCACTAGCCGCTATCGCTTACAGAATTGACTTTGCAAGTGGTAATGCTAGAATGCCAGGCTCTAAAAACAATGATCATGCCATTGCACGTTGGCATTGCGAAGTCGTTGTTTGGTGCTTGAAGTTTCTCATTTGCTACGAAAAAGCAGATGAGGTGGATCTTTCACAGTGGGAAAATGTTCCTGAGTGCGTAAAAGAATATGCTAATGATGCACTTAAGGAATTGGGACTCCCCCATGTAACGGTTGCTTAATTAACCCTTAGTGAAAACGATCGCTAAGGCACTTAAAAGGCTTTTACAGAAGAAGGTTAATAAGCTCTCTTTTAACCTTCTTAATTTCTTATTGATTTTTTTCTTATTTATTTAAAAGCTTATTCACTTAAAAGATTTAAAAATTTAATCTTTCTTATTTCTTCACGTTTTTAGGTGGGTTTTAGACCTTAAGAATTAGTATCACTCACCCAAGCGAAGCCTAAAAGAAAATTGACTTTAAAGAAAAATTACTTAGTAAACATTTGCTTGTAAAATTATTTTATGATAGTCTTACAAAATTGCTTTTAATAAAGCTTTTGTTTAAGCTTTTATTAAAGACAATATAGTTAAAAAGGACATAAAGAGAGCAAAGCTACTAGAAAGTAGAAAGGTTTTATATGACTGCGAATAGTGATTTGCAAAAAGCATTATTAGGAAAATATCCTGATGATATTGAAGCATTATTAGAAAGATATCCAGATATTGAAGTATTATTAGAAAGATATCCAGATATTGAAGAACGTGTTCTTGAAAATATAACTCGTTTGATTTTGACCGTAACTAAAGGAACGCCTCTAGACAAAGGTTGCCAAAGGGAAATTTGGAGAAGTATTCGACGAACTGTTTCACGATATGATAATAAATTCTTAAGGGCTAGAAATCGGCCTATTTGGCTAAACCTTGTCGGCTTATTGATGGGAAAATGCAAACTTACATGTGCTAACCTTAATAGTCGCATTGGAAAAGAAGAAAAAAAAGAGTTGGCAATCTATTTTTGGAGAACTATTTTTGCTTATAAAAATAGTTTAAAAGAAAATATCAAAAACGAAACAGTCATCTATTGGCTTTTTGAAGCTATTATTTCGGCTAGGCGATATATCGACCTCTTAGGAAAAATTAAAGAAGCCGACGAAAACTCGGACAAAAAATTTCTTACTCCTATAGAACGAGAAAGGTGGAATTACTTCCTACGATACGTAGAGATTTGGCGAAAACATTCGATAAAGTCTCTTAAAGCTAATGAACAAGCTTCGATGAATTCGATGGGAAAGACATCTTAAAAGATGTCGAGAAACAAAAAAAAGGTTGACATGCTCTCTTTCAACCTTTTTTATTTTTAACCCTTTTTTATTTTTAACCTTTTTTATTTTTAACCTTTTTTGTTTGTAGCCTTTTTTTGTAGCCCCTTTTACTTGTTGACGCTATTTCTCGTTATAAATATATATTTTAACGCCTTTTAGAAAGCCTTAGTCGTTTTTTTAATTCACGAATTTCTCTATTTTTTTCTCTAATTTTTTTATTTTTTTCTTTAATTACAGAGTCTTTTCTTTTGTTCCTCTCATTTCTTTTCTTCAATCTTTCCTTACACTTACACGCTTCTTTAGATAATTCTTGCAATTTATAGTTTAAACATCTTTTTTGATAAGTTTCCAAACAATCGCTCTCTAAATATTTTCTTAATACATTCCCATCTTTATCACAAGGCATATCGGCAGTGCAAAAAACTACTAACCCTTTTTCATCATTGTTTATACTATTATTTATACTATTATTTATATTATTGTTTATATTATCATCTGCTAGAGAAACGTTTATAAAAAGTGTAAATAATAAAAAAAATTGTAATAATATTAAATTTTTATTATATTTTTTTCTCATATTTTTTTACCTAAAAAATTTCAAAGTGTTTGCAAATTATACCGTAATATGATAAATTTGAAAATGAATTTTTTATACTATTTGCAAATTTAAGATAATTTGCATTTTAAAAAACTTGCACTTTAATTTATATGCACTTATAATTTAATTTATATACACTTATATAATTTATAATTATAATTTATAATCGAACTTATAATCATCTATTTATAATCAAAAAAATTATAATCAAAAAAGTGTTTTTATAAATTTTGTATTATTTTTTATTTTATTTGGAGAACTAAAAACGTGGCAGTTACACTTAGACTTTCAAGACATGGAAAGAAGAAAAACCCTTTTTATAGAATAGTAGCAACGGAAACTTCAGCTAGCAGAGATGGAAAATATATTGAAATCATAGGAACTTACAACCCTATGCAAGAACCACCAGTAGTAGTTTTAAATGAAGAGAGAATAAATTTTTATATTAAAAATGGTGCAAAACCTAGCAATTTAGTTAGAAACTTAATCAAAACGAATATGTCAAATATTTACGAAGATAAAGAAGCAGCTAGACTAGAAAAAATCAAACAAAATAGAAAAGCTAGAAAAGAAAGAGCCAAAGAAAGAGCGTAAAAAAGAAAGAGCGTAAAATTTTTTTTAGGTAAAAATTTTTCTTTGCTAGCTATTTTCTTTTAGGCTCCGCTTTGGTGGTTAATACTAATTTTTTAGAATTTAAACTCAACCTTTAAACGTGAGGAACTAATTTTATTATATAAATTTACTTAAATAAAATGCATATAGCTATTCTTACAATTTTTCCTGAAATTTTTTCAAGTTTTTTAAGCACTGGGCTTTTAAAAAAAGCGCTAGACAATAAAATCTTTTCAATAGATATTGTAAACATTAGAGACTACGCCTCCCCACCACATTTTAAAGTAGACGATGAGCCATACGGTGGCGGAGCTGGGATGCTTATGAAGCCTGAACCTATTTTTTATGCAATTGATGAATTAAAAAAAACCTTAGATGACCCTTACATCGTCTTACTTACTCCATCAGGAAAAACTTTTACTCAATCTGAAGCTATTAAATATAGTAAAAAAGAAAACATTATTTTCATTTGTGGAAGATATGAGGGCGTCGACCAAAGAGTGATAGACCTAGTAGTAGATGAAGAAATATCTATAGGAGACTACGTGCTTATGGGAGGAGAAGTGCCTTGCATGGCGGTTATAGAAGCTACAACTAGGCTTATCCCTAACGTTATAGGCAACACCGAGTCTATAATAACTGAATCGTTTTCCGAAAATCTTTTAGAAGCCCCTCAATATACTCGCCCTTTAGAATTTCAAGGATTAAAAGTTCCAGAGGTTTTAACCTCAGGTCATCATGAAAACATAAAAAAATGGAGAGAAAAAAAAGCCATAGAGAAAACCACTAAAGTAAAGCCTGAGTTATTAAATAGAGTTTAATTTTATAAATTCGCTATTCATAAAATATAAAAATAAATATAAAATAAATATAAAAATAAATGAAAGTAAAAAATGAAAATAAAAAATGAAAATAAAAAAGTAAAAAGATATGTCAAACTTAAATATAATCTTACTTCACGATGATATGGTAGATAAACAAAAAAACATTACTACTACCTCTCTAACTATGATAGACCTGCACGATATTGCTAGAAGCACTAGAACTTATGGCGTGGGAAATACTTTTGTGTGTCATTCCTCCCCATCGCTAAGGAAACTTGCTAGCACTCTTAAAGCTCATTGGATGTCGGGCTTTGGAGAAAAATATAATGGAAATAGAAAAGAAGCGCTTACAAAAGTTCATATTATTCGAGAGCTAGATGAAGCTATAACTTTTCTTGATGAAAAATATGGGAAACTTCCTAAACTTATAGCAAGCTCTGCAAAAGACGGCGGAAAAAGAATTTCATTTACTCTAATGAAAGAAATGATAAATAGCGATGTAAACACGCCTTATCTTCTTATGCTAGGCACTGGCTGGGGAATGAGTGATAAGCTACTTTCAAGAGCCGATTATTTTTTAGAACCGATAAAGGGGCCGACCGATTATAATCATCTTTCCGTAAGAGCCGCTTGTGCTATAATGTTAGATAGAATTCAAGGGAGATAAAACAAGATGGATATTACAGATAATTTAATAATCGATAGTTATAAAATTTTACAAAAACATTTTAATAAACAATTTTTACTAGCTAAAACTAAGTTAGAAATGGATTGGCTTAATTTAAAGTATGCACATTCTATCGATGTTTATATGTGCATGGTAAATCTTATACAAAATGAAGAAAAGCTTAACACTCTTTCTAAGGAAAACCAAACTAGGCTTTTAGTAGGAGCGCTACTTCATGATATAGGTAGATTTTATCAATTTAAAAACAATGAAATTCAAAGACATTTAAACCATGGAGATATGGGAAAGCAAATTTTAATAGAAGATGAAAATTTCGATGATGAGTATATTCTACTTTTTGTAAAGCTCCATGAGGCACAATCTAAAATTGAAGATGAGCCATTCTTTCAATCTTTAAATGAAGAAGAAAAAAAGTTTGCAACACTCGGGCTTCAAGCCGTTGAAGACTCAGATATAGTAGCAAACTTACAAAAATTTCCTGAACAAAATACTTTTTATACTTTTTTAAACGAAAAAAGAACTTATGAGCCTATAATTTCAGATGAGATTATAAATGCTACTCTTGAGGGGCGACATTTTAAAGGAAAAATTCTTTCTCGTTCAATATTTGATGGCATAGCCATAGAGATATGTATAATAAGACTTTTAAAATACGAACATTCTAAAAATGTTTGCAACAAATTTTACCTAGCAAAATTTGTCTATGAGCGTTTAGAAAAAACTATAGAAACATCTTTTAAGCAAAAGCTAATTAGCGATAACGACTTTAAAATGCTTTCTAAAAAAGCAAACATACTTAAAGAATGCCTTATAGAAGCTAAATTTAAAATATAATATATAGTGTATAGAAACTAAGATTAAGCTTTTTAATACAAACATTAATTATGGGTTATTATATCAACACCTTGATGGGTTCTTTTATATTCTTCTATTTTATTTGCAGGTAAATGTCCACTTTTAAAAAAATTATAAAATTTATAACTTGTTAATGATAATATGTCTCTATTATTTATGCTTAATTCAAATACATTTGATATTACATTTAGTTCTAATTTAGGGTACTTCAGAATAACATCATATAATTCGCTAATTGAACAAATGTAAATTCCATCACTCAATACTTGTGCATTAAAAAAATCTAGCAAATCAAAATTTCTTTTATTTTGAAAATTCACTATTTTAGAATTATTAAACATTTCTTTTGAGAAGAAAACTCGCTTTTCAAAAAAATAATTATTCATAAAATAATTTATTCTATCAAAATCCCAACCATAATCTACAAATAATATTAATCCCATTTCTCTCTGTTTAGATTTTGATATAGCATCTAAATCATTATTGTACATAAAATCTGGAAGCATCGGCAATATATCTATCAAAACTGTGTCGTTTTCTAGGACATTAAAATAATTCCAAAAACATTCACTTATATCAGGAGAATATATGAATTTATTTTCATTTCCACTTCTTTTAACAACAAATCCCCAAGTATCAACTATATTATGAGGAATTGAAACAGGAATAATATTCCAGTGTTCTATATTAACAAAATTTTTATTTTTAAAAAAATTAACTTCATTAAAACTGGGGAGAGGCTTGCCAATTTCGAGTGCCTTGTATTGTAAAATATCAAAAGAAACCTCTCCAATATATAAATTTATCAAAATATCACTTGGTATATTAAATATACCAGCATAGTGATCCTCGTGTATATGTGATATAAATAGATTTATTATTTTTGAAAAATGATTATAATGTGGTTCGAATAACTTTTCATTATTTTTGATTTGTAAATAAAAATCTTCATTTTTATAAAAACTACGACCTATATCAAATATAATGTTTGATTCCTTTAAAGAATAACATGCACCATTTAAAATAGTATTTTGAGATTTTTTATCGACTAATGAAACTAACATTTATAAAATTATTCCACTTAAATTTTTTAAAAATTCAATTTGTTTTTTTAAAATTTTTAAAATACTCATATGATCAAAAAATTGCCAAATTTTACTAAAACTTAATAACAATTTAGGAGATTCCATATTCAAAAGACTAAAAAAATTTTCATAAGTTAATATATCAAAATCATGCCCCAAATATTCCATAAAACCTCTATATAAATAGTATGTCTCAGAAAACACAATAGGCACAGCTTCAAAATTTTTATTATTTAATAAATATTTTGCAGTATTTAAAGCTTCTTCTGCATTTTCTATTCTTGGAATAATATTTATATTATTATTTTTGCATTGATTACAATCCTTTAATTTATTTAAATTAGCAATTTGTTTTTCAAATATTTTAATTACTTTGCATTCATCTTCACATTTCCATATTTCTCTAAAACTTTCAGCATAACTATTATTATATAAGCTTAAATGTTTATATAAATGTTTAACTGCCATATAAGGATCATTGTTCAAACATAAAAACTCTCTCGCTAAATCTATTGATGTCATTAAAATATTAAAATTTTGATTTTCTAAGCTTGCATCTTTTAAAATACTTAACCTGTTTTCTGCACTTATAATTTCTTCTTTTAAATTATTTGACAACTTAAAATCATTAAGAAGTGACTTTATAGTTTTTAATAAAGCGTCAGGATCGTAAATAACCTTTGCATCAATAATGAACGTAATCGTTGCAGGAATTTCTTGACTTACACCCTCTTTCAATAAAGATAAATTAGTATAGAGCATAGAAAATCTCAATCCTTTATAAACATCCGAACGCATATTATCTTGCTGATCGTCAGAAAGTTTTTTATTTGTAATTATCAACAAATCAATATCTGATATCCTTGACAGCTCTCCTCTTGCGGCAGAACCAACAAGAAACACGGCTTTAATATCATTATTATTTTTTAAAAGATTTTTTGATACATATTCTAAAATAATCATATCAATTTTCTTCTCAATACTTATTTCTTGTTCAAACATTTTATACCCTTCCTAAAAATTAAATAACTACTAAATAATATGGTCTGCCAGCCCATAATTATTTACTGCATCATATGCATTGAATATTAAATTTTCTTGCTTTCCAAGCCTATCAAGGTTTAATTTACTATTAGTATGTTTCGTAAATAACCCAGTGGCAAGTTCTACTAATCTTAATTCTTCCATGATTACTTCGTTGCTTTTGCTTTCCTCAATTTCAGTAACCCCAAACGGCAAATGTATATGAATTGTAGTATTATTAAATAAATATCTCTTTTTAAAACTTGCTGAAGAAAGCAAAAGTGTTGCAATACTACCAACAACACCTAACCCAACAGTAGTAATTTTATCTTTATAATATTGAATAATATCATATATTGCCAATGCATCTATTACACTTCCCCCTGGACTATTGATAAAAAGAAAGATATTGTTAGATATTTGGCTTTTTATAATTATTTCTTTTATTATTTGATGGGATACATTTTCATCTATTGCATCAAATAAATAAATTATATCTTTATCGTTACTAAACAAATTATTCATTCATATCTCTCTATGGTTACATAAAAAATCACAATTTAAAATTTTATATCTTGATACACTTCGTCCTTGACAACAATATTTACAACTTATCTTTTTTATAAACGAGCCATATTCTTTTTTAATTTTTTTCTCATCATCATTAAATATATTGCCTAAACAATAAGTTTTTTGCTGCAAAGCAACACAAGGATACACATCACCATCAATTGCAACACATACAATAGTTTGTTCATTCAACCTACAAATATCTTTTTTATAATGTTTGAAAAATTGTTTTGCATACTCTTCCATTATTGCATTGATATTAGTTACTGGTTGTTCTATTACAATATTATCATTCATTATTATATTTTGTATGTTATTAAATGAACACATTAAAGCCTCATACTTAATTTGATTTTTATGAATATCTTCTAAATCTTTTTGTTTTTCTACTTCAATAATCAAATGAAAATTATTAAAACTGTTTATTACATCAATTTTTTCTTTAGTCAAAAAGTTAATAGTATCTACAAAATAAATCTTTCTACCACTATTTGATAAAAAAAATAGCATACTTTTCCACCAAGGATATCTAAATGGATGACCACCTATTCCAATTTCAGCATTACTCCAAGGTAAATTTTCAAAAATCATCTTAAGTTGTTTAAATTTTATGTCAAAATTGGAATCCACAACACAATGACAATCGGACATGCCTAAATTTATTTCGATTAATTCTATATCTTTCATTTTAAAAATAAAATTTTCATTTCAACTAATTTTTTTTCTGTAAAATTAAGAATACTTTTTTTGATAGGAACTCCGTATAATAAATTAACTTTATTCCAATCATTATTTGTCATCTCATAAATCGCATCATTTTGTGGAATATAAATATATACCAATTTTTTAAACACGCGTATTTTAATACTTGTATTAATTTCCAATATCATCACAACCTATGGTTTTATAAAAACTTTTAACACGTTGCAGTTGAACAAGTTTACATGCACCATCACAAATAGATGGCAACTCGCAATTGCGACACTTGCTAGATACTCTATACTTTAGAAATTTTTTCAGCTTTTCATTGCGTTCCTTATCGATTCCTTTGTAAATACTACCTAACTTTAAATCGTTATCTGACAAGCAAAGTGAACAAGGATAAATATCGCCATTCGGAAGCAAAGTCATTTCAGTAAAACCCGCCATACAATTATTATAATTATGACCTTTGCTATTATATGAATTATTCAATATTATCTTTACTTTGCTACTCTTCATATTTGTTAGCTTGTTTTTTAATTCAATCATTTCTAAATATGTTAAATGACAATTATGATAGGCACTATTAGCATTATTACACATCATCCCATCAAAACTAATATTTTTTACATCTAATTGTTCTGCTAATTTAATTAAATCAACTATCATATGAAAATTTTGCGTTGATAATACAACACTTAGAGATACAGGAACTTTATCCCTAACATAATTTTTGATATTGTTTATAACATTATCAAAATAATCTTTACCTTTTATATCAAAATATGAATTACTATCCGAAACATCTAAACTCACCTGCAACTGCTGAAAATTTTCCAAATCTCTGAGTAGCTTCCCTACTTTCTTGTTGTAAATCGTGCCATTAGTGCTAATTCTAGATAAATATGGTTCTCCTTTTTTTGTATTCTTTATTATCTCAATTAATCTATCAATCTCTAAAAAAGGCTCCCCACCAAAAACTTCTAAAGAAAAAATCTTATGCTTTTTACACCATTGCAAAACATCTTTTACTGGAATACTATGTATCTCTTCTTTCCTAAGTAGACAAGGAAGAAAGCAAAAATTACAATTAATATTACACCGTGTTGTAATCATCCAAGACAACTTAAAAGGGTAAAAACTGTCTAAATATCTAAAATTTTCAAATCTCATCAGTTTATACTTACTCATAAAACAGAAAAGTTCTTCAAAGCTCTTTTTAAAACACCTTGATTACAATAAAGAACTTAGTTTTGCATAAGAAAAACAAAAATTTTCTTGACTAATGATAATTACCTAAATTTTTCCTTCATTCACAAAAACATATAACAGAAAAATTCTTCTTATCAAAAAGATTTCAATGCAAAACTTATCGTAATAATTTACCTTAATTAAGAAGTGTTCACCTTATTTGATAGGAAAAAATTCGTTGCAAAAATATTATTATTTTTTATTATTATCTTTTTTGTCTTTTCTTTCTTTATTGTTATCTTTGTCAGTCTTATTAGACTTATTTCCTACTGAACATCCACTTTTACCATAACACCCAACAATTACTGGTCTTACATATATCTTACTATTCATAATATTCTCTCCCATATAATTCAAAATAATTTTATTAACTCTAATACAAGCAAAAAAATTATATATATATATATATATATATAGTCAACTATTTTTTTGAATTAACTAACAATCAATCAGAAACATATTTGAGCATTATCAAACGACCTTCTATCACATAAAAAATAGATTCACGGATTATTAAATTAAGCTCTTCTTCACATTTTAAGTGGGTTGAGAGAAATAAGACACCATTTTTGTTAGTAAGGTCTTTGTGAAAGTTATCCACAGCCTGACCTTTAGCTTTTAATTGCTCGGTCTTGCTATCAGTTATGGATAACTTTTCCTAACAACTCTAATGTTTATTTTTACCAATAAAATTAACTATTATTTTAATAAAACAACAACAGTTTTATAAAATAATTTTGTCAATTTACATTAGAAGATAGACTCTAACCCACTCAAAACGTGAAGAGCCAAAAAAATCTTCTCTAATTAAATCTCTGAGTCTTAGTCTTAGCGTCGGATTGAAAAATTGGAAGCGTAATAATAAATTTAGCGCCTTTAGGTTTATTATCAAACGTTCTTATTCGTCCTCTATGGTCTGAGATTACAGAGGTAACGATAGCTAAGCCTAAACCAGTGCCAGTTTCTTTAGTCGTAAAATAAGGCTCAAAAATTCTCGTCTTATCGAAATCGGAAATTCCAGGACCATTATCCGCTACCTCTATGGAAAAAGATTTTATCTTTTTTAAATAAGATAGTTTAACGTGTATTTTAGGATTACTTACTTTCCCATTTCTTAAAGCTTGCATAGCATTTTCAAATAAGTTTAAAAGAACTAATCTCATCTGCCCTACATCTATCGAAACCTCTAACTCGTTTTCTTCAAAATCTGATATAAACTCTATATCACTATTATTTTCTGAAAATGAACTAATAATCTCTTTTAAAAATGAAACTACATCTACCCTTTCAAACGAAGAGGTTGGCATTCTTGCAAAATTTGAAAACTCATCTATAAGTCTTTTAATAATTTCTACCTGCTCAACTATCATCGTAGAGCTTTCTTCGTAAAGCTTTGGAAGATTATCCTTTGTGGCGTTCCCTTTAATTCTCTGTGCAGATAATTTTATAGGAGTAAGTGGGTTTTTAATTTCATGTGCTATACGTCTTGCAACCTCTCTCCAAGCCGCCATTTTTTGTGCATGAGATAAATCCGTAACGTCATCAAAAATTAAAACACTTCCTAGCGTATCTCCTACATTATCGACTATAGCTCCTGCCGTGCATACTATTTGATATTCCCTCCCCTCTGCCCTTATAGTAAACTCAGTATCGGTCATACCTGCGCTAAACTCATCTAAAATAAGCGATGCATCGTTTAATAAATTTATAAGTTTATCTGCTATATGTTTATCAAATATATCATTTAACGACTTAGTCCCATCATGAACTCCCGATTTTATACTTAAAATATCGCTAGCTGCGGAGTTTACAGCTATAAGCTTCCTGTTTTTGTCTAGCGTTATAACTCCTACCGCTAAATTTGAAAGAACCGTTTCCATAAAAAGCCTATGTCTTTCAGTTTCATTTTTCGATTGCTTTAAATCGGAAAGCATCGTGTTAAATGAACGGCTTAAATATGAAAGCTCATCATCCCCTATTATTTTTATAGAACAATCGTAATCTCCAAGTGCTACTTGCTTTGTAGCATTAGCTAATTTTTCTATCGGTATAGTAATCTCTTTTGCGATATAAAATGCGATCCAAATAGCAGCAAATAAAATAAGCATAGTCATCATAGCAAGAGTTAACAAATAACTCGAACGAATTGGATTTTTATGAAATAGTAAATTTTGATATTCATTATACGTTTCTTCTACTTTGAGCAACGCCTTATTTATATTCTCATCTAACAGCCCCATTAAAACTATGCCATAACTTACTCCATTTAATTTTATAGGATAATAAAATCTTATAACTTGAGCCTCTTTAACATTATTAAAAACCGATCTCGAAACTCCTTTGCTAATCGTTTCACTTACAGCTTTAAAATCTAATGGCAAATTATATTTTTTAAAAATATTTTCTTTAGAACTATTAGCAATAATATTACTATCTTTATCGACTAATGAAATATTAAAAATCTTCTCGCTTGCAATTACATTAGAAAAAATCTCCTCTATGTTTTTTCTATTATTGTTTTTTCTATTATTTTTATTATCTTTATTTTTATTATCTATTATATTTTTATTTATTGTTTTTGCACTATTAGCGCCATGTAAATCATTTATTTTCTTTTCAATTTTTTTGCTAATATTTTCAAAATTATTTTCTATAATCTCACAATAACTTTGTGCTAGGTCGTTTGCACTACTTATAGTTTCTAAAATATTATTAGAAAAAATTTCTTCCATCGAATGGCTAAGCATACCACTAGAAAGAACGAAGATAATTATCGTAGGGACTAAAGTTAAACCACCGAAGGCAAAAATTAATTTTTGTTTTAATTTTGAACCTAAAATGTTTCGTCTTCTATCAAAAACGAGTTTTACAATATTTCTCGCTACTAGAAAAGCAAAAACGAATAATAATGCGATATTTAAATTGATTAGAATAAAGAAAGTTAAGTTGCTACTAAAATTTTCGATCTCGAACTCAGGTCTTTGCCAATATACCCAGTATACTATTAGAGCAAATAGAGATGCTCCTAAAATAAATAGTGCAAGCCTTAATGGAGTTTCTATCCTTTCCCACCAAAGAGCTAATTTTAATCTTTTAGTTACCATATCGCCTTAAATAAACTTTTTTACAAAATTTAAATACTAACTTTGTTTATAATTAAACGAATGAAAGTTGACCGTGAAACTCTAATCCTAAATGTTTATATCCTAGCTCCGTTACGATACGTCCTCGCCTAGTGCGAACTAGAAACCCCTCTTGTATTAAAAAAGGCTCATAAACATCTTCTATAGTATCTTTCTCTTCTCCTATCGCAGAAGATATCGTCTCTATACCTACAGGGCCTCCTGAAAACTTTTCAATAATAGTCTTTAAAATATACCTATCCATCTCATCGAGTCCCATATTATCTATTTGAAAAAAATCTAAAGCTTTTTTAGCAATTTCTTTATCTATAATATCTTTATTTTTAGTTTGAGCATAATCTCTTACACGCTTTAAAAGTTTATTAGCTATTCTTGGAGTGCCTCTAGAACGCCTTGCAATTTCTAATGCGGCTAAATCCTCTATCTTTAAAGCAAGAATCTTTGCAGAGCGTAAAACTATATCTCTTAGTTCCTCTATTTTATAAAAATCTAGCCTTAAAACAAGCCCGAATCTATCTCTTAGAGGGGAAGTTAAGAGCCCCGTTCTAGTAGTCGCACCGATTAAAGTAAAAGGTTTTAAATCTATTTTTATAGATTTTGCAGCGGGACCATTTCCTATCATTATGTCTATTTCAAAATCTTCCATTGCTGGATATAACACCTCTTCTACTACTCTTGGCATTCTATGAATTTCATCTATAAATAGAATATCGCTTTTATTTAAGCTCGTTAATATAGCAGCTAAGTCTCCAGGTTTTTCTATCACAGGTCCCGAGGTCGTCTTAAAACCTACACCTAACTCATTAGCTATCAGCCTTGCCATGGAGGTTTTTCCTAACCCAGGGGGACCATGAAATAAGATATGGTCTAGCGTATCCCCTCTTTTTAGCGCTGCACTGCAAGCTATTTTTACGGTTTCTTTTACTCGTTCTTGCCCAATGTATTCTAAAAATACGTTTGGTCTTAAAGATTTTATACCGCTTTCTTCTTCACTTCCATCTTCTGCTAATGAAGCTACGCTAGATAGACTACTCCAAGACTGCATATCTTCATTATTAGGAATTAATGTTTTTCTTTTACTATCGCTATTATTAAATGACATATTAAAAAAATCTCTTTTAAAACTTTTATAAAAAAACTTTCTACATTTTACGTGAAAATCTTTTAAACTAATATTAGTATGTATTATAATACATTAAAAATTTTTTTGCTCTCATTTATCGCATCTATTAGAGCATCTATATCTTGCGTATCTGAATACACACCTAAGCTTAACCTATTAGTAGCATCTACTTTTAAGTAATTTAAAAGTGGCATAGCACAATGAAACCCTGAACGAATTTGCACTCCAAAGCTATCTGCAATACTAGCAAAATCGTGAGGGTGTACTCCTTTTATATTAAATGATATTACACCACAATTTTCATTTGAGAGCAAAGGAGAGTATATAGCAACATCTTTTAACCGTGTTAATTTTGAAACTGCGTATTCAAAAATGTTTTTTTCATGTGTTTCGATATTTTCTAATCCTATTTTTTCAATAAACCTTATAGCCTCTCCTAAGCCGATAGCTTCTGAAATAGCAGGAGTGCCTGCTTCAAATTTATAAGGGATATCTGCATAAGTGGCATTAAAAAGAGAAACCTTGCTTATCATCTCTCCCCCACCTTCAAAAGGTTTCATTCTATTTAAAAGCTCATTTTTAGCGCACAAAACCCCTATTCCCGTTGGCCCATAAATTTTATGTCCGCTAAAACACAGAAAATCTACATCTAGTTTTTGCATATCTATTTTTTTGTGAGGCACGCACTGCGCAGCATCAAAAAGCACTAAAGCGTTTACTTTTTTTGCACACTCAAGAATTTCATTTACTGGGAAAATGGAACCTAAAACGTTAGAACACATAGTTATAGACACTAACTTTGGCTTATATTCTTTTATTTTATTATCGAAATCTTTTATATCGAGATTGTAATTTTTATCGACGTTAGCAAAAACTAATTTTAAGTTTTTTCTTTTAGCTAGGAATTGCCAAGGTAAAATATTGCTATGATGTTCAGCAATAGATAGCAAAATAGTATCGTTAGCGTTAAAATAATCTTCAAGAGAATATGAAACTAGATTTATGCTTTCAGTAGTCCCCCTAGTAAAAACTATGCTAAAGCTATCGCTCGCACCTAAAAAATTAGCAACTTTTTTCCTTGCTTCCTCATATTTCAAGGTTGCATTTGCGCTTAAATCGTAAGCCCCTCTATGAATATTAGCGTATTCATATGAATAAAAATTTTTCAGTCTTTCTATCACACAAAAAGGCTTTTGAGTGCTTGCAGCCGAGTCTAAGAAGCTTAGTCTTTTTAATTTATTATTAGTTTGGTAGTTAGAAAAGATTGGAAATTCGCACCTAATATCATCTCCTAAAGCGATTTTATTTTTATTATTTTCTTTATTATTTTCTTTATTATTTTCTTTATTATTTTTTGGGTTTTTATTACTAGTTAATTGCATAATTTTTCTATTGTTTTTAAACAGTTATTTTGATAAAATTCTTAAAGTTTAAGGTTTTATACAATATACATTAAATTTAAATGAATTACTACAAACTCTCAAATAATACTTTAACATTAAAATCTGGTTATATCATGTCGGCAGTTAGCATGCTTTTGCTATCTTTCGTGTGGGTTTTTCTCGATACATTTCTTAATTATTTCAAATCACAAATAAGTTTTGAGCTTTTACAATCGTCTCTAAATAGTGGAAACTATAAAAGTGCTTATGAAATTAGTGTAAGTAGACTAGAGCCTAGTATATCGAATAACATATTGAGCAAATTATTTTTTACTATTCCTAGTTTATCTTCGTATGCTAAAAAAAATAATTTTCCGCAAATGACTTTCTCTCAAAAATTGCAAGAAGATATTTTTTTATTAAATACTTACGCTGAAAAAAATGATATTAAAAAAGCTAGCGAGCAGCTTGCAAATATTACTAGTGAGTTTCAAAAATTAGGCATATTAAACGTTAAAAAAATTAAAGATATAGTAAGCGATACGGAGGCGTTATTAAAATCATCTAAATTAGAAAATGGGAATATAGAAAAGCAAGACTTAGAGTGCGATAATTTAGAAGCAAGAAAAACTAGAGTGGCTAGAAGACATTTATTGCTAGCAGATGAATTTGGGCTTTTTTTATCGTTAAAGCCAGCTTATAAGAAAGGCACCGAGTTTGATGTTTACACTAGCGGAGTTCTAGCTGGGCTTCCTATCTTAAAAGATTTAAAAGATGGAATTGGCTCACTTTTCTTATTAAAAGAAGAGTTAGATAAAATTGGAGGCAATGTTTCTATTCAATCTAATAATGCCTATGAGGTATTTACTGGCAGGCTTTTATCATTGCAAGAAAGTAGCAAAAGCATGAGGGCTGAGCACCAAGATATTTTAAATAAACTAAAATTACTTAAGAAAGAAAAAAAGCAGACTAAAAACATTTTAAAGGCTAACAAAAGTAAGATAACAGAGAATATGAAAAGTTTAATTTTAACGATAAATGGTAGTTTTAAGGAGTAAGAAGAAAGATTTAAGCTAGCGAAGATTTTCTTCTTTGGCTTCGTCGAGGTGAGTGATACTAATTTTCGAGAATTTAAAATTACCTTAAAAACGTGAAGAACGAAACGTGAAGAACGGATTTAAGTTTATTTTTTTAGCTTAGTCAAGTAAAATATTACTTTTCAGAACGGCATTTGTATTTTTAAAGAAATTTCGCATTCTTTTCATTTTTTTCTTGCACTTTTGCTTTCTTTTGTTATACTATAATCTCTAGTCGTCAAGGGAAAGAGAGTTGTAAAGTATCTTTAAGTCGTGAATTCAGACAGGCTAATTGAAAGCAAAATAAGAGCTAAGCTAATTTAAGATAAGTTCTTTTAGTGGCTTGTGTGAATTCGCAATTTGATTTGTGAAGTGTTTTCTATATTTAGGTTTCATTTAATTTTATATATTCTTTTTTTATATATTTGCTTAAAGGTGTTTATTTTGTAGTCGTTTATTTTTAGCAGAGTTTATAAAAACATTTATATATAAAATATCTTTAAGTGACACTTTTTCCGTGATAGTTAAGTTTGTTTTAAATAGTTGTAAAAATATTTTAATTTTTTGGTTGTCAGATTTAAAAATTTAAAAACGCTTTTTTTTAGTGTTAGTTTTTTTGCTAGCAAGGGAGTTTTACAAGTTTTTAAAAATGGCAATTTCATAAAAGTATCTTATGAAATAAGCATCAAAATAATAAATCAAAAGTTTGTTTAAATAAGTATTTATTAAAATATTTATTTAGGGGGGGGTTGTGTAATTTTTTAAAGTTTTTTACGAGTGTTTATAAGTGTCAAGATTGGTATGATTTTTAGATTTTTAGTAGTTTAATTTTATATTTTAAAAGGAAAATTTTTATGAAAGGGTGGTCAAATTCTGAGATTCCTTCTCACAATCAATATCTTCCAGAAAAGAAGTTATTGTCTGCCGTTTTGCAACGTGCAATAACGGATTTTATAAGTGGCGAGGGTGATTTAAGGGAGACAGCAAAGCTTTGGATTCTTGGTCAAGACCCAGAGACTCCTTTAACATTCGAGTTTATATGTGAAGCTTTAGATTTAGATACTGACAGTTTAAAGCGTGCTATAATTTCTCAAGGAGAGAAAGACTGTTCAGATTTATGTAGTTTAAAAGAGATGGCTATTTAAGTTATATAATTTTTTATTTATATTTTTAAATAGCAAATTAAGTATTATTTTTTAGAAAGGAGGTTAATAGTTTTAACCTCTTTTTTAGTTTATGCTCTATCTATTAGTAATTATTAGTAAAAATGAAATGTCCTTATTGTAAAAAAGAAATCGTTGAAAGTAAGATTGAAGATTTAAGCTGGCTTCCTTTTTGTTCTAAAAGGTGTAAGCTTATCGATTTAGGTGCCTGGGCGAGTGAAAAGTATGTAATACCTGAGACTATGGAAAATTCTAAAGATTTAGAAAATCTAGAAAATAGTCTAAAAAAATAAAAAAAACGCTAAAGAGAGAGCGCCTTCGAAAAGACACGTCTCCTAAGTTTTCTAGGATTGTTAACATCTCTTGAGTTACATGCACCGCTCCTATACTTCCGACTACTGCAATACAATCAGAAGGATTAGCATCACATAAAAAATTATTTTTTCATTAGTAATACCCTATCACACTCATAAAGTGTTTCTCGAGTTTCTGTTTATATTATCACTAGCAAAAATTTTAGCTAGCAATAACCTAGTAAAAAACCTTTGTAAAAAGCTTTAGCTTTTACACATTGCTTTTTTAACAATGCTTTTTTCCCAGAATGCTAAAAAAATAGACTTCTAGCACGCATAAACACTAATCTTACAAAAAAAACTAAAATGCTTCTAAAAAAGTTTAATTTTTAAGAAATTTTTTATAATCTATTGAATTTTATAGCTAAAACTCGTAAAAAACATATAAAATTTAGTTCTTTACGTTTTAGGTGGGTCAGAAAAATTATTTAGAAAACACGCACTATTTGTAAATTGTAAAAATAGCGGACGAAAAATAGCAAAAAAATTTTACACCCTAACTTAAATCCCACGCTTTTTTATAAACCAAAAACTTTCCCTATATAACTCCCTTAACTCCTCATCGTCTTCGTCCTCATATTTATTTATTATTAAGTTAGAAATTATCACATCATTTATATTAGCTTCTTTTAACCCCTTTATAGCCATCTTTTTTATAGTCTTATCACTATACGATAAATAATTTACAAGCGTTCCTATGCCAAGTTCATTATAAAAATTCTCCATTATTAGCTTTTTATAATTATCATCTAAATTTTTTATTAGAAGCGTAAGCACTTGTTGCTTACTAGAAGTACTTAAATTTCTTATGCTAAATTTTATAACGTCTAAAATCTCTCTATCTGAAAAATCATCGTAATTTTGCATATAAGGTATAAGAGTTGCTAAATCTCCCCTATTGTCCCACTCCTTTTGTTTAGCATATCTTATATAATTATTCGTTGCCTCGCTCTCTAAATTTATAAGAGATAACACATCAAAAATTTCTCTCTTTAATAAATCATCATTTTTAAGCGCTAACAACATTACATAAAAAACTTTTACCTTATTAACATTTAACCAATTTGAAACTGTTCCTATATCTTTCCTCGTAATTTTCGCAGTCCCTGCACTTAATAGAATGTTTTTAATCTCCCTTGGTGGACGAAGCTCATTTACTAGAGATAAAAATTTCGTTTGAATATTATCTAAAAGCTCTCTCTTAGTAATTAAATCGATAAGCTCCCCTAAATGCATATCGTTTCTTTTAACAAAAATTTGAAGCTCCCATATTAAATCTTCATCCGAGAGCGTTTTTAATTTTTCTTTTAATATATCCTTATATTTTTCCCATGCCGTATACTCAGCAATTACTAAAGCATCAAACGTTCTTCGAGATATATCTTCTTTATATTGATCATCTAAAATATAAGTAAAAATTTCCCTATACCCTTTCGTATCATTCGTATCTAGTGATAATGCAAAAGCAAAATTAACTATTAAACTCCTATTAGTTCTAACTAGCTCTTTAAACAATGTTATCCTTTTTTCTATTGGATAATTCTTATCTAATGATAATAATAATTTTTCATAAAAGTCTGGAACTATATTTTGAGTAATGCCATTAAAAAACTCCCTTAACACCACACTCATTTTATCAAACCGATAATTAACAAATCTTTTTAATATATACTTTTCTACTAACTCTCTTTGTTGTGGCGTAGGTGCTTTAGCCGCCATATTAACTATTGCAACGTACGTTACGGGGTCTTCACTATCATAAATTCTTTTTAAATGTGCTTCCCTTTTTTCTAAATTATCTTTACTAGTTTGACTACTACTCATAGAAATAACGACATTTTTATTACTAGTTTTACTCGAATGCAAAAACATAAATAATATTAAAATTAAAAATACGAAAACTCCCCCTATTACATATGCTAAAGCGTGCTTACTATGCTTATCATCCTTTTCTTCTCTTAGCGTTAACTCATTTAACACTTTTAATTTTTTAAACTCATCATTAGATAAATTAAAAGACTCCTCGTCAATATTAGAAAACTTTTCTTTTTCAACCTTTATGTAATTATAAAGCTCTTCTACATCTGAAAATCTTTCTTTAGGAGTTTCAGAAAGACATGTTTTAAGCGCTATATCTATAAACCTAGGCACAGATTTAGTCATTGAAACTGGAATATAATTTTTATTATCATCAAACGGATAAGCAGTGCTATCATTTAAAAATAATTTATAACATAAAATACCAAACCTATATATATCACTCGCCTTTGAAATAGGCTCTTCTTCGCTAGGTAATAAATAGCTTTTTTCAGTCATATAAAAAACATTCTTAGTCGGATAAGAACCATTAAGGGCAAGAACGCCGATATTGCCATCTCTACTTATATAAAAAGTATCATTCGAGATATCCCCAAGAATTATACCCTCTTTGTGCAATTTTCTTATAAGACTTAGCATAGCTTCAAATCTTCTGCTAGCTTCCCCTAAGCTTATATTCCCCGATAAAATAGAATTCGTAGATGTAATCTTACTTATTGAATACCCAACACCATCTTTATCAACTCCAAAATTTATTAAATCTGATACGTAGCTCCCTAAAGATTTTATTTTTCTTAATCTTTCTAAAAACTCTTTTGCATCTTCAACATCTTTATAAGCATCGAATTTTCTTTTTAAAATCGACACAATAACGCTTCTTCCAGTTTTAATCTCAATAGCTTTGAAAGCCTCTGAGTTGTTCGACACGGCAATGCTCGACTCTATTTTAAATAAATCATTAATTGAAACTAAAAGTGACAAACTTTTATTATCATCCATTGTTATTTTCTCCAAACTCCTATATGTTCTATTTTTAAATCTGGCGTAAGCTCATCAAAATCTATTACATTAATTTTTAACTCAAAAATTCTAAGCACATTGTATATTACGGGAATTAAATCTCTAGAGCTAATTATAGAAAAACTAACTATTCCCCTTTCTATATAGTTTCTTTGTAATGATAAAAGATTATTCTTTATAGTAGAAAAATCTTTTGCATCTAAATTTATATTCCCCTCATAAACTTGAGGTATCATCTCCTCGAACACTTCTTGCAACTCATCAGATATGCTACAAAGTTTTATTCGTTTTTCTCTAAATATAGAGTTCGATACAACGTGTAGTTTCTTAGCCTTTCTAATCGATGATACAATACTAAAAACATCGAAATCACTATCGCTAGAAATATTATAGCCATTAAAATATGAAATAATACCCTCTAATTTTTCCCTATGTGATATATAAAACACACCTTGCCTAATAAGTTCTTTGTAAACTTCAAAAATTTTTGCACTACTTACTTGAGGAATTGAAAATAAATCTTTTACAGTTGCAGGATATATTTTTTCTAACTCTTTAAGCATTATCGTTATATCTGAAATACTAAAAAATTCTATCGGATTATTTATACAAAAATTTACTAAATTTAATAATATCCAATCTATCTTATCATAACTAATAATATCCGCCTCTTTGCAAAGTAAACTCGAAAAAGCATCTTTTTTAACGCCATAAAGCTTACTTCCATAAATTGGATGTCTTTCTTCCTTTAACTCCTTAAGCCCTAAAATTGGAAGTTGTGATTTATTAACATTTATATAAACCATATCATCTGCAAAAACAGATTCTACCGTTAATGTATTAGATTTATATATCTTAAATGAATTTTTTGCGATCTCATTTTTTATAACGAACTTAAATGTAGGAAATTTAAATCCAGTCATTTTTAAAAAATTATCTTTATAATCATTACATTTTTGTAAAATTAAAAGAGAATTTAAATCAACATAATCTCCAAAATCTCTATCTATCCATATCTCAAAACAATCTAAATTTTCAGCATTATCGCTTTCTAGTAATTCTTTATTAGCATGCATAACCGATACTGGTAAAAACTCTGCTTTTTGAGATTCTATTCTTTTTTTACGTCTTATATGAAAACCTATATAAACAAATACTAAACCTACTAATATAAACTGAAAAGCTGGAAGCCCTGGCAAAGCTGCAAAAAGAAATAACACAAACCCCGTAAAAATCATAATACCAGGGCTTGCAAAAAGTTGGCTCCCAAGCTCCTTTCCTAACGTAGTATTCTCGCCCGAACTTACTCTAGTAACGACGATACCTGCACAAATAGAAATTAAAAGTGCTGGAATTTGGCTTACTAAACCATCTCCTACGGTTAGCATTGTATAAGTTTGCAGAGCTTCATTAAAAGGCATCCCCTGTTTTAAGCCTATAAACATACCACCAAAAATATTCGTTAGCGTAATAAAGAAACCTGCTATAACATCGCCTTGAATAAACTTCATCGCACCATCCATAGCACCGTAAAGTTGAGACTCTTTTCTTAGGTCTTCCCTCTTTTCTCTAGCTTGATTAGTAGTAATCACTCCAGAGCGAAGGTCTGAGTCTATCGCCATCTGTTTTCCAGGGAGAGACTCTAAAGAGAACCTTGCAGCTACCTCAGATACACGGCTAGCACCTTTAGCAATTACGATAAAATTTACTATCGTTATAATTAAAAATATTATAACACCTACTGTAATTTCGCCTTTAATTAAAAACGTTCCAAACGTTTCAATAACGTGTCCCGCATCTCCTTGGCTTAAGATAAGTCTAGTCGATGCCACGTTAAGCCCAAGCCTAAAAAGCGTAGTTAAAAGAAGAAGAGATGGAAAAGAAAGTAGTGCTAGGGCATTAGGCATGTAAAGCCCAGCGAGTAAAAGTAGTAATGAAAATGAAATATTTATAACTAATAAAAAATCGAGCAGGCTTGTAGGAAGAGGAATTACAAGCATAGCCATAATAGAAAGCACAAAAAGTGCTAACATAAAATCTTGTCCTTGGATTAATGATTTTTTCATATATGTAGATATCGGCCAAATAAATTGATTTATTTAGGTATTTTTTAGCTCTTCACGTTTTAAAGTAGGTTTTAAACCTTAAGAATTAGTATCACTCACCTCGACGAAGCCTAAAAGAAAATCTCCGCAAAGCTAAAGCTAGCTCCAATTTTCTTTTATGCTAAAGCTCTTTCATACTTTTTAAAAGCCCAAGTATTATGAAGCCGAGCAAAATGGTCATATTGCCTGCAAATACTAAAAACACAGGGCCAGTGGCCTTTAACTCTAGGGTCTTTATTCTTCCATCGATTATAACCTCTCTTTGCTTTGCAACCGTTGTGCCTAAATCTTGAAGTTGCTTAGTAATTTCACCACCGTGTTTCGTTACTTGCGCAAGTTGAAGAAAGCTATTTTTAAGCTCATTATGACCAGACTCTCTTCCTATATCAGAAAGAGCATTATCTAAAGATGCTCCAAAACGAACGTAAGTTTGCACTTGCTTTAAAAGTAAAGTAACTGGGTTGTGAGTTCCCCTCTTTTCTGCCATATCTACCACGTAGCTTATACACGGTCCCACATCTAACGCACTACTTACACCGATAACTAACTGCTCTATAACTAAAGGAAGATAATATAATATATCCTCATTTCTATCTTTTATTTTTTTATTTAATCTTATATCTGGAATTTTAAGCCCTAAATAAATAGCAGCTATTATGCAAAGTAGAGCAACTATGCCACCAAATTTTAATCCTAATATAATACCTATCGCTAAACATACTATCGGCGTAATTTTTCTAAATATATTAAACTTAGCTCTCTCATCTTGAGAAAACATTCCAGCTCTTGCAAAAAGAGTTTCTAAATCTTCTTTGTCTTTCGCCTTCTTTTCTCTATCAGATACTTTTTTTACTTTATCTTTAGTGTCTCCTTGAGAGTTTCTAAAATTACCTAATTTGCTATTTTTTTTGCTAGAAATTTTTATAGCTATTAATAATATAACTATTAAAACTGAAACTATAGCTGCACTTATATATAAAAATTCCATAAAACTAAACCTTAATCTTTACTATCTGCTTTATCCAATAAACACCACCTAATATAGCTCCAATAGCTACCTCTAACACCATTCGCCCATGATTAGAAGCTAATGCCGCCTCAAAAAGATCTGGTGCCTGTTTTCCTATAATTACTAAAATACTCGTTAAAATTATTAATATTACCCAAAGAGAACCTTTTTGTTGCACTATTGCAGCTTGCGCAGAATTTCTAAAGTATTGCCTTTTTCTTACTTGTTCTGAAAGCCTATCAAGCGTATTAGATAACGCACCACCTAAACTTTTTCCTAAAATTATGGCTTGGATAAAAAGCTCTATTTCAGGATGGTTAATAGAGGCACCAAAATTCCCTATCGCTTTTTCTTCCCCAGTTCCCATTCTTAATCTTTCTAGCATTATACCTACCTCTTGCCTTAACAAAGAAGAAGGTTCTAGCCCATCTGAGGCAGATTCAATAGCGGAAAGAATATTCATACCAGATTTTAATAGACTTACAACGGACTGTAAAAATGTTGGATAATCTTTATCGAAAGCTTCAAATCTTTTATTTATAGCTCTATCTAAAAAACTATTAACGAAAGCATAACCTAAAAAACCAAATACTAGCGATAAAAATACTTTGAAATAAGTACTAGCTAAAAGAAAACATAAAAAAGCGACTAGCCATCTTAATGCGCTAAAAAGAATAGGAGGAAAATGCCAATTAGCATATATCATTTTTTGTTTTAGAGTGTAATCACCATTAGCTTTCCTTTCGACTATCGTGTAGTCATCATTATCTTGAAAATCATCATTACTCTTAGTCTTTTGATTATAAGTTTGAAAATTCCTTAACTTATTATCTTTAATCTGATTTTTCTTAGTTAAATGTAGCAAGGCTACTAGCAAAGCTAAGGATATAACTATAAATAAAATACCTAATATAATTCCGATAGACATTTTTTAAACCTTTAATTTAGCGGATTGTCAAATTAAACTAGACAAACCCAAAAACGCACCCCATAAATACCTCTAACGGCGTTTTGTAATTTAACGATTTTCAAAACTAATTTTTCTAATCCTTTAAACTAATTTCAGGAGGCACATCTCCTAAAAATATTCCGTATTCTGCAAGTTCCTCATCGAAAAAGCTAGCCCAAGAGTCGACTCTCCATAGAGGGTCTTTTCCAGTTTTTAGCATAGAAAACATCGGGCGAGTTTGAATTACACCCTCAACACAATGCCCAACCTCTATAATCTCCCCAACTCTCGGTTTTCCAGTTTCCTTTTCTCTAAATAGCCACACTACGACATCGACTGCGAGTGCTATTTGTTGCCTTAAAATTTCTATTGAAACCGAATGTTGAGCACGACCTAAAAGCCCTTCAAGCCTAGTAAGAGTTTCTCTAGCATTACGAGCGTGAATAGTGCTCATTCCAACGTGCCCAGTTTGAACTCCCTCTAAAAAGGCCTCGGCTGCGTAAGGAGTTCTCATCTCTCCTAAAAGCACTCTATTTGGCGTCATGCGAAGCGTAGTTTTAATATGCTCTTGAAGCGTAACCTCACCTTTCCCTTCAGTATTAGCAGGACGTGAAACTAATGATCTAAAATATTCGTGCTGTAAATTAAGCTCGGGAGTATCTTCTACTGCCACTATCGCTTCATCGCTACCAAATTGCGTTGCAAGACATTTCATAAGCGTAGTTTTACCGGTTCCAGTTTCACCAGCAATCATAAAAGTGCATATTCCGCATTTTACTAGCGCTGCTAAATACCTAACGATTAACGGTGGAGCCATTTGGTAAGTTATTATACTTTCTAATGATACGTTGCTGATTCTAGGCACACGAATACTTAAAAGAGGCCCCCTAGAACCACAAACACTCTCGTGAATAGCACATATTCTTATTCCATTTGGAAGCGAAGCGTCGATAGTATGTTGCTGGTTAGATAGCGATTTTCCTAATCTTAAAAGTAGTCTATCGATAAAAGCAACGTAAACTTGCTTCGATGGCCAGTGATAAGGCGTTCTTTCACTTACCTTACCTCGTTGTAAAACTACGGTGGAATAATCGTATACGTGAATATCCGTAACCTCAGGATTGTCTATAAGCGGTTGCAAAACTCCCCAACCTAATAAATCTTTTTGTAAATGGATAATAATTGTAGCTTTTTCTAAGTCTGGAATTGAAACACTATTTTTAAATATTACCTTTTCTACCGCTTTTATTATAGTTTCTTCGTTTACTTGCTTTAGAGCCTCTTGAGATTTATTCATGAGCTCCCCAAGCTCACTTCTTGCTTCTTTTAAGACGTTATTTCCTGTCGAGGAAAGTTCTTTTTTAAAGGGGTCTTCTTTATTAGCTTTATCTTTATTTTCATTATTAGTATTAGCTAAACTTCTTGTGGAATTATCAACGGTGGTAAGTGAGGTTTCTTCAGTGGTAGTTTCTTTAGTTTCCCTATCTCTATTTAACTTAGTCGAAAATAAACTTGTTATATCTATATCATCATTCTTTCTCATTATACCTCGCCCATTATACCTTGCTAAAACCAAAGCTAAAACCAGATTCGTATTGCCGTCTTAAACCTTATTCTTCTACTGGGACAAGAACGCCATCTTTTAAGCCCCACTTTTCCATTTTGCCATTGCTTCCTCTTATTTTTACTATGGCATCGTATCTTTTTTTCCCTCGAGCCGTTTTTCCTCCTCCTAATAAATCGTCTATAGTAAGAGAGGACCTATTGGCATCTCTTTTTTCATCGGTATCATCGCCCCTTAATTGTAAACTTAATTTTCCAGTAGTCGCAGCTAAATGAATTTTAGTAGCATCATCTGCTAGGACTAAAAGCGTAACTGTGCTAGGGACTTGCGCTTGCGACACTTGTCCCTCTTGAGTATTTCCTTCTACTACTCTTTCTGCGGATAAAATTTTTGCATTTTGAACTATAACCGTTGCAGACGGTTTCCCTTGTAAAACTGAATTCCAAACTACGTCAACGAATGCACCAGCACGTGCCCAGCCCTCAACGCTACTAGTCACGTCCACATTTATAGTAACTGCTCTATACCCCTCAGGGATATTTGCCGTAATAGTATTTACGGGTTTTTTATTAGTTACTTTGCTTGCATCGATAGTATCACTAGCACTAATATCCTCTTTAGCGTAAAGCCCTTGAAGCTCTGAGAAATCTTTAAACTCTCCTCCTAGTAATACGCTCGATGGTCTCGGTTCTTTTCTAAACATAGCAGGGCTTAACCTTTCACCGCTTTTTATATCTCTTGCAGCCATTAAAACTTGGTATATCTTTTCAACATTTTTACCATCTACGTTTTCAAAGCGAATAAGCTCATTTTCTAACTCGCCATTAGCTCCTTTAGTCTTTTGCGTCACCTCAAAAGACGACTGCTTTTCTACTTTATTTTTAGCACTAAAAAATAATAATAAGAAACCACCTAATAATAGCATTACTACTAATGCTATTATCAAGATTAGTCTCCCAACATTGCTATCATTTTGATGCATATTATTAAGTGGTTTCATAAAAATATATACTTATATACTTATAGTGCTTGTTAAATATATACTATTGGTCTATGCTTTCTAATGTAGATTCTACATCTTCAAAATTAGTTTTAATTTGATTGCCCAAACCTCTAATTGCTACAACAGCAGCTATAGCGATTAAAGCTACTACTAAAGCGTACTCTACCATTGAAGCACCTTTTTGTTTTTTTGTAAAAGTTCTTAACATTTTGATTATCTCCATAATATAATTAATTATATATAAACAATTATTTTAAAAAAAATTTAGCTTAAAAATTTTTAAATTTAAAAATCGAGCATCGATTACTACTTAAGATGCATAAGTTTAAGCTAAAAAATAAAAATACAAATACAAACTTTACAACTATTACGATGCGAAGCTAAAAAATAAGTTTCAATTATTTTTAGCTAAACGTTTTACCCAAACAGCTTTTTAAAAAAACCACCATCTTTAGTTTTGGTAAAATTATTTTGCTCTTCATCTCTTTTTACTACTCCACCTTGCAAAGTTATTCCTAAGCTTATAGCTAGTTTTTTTATAGCTATCTTAGTATTTCTACTTCCAAGGCTATAGAGCGTTCTTCCGCTTGCAGGCCATAGGCTAGCTCTAGGATCCATATATATAGGCTCTATATCCCAAACCTCTGCTCCTAGCTGATGCACTGGCTCTAGCTCTGCTTCCATTTGCGATTTAGTAAGCAAATTTCCCGTATATTGATTTATTAAAAAGCGTATTCTTTCTGGAGTTCCAACTAGGCTTTTTACGAAATTTAAATATAGGTCGGCTGCGGTTAATCCTAAAATCGTATCATCTACAACTATAAGAGTTTTATCACTATTTCTAACTACACTTCCCGTTGCAGGCCCCATGCGTCCGCCAGTGTCGATTATAATCACATCGAAAAGCACTCTAGAAAGCTCTAACACTCTACTGCAAAGTGAAATGCTATCAGTATGACATACTAAGTCCATAGATTCTGCCATACTATCTGGGGGAATTAAAATTGAAACATCGTTGCTAATAGGTAAAAGCGCATCTTTTAAAGACTCTCTAGTGATTTCTCTAGAGCCATTAATCCAAGAAGACACTACCTTTGCCTCCATGCCACTAGCAGTTAGCGACCTACTTAAATCTCTAGTTTCTACATCTAAATCCCAAAGAAGAGTCCTCTTGTTATATATTCCGCAGACCTCTGCTAAAGCTGCACAAACTGACGTAGCACCAACCCCTCCTTTAGCATGATTTACTGCAACTATCACCCCTTCTCTTGCTCTTCCCTCTTTTCTAAATTCACTATGGATAGCCACTAACTCTTGAAGAAAATCTAGCGAGCTAGCAGTGTCTGCAAAAACTTTTCTAACTCCCACAGAATGAGCAGACCTAAAAGAACTTCCGCCATAAAACTCATCTTTTACGAACATTATGATATTCATCCAAGGGCAAGCCCCCGATATTTCCCTAGCTACCGTGATAGCCTGCTGGCCTAAATCTGCACCTAAAATTGCGACATCGGCCCCTGTTAAAATCTCCTTGTAGTTTTTATCGTTTGCTAGCTTTATTTTTAAGTCTAGCATTTCGACATCACTTCTGTTAAATGGCTCTATTTTTTTAGCGCATCTCGCTTGTGCTTCAGTTGATACATCGATAATTAATAATTTCATATATTTTTAATTGTTAAAAACCCGTCTTTAATAAAAAAACAAAACTCTAATACCACTTAAAAATACTATCGTGCTACTTTAGAAAAAACTTAAATATTATATTAAAAATTAAATAGTTAAATCAAAACATTATTTTAGGAAAAATAGGAGAAAAAATTTTAAATAAGGTTTTAAATAAGGTAAGAAAATAATAAAAGAAAATAAAAAAAAATTCTTTACGTAATTTTTTTTAAAAAAATCATTATTAGAATTTTTAAAAAGCAGTTATTCACGTTTAAAGATGACTAAAGCTAAATTTTCTTTTAAGCCATCTCATAAGCGTAAGCCACCTTTAAACGTGAAAAACTATAACTTTCGTAAGCGTTCCATTTAGAAAATAAAAAACTAAATGTAAAAAACTAAAAGCAAAAAGACTAATCGTTACAAATAGCTAACCCTTTAACTATTGAAACCTTACGATTTATCTCTTTAAATACTTTTCCTCTAGTTCCAGCACGTCTATTATTTAGCATTAAATCCTTTACCTCTTTATACCTTGCTCTTTTTTGCTTTTTAGCAGATATAGCTTTCTTCTCATAATTTTTTCTAAAGAACAACCCTCTTCTTTGTGCTCTTCTAACTAGCTGATTTAATTTTCTTACTCGCTTAGAAAACTTATTTAACTCAGCATCATTGTTATTACGACAAGATGTCCCCATAACTTGGCTACCATCCTTACAAGAAACTGAATAATTTTTTAAGTTAGTCATAACTTTATTAATTTCTTTTCCTATCTTTTCTCCTACTCTATTTGCCGATTGTGTAGTTCTCTTAAATTCCTTGCTAGAGTTTCTATGAAATCTTTTTAAATATAGCGCTGCATTTTGCCCAACAGCCGCTAATCTTTCATTATCTACAGCAAGGTTACCAAAGCTAGACACTCCAGCACAACCAGACTCATCATCGATAGTAGGGTCGTAGTTTACAGGATTTCCATTGCCATCATAAGTCCAACAAGCAGGGTCTTCCTTATCTATCTTTCCATCTCCATCGTTATCTATTCTATCTGAACATTCAGGTTTCTTTAAATCGTCCCCCTCAGAATCATCATCCTTGTTTATACATCCAGGGTCTGCAGGGTAGTCTATAAGCCCATCGCCATCATTATCTATTCCATCATTACATTCAGGCTTACCATTAGGAGAGTTTATCTCGCTTTCCCTCTCTTGGATCCCATTCCTCATTTACTAGACAACCAGGATCTTCTGCATCGATAAGTTCCATCAAGGTCGTTATCTATACCGTCAGAGCACTCATAAACTCTATCTCCAGCCTCTGAGTCATGCCAAGGATTCCAATCGTAAAATGGAGCAACGCTAGAGTAGTCTTTAGTGCCACCTAGCTTAGTTGAATCTGGGTGCCAACAATCAGGGTCTTTGCTATCTATATAACCATCTCCATCATTATCTATACCGTCTGAACACTCAGTGTCAGGTCCTTTTTCGCTTCTTTTATAAGGCTTATAAACGTACTTTCCAGAGAGTGGGTCTTTAGCGTAACACCCTGGGTCTTCATCGTCTTTCAATTTATCCCCATCATTATCTATCCCATCGCTACACGCAGGATCATCCGCTTCGCTATCTAAATTTAGATCGTAATCTCCATTTTCATCCATACAAGCAGGGTCGTCATCATCTACTAATCCATCACCATCATCATCTTTTAAATTGCTACATTGCGGAGCTTCACTATCGTAATTTCTATCACAGGTTCCACCTACACCTTTTAAGCATTGTGGGTCTTTACAGTCTATCTTTCCATCTCCATCGTTGTCTATGCCATCATCACACTGCCTACAAGTATACCCCCCATCTTTTATATGCTTAGTACTCGTTGGGCACCAACCACAAACTTGATTTTTATCGCAACTATATTTACAAATTTTTCCATCTCCATAACTATAATTTTTTGGAAGCGTATCATTAGGGCAATAACCACACTCATCTTTTCCTAATCCATAGTCGGTCTCCCCTGGGCATATTTCACACTCATCTTTTGCACCATAGCCATTTAAAGCAGATGGAATAACACCACAAACGGTATTAGCTTCATTGCCAGTTAAGACTTTAGTTACATCTAAGTCAAACCCAGGCCTTCCATCTATCTCTAAAATTATTTTTTCAATCTTTTTTAAGTTTACACCTAAAAATTTTGAAAACTCACATCGATACTCATGAACATCTGTCACCTTACTACAATTAACTCTACCATTGTACCCAACATCATCATGCAACTCTAAAAATATGTCCCCATTATGTTCACTACCTTCAGTTTCTACGATTATATACTCACCACCATCTATAGTTAAATCGACTAGTGGCATAGTGATTCCATCTTCGCACTCACCCCAAGTGATAGTAGAGCGAGCCGTTTTAGTGGCGCCTTGGTTATGTGAATAACGCCCCGATTCGAAAGTCCCCTTACCATCCCTTTTCATTTCAGCCTTTCTACAACCACCTACAACATTAGAGAGCTTTACACTATTCCAACTAAAATCGCCATCTCCCTCAATGTTTGTTTGAAGCGAAGCGTCGCTACCCGAAACATCTTTATCTGTAAAATCATCTATAATCAGCGCATTTCCATTTGAGTGCAATAAAAGAAATGCTAAACTAAATGTTAAACTTAAAAATAATTTTTTCTTTTTTAAAATTTCTAACATCTTTTTAATCCTTTAAATTTAAAGTTATACGGCACAATACGCCTATCTGTTTACAAATTTATCAAGAAAATGAAAATCCGACAATATAGAATTTTTTATAGGCTAAAATTATAATGCTGTTTTAAAAAACAGGATTTATATTCTTTAGCAGTTTGTAATTTATTTTGCGTTATTTATATTGAATCATTTATTTTAGATTTTTTATTTTACGTTTTTTATTTAGAAATTTTATTTTATGAATTTATTTAGCAGAATTGCTTACAGCTGCTAGCGCATCTAGCTCGCCATCTGGGGACACTATCTGAGTTACGCGAACTCCAAATTTATCATTTACTACTACGGCTTCTCCTTGCGCTAGCAGTTTATTATTTACCCTTATATCTAAAGGTTCTTCAGGAAGCTTATCGAGTTCGATAATAGAGCCCTTTTTAAGCCTTATTAACTTATCGAGTGTACACTCTATTCTACCAAGCTCAACAGATACGACTAGATTAACATCGTAAAAAAATTGCAAAGTACCAACCTTATCTTGAATTGAACAATTGTCTAGATTATCTTTTCTGCTTTTTTCTTTTATTATTTCTTCTTTTTTTTCTTCTTGCATACGAAACTAACCCTTTTAAAAACTTCCTAATAGCTTTGATGCTATAACTTTCAAAAAAGATAGATAAATTTAAAAATCTTTTATAAATCTTTATAAAAACTTTATAAATAATTTTTTCTATTTTGCCGACTATATACCTTAGCATTACGAAAACATAACGAATAAATGGAAAAAATCGCTGAAAAATATAACATTATTAGACTATTAGGCTCTGGGGCAACGGGAGATGTCTACCTTGTAGAACACGAGGACTTAAAACTACAATACGCCCTAAAACTGCTATCAAAAGAAGTATCGAACAACTCTCAGATTGTAGAGCGTTTTATAGAAGAAGCGAGAGTGCTAGAAAAATTTTCTCATAAAAATACCGCTAAACTTAGAGATTTCGGAAAAACTAAAGATGGTCGCTACTACATGACTACAGACTTTTGTAGAGGAATCACGCTTAGCAAATGCGTAAAAAAATGTGGCCCCTTAGATTACCATTTAGCACTAAGAATTTTAATAGATATTTTAGACGTGCTATCTTGCGCCCATAGCGACGGTATCGTTCATAGAGATATTAAATCTGATAACATTATAGTAAACTTTAATAATACCCTTGATGACTACACGGAATTAAAAGTGCTAGATTTTGGCATAGCTAAAATGAAGCAAGATTTAAAATTAAACGATACTAAAACTATCGATGGCTCAGCCCTTGGAACTCCTCAATATATGGCACCAGAACAAGCAGCAGGAGAGGTGGAGCTCGACTCGAGGATCGATATATATTCAGCAGGCATAGTTCTATACGAGCTTCTAGCTGGCAAAGTTCCTTTCTTTGGAGAAACGGTAGTGCAAACTCTCTTAATGCATTTAACTAATCCAGTGCCACCTTTCGATAGCTCATTAAATATAAAAGAAGATGTGGCAAATATCGTAAACAAGGCACTACAAAAAATACCTAATAATAGATACCAAACGGCAGATAGTTTTATGCAAGATTGCAAAGAAGTTTTAGGAAAAGAAAATAAAAACTCTACTTATAAAAATTCAAATAATAACAAACAAGAAAAAACGAAAATTTTATGTATAGATGATAATCAAATGATATTAAATATATTAAGCCATATACTAACGAAAGAAGGCTTTGAGGTTCTTACTACTCAAGACCCATCAACTATTCATAGCTACCTATTTCAAGAAAACATAGACTTGCTAATTTCAGACGTTAATATGCCTAATATAAACGGAAATGATCTGTGTAAAATGTTAAAGCAAACTATGCCAAGCTTGAAAATAGCGCTTTTTTCTAATATATCAAAACAAAACTTAGAAACGTTAGCAAAAGATGCGAATGCAGACACTTGGTTTTCAAAATGCGACAAGCCAGTCGTTTGGATAGAAAACATCTATAAAGCATTGCAAGGTTAAAAAACAAAAAACTAAAACTTAATTTAACTCTTTTTCAAATACTAGAGAAATATCATTTAAACTATATGCATATTCTCCCTCTTTTTTTAAACTTCCAGCTACATCTACAATTTTTATTTGCTCATTTTCATAAGTAATTTTCGAGTGGTAGGGAGCTACAAAATTCTCTGCTATACAAATAGAAGAAACTTTTGAAGAGCCTAAATAATATTCTATCCCTTCATAAATTTTTATTGAAAGCATCGTTAAATTATAACTTAAATTTAATGTAATAAATTTCTTGTTTTTAATATCAAAGGAATCTAAGTCGTAATAAGTATAAGTTAAACTCTCACTAGTAGGAGATGTAGTATAGAAAATAAAATCTATATTATTAATGTTTGCTTTAAAATATTTAGGAAGAAGTATGTTTTGCTCTCCTACTTTTAAAACGTACTCTTTTCCTATAGCGTCAACTCGAAAATAATGCTCTAGGATATCTTCGCTAGCAATGCTTCCACGCTTATCTAACCCGACACTTCCTCCTAAGCCCCTTATTTGCAAATATTCATTTTTTAGCGATGCGCTATTTTGATAAAATATTATTACACTCATAATAGAAGTTATCGAAGATTATAAAAATAAATTTCAAAAAAATAAAACATAAAACATAAAGAAAATAGAAAAAATAAAAAAACGACAATCTTTTCTTTCTACAAACCTTGTGCTAAACAATACTCATCCCCTGGGAGCGACTCTATAAGATTTCTTGCTAACAAATTTATAACAGTAAGCGATAAATTACTATCAGTAAATTTTTCGTGCAGTTCTTCTCTAGAAACTTTTTTATGCTTTCTAATATACTCATAAACTTGTTTTTCTTTCTCATCTTCAAAGTTTATAATTTTATTATCTTCAAATTTATCTAAATTTTTATCTAGTAAATATTCTGGATATAATTTAAAAAAATCTTCAACGCTCGCTATCGGCGTAGCGCCCTGCGTAATTAAATTATTAGAGCCTACAAAACTATCATCATACACTGGGCCTAAAACTGCTAGGAGGTCTCTTCCTTGCTCTAGTGCATATCTAGCGGTGGAAAGTGCCCCACTTCTAGCAGCGGCTTGCGCTACTATTACTATCCTTGAAAGCCCTGAGATAACTCTATTTCTATCTAAAAAATTATAAGGAAAAGGGGCAGTGTCTGGCAAAAAATGGCTTAACAAGATGCCACCTTTGTCTATTATCTTGTGTGCTAAATACTTATGAACTGCAGGGTATATATAATTTACCCCACTTCCTAGAACTGCAATCGTAGGAAACTTATTTGCATCGCCACTTATTGCGCCCATGTGAGAAGCGGCATCTATACCTTGCGCTAGCCCACTTACTACACATATATTAGAAAAACTTAGCACGCTAGCAAACTGGTTTACAAACTTAGTCTGCATAACGCTAGCCTTTCTCGAGCCTACTATGGCAACTGAAAAATTATAATCGTAATCTTTTTTCCAAGTCCCTTTATAAAACAAGACTAAGGGAGGATTATAAATATTTTTAAGCGCCTGAGGATAATCTAAAGTGCCGAGTAATAAAAATTTAATATCTTGTTTTTCCCATTTTGCAATATTTTCTTCGACCGTATCAATAACTAATTTATCATTATATTTTTCTATAATATTTGGAAAATTTTCTTCAATTAAACTTAAAAAATTATCATCTTCATAAATTAAATTTTTAGCAAGATAATCGCTATATTCTTTAACGTGCGCAGATTTTAAACTCATCGCAATAAGCGAGAGTGTAAGTTTTGTATAAAACATTTGCATAATTATTCCTTTTAAAATTTTGCAAAAAAAATTACAAAAATAATGTGAACGAGAACTTATAAAAGAAAATCTCTAAAGCATAATCGAAACTAAAAGATCACATCAAATAACATATAAAGTATGTCGAAATAATTAACAAAACATTTCTTTTGAAAAAGTTCAAAGCAAGAGTTTAAAAGGAAAATTTTTTTAAAGCCTTTCTCTTAGAGCTTCTATTTTTAACTTAAAATTTTCAAGAGCTTCTTCATCGCCACTTTGTAGCACTTGAACGTATTCTAACTTTAAATTTACTAGAGATAAATTAAGGCGACTAAGTAAAATTTTTTCTTGTGTTTCTTTTACACTTTTTTTAAGCTTTATTAAATTATTATATACGTATTTTTCTACTCGTTCATTTAAAGCTTTAATTTTAGCACTCATTAAACTGTCGTAATCTTTTTGCGATAAGTTTTTATCTAAAATGCTATAAGAAAAATTTAAAAAATCATCTAACGCTTTTTTTACGCCATTATTTTCATTATTATTTTCACTACTTCCTTTTTTCTTATCTTTTAGCGATATCTTGCTAGCGATATCTATCAGACTTTGCCCATTATAGCCTCTGAGTTCTTTTTCTTTTTTCGCAAGTTTTTCTATTTTTCTCTCAGCTTCTTTAATCGAAGTTAGTAATATATTCTTCTCGTTTTGTAAAAATCTTTTAGATAGTTCTTTTTTTTCTTGAAGTAAATTTAAAATATCGTCGTAAGCTTTTTTTTCTTCTTCTGTATAATTAACTTTTATATAATTAACTGTGGTATTTGTATCAACCTTTTTTTCTATATCTTTCATTTTAAATTTATATTCTTTCTCTACTACTTTTATATCACCGATAATGCCCACTAATTTTTTTTCTTTTTCCTTAGGTGCGTTTTTATTATTTTTAGCAGGCATAAAAATTAATAATAAAATGATTGAAAGCGATAATAAAAAAAGTCGAATAAATTTTTTGGAATCCGTATTCGATAAATATAAATCTTTTTGAGTAATTTCACGAGGTTTTTCTTTATCTATATTCTCTTTATCTATATTTTTATTATTTTGAGAAGTTTTATAATCATCGTTTTTTTGCTCAGCATTACCATCTTCATTTAGCTTTGCTTGAAAAACTTTTTGACTTAAATTCTTATAATTTATTCTAGTTACTATTTCCTTTGGCTTTTTTATTTTTGGCTTGTCTTTAGAAGAAAAATCATTATCAACATTAGTAGTATTATTAAGCTCTTCTTCAAACGTTCCTACTATCATTACTGTAATATTATCGGCACCCCCATTATCATTCGCTTCTTCTACTAATTTTTTTACGGCCTCTTGAGGGCTACTCTCTTTAATTATTTTTAAGATTTCCTCATCTGAGAGCATATTGTATAGCCCATCTGAGCAAAGTAGATAAAGTTCGCTATCATCTAAAAAACCTATTCTCTTACTTTCTATCTCTAGGCTATCTCCTTGCCCTATGGTTTTAGTTAGCATATTAGCGATAGGGTGGCTTTTAGCTTTTTCCTTAGATACTGCACCAGACTTAATTAACTCTTGTAAAACCGTATCGTCTTGCGTTATTTGCTCCATGGAGTTAGCTACAATTTTATAAACTCTAGAATCTCCTACATTTAATATCCAAGACCCTTTAGCCATTACTAGTAAAGTCGTAATGGTAGTTCCTAGTCCTTGAACCTCTTTATGTTCAGCGCCATAATCGAAAACGTGCTTATTAGCTAAAAACACCACCTCTTTAACATCTTCTATATCATTTATTTTTTTTCCTGAAAGTTCAGATTGTAAATATGAGATCGTTATTCCTGCTGCTATCTCCCCACCGTCGGTTCCACCCATGCCATCACAAACGACGAATAATTTAAAATTCTCGCCACAGACAGCGATAAAACTATCTTGATTAGTCTCTCGTTTTTTTCCGACATCTGTAATTACACAATGGGAAATGCGATCTAGTATATCTTTGTTCGGTTCTAGTAAAGAATTAGTCATCTAAAAAATTTATAAGGTTATAAAACAATTTATTCCTATCTAATATATTTTCGGATGGTAAGTGCTAAAATCTTTAAGCTTTTTTTAAAACTAATGCTCTTACTAGTAGCAAAATTATAACAAACAGCGTTATAGCTAGCAGCGAGTCTTTCTACCTTCCCTTACTTAAACTCTACTACAAAAGGATTAGACGTAATATAAGGCTCTCTTTTTAACTCTTCAACCATTCTTTGAGCGTGGATATGCGTATCCTCTGGGCCAGAAAGAACTCTATAATATTTTACCCCACTCACTATCGTCGTTTGCACTTTAGTTTTAAAACCCGAACTATTAACTTTATTTACTAAAATATTAGCATCCATCTCATTGCTAAGAGAAGCTATTTGCACGTAATAGCCTTTTTGAATACTTGCTTGCCGAGTTCTTGCAAGACTAGGATTTTGAGATCCGACTTGCTCTCTTTGTGGCAATTGTGGTCTTTGATACTCGCCTACTTGTTGTGGCGCTCGTCTTCCTCCTTGCACGCCTCCTTGATAACCTCCTCTATAGCCTCCTTGGTAGCTAACGTCGCTGCCTTGTCCGCTGCCTTGTCCGCTGGCGCCTTGCCTGCTACCTTGATAGCCTTTAAGAGGTGCTACTTGCCTTTTTTGCACTAATCTATCTTGCATAGAACTATCTTGAACAGATCTATCTTGCGGCCTTGCTTGAATATTAGGACTTTCAAATATATCTTCTCTAAATTGACTAGGTGCTTGACTAGGTAATTGACTAGGTAATTGACTAGGCACTTGCTCTACTATTCTTGGTTCTACTCCTCTATTTGCTCTTTGGATTAAAGCTGGCTCTACTTTAAGCGCATTTTGCCTAGAAGCTTCCTCTTTAAATCGATTATTTACGGTATCATCAGCCTTTTTTAAATCTTTTTTAGCCTCTGCTAAAATTTTATCTTCCTGTCTTTTAATCGCCTCATATTTTTCGCTTTCCTTATCTTTGATCTCTTCTTTAATCTCTTTTTTAATCTCTACAGCCTCTTTAACATCTACTTTTATCTCTTTTCTATCTTTCCTTTTATCTTTCCTTTTAGCTACATCTTTTTCTTTATTTTTATCTTTTTCCTTGCTTTTTTGCTTATTTTTTTCAAATTCCACATTAGTTAATTTGCTTATTTTTTCGACTTCTTCTTTTTCCGATAAAACATTTACATCATCGATATTACCTTCTTTACTAATTTCTATAATTTCATTGTTTTTATCATCTTCCTTTTTTATCTTCTTTTCTAAGCTAACATCTTCTACTAGACTAATGCTACCATCCTCGCCAACTACATCTCCTAGCAATCTCTTATTAAGTATTTCTATCGCTTCATCTTCTTTTTCTTTCTTTGTAGGAGATTTGCTATTTACGATATCTTCTAGTGTTGGCTCTTCATTCTTAGCTAAGCTATCTCGTTTTAATTTCGTTTCTACTTCTAAAGAAATTTTTTCGTCGGTATCATCGCTGCCGATATCGATAGAATCGATAGGAACTTTTGCTAAGTTTTCTAAATTCTCTTTCATAGCATTCTCGAAACCTATCTTATTTCCGAAATACGTTCCTATATAAAAAGCACAAACCATACATCCCATAACTATTCCACTTAGACATACTACTTGAAGTGTGCTCATTCTATACTCTTTAAAAGGTATCATCTCCTTTGCGCTCCTAAATAAATGCTTCAAAATAAATGCTTATATTAAATATAACTTAATAAATAACTTAGACAAAAAATACAACACTAATAAAAATATTACACTATCTTAAAAAATCTTGAAATACTACTTTAATATAATTAAACACGAAACTCGTCTTGCTTGAAATTTCTCCATTTACTAATTTACTTCTAAAAGATGGAGTATTCAACACGTAATTTACATCCCTTAGTAGCTCATCAAAGTATGATAAAAAGTCTCCTACTCTTCCATGCCTTACAGTATCACACAAAACACTGTTTAGTGTGTAGCCTCTTAGCATTATATTCCTAAGCTTATCATCTTTGCTAAACTCATATAAGACATCCTTTTCTTTACTCGCATCGCCTTTAAAAAACTTATTTATTCTATTTAAAGTGGAGTTTAAAAAATATATAAAATTTTCTTGTGTATTTATCGTAGCATCATAATAATTTATCTCTTTAAAATCTTTATTTGTAGATAACATATACATAAGAGCGTTTAGCGCAGTGATATTTTCGTTTTTATTTTCGTTTTTATTTTGGCTCTTATTTTGGTTTTTATTTAAGCTCTTTATAAAATCTTCCATCTCATCTATATCTTCTTTGTAAACCTCCCCCCAATCTTTAGAGTGAAATTTTAAAGCAAAATGAGTGCGTGCTTTAGTAGTTTTGAAAAGTGCTTTTGGCAAACTTCTTTGGTAAAAAGTGCTTGGCCCTATATGAATTAAAAATAGTTCTATATTATATAATTTATCTAGGTCATATATTTTTTCTAAAATATCTTTTCTAGCGTCTAAATCGTCGTAAACTTTCTCTAATAGCCTGCTAAAGCTTAGCGTATCACTTCCTAAATCGTTTGCCTTATAGTCCTTACTTCCTAAGAAAAACTCTACTTTTACACCTAGTTTTTCAAATAAAATTTTATTTAAAAAACCTAAAAATGATAATCTATAAAATAACGGTTTAGTATAAGTTTTAAGTAGCGGAATAAAAATTACTACGCTTTTAATTTCTACATTATTAGTTTTAACATTAGGCTTTATTATATCAAAACTATTTATAATAAACTTTTTTAGTTTAATATTTATATAATCGCCTATAAGCAAAATATCGTAATCTTTTAAAGACAAGTCTTTAGAAATAATCTTATAAATTTCACTTACGCTTTTTTTATATTCTTTAGCTAGCACTATACAATAATCTGAATAAAAATCTCCTAAATTTAAATCTAGAGACGGATTAAATTTTGCTTCTATATTAGTATTAAAATACTCTTTTGCATTTTTAGAAATTTCTGCTTCAATGTTTTTAATATTTAACATTATTAAAATTACCTAACTATTACTTTTATTTATTCTTATCTTTTGCTTACTCTATATCGGTTTTAATTCCTATCTCTTCTAGGTCGTTTAAAATCTTTTCAAAATCTCTCTCTTTTTTAATCTTTTCTATTTCTTTTTTAATTCTATTTTTTGATATATTATTAAGTACTCCACTACTAAGAGCTTCTAAAATAAGTTTAAAAGTTTCTTTATCGAAACTGCCACTAATTCTAGCCTTATACCTAAAGGCACGAAAAATCCTAGTAGGGTCATCGTGAAAACTTTTTTTATGTAGCACTCTTATAATTTTTTTATCTATATCCTCTAGAGCAAAAAGATAATTTTTTACATGCTTTCTTAAACGCATGTGATCTATGTTTTCTATGCTATCATCAAAAGTTTTTATGAAATCTTCTAAAGGAATTACTAATGTATTTATAGTAAAATCTCTTCTTTTTAAATCTTCCTTAATATCGCTAACAGCTTTAACTTTTGGAAAATCACCACTTTTTAAATACCTTTCTTCTCTATACCTTGCAAAGTCTACTTCATAAACGTTTTTAAAAGTTTTTAAATTTCTAACCTTACTAGTTAAAAATTGGCTAAATAGTAAAACTTCCCCTTTAAAATCATCTGCAAAATTTTTAGCTAGCTTATCGACATTACTAGTAGTTATAAAATCGATATCGTTAGAATAAAAATCATCGAATATAAATAAATCTCTTAAAAATCCACCGACTAAACTTATTTCAGCACGCTCTTTTTTAGCAAAAAGAAGAACTCTAGTAAAAAAATCTCTGCACTCTTTATAGTCCATATCTTTTATTTTTTTTAAAGTTTCACTATTTTTGGTTAAAATATTTTAATATAGCGACATATAGAGCATGCGCTACATCATGCCTAAATCTTTCATTAGCTAATTTTTTAGCATCTTGGTAATTATCGATAAATAATATTTCAGTTAGCACGCAAGGCATATGCGCACCTACTAAAATGTAAAAAGGAGCCTTTTTTACTCCTAAATCTTTTATACCACGCCATTTTTTATTTAGATGTCTAATAAGTTCGCTTTGAACGTGGTTTGCAAACACTATCGATTCTTCTTGCTTTCCACTTTGTATTAAGTCGCTTATCATAAATTGCAGATCATCTATATCGCCATTTCCAAACGTTAGCGACTTGTTTTCTCGTTCTGCTAATTTTCTACTAGACTTATCGTCGGTATTATCGAGATAATAAGTTTCTATTCCGTAAGCATCTCTTTTCACGCTAGCATTTACATGCAGACTTAAAAAAAGATCTGCCTCTTTTTCATTAGCAAACTCGGTTCTTTCTCCTAAAGATAGAAATTTATCGGTCGACCTAGTTAAGAAAACATTAAACCCGGTGTTTCTTTTTAAGATTTTTTCCAACTTTAGTGCAATGTCGAGAGTTATATCTTTTTCCAAAAGCCCAGCAGCGTTTTTAGCTCCAACCTCTTCACCGCCATGCCCTGGATCTATAACGATAACGTAATTATTATTAGTAAATTTATCTTCCCCACCGTTATTTTTTACTTGCTCAGAAACTGTTCCTAAAACATTGCTATTTTTTCTATCTAATATTAGCTTTACTCTCGCTTTTGCTAGCTCGAACATATCGCTATCTACATAATTCTTTACAACCTCTTCATAGCATTTCTTTGCTTTATCGAAATCGTTTAATAAAAAAAGATAGATGTCTCCTTTTTTTACAATTATATCATCTGCTAAATAATGATTCTTATAATCTTTTAAAAACTTATCTATAACTATAAAAGCTCTATCTAAGTATTTTTCTAGATGCGTTTTTTTATATAGCTCTTCATATAATATCGAAGCATTATGCATCGCTACGGCACTTTGGCTCAATCTTTCATTTTTATCGAAAAACACTTCAAACTTTCTTGCTAGCGTTTCCCATTCTTTTATCCTTTCTACTTTTGTATCTAAATTCCTTAATTTTAAAAACTCACTTTCTAAACTTTCAAAAACTTGCACGCTCGCATTCGTGTTTATAGCTTCGTAATTATTATATTGATTATCATATTGATTATTATAAACATCATTAAAAGCGTATACATTAGGGACTCCTTTTTGCGCACTTACTTTTTGCGTACTTAATAGCAAGGAAGTTAAAAAGAAAAATGCAAAGAAAAGTATATTTAAGTTTAATTTTTTCATATTAGTATATTTTTTATTAAATTATTTTTTTAAATTATTTCATTTTTTAAATCGTTTAAAAATTTTAGTGCCTCTATTGGGGTCATAGAATTAATATCTATATTTTTTATACTTTCTGCAACCCCTTTTAATTCCTCGTAATCATCAGGAAGAGCTATGTCTTTTTTAAATAAATCTTCTTTAAATAAATCTTTTACATTTAAGTCTTTTATATTTTCTATATCTCCTACGCTTCTCATATCTTCTAAATTTTCGCCTAGCGTGCCACTTAAGCTATCATCGAAAAAGGACATCTGCGCTTCTTTTACTAGATTATTTTTAGCATCTAGCTTAGTTAAAATTTCTCTTGCCCTATTTAAAATCACCTTATTTATTCCTGCAAGTTTAGCAACGTGGATACCGTAAGATTTTTTTGCAGCACCATCTACTATCTCATGAGTAAAGACTACCTCTCCTTCTAGCTCTATTGAACCTACTGAAATATTTTTTAATTGTTTATATTTTTTAGCAAGCTCTGTTAGTTCGTGAAAGTGCGTAGCAAAAACGGTTTTACATTTTATCTTTAATAGCAAATATTCTAAAATAGCCTCTGCTATGGAAATCCCGTCGGTAGTAGCCGTTCCTCTTCCTATCTCATCTATTAGCACTAAAGATCGCTCTGTTGCGTTAGACAAAATATTTGACGCTTCTCTCATTTCTACCATAAAAGTAGACTCTCCCTCCTCCATATCATCGCTTGCTCCTAGTCTAGCAAAAATCTTATCTACGAGTCCTATGGCAGCCTCTTTTGCAGGCACAAAGCTTCCTATTTGAGCCATAATAACGATTAAGGCTACTTGCCTAAGGAATGTAGACTTACCGCCCATATTAGGCCCTGTGAGCACTACAAGCGTTTCAAGCGAAGATAAGTTTAAAGAGTTCGGGATAAAATCGCTCTTTAGGACTTTTTTTAAAACTGGGTGCATACCTTGTTTTATATCTAAAGCGTAATCAGAAGTAACATTAGGGCAGACTAACGCTTCATTTTCTGCGAGTTCTGCTAGCGATGCATAAAGGTCGAGAAGAGAAATAGTATCGCTTAAGCTTCTTAAAAGTGGAATGTAAGCTTGCAAAGTATTTTTTAAGTTAGCAAAAAGCTCTCTTTCTAAAGCGAACAGTTTTGCTTCGGCTCCTAGAACTTCCTTTTCTCTTTCTTTTAGTTCGGGTGTAAAAAATCTTTCATAATTTGAAGTGCTTTGTCTTTGAATAAAATAATCTGGAACTTTATCCTTATTTACTTTCGTAACCTCTATAAAATATCCAAGCACATTATTAAATTTAATTTTAAGAGAGTTTATTCCGCTTGCTTCCCTTTCTTTAGCTTCTAGCTCTAAAATCCAAGAGCAACCCCCTTGCCTTATATCTCTTAGTCTATCTACCTCTTTACTAAAGCCTTCCTTTATAATATTTCCTTCATTTATAGAGTTGCTAGGTTCTTCTATTAGAGTGTTATCTAAAATAACTTTTAACTCTTCTGGCACTATAAGGCTATCTAAGATATTTCTTAAATTGCTAGGGATATCATCTAATGTTTCTTTAAAAAGGAAAATAATTTCTGGAATTTTATTTAAGCTATCTCTTAAGCTTCCAAGTTCTCTAGGAGATACTATTTGCATTTCAAGTCTTGAAGCTATTTTAGAGAAATTACAAATATACTTTAAAATATTTCTTACTTTCGAGCGGATAAAAACCTCTGATAAGAAAAACTTGATAACGTTTTGTCTTTCTTTTATTTGCTTGACATTTAACAAAGGAGATAAGATCCAAGTTCTTAAAAGCTTTTCTCCTCCTTGAGTAATCGTCTTATCCATGTAATCAAAGAGAGTATTTTTTTTACTCCCATCTTTTATATTAGTTATAAGCTCTAAGTTTTGTCTAGCGCTAGCATCGACGCTCATAATATTATCGTAATTACATTTTGAAACTTCTGAAATTGCAAGTGTTTTTTCTATAGTGATCTCATCTATATAGTTTATAAGTATTCTAACCGCTTTTTTAGTAGCATTTGATAGGCTTGCGTATCCTTGAAGCTCGCTAAATTTTCTTAAAGGATTTAAATCTAAGCTTGAATAAGTTTCGGGTTTTATTTTTATAATGGCATCTTTAAAGCTTCTTTCTATATCTCTAAACCAGAGTGTTCTTCTGTCTATTCTTTTTCCGCCTAAGTTTTGAAGCACTATAATTTCTTTAGGGGAGACTCTACTGAGTTCAGATTTTAAACTTTCTAGCGATATATTTTCTCTATAAAAGAGCGTAGCATTTTGCACATCTAAAAAAGCTATCGACATATTTTTCTCATTATCAAAATATATGGAAGCCGCAACGCATGACTCTGCTTTATCGCTTCCTAAAAGTCTTACTGCTGGCGTTATTATTCTTTCTAGCTTTCTTTTTACCATACCTTTAGCCTCGGAGGCTAATTCTGCCTGACTTACGATTGCCACTGAAAAACCAAGGTCTACTAATCTATCTATGTAGCCATCTATAACTGAAATTGGCACTCCGCACATAGGCACGGGATTCTCACTATTTTTATCTCTACTAGTCAATGTTAAATTTAAGGTTTTTGCTACTACTTTAGCATCTTCAAAAAACAATTCATAAAAATCGCCTACTTGACAAAATATCAAGCAATCAGGGTATTCATTTTTATACTCGATATATTGCTCAAGCATTGGGGGAAGTTTCCCATATTGTTCAATCTCAAATGCCGTATTCACTCTTTAATTTATTTCCTTATATAATTTATTTCCTTATATATTTTTATATTACCTAGTTTATTTTCTTTAGAGTAAATGTATATTATACGAAAATTAAAGATTATTTTCAATAAATGGTAAGAATAAAAGGGAGCAAGAATGGTAGAAAGAAACTAAATGATAGAAAGAAAATAGGAGTATCGATAAAACTTTTAGTAAAAGTGAAAATTTTTTGTAATAAAAAATTAATAAAAAAAGAGCTCCTTTAAAATACAGATGTATAAAAAGGAGCTCAAATGTTGGATCATCACTGATCACGTCTACGGTTATTGACGTTCTTACGGTTGTCGTTTGGCATTACTGCCTCTGGTATTTCGTCAGTGCCTTCTCTCTTACCCATAACATAAGCTTTACGTTCTCCATTTACTGACTTGAAGTAGTAGACTGTTTTTGGCTTACCCATACCAAGCTTATTTCCCCAGTAAGCTTTACTATCTTCGGAAAATTGCATACAAATGCCAGTGCAGATATATTCCATCTGTTTGAGTACTTTGTCCGCTTTATCTATCGGCTCTTTTATCTCATCTGCTGCTTTTCGCGAGTACTTTTTTGTTATTTCCCAACCCCGAACAGAACATTCGCAAAAAAACTTTATTTCTGCAACAATATATAGAATCTCAGGGTCGTTCCACAAACTCGCTTCTAGTTGCTTCCTTGCTGGCCGTCTTTTAGGCACGCCTTCTTGCATTCTAGACCTAATTTCAGCAGCGTTCTTAATTAAAACTGGAAGGTTAGAATTTTTAAGACTATCACACCCATTCACAACTCGAATGTCATTAGCATCAACACCAATGGCTTGAATTTCATCTACCATACTTTGAAATTTAGTGATGCCCTTTTCAAGGAAGCCAAGCCTTCTATACAAAGATTCTCCCGAATACGTAGCCTTATCTTTCTCCATCATTTCAGCATAGATAAGCGTCTGATGATTATAGTTAAGTTGTTCTTGCGTCAGATTAGTATTCGGAGCGTTATTCTGTGCATTATCCTGCGGGATAACTTTCTCAATCTTCTCTCCGCCTTTAGGAACAAGATTTTCTTTTTGCCCAAAGCAAGTAGCACCAAAGAAAATAGTACACGCCAAAACGGCAACACCAAAAATCCTTTTCATAATCCTATCTCTCCTTTCTAGTAGAGATTAGGTGAAGAATTTGCAACTCAATTAAATCTTAACTGAACTGCAAATCCTAAAAAAACCGTCCTTTAAAGGACACAAATTAAACTTTATTATACTGAAAATAAGCTTTTTAGACAAGAAAAATATATAATAAGAACACTTAAGAAATTACACACCTGCCACTTTCGCACTTTAGTCTATAATTATCACAATCTACATCATTTTCGCAAGGTTTACCATAATTCTTTTCCCAAAGCGAACACCTGTATATATCATCCCCAAACCGCATACAATTACCTCCGCAACATTCTTCAGTCATATTGCCTGGCGTGCAACCTTCATTTTTAAAATTCTCCCCAGACATACAATTATACTCTCCTTTACATTCACCATTATCACACGTCTCTCCATCTTCGCAACATACTCCATTACATAAATCCTGAGAGCAACAATATTGTTCGTTATATATTCTACCAGTTTTACAACACGCTTTTTTACCGCTATTATCTGTATACTCTGTTTCATCGCTAGAACAACCACACCTAGCACCACCACCTTCGCCTATACATCTATTTACAGGACAACATTGTCCTTCACCACCGCACATTATATCAAACTCCCTAGGGCAACACACTCCATCAGCTCCATAATTGCTACCCTGATTTTTGGTTGAAGAACTACTCTTACTTAAACTAGAACTAATAGACGACGAACTCTTACTACTAGATGACGAACTCTTGCTAGATGAGCTACTACTTGGCGAACTACTCTTACTTAATGATGAACTCTTACTAGAAGAGCTAGACGAACTACTACTACTTGGCGATAAGCTTGAACTTAGAGAACTAGAAGAACTAGAAGAACTACTCTTGCTAGAACTTTTGCTACTAGATAATGAACTTGAAGGTGAACTTAAAGATGAGCTAGAACTACTTAAACTACTACTACTAGAAAAACTTGAAGAAATGCTACTACTAGATGCACTGCTACTAGATAAACTGCTCCTACTAGACGATGAACTACTAGATGATGGACTACTACTAGACGAACTCCCCTTAGGTGAACTAGATGTATCGAAAATTTGCGCAGTCCTAAAAAAACCTACATGAAACGAATCTGCTATGAGAGGCTCATCATCTAACAACTTAAATATATCTAATATTATACCAGACTTAATAAAAATCTTCCCTCCCTTCATTGTCCTAAGTTTTATCGTCTCACTTTCTTTATCAACGGGAACAAAATCTACATATTTTTCCTTTCTCCACAAACTCTCGAGGGAGTTTAGTAGTCTTTATACTATCATTATCTAATTTTATATCAGGAATTAAAAGGCTCTTCACGTTTTAAGGTAGGTTTTAGACCTTAAAATTAGTATCACTCGCCCCACGAAGCCCAAAAGAAAATTGACTTTAAAGAAATTTGCATAAAATAAATTACTTTAAATATAGTTGTAATTTTTCTTTAAACTATAGATAGTTTTCTATAAAAGCCAATTTTCTTTTAAGCTAACCCCCAAAACAATTTTTCTAACCCACCTAAAACGTGAAGAAGCAATTAAAATACCATACTTAGCTATACACGGCTCCCCTCTTAACTCAAAATATTTAAAGCCTAGCTGCTTAGGCGTCGCTACCTTTTTCGATAATGCTAAATTATAAGCCGTAATCCAAAATTTACATATAGTAGGACAATCTTTAGATAGAGCTTGCACCTCAGGCACTTCGCATACTTCATCTATTTCACTTCGAGTTTTCCCCCTTACAGACTCACAATTAGGAACGTCTGTATCTCTTAAACCGTCTAGGCAATACTCTCTTAAGGCTACCATAAAATGAGGTGAAACATCGACTACAAATTGCACTGGCCTATTTTCTACAGCTATTAACAAGTCTAGATTTCTCTCATTTAAACATACCACATGAAAAACAAATACGAAAACATTCGTCACTACCCATGTAAGTACAAAATAATAAAAACAAACTATAGCCTGTTTCTGTTAAAATACTACCACGACTCGAATGAGACTTTTTATATTTATTTTTCATCAAATTTTTATTTTGAAAGAAATTTTTAAAGAAATTTTTCAATCGACTGTTTGAGGTTAAAAGGAATTTTAACATAATAAAAATCTAGTTTTTAATTTTACTTACACACTCTTTAAAAAAAATTTTGGGCTTAAATTAAAATTTTCTAAAAACACGTATCGAAGCAATATACGTAATACAAAAACTTACAAAACTAATTATACAATTTCAAGTTATAAATAACAATATAAAAAACTTAAAACTAACAGAGATAGATAAATTTAAAGTATTACCGAAAACACCTAAATGCTTCTAATACTCCCTTTGCTGATAAATTTTTTAATGCATTTTAAAAAAAACTTTTTTTCTATTTTAACAACTCTGCCTGTTCTGGATATACCGTTAAGATCTCACTTTTTAAAGCACTTAATGCATCTACATCTTTTCTACCTGAAACGATCTCTAGCGAGTTAAAAGCTACAACGTTAAAAAACTTTCCATTTTTTGCTAAATTCATTAAAAGTTTTTTTCCTTCCTCTATTTTTGATTTATCTTCTAAATAAGTCTTAGCTACTATTATACAAGTAAGCTCTTTGTAAAATCTTTTAGAATCATTTTTTTCATTTTGAAAATTATTATAATCTAAAGAGCCAACTATCTTTTCAAAGCCCTTATCATCTCCTTGAACTCTTTTTAATTGAGCCGAATATAATTTTGATATAGAACCATAATGCCTGCTTGCCATTAGCGGTTTAATACGACTATTAGCCTCTACTAAAGACTTACTTAAACGCTCTTGTAAATTTTCTAAATCTTTCTTAGCACCTACTACATCCTTGTTTTCTTTTTTTTCTCTCTCTATCCTTAACTCTTTTTCCCTAATATCTTTATTAAGAGTTATAATATTAGCATAAATTGGTCTAAACTCTTCAAATAAATCTGCATCTTCTCTTTGCTCACTTAACCTAGTTTCAGTGTATTTTTGATGCCCAAAATACCCTACTACTACGAGTAAAAGTACCCAGAAAATAACATTTTGCCATTTTTTTAAAAACCTAAACAAAGGATCCTCTACAAAAACTTGCTCAAGCTCTGTATTGCTAGCAACATTTTCTTTAAGTTCTTTAACGTTTTTTGTTTTTTTATTTTTTTTACTCATAAACTATTAACCTTTTTAAAATAAGACTTATTTTTTATTTTACGCTTTTAATGTTAATCTAGAAATATCCTTTATTTTCACATCTATAATACTACCAAGCTTTACTACACTTGAATAGTCACTAGAAAGATTGACCGTAATATTTTGAGAATTAGTTCCCTTATAACAAGTATCATCTTTCTTTGAAAAACCGTCAACTAAAATACTAGTAGTTTTGCCTATAAAATCTTTAAGCACCCTTGCAGACACTTCGTATTGCCTATCTTGCAAAAAATTAAGCCAGCCTAATTTTTCACTATACGGAACATCATCAACTAATTTTAATGCTTCCGTATTAGGTCTAGGAGAATACACAAAGGAATAACTATTTACAAAACCCACTTTTTCAACCACATTCACCGTTTCTAAAAAATCACTCTCAGTTTCAGTCGGGAACCCTACTATTATATCCGTCGTAAAAGCCATGTCGGGAACTTTGCTCTTAATTTTATTTACTATATCTAAATAGCGCTCCTTGGTATACTTTCTATTCATAAGCTCTAAAACTCTATCGCTTCCTGCTTGTAAGGGCAAGTGAATATGCCTACAAATCTTAGGATTAGAACATACGAGATTTATAAACTCGTCTGTAATATGTTTAGGATGAGGACTTATAAAACGTATCCTCTCGATGCCTTTAATATCACTAATTTTTTCTAATAATTTTTCAAACGATACGCTCTCATCAACTGGGCTTTTATACGAATTGACGCATTGCCCTAAAAGAAGCACCTCTTTAGCTCCCATCTCTACGGATGATAAAATTTCATCTATAATCTCACTGTGCGGTCTAGATACTTCCCTACCTCTAGTTTGTGGCACTATGCAATAGGCACACTTATTATCACACCCTCTACTTATCGCAACACTAATCGACAAGGCGCCTTTACTAGAATTTAAAATAGGAAGCTCTTCCCATGCATCTCTAAATTCTACGCCTACATATTTTTGATTATCACTATTCTTATCTCTTTCTTTGTTTATATCTTCTATAAACTTAGGTATTAAAGATAAATTATGAGTCCCAAAAACAAAGTCTACATGTGAGGCTCTTTCTAAGAGACTTTTCCCATATTGTTGAGCTACGCAACCTCCAACGCCGATAATTAAATTTTTATTATTTTGCTTTAAAGGTTTTATAGAGCCTAAGACTGCAAAAAGCTTTTCTTCAGGCTTTCTTCTAACGCTACAAGTATTGATGATTATTAAATCTGCATCTAATGCGGTATCCGTAGTCTCATATTCGTTTTCTAATAAACTAGCTATTCTCTTAGAATCGTACGTGTTCATTTGACAGCCATACGTTCTTATATATAATTTTTTTTTCATACCTTACTACTTAAAGCAATTTTATTTTACAAAAGAAATTTAATTAAAACTTAATATCTTTATTTCTGGTTTATAAATATTCGCATCTTGACTACTTAAAACGGTGTCTAACTCCATCTCAAACTTTTTTGAACTATGAGGTTTAATCCGAATACCTTTAATTTCCAAGAACTCTTCTTCTTTATTTAACTTAATATTGCTTAACTTGCTTTTAAAAGAAACTGTAATGGTGATTTCATTTATTACCCTATCTGATAAATTTTCAAGCTCTCCACTTATTAAAAAGTAATATTTAGGTTCTTTATCATTTAAAGACACAAGTTTTTTTTCAAAAGATAGATTAACCATCTTTAACGCCTCTTTAGGAAGCGTGCTTAAATTTGAAAAATTATCTACGCTCGCTACGCTATTAGTTAAACTCTCGTCTTTAATCTCTCTTTGCCTATCCTCACCTTGTTTAACTTCATCTTGCTTAGCTTCATTTAAGTTAGCTTCATTTAAGTTCCATAAAAGCTCTAATTGAAAATCTGTAGCACTATTTAGCTTTAAAAAATCATTATCTAAAGAGATTAAAAATCTCTTTGGAACTTTTTTTTCAAAAAATTTACTTTTATCTTTACCCATCAAATCTGCAAATTCGTACACATTCTCGAAACTCGTTTCTCCATTTCCTTTAAGTAATCTTAATTTTACAGACACTTTATCTACCTGAATTTCTTCATTAGAAAAAGCCTCGCCTAAAATATAAACTTTCTCGCCATCATTAACTTTTTCTACGATCCTCATAGAAAATAAATTTTCACTTTCGGTAGTTTTGATTTTTTCATTTTCAGTTTTAGAAAATTTCTTTTGCAAGAATGGTATATTATTAAAATTGCAGGCTGTGAAACTAAAAACTACAAAACTAAAAATTACTACAAACGATAATAAGTAGTTTTTTTTAATTTTAAAATTTACATTTAATTTATTACTAGTTTTATTCCTCTTATTCCTCACTTATCATCACCCTTTCTTTTATCTTCCAATCGCTTAAACTAAACTCCCAAACTTCCCTTACTTTCTCTTTTGCTACTACGTATTGTGGAATTTTATAATAGCTAACTACTATATCGACCGTTGCTTTTTTTGAATCATCTTCAAATAAAATATCGTCTACTTTCATGGAAACTATTTTTATTTCTTTATACCTTTTTAAAGATTCTCTAATGTTCATCACCTCGTCTTCTTTAGCAAAAGCTAAAGCGTTAGAGTATTGTCCCCAGTATACAAAGTCTTGAAATTTTTTTAACGTCTTAGGAAGCAAAGCCTGTCTATCTCCCTCAGACACTCCTATTTGTTTATACGAATCGATAAAAGGCACTAACACACAAGCATCTAAACATAAAACTAGAACGCTTATAAACAGTAAAAAAATACCGCCACTTAATTTTTTAAACATATCTTTTAATTCCTTAATATTTTCACTTAATGTTTTCACTTAATATTTAATTAAATATTTAATTAGAAATTATAAATAATTTTTATATATTTGATACTTTTAACAAGGAGGCCATTTTAAAAATTTTCCACCTATTACGTGAATATGTAAATGATTAACGGATTGTTGCGCATCCTTTCCATTATTTACGACTAGCCTATATCCAGTTTTAGCAATGCCTTGCTCGGCAACTATTTTCTTAATAGCTTTAAACATATCTAAGAGAATTTCTCCATCATCAGAGTCTTTAAAATCATTAGAGCTTAAGCTATCAACACTTTCTATTTCTTTTTTAGGAATTACTAATATATGAACGGGAGCCACTGGATTTGCATCTTTAAAAGCTAGAACCGTTTCGGATTCATAGACTATCGTCGCAGGAATTTCTTTATCGATAATTTTTTTAAAAATAGTTTTACTCATAATTTATATAATAAAATAATTTGCTAAATAAACAAGATATAAATAAAAAACATAAAAAAAGGATATCCCACAAAAACTTTGCAAGATATCCCTTAAAATAGCTTTCTGCTCAAGCTAAAAGATATTTCTTACCACCAAGTAGAAACACCTACTAACCATTTATTAGTATTATCGTTTCTTCTAGTAGAAGCATCTTTTTCTTGAATCATATCATAACCAACTTGTGCTTTTAGGTGTTGTCCCCAAAAGTAGTAGTTAGCTACAACAGAAGCTTGTTTGATGTTATCATTACCTGCACATTGTCCCCACATTCTTCCACCATCACAGTCTGAATAACCGAAACGAGAAGCAAGTTCTAATTGTTGAGGTAATACAAAGTAGCCAGCTTGAACGTAGAAGCCATTGTAATCAGCAGAATCGTCTGTAATTTCTGCATCAAGCTTATCGTAGAAATATTCACCAGCTAGTGAAAGCCCTCTATACTTTAAGTTAATATCAGCACTTAATGCTTGGTCAGCATACACATCACCTAAAGCATTCATATCAGAATAGCCATAAGCCGTTCCAACATTGATAGCCAAATCTTCAGTATTTGCAAGATCGCCTTCTTCAAATGGATCCATTTCTCCTAATACGTCCCATCTAGCGTAAGCATAGCCAGCAACATCATTGTCAATACCAGGTCTGTTGCTTCCTTCACCATCGCTAGTTCCACCTCTTACAGATGCACCGAACTTAATTTTGCCATCTAATACGTCTCCACCAGCTCCAAATCCATGTAAATATCCTTTATCTACAATGCTTGAAGCAACTGTATCATCAAGAAATTGCTTTTTGCTAGAGCTAGTATTGCTTTGTCTTGAGATCTCAGTTCTCCACTGACCTAGACGAGCGTACATATTATCACAAGGTTGCCATTGAACGTAAGCATCCTCAATCATATCGCTACCGTCTTTAGCGAAGTTAGCATCAAACTTATAGTAAAAGTCATTATAAAGGGCCGTTCCATCGATACCTAAAGTTAAGTCGGTATTTTCAAAATTATCCTCATTTTCTACATCACCATCGTTATCGATGAACTCATATCTTGAACGGAATTTAGTGTAAACCCTTGCAGTAAATCCATCATCAGGAAATTCCACACGGCTTCCTTCATTCCAATAAATTTTTACAGGTTCCTCAGCAGTTTCTTCCTTAACTAAAGCAAGTTCATTTCTAGTAACGATACCCTTTTCAACTAGGATATCTTCTAGCGTTCTTGCTTGAGATGTAAACGGAAGAAGGAGAGATAATCCTGCTAATGCAATTATTTTTCGCATATTTTATTCTCCCAAAAATAATAAAATTAATTAATTAATTTTTTCGACTACAAAACAATCTAGTTAGATAATTAAAACATCTTGAAAAACATTAGAGTTCTTGCATAACAACTCTTCGATATTTATTTATAAGATATTTATTTATAAAATTAAAATCTCGAAATTTTACTATGCAAGAACTCTTGCTTCAAGACGCCTAAAAAATCTTAAGTAGTCAACTAAAAAAATTACACTAACTAAAGAAATTAGTCAACTATAAAAAAAATAAGAATAAAATTTATGTTATTAAAATTACTAGGAATTTTTGATAAGATTTTAAGACGAAAAACGATAAAGAAGCTTCTTTAAAGGCTTTTTTCGTAAATAAATTTATTAAAGATAATAGAAAAAAACCGTAAGATTAACGTAAGATTAAGAAAAGTTTCTTTTAAAAAAAATTATAAAAACAAAACTACCTTTCTAGTATTCTTTAACTTTTTTACTAAATATAGCTTTAACATTTAGTTTATACATCAATTATAAAAAGAACTATAAAATAAGCTATAAGAAAATTACAGAAAATCAGAGATAGAAAAAATTTAACTCTTAAAAATTAAGTAGTGTCTTTTTTCATTTAATTTTTTTTCTAATGTTTCTATTTCTTTTTTTAATTTTTGATAATCAGGATGTTTAGTTATATCGATATCAACTACTTTAAAATCTCTTAATACATTTTGTGGAATCATAAATTAAGTGTCCTTTTTAAAAAAATCAAGATATAAGTGCCATCCTTAATGTAGTTATTCTATCTTAATAACTTAGCACTATGCTTCTAAATTCTTCTAAAAAAACCACAACTAGCTTAATTTATAAGTTTTTTTTATAAGGTTTTTTTATAAAGATATAACAAACTACTAAAAAACATGGGGAAACAAAACGCTAAAGAAAAAACGCTAAAGAAAAAACGCTAAAGAAAAATTTGATAGAATTTATTGATAAATTTAAGACAAATAGACTAGCAAAGATAAAAATAAAAACAAAAATAAAAAATAAATACAGATAAATTCAAATAAATATAAAAAAAATATGCACCAAGGGGGATTCGAACCCACGACCAAGAGATTAAGAGTCTCCTGCTCTACCAGCTGAGCTATTGGTGCATAATGTTAAAAATTTATACAATAAAATTATTTTTTTTGCAAGGCTTAAACGAGAATAAAAAGAATTATTAAAGTTTAAATCATTTTAAAAAAGTTAATAAAAAACTTAATAAAAACGATATTTGAATTAAAAAGAAAGAATACAAATAAAACGTAAAGATTATAAAAGATTACTTGCATAAAATAATAGATAATATAATATTTCACTTATGAAAATAAAAACGGTTCGCCCATCTATAAAAGCACTACTATTGTTTTTTATTTTTGCTACATTACCAATTTCCTTTCTTTACATTTATGCTATCGCAACTTGCGCAGTCGATTGTAAAATTGGCAATGTTCAAATAGATGCCGTGTATTACGTCTTAATGGCGATATGCGTTCTAGAGGTAATTAGAAGATATTTTAACGATAAGTACGTTATCCACTCCGATAAAATCATTTCCGTTCAAGGCATAATCTCTTTTCATTTAACTAGAAATACTATCAACTATATAGATATTAGAGAAATAAAGACTAACCAAACCATTTTAGGACGCTTAGTTGGATATGGCGACCTTCAAATCTCTACTGCTAGCACATCAGAAATCGAAATTACATTAAGAAATATAGATGACGTTAACTCACTTAACCAAGAAATTATTAGATATAAAAACGCACTCCAAACCGCCACATCGGGAATGCTTTATAATTAAGGAACATAATTAAAAAAACATAATTAAAGAATATAATTAAGAACTAAATAATTAAAAAAATAACAGATACCGCTTTAAAATATACTTTAAATATAATCTAAAAAACTTAGCCTTAAAATTCTACTAGTTACCAAAAAAGATGCATTAAGTGCAGTTTGAGCATTAACTAAATTTGAAGCAGCCTCATAAGCATCTACCTCTTGGAGCGTAGATAAAGCCTCTTTAGTAGATGTGTTAGTAATATTTAAAATCGATTTAGAAATATCTAGCCTAGTAAGTCTTCCTGCAAGGCTTGCTTGTTCAGGTAAAATATCTTCAGTGCTAGACTTATTTACTAAGTCTAAACATTTTCTTATATCTTCAGTTTGCTGTGTGTAAGCATTCTTATAATCATTTTCAAAGTCGTAAGGATCGCCAGTTCCTAAGGACTTGCCATCAGCATCTACATCAGTTTTATATCCAGATAGAGTTCTTCCTAATCTTTCTAAAGAAGTTATAAGATTATCAAAAATCTTATCTCCTCTAGTAGATACGTTAATGGTAAGCGAGTCCGTAATAACGACTTGCTTTACCACATCCGTTCCAGCCTCTTTATCGAAAGCATACCTTTCATCGGCCAACCCGTTAGATGCAGGCACGTAGTCTGCCACCCTATCATAAGGAGGGTCGTCATCATCGGCCGAGCCATATATGTAAACACCTTGATATTTAGAGTTTGCTAAAGATACAACACTATCTCGCATCGCAAAAACCTCGCTTGCTAAAGCACGCCTCTTTTCTACTCCATAAGTTTCATTAGCGCCTTGCGCAGCTAGCTCTTTAGCACGAATAACGTAATCACTAAGAGAGGTTACTATCCCTTCTTGGTATTCTAAAAGCGATTTTACCATCGATATTCTTTGAATATGAGATTCGTTTCTATTATAACTCTCATTAAATCTTGAAATCGTGCCAGACTGTTTAGAGTCCCCAGGCTCTTGCACGCTTAGCCCTGTAGTCACTTGATTACTATACTTATCGACATTTAATCTATTTGTAGTAATTTGTGAAACTAACGTTCTTCTCGTTTGCGATTCAGTTACTCTCATAAAAAATTTATCCTTTAAAAATCTTTATATAAAATATTAAAATATTTTAACGCTATGAATACATAGCGATAATCTCATCAAATAATTCTTGTGCTATTCTAATCATTCTTGCAGAAGCTTGGTAAGATTGTTGTGCAGTTATAAGTCTAGTGTATTCTTCATCTAGACTTACGGCAGACACTTGGTCGTGTTCATTAAGCGTCGAAATATACTTATCTTCACTTACAGATTTATTTACCATAGTTCTAGATCTTAAATTTCCTACAAAGTTTACCATCTCATGATAGGACTCTTCAAAAGTTCCCATAAAAGAATACGTCCCGTTTCCTTGTGGCACATTAAATACCATGGTCTTATCATTTTTAAGATCTGAAATAGCAGATAAGTTTCTAGAATCCCCAGGGGCGTATTCATAAACACCAAGAGAAACCTCGCTTGGATATGCAGCAGCAATATTTCTAGCATTTTTAACGCCAAGCTCTAAATATCTAGAATAAGAATGAATGTTAGTTAAAGTCGCATCTAAATCTGCGTTAGTCGGTATGTTATCTCCATCAAAATCAGTAGCTCCAGCAAATGTAAAAAAACCAAAAGTAGCAGGATTATTACCATCTAAATCGCCTGAAAATAAACCATTTTGAGGATCTGGTCCTAAGTAAACCTCGTTAAATCTCGTAAGTAAATTTCTCGTAACTCCCTCTATCCTTTGTGCTATATCGACTAAATGACCGTTTGCATCAAAAGGCGAATCGTCTGTAGGTGATTGAACACCTCTTACATTTAAAAGCCCAGCGATAGAACCACCGCCTCTAGCTATAATATTAGTTAAATTTATATCTCCAGTTCCTGCTCCATAACTATAATCATAAGTAATATAGCTTAAATTTCCACCAGAAAGCGACTCAGCAGGGAGATTTCCTTTTAAAAAGCTTGGAGTTTTATCTACGGAAAGTTCATGGTAATTTCCACTATGAACTAAATAGAAACCATTAGAAAGAGAAACGGTAACCGAGCCATCACTATTTTCTATCAAATCGTAGTCTATCTTTTCAGATAAATCTAAAAGCAATTTATCTCTCTCATCTCTTTCATCAAAAGCATGATTAATCCCCGACCTTTCGATAGATGATATTCTTAAATTTAAATTAGCAATAGACCTAGTAAGTGCATTTACAGTATTTAACTCATTTGCAATCCTAACATCCGCTTCATCTTGAAGAGCCGCCACTGCTTCATAAGTCGACTTTATAGAGCTTATTAAAGTCTTTGCGCTTTCTAATAGATTAGTTCTTAGCTCTATATTTGATGGATTAACACTTAAATCATCTATAGCACTATAAAAAGCGGTTAAAGAGCTTCCAATAGTTTGAGACTCGCCCGTTAAATCAAACAGCGACTCTATGCGACTTACAAATTCATCTTCAGTAGCTCCTTTTTCTTTAAAAGCTAACGCATCCCTTAATTTGCCCTCTATGTATGCATCTGAGTATCTTTGAATTTCTCCTATCTCTACCCCATTTCCTATACGAAGTGAGGCAGAATTTTCCTCCGTTCTGTTCGTTATTCTTGCAACTCGTCTCGTGTATCCTTCCGTATCGACGTTTGCTATATTATTACCAGTAGTCGCTATAACTCCTTGTTGAGCGTGTAAACCACTAACAGCATTGTTTAAAATTCTTGAACCGTAATTATAAGCCATAGCAATATCCAAAAAAAATAAAATAGGAAAATCTTTCCGTTTAAAACATTTTTAAATAGATATTGCAAATGGTATACCAAAAAACTAAATATTTTTTACTTTTTTTCGCTTACTTTTTTACTATCTTTTTTACTTACTTTTGATTTCTTTTACTTTCTTGCTATAAGTGCGTAATCTTGAAATCCATACAAAAGATTATTTAATTTAGAGATATTATCATTGTATTCTTTTACAAAATTAACTTGGCTAGGTGGCATAAACTCGCTTATCTCTATATTTTTTAGCGAGACCTCATTAGGAACCTTAGATAATTTTAAACTATCTACTTTTTGAAAGCCGCCTAGCTTTAAAAATTGCTCTAGAACATCGGGGTGAATAGGCCACTTATGAGTATAGTCTTTAAAAAAGCTAGATGTTAAAGCGAAAAATGAAAGTGGATTTATAGTTTCTAATATAAGTTTTCCTCCTTTTATTAGCACTCTATTTGCTTCATTTATAAGACTATGTAAATAATCAAACGATAAATGCTCTACTACTTGAAGAGCGATAATACAAGGCACTTCACCATCTTTTAATGATTTTAAGTAAGATAGTCCATCTGATTTTATAGCTTTTAAATTTTTTTCATTTAAGACATCTAGCATTCCATCATCAGTTTCAACGCCTATTGCATCTATATTATTTTCTTTTAGTAGCTCTAAAAGCTCACCTCTCCCGGCGCCTATGTCTATTACATCACCATTTTTAATATCGATTTCTTTTATTATATCTATATAAACTCTTTGCCTTTCCTTAATATCCTTACTACTCCCCCTAAACTTAAGCTCGTGGAACAGATAACCGTAATCTACATCACCTAAAAGTATTCTTTCGTTATTATTATCATTATCATTATTATCATTATTATTATTATTATTATTATTATCTTTACTAAAACTATCTTTTTGCTCTTTAGAAAAACTCTTTATTATCCTTTCTAATTCTTCTACGATAGAAAAAAGAGTATTAAGTCTTATTTGAGTATGATTGTCTCTAGCCTTAGTTTCATTTACAAAATTTACATTATAATCTTTATGGTAGGTTTCTAGTTTTTCTTGAACGCTCTCTTCTAATACCCATTGTTTATCTGCGAGTTCTTCTATTTTTTTATTAAGAGTGCATAAATCGCTATCGACTTTTCTTATTAACTCTAAAAATATATAATTATCTCTCTTATCTACGTATCTCGGCACTTCATTTAAAAAACAAACTATATTTTCATTTTGCTCTTTTTCCGCTTTAAGATATTCATCTAAAATTCCTACTAGGAACTTTTTAATTCTTCGCTTTGTTTTTAATATAACCTTTCCGACTATCCCCTTTCTTGGCGTTGACACGTTGTTTAAATTCATAAGCCCCATAGGATAGGTGTATCCGATATTTACGTTTTTTAAATAGTCCGATTGCCTTAAATCTCCTGCCTCTACATCGTCGCAAAAATCAAGCTTTATCGGATTAAAGTTTATTAAAGTGCCACCCTTTTCATTTATTTCACACTTTATTTTTTCTGATATTTCTTTATACAGCCCTTCAAGGCAATTATCACTTAAACTATTATTCACAAAAATTTTTCCTTTTAAAAAAGACTAAACGATAACGGTCTTATTATACTATTTTTACCCGATTTAAAAAGATATATTATATTTATAAAATATTTTTATAGTTTTTTATTTTTTCTCTATATCGTATAAAATTTTTCCAAATGCTTCAGAAAGAGTGATAAACTCTTGTATAGAAAAAGTTTCAGGTCTACGATTGCCGTCTATATTAGTATCTTTAAAAGCTTGCTCTAATTTATCTATTGGAAAGATGGAAGTCGACTTCAAGCTATTTATAATTTTTTTTCTTCGCTTTGAAAAGCATGCTCTAACGAAACGCTGAAGCCAAAAAGCATCTTTGACGTTAAACCTAGTGTCTTTATAAAATTTAAGCTCTATTATTTGCGAGTCTACTTTTGTGGGGGGATGAAAAGAACCTCCCTTAAAAACGGCACCAAGCCTTGGCTCTGCCCATAGTTGACAAGCTACGGACAAAGAGCCGTAAGATTTCGTGCTCGGGCTTGCAGCTAGACGCATCGCAAACTCTTTTTGCAAAAGCAAAATTGCCCTATTTATATACGGAGCGTAAGCGATAAGATGAGAAATGATATCTGAAGAAAATGAATAGGGTAAATTCCCTAAAATTGTTAAATTATCTCCAAAATCCGACAGAGAAACGCTTCTAACATCTTTATTTATAATTTCTAAATTAGGAAATCTTTTTTTTAAATCTTCAGCAAATTTTTCTTCTATTTCTATAACTTTTAAATTTTTAAATTTATAAAGCTCTTTAGTTAAAGCACCAAGCCCTGGCCCTATTTCAATAATATTTTCATCCTCATTAAGATTAGCAAAGCTCATTATATTTTCTATTAGCCTATCGTTTATTACGAAATTTTGTCCTCTAGCTTTTGAAGCTCTAACGTCTAGTTCTTTTAATTTTTCTTTTACATACATAAATTACAATTCCCATCTAGGATATACTTTCGCATCGAGAGAAATAAAATCATTTTCTAAATACATTTTTGAAGCTAAGTAAGCGACCATGGCTCCATTATCTTGGCAATGTTTAAAATCTGGAAGATATAAATTTACGCCTTGTAAATTTTCAAATCTTTTTCTTAAACATTTATTAGCGGCTACTCCCCCAGCGAGTACTACGTTTTTATAATTTTTATAGCTTGGCGTTTTTAGTATTTTTTTAGTTTTATAAATTATAGCATCTACTATTGCATCTTGTATAGCATAACAGAGGCACGCTTTTATATTTTCATCTTGAAGCTCATCTTGATATTTTTTTACTAGAAGAGAAATGGCAGTTTTAAGTCCTGAAAAGCTAAACCCTTTAGCCTCTCTCATAACTTTAGGAAGTGCAAACTTGCTTTTTATTTCTTTTAAGTTATTAGAACTCACTGTTCCTTTGTAAGCATCCGAAACTGTATCTGCAAGGCGTGAAAGCGAAGCTCCTCCCGGGTAATCGAAACCTAAAAGGCTAGCAGATTTATCGAATGCCTCACCAGCTGCATCATCTATAGTTTTAGTTAAAACTTTCATATCGCTAAGCGAGTTAGCGCTTATTATCTCTGTGTGCCCCCCTGAAACCACAACGGCAAGAAAGGGAAATGATAACTCTTGATTATCTAGTAAGGCTGCCATGATATGTGCTTTAATATGATTAACACCTATTAGAGGTTTATTTAAAGCGAAACTCAAACCTTTAGAGTAATTCATTCCCATTAAAAGCGAACCTTTTAACCCTGGACCTTGAGTTACTCCTATAGCGTCAAGCATCTCTTTAGTTATATTATTTCTATTTAAAATTTCCTTAAATAATATTGGCAAGTTTTCTAAATGAAGTCTTGAAGCTACCTCGGGGACTACACCTCCGTATTCTTTATGGATATCTATCTGAGAAGATAACATTGCATCTATTAGCGTTATTTTTTTACCTTCTATTTTACATATAGCAACGCCCGTATCATCGCAACTAGTTTCAATTCCTAATATATATTTTATTTTCTCCATAGAAAATTATTATACTTATTTTAGGAAAAATTAAAAATATTCTTATAAAAAATAAAATTTTTTATAACTAATTAAAATTCTAAATAATTTTTTACCTTTAAAGCAAATTATATATTTGCATAATATCAAAAGTTTGCTATATTTAAAAGATGCTTCAAAAATAGCCTAAAAAGAATGGTCTTTGATAGGCTATTTTCACAACAGAAAGAAAAGGTGAAAAACATGAATGCTACTGGAAGCGTTAATTCGGGCGCGGCGATGATGGTTTCTAATGCGACGATGGTTCCTAATAGTGGGAATGGTCGGAGGGAGAGTAGTCGCAATGGAAACCCTGAAAATCCTAGCGCTAAGAAACAAGCTCGTAAACTCTTTAGTGAGCTTGTAAAAGAACACCCTAACAAGATGTTTGCCAAAAGAGAAGTTGGAGATTGGCTTAAAAACCGTGGCATCACCAGCAAAAACATCTGCAAACACGTGCTTCGCATCTTGGAAGAAAGTGGACTCATCGCTGGGGAAAGCCCGAGAAATACGAAACGTGCGATAAAAAATGGTCGCCGTCGTAACGCTTAAGGGAATTTTCACCGACTTTAGCAGCATGGAGGTTTTAAGCTCTCTCAGAAATAGACACATAAAAAGAGACAATAAGGTTTAACCTCATTAATTCTCTAGTCGAGGAAGAAGAGGAAGGAGTTTTAGTTCCTTCCTCGACTATTTCTTCTTTTAAATTTTTTCTTTTAATTTTTACTAAAGCTTAAAGACCAACTTAAAAATATTTTAAAAAAACTTAAACTTAAATCGAATTCCCCTTTCTTTATTTCTTTAAATTGTGTTTCTTAAAATTATTTGCTTTAAATTATTTCCTTTAAACTATTTCCTTAAAACTATTTCCTTAAAACTATATTTCCTTAAAAAAAGAATTTTCTTTACTAAACTTTCGATATAACTTTATATGAATCAAACTATAATAACTATAATTATATTTACTAGTATCGGAGTTTTAGGAATCGTAAATTTAGCTTCTATGAAAAATAAATTTACCATAGAAGCTGAAGCACAAAATATTTTTAACAATTTAAGTTTGCTAAGCTTAAATCAAAATAAGAATATTTGTCTTAAAACTGCAGGGAAACAAATCAGCATATTTAATAAAGAAACGAAAGCAAAAATAAAAACTTTTAATGTAGATAAAAAAATCTCGCTTACTACAACGACTACGCAGGTTTGCTGCAAAAACTTAACTTGCACTCCTAGCACTATAAACTTAAGCCTAAAAAACTATACTTGTAAAATAATAATTTCTTTAAGGGGGCAGATAAAAAAAGTATGCAAAAAGGAATAATATTTTTGGAATTTTGTATAGCACTTTTAATGCTTCTACTAATCGTTCCATGCATAGTAAACTCATCTTTAAAAGATTACAAAATTCAAACTCAAAATAAAATAAAATTTTTAGACACTTTAGATAACTCTTCAAATATATGCACATCTAGAAACGTAAATTCACTTACCGTTTTAAAATGCAAAAATAAATATGGCAAAACTACTTATAAGATTAAAACATTGCAATAAAGGCTTTACATACTTAGAAATACTCTTAAGCCTATTTTTAAGCTCTAGTATCTTAGCAAGCATAGCTATTTTAACTAAAATCAGCTTTAATGATTTATACTACGCAAAAAAGTTTTTGCATAAAATTTACGCCACTTCTAAAACTAATAATATATTATTAAAAATCATAAAAGACTTAGACGCCCATAGCTTCCATATATACCCTATTATTCACAGTAGCGACATTCGATATAAAGATAACTCACTTAGCGAAATTTCAAAAAGAAAAGACGATTTAGCAAAAAACAAAAATAGCGACGCCATTACTTACCTTAAATTAGAAAGTATAGACTTATTAAAAACTAATCATTACTTTAAAAATACTTTCTATATATGCCCATTTTTCAAAAAGAAAACTAATATAGATGCCGTTAGAACGTTCCTAGCCTTAACAAGCGACGATTTTTTTGAGGTATCATTAAATTTAACTAAAGATAAAAATTGCTACATTGCAAAAGTTTCTAACTCTAAAAGCATCTTAACTAAAAAAGCCCCGAGTAATATAAAATTTCTTGCATTTATCCCCATCTCATCTACTTACACTATATACTTAGCACAAAATAAAACTCTGCGTTTCGTAACTTATAAAAATAATAAAATAGTTGAAAATCAACCACTAATGCAAAACATTTCTAATATTAATTTTTCTCATAAATTAAATAATGGCTTTTATACCCTTTTCTGTAAATTAAAAATTTATGCAAAAGATAAAAAAGATATGATTTATTCTTTAGATAATTTGCTCGCTCGTGATAACTTTTTTAACTTTATAGCCTATATAAATGAGTATAAAAATGGATATTGAAAATAAAACTGCAAATAAAATTAAAAATAAAAATCAAAAAGGAACTATTCTAATAGTAGTTCTCGTTTTTATTATCATTATTGAGTTTATATTTTTATTATCATTTAAAATATATCTTTCTAGTGAAGAGATAATAAAAAACCATAAATTAAATGAAAAAGAGTTTAATAATTATTTAAATCCTAAGAATAATTTAAGTAAGAAAATAAAAACTTATCCTGCTGATAATAAATTAAAATTTAATTTTAATAAGATACTAAAAAACTCTTTTACTTGTAAAGAAAGCAAACCCTTTTTTGCGAATGAAGATTTTATCTCAGAAAAATTTTGTAATATTTCTAAATTTGAGCATAACGCTTATTTAGGCAATATAGTCTCGAACAAAGCCTTGCTCCCTTTAAACTCCGCTATACTTATTTCTTCTGGGAATATTGCACTAGAAAATATTATACTTACACAAAACGTTTCTTTTATAATTTCTTTAGGCGATATAAAGATACTCGATATCATAGGAAACGACCCTACTCAAATGTATTTTGTAATTTTTAAAAGTAGCACTAATAATATTACGGTAAAATCTAAGAGTAATGTAATTGTAATAAAAGAACCACCTTCTTTTATTTTTTCTTTTGTTCCTACGTATAAGAAAAATATTTTATTTATAGATTATGAAGGTTAAACTTAAGAAAACGATGCTAATTTTTTTATTACATTCTCTATCAATATATCTGGACAACTAGCCCCTGCGATAATGCCAATGTTTTTAACTGAGCTTAAATAATTTTCTTTAATGTTCTCTTTTTTATTTTCCACATCGAAGCATACGATCTTAGTATCGGATATTATGCTTTTCTCATCTTTTATAAAATAAGTCCTCTCAAAATTTTGCTTTGCTATTTTATATAAATTAGTAGTATTAGACGAGTTAAAACCCCCGACTACTAACACTATATCTAGTTTTTCTTTTACTAATGCTTTAACGGCTTTTTGATTTTTAGTAGTAGCATAACAGAGCGTAAAACCCACATCGACAAACTCTCCTTTAACCTTACTTAATGCATCTTTTATAATGTTTGTAATTAAAACCGTATCATTAGCAAGCATCGTAGTTTGATTAACTATCCCCATTTTTTTTAAATGTTTTTCAAAATCAAAATCTTTAGTTATAACGTCTTTAAATTTATTATAGAAATCTTTTTTTGAAAATTTGCCCTTTATACAGTCTGCTAAAAAAGTAGCCTCTAAAATATCTTTTATAACGATGACCTCTCCATATTGTCTAGCGAAAGAAAATGCAGCTCTAGTTTCTTCGTGATTATATTTTCCGTGAATAACAATTGTGCCTCCACTCTTTCCTATATTTTTTGCCGCTTCTAAAACTTTTTTAACGAACGGACAACAAGTATCGTATATATTATTTTTTTCAAACTTTTGATTTAAAATATCCTTAATTTCTCTAGTCGCACCAAAAGCTGGAATAATGCATATATCATCTTTTTTTTAGCTTATCAAAGGGAATTCGTTGCTCGCCATTACGCCCGAAAATAAAATTCACTCCGCCTTTAATTAGGTCGCTATTTACATTTTTCATTATGAATAATCTCACTTAGTAAATATATGTTTTTCCCTTTATTTTTAGAAACTACATCTGAAACTATCTTCAAAGCGTTTCTAACACCAAAACAAAAACCAAAAGATTTAGGTAAAAAGATTTTAAATTTACCTGCACTCAGCGATAGAGAAAGTGAGCCATTTTTCTCTTTGATTTTCTCTTTATTTTCCTCTTCGCTTTTGTTTTTGTCTTTCTCTTTGTTTTTGTTTTTAATATCTTCTAAAATATCGGAAGTGTAATTTTTGTAAAACATTTTTCTTTAACTTATTTTTTTATTATTTTGATATTTGTTTATTTCTTTTTAGGTTTTCCTACTTTAATTATTTTTAAATTATTTTTTCCTAAATCTTCCCCTGCTCCTACTGTCCATAAGGCTACGTCTTCTTTTTTGTATAATTTTGAAAATTTTCTAGGTTTAGTAAAATTAGCTTTTATTATATTTTCTAAATTTTTATCTACATTCGCAGGTTTTATAATTGAAACAGTGCCAACTCTTCCATCGAATACTCGTGATAGTAGAGAACCCACTTTAAAATCACTTTTACTAGCTGGCGTTGCAGATACTTTGTAAGCCCCTATAAGCTCAGTTATTATTTCACCATTTAATTCGTGGGTATAATAAAGTGCAAGATATTTGTTTGAGGTATAACTAGCTGTGAACATAAACCATTTGCCAGTTACTAGAGGGATCTCACCGTAAGTATACCACCTGCCATTATTATGAATATCTTGCCAAAACAAACTTCCTCTATAACCAGTAGAAGCTTGTTTTTCTACTGCTAAAGCGTAGCCTTGTTTATAAGCGGTCTTTGCATCGTATTTAGTTATTAGCACCGCTCTTTCGCCATCTTTAGGAAGCTTTCTAAATTTAAACCAACTAGTTAATATAAAATCTTTTCCCTCTTCTGGGTTTAACAAATTATTATCTTCTATTTTAAAACTATGCCCTGGCTTTGCAGAAAACGAACATTTAACAAATTTATTTTCCTTTACAAAGATTTCTTTTGATGAGCTGTAATAAAACTTATAAAAAAACGTATAAAATTATTACAGGTAAAATAAAGGTTAAGAAAAACAAAAACGGAGTAAGTATTTTTTTTACATTTTGCATATTTTTATTTTTTCTCTAATTTAAGTTTTCTCTAATTAAAAAACTACTCAACAGTTTAAACTCAATAATTAAAACTCAATAATTAAAACTTAATAATTAAAAAGGCAAAGTTATCGGTAAAAAACTTTGCCTTTAAAATTAACTAGCATTCAAGCTAAAATAGGCATTACTCATCAGTAGCCACACTATCCGTTTTATCAATCGTTTCTAAAGCTACTTCTGATTGCACCATAGAAGCTACCTTTTCTTTGCTAGCTACTTTCTTATCTTGCTTTTGATGTCTAGCTTTTTTATCAACTTTTTTTCTTGTAGGTCTTTGGTACTTCTCGATTTCTACTAGCACTTTTAAATTTGCTACTACATCTGCGTGAAGTTTAACAGGAATCTCAAACTCTCCACCATCTTTTAAAGGCTCAGAAAGTTTAATTTGCTTTCTTTCGACTTGAACGCCCTCTTTTTTCATCGATTCTTCGATATTTTGAGAAGTGATAGAACCAAAAACTTTTCCATCTTCGCCTGCTTTTAATTTATACTCTAATGACAACTCTCCAATCTTTCCTTTCTTTTCTTCAGCGAGTTCTTTCAATCTAGCTTTCTTAGCATTTATCGCTTGCATTTCATGCTTAATTACGTTTGCTTGTGCTGAATTAGCAACGACTGCTAAACCACGAGGGATTAAAAAATTCCTAGCATATCCTGATTTTACTTTTACTGTATCACCTACAAAACCAAGCTGTGGAAAATCTTCCTTTAATATAATTTCCATTTCTATCTAACTCCATTTATTTAATTAGTTATTTAAATTAGTCAAAAAAATCTTTTTCTTTATCTTTTTTTCTTATCGTTTTTTCTTTATCGCTTTATTAGAATAAATAATTTTTAAAGCTTAAATTTTAACTTTAAATAAAGAAACATTATATTAGCTATTAACTATTAATCATTAAAATCAGCATCAGCCATACTTAAATCATCATCTATATCAGGAGCAATCATTTCATTAGTTTTAGCTAAATCTACAAATACCATATTGCCTCTATATTTTTCAGGCTTATCACTAACAAAGTGAGTTTGAAACTTTAAAACTACATCATTTATTCGTAAATTATAATTTAACTCATCTACCGCTTTTCTATTGTTAGTTTCATAATAAAAACAAACGTAATGCCCAGAGGTTTGTTTATTTAATTTGTAAGCGATCTTTCTCTTTCCCCACTCTTCAACAAAAACATCTGCAACACTCTCATTCGATAAAACTTCCTTTACTTTAGAAATTTGTGCAGTCAATTGACTTTTATTTAACTCAGGGCTAAAAATAACTATCGTCTCATACTTTCTCATAATCTATTTACCTAATTTATTAAATTAAAATACATACAAATAAAATACATACAAGCATAATGCTATATATATTAGCAAAAAATTTCAAGACTACCAATGTAAAAAATTTTAAATAAACTTAACTTAAATCTTGGTCTAGTTTTATTTATCTTATTTTTTTTACTCGTTTTAACTTTGTCTTTCTTTCTTTGCCTTAAACTTCCTTAATACCGTTTATTTTTTCTTGAAATCTTTGAAAATCTCCAGCTAAAAACAAAGGTAAATACTCCTTAACTTTACTAGCTACATTTTTAAGTTTTTCTCTTTCACTACTATTAAACTTTCCTAAAACCCAATCTTTTACATCTCCTTTTACAGCCACTTGTGCTTCCCCTTTTGCATCTTCCTTTCTTCCAACACCTACTCTCAATCTATAATAATTATTAGTGTTTAAATGGCTCGTAATCGACCTTAAACCGTTATGACCAGCATCTCCCCCACCGCATTTAAATTTCATAGAGCCTAATTTCAAGTCTATATCATCATGAATAACGAGCAAATTAGAAACTGAGATCTTATAATAATCTAAAAACGGCCTTACACATTCACCACTAAGATTCATAAACGTTTTAGGCTTTAGTAAATATCCTTTTAAATTATCACTTTCTAGCAAATTATCACTTTCTAACAAAAAGGAAACGGTTTGCAAATCTCCATTAAACTTTTCAGAGCTACTTACAACGTTAAACAAAGGCATAAGGTAATCTAAAATAAAAAAACCTGCGTTGTGTCTCGTAAAATCATACTTTGCACCGACATTTCCTAAACCAACTATTACGAAAGGATTTAACATTTTTTATTTATCTTTCTTCGTTGCAGGCTTAGTTGCTGCTGCTGCTGGTGCAGTTGCCGCTTTATCCTTTGTCGTAGCTTTCTGCCCCTTAGCAGCCGTTGAAGCTGCTATTTCAGCAAGTCTACTAGCACGGCTTTCGATTACGCCTGCTAATGCCTCTCTTGGGCTACTAAGTAGCGTTGCCCCTTCTGGTAGCTTAAGATCGCTTGCTAATATAGTCTCGCCTATACGAAGAGCGCTTACATCAACATCTAAAATTTCTGGGATAGCTTCATCTAAAACACGTAGCTTTACCTCTCTAGCCCCTGGGGTTAAAATTCCACCTTGGACTTTTACTCCTTGTGCTACTCCAACGATTTGTAAAGGAACTTTTACCGTAACGTGCTCCCCTGGCTTTAAAGCTTGAAAATCGACGTGAAGAACTTTATCTTTTAAATATTCTTTTTGTATATTTTTAACTATCGCTTTAACGCCATTTAATCTCTTATTATCACTCTTAAAAGTAAAAACTTGAGAAGTCTTTGCTCTCTCTGCCATATGAAAAAACTCATTATAAGCAACCACTGCTAAAGCACTTTCTTCACCTTTAAAAGAAACACAAACTGGTATTAAATCTTCTCTCCTATAACGATTAGCATTTGAAGAACCAAACTGAGATCTATCTTTTAATTGTATAACAAAATCAGACACTTTAAAATTACTCCAATAAAAATAAATATATGTATGTATGTATGTATGTATGATGCCTAAATAAACATACACATAAAAAATGTATACAAACTTACGCTCAGCGCATTTAGTTAGTATACACTATCTTTGCAATAAATCCAAACTTTAACAAAAATATTTTGATATTTTTTTAAAAACTTAACCTTAATTTTTACATTTTCTTTTAGTAAAAGTAAAGAGAGATACTTAAGGAATTTTAAGATTATCTACCTTAAAGTTGTTTTGATTTTTTGCATAAAGCTTTACATAGCTTATTTGGAAATGGAGATAAATAAAAAAAGGGCAACAAGTATTTTTCTTTTTAAAAAATAGCCTGCTGCCCCCACTCGCAAATACAGGATTTTATGTTAAAAACGCATATAACTTTCGTTATTACACATTTAAATAACATGAATGTTACTCTAAATTTAAAAAAAGATTTTAACCTTTTTAAAAACCTAAAAAAAATATTTTTATATTTTAAGCCACGACCTTGCCGACATTATCTTTATATAATATCTTTATATAATATCTTTATATAACGTAAAAGAAACTCTACTAAAAGCATGGACACTTACCACACCAAGTAAATGCTCCTTAACCGCTGCATAAATAAATCGCAAGGCTTCAAAGCATTAAACTTTTTTTCTATTCGCTACGAGTCTTGTTTAGAGTACCCATAACCAAACAATAGAATGTATTAACACTCTGACATTTTAGAACTATAAGCTTTTTCTAGGATTACACTCACCTAAACTTACTAACCGTTCTAAACATAACCTAACATCCACCCTGTAAATTATGTATCGATAAATACGAAAAAAAACTTAATAGTTTTATTAAAAATTTTCAATAAAAAAAACTATTATTTTTCAAGATATTATAAGGAATATTATAAGAAATATTATAAGAAAGAATTGAAAAAATATTTTTTATTAAAAAGAATTTATTCTTGTATTTATTTTGCAAGAATATTATTTTCTACGTGGACTAAAAATTCAGTATTACCAAGCGCTCCCTTTATTGGGGAAACTACTTTACCTAAAACTATAAGACCATTTGCTTTAAAATAATCTATTAGATCATTTAAAATTTTAAAATGCGTATCACTATCTTTTATAACTCCACCGCTAGGTAGTTTGTCTTTTTCAATTTCATATTGTGGCTTTATTAAGATAACCATTTGAGCATCTTTTTTAAGATGTTTCTTAATATCGAGCAAAACTTTTTTAATAGAAATTAACGATAAATCAACGGATATAAAATCGACTTTTTCATCTATTACTAAATCGGAAATCCTAGTTCTTTCTTTTACTACTACTCTTTTATCACTTCTTAGCTTCCAAGCTAGCTCATTATAGGCGCTATCTACCGCATAAACTTTACTAGCACCATACAAAAGCATACAATCTGTAAATCCACCCGTAGAAGAGCCAGCATCTATGCATACCTTGCCTTTTAAATCTATCTTAAACTCATCTAACGCTTTTTTTAATTTATAGCCAGCTCGGCTTACGAATAATTTTTGAAAAATTTGAATATCTAAATCATCACTATCAAACACGGCCGAAACATCGTTTACCACTTCTCCATTTACATAAACCTTTGAGGCACTTATCAACGCCTTAGCTTTTAAACGAGAATCTGCAAGATTTTTTTTAAGTAAAATATCTAGTAATAAATATCCATTTTTTGCTTTCTTACTCATTCTTTACTAAAAACACATCTTACTAAAAATATATCTTACTAAAAACTAGGAGCTACTGCTTGCATGTACATTCTTTTTGAGGTTTCAGCTATAAGATTTTCCATAGTAATTCTTTGCTGAGAACGAGAAATCTCATTACCCCCTAAATTTCTTAAGTCTCCAGCACTCATACCACTTTGAGCAAAATTAGCAGACCCAGTAAGCACAGTGCTTAAATCTGAAGCATAAGAGCGAGATTGCGACAAATTAGGATTTGCCCAAAGAACAGTACCATCACGCCTTAAAAGCTCTGCTTGAAGCGTTAAAGTTAAATCGCTTTGAAGCTCCGTTTCGGTATTTGCAGTCACGGTTCTAGAGCCATCACCTACTGAAAGTATAGTAACGTTTAACACCGCATCGTAGTTTTCAGTCGAATCTACTACTTTAAGAGCACCATATTTTTCAAACTCTTCTCTTAAAGCCTCAGTTAATAAAGATGTTATATACGTATCTGAACTTAAATTAGTAACAAAGGGAATATACACCGAACGCACGTCTGCAGGAAGCGACGAGCCACTACCTATAAAAGTGTAACCACAACCAGTTATGAAAATTAATAACGGTAATAATATACGTAATATCCCTCCCATAATTTATCCTTTTTTATAATTAGTTATAGCTACATTTTTAGGCATATTCATATACGCCTTTATCCCTTTATTTTTTTTTTGAAAATCTTTTATATCATCTTTAAACGATGAAAAAATTCTTTCAGTTTCTTTTAAAACTTCATCATGCATCGTATTTAATGTTTCTAAATCTTTTTTTGAATACTTTTCTTGGATTTTAGGTTGCTTTAAAAAAGTTTTTAACTTATCAGAATACTCTTCAAATAGCGATATCTTTTTATCGACATCACTCTCTTTCTTAGCATCTGCAAGTAATTTAAATAAATCTTCTAACATCAAACCTACTTAATCCTTAAAGATTATGGATAGTCAAAGTTTAGCTTATATTACAAATTGTCAATATAATATTAATATCTTAAAATTTTACACTAACTCTATAAACGCAAGCTCAGCAGCGTCGCCAGCCCTAGTGCGAGTTTTTATCACACGTGTATAACCCCCAGGGCGAGATTGATACTTTGGAGCTATCTCATCGAAAAGCTTTCTTACTATTTCTTTCTCTTCTAAATAACTAAAAGCCTGTCTTTTATTATGTAAATTATCTACTTTCGCCATAGTTATAAGACGCTCAACTACGCCACGAAGATCTTTAGCTTTTTCCACAGTAGTTTCAATTCTACCATGCTTTAATAACGCCGTTGCTAAATTTCTAAATAACGCTCTTCTATGAGCTGGGGTTCTATTAAATTTTCTTCTTGCTTTTAAATGCCTCATTTTAACTTTTCCTACATCACAAAATATCAAAAAAAATATCACAAAAATATTATAAAAGTAAGCTCTTAAGTCAAGTTTATAAAACGCAAAAAACTTTTTAAGACACTTAAATATATATATATCTTTTAAATTATTATATTACTATTTCCCTACTGGATTTCTCATATTATTTAGCTCTTCTCTAGTAGGAAATCCATCTAATTTCATATCTAACTTTAAACCCATTTCAGCAAGAATCTCTTTAACCTCGTTTAAAGATTTTCTACCAAAATTCTTAGTTCTAAGCATATCGCTCTCAGTGCGAGTTACTAGCTCACCGATATATTTAATATCTGCATTCTCTAAACAGTTTGCACTTCTAACACTTAGCTCAATTTCATCGATTCTCTTAAATAAGTTTTCATTGAACTTAGCTTTAGGAGCTTCTACTATCTCAGGTTTTTCTTCAACTATTAGATTCTCACCAACGAAAAGATTAAACTGTTCTACTAGTATATAAGCTGCCTCTGCTACTGCACATCTAGGGTCGATGCTACCATCGGTCCAAACCTCTAGTGTTAATTTATCATAGTCTGTTTTTTGACCTACACGAGCATTAGTTATTATAGTATTAACTTTTCTTACAGGTGAATAAATTGAATCGATAAAAATCGTATCAACTGGGGCACCTTCTATTTTGTTATTCTCAGCAGGAACATAACCACGCCCCTTTTTAACTGAAATATCAATTTTAACACGAGCTCCTTCACCTAAAGTTGCTATCTTTAATTCTGGATTAATGATAGTAACAGCGCTATCGCCCGTAAACATTCCTGCTACTAAATCACAAGGTCCCTGCACGTCTAACGAAAGTTGAGCCTCGTTTTTTCCATCTATGGTCAAAACAACTTCTTTTAAATTTAGGACAATGTCGGTAACATCTTCGACTACGCCTTGGATCGTCGAAAATTCATGGCTTATGCCATCAATTTTTACGGAAGTTATCGCAGCTCCCTCTAAGGTTGATAGCATAACACGCCTTAAAGCGTTGCCAAGTGTTATGCCAAAGCCTCTTTCTAATGGCTCTGCAACAAACTTTCCAAATTGTTTATCCTCAATTTCATTAGTAACCTCTACTCTTTTTGGAGTAATCAAATCCATAAGATTTATACGTTTCATTAACACCCTCTTTTATTTAGTTAAGTAGTTAAAAAAATTATCGTGAATACAATTCAACAATAAGTTGTTCGTTTATAGTTGAAGGTAAGTTTTCACGCACTGGCAAAGCATTAACAACACCTTTGACATTATCTTTATCAAGAGATAGCCACTCAGGAATTACACGACTTTGTGCAAACGACATTGCCGACTGGATATCTGCATTTGATTTGCTTTTAGGTAAAACCTCAACAGTATCACCAACTGAAACTTGATACGATGGAATATTAACTTTTTTTCCATTGACTAAAATAAGACCGTGGCTTACTAATTGTCTAGCATGAGCCCTAGATAAGCCAAATCCCATCTTATAAACTATATTATCTAAACGACGCTCTAATGAAATAAGCATTTCCGTTCCCGTTACGCCCTTTGCACTAGCAGCCTTTTTATAATATTTTCTAAATTGTTTTTCTAAAACACCATAAATACGACGAACCTTTTGCTTAGCTCTTAATTGAAGCTTATATTCTGAAAAAGATTGTCTTCTTTTACCATGTTGCCCTGGAACTCCATCTCTCCTTTCTAGCGAACATTTATTCGTATAACAACGCTCACCTTTAAGAAAAAGCTTTTCGCCCTCTCTTCTACATAATTTACATTTTGCATCTGTATATCTTGCCATTTACAATACCTTTATCATATATAAAAATACTACACTCGCCTACTCTTACGAGGACGACATCCATTATGAGGAACTGGCGTTATATCCTTTATAGACGTAACCGTAACGCCACAACCCGATATAGCTCTTAGCGCAGACTCTCTACCTGCTCCTGGCCCTTTAACTAAAATACTAATGGTGCGAACTCCCATCTCTTTAGCTTTCTTAACCGCTTGCTCTGCAGTCACTTGTGCAGCAAACGGCGTAGATTTTCTCGTTCCTTTAAAACCATTGCATCCAGAACTAGACCAACTAATAACATCCCCACTAGGATCCGTTACCGTAACAAGCGTATTGTTAAATGAAGCTTGTATATGAACTATTCCCACAGGAACATTTTTTTTCACTTTTTTCTTTTTTGTGCGTGCTTCTGCCACTTAAAATACTCCTTTTTACTCAATGCTAAATATTTTGTTAAATTTTTTACTATATTTTTTACTATATTTTTTTACTATATCTTCTAAACTTTAAAATTAGCAAAATACACTCTAAAATTTAACTTATATATTATATTTTAATAATTAAAAAAATTGAGCTACAAATATCATATGAAACTACTTTAAGAAACTTTACATTAAAACTAATCATTAAAATAAATATTAAATAAATAAATAATGCAAAGTTATTGTGATACATAAATAACTCAATACTACACACGTATATAATTAAAATTAAATTTTTATATTATATTTACGTATATCAACATATCGTTTAACTTTTCTGTTTAACTTTTCTGTTTAACTATTTAATCTAACTTACACTAACACTATTAAATTAAATAACTAAATAAATTAAATAACTAAACATAAAAAATCAAATTAACTTAACTCTTACTAACCTAATAATCTAACCCTTTAATTTTAACCCTTTAATTTTTTAACCAAAGCGAAACGAGCTTCAAAACTCATTTCGCTATTTGCTATATTATTTCTTAAGCATTATTTCTTAAGCTTACTTACTTCTTAGTAGCTTTTTTCTTTCCTGTAATAGGCCCACGTTTAGGCCCTTTGCGAGTCCTAGCATTAGTTTTAGTTCTTTGCCCTCTACAAGGTAGCCCCCTACGATGACGAAGTCCAACGTAAGAGCCTAAATCCATAAGTCTCTTAATAGACATTTGGGTATCTCTTCTTAAGTCTCCCTCTACCTTCATTTCTTTTTCAATAATGCTTCTAATCTTAGCTACATCATCACCAGTTAAATCATCAGTTCTAATATTAAAATCGATTCCCGCTTTCGTAAGGATCTTTTTTGAACTCGATAAACCTATACCATAAATATACGTTAAGCCTACTACTATTCTTTTATTCTTTGGTAAATCTACACCTGCTATACGTGGCATATCTATTAACTCCTAAAAATTTTATATAAAAATATTTTTAAATATCTATTTTAAAAAATTACTTAAATCTCTTATTTCGTTTTTATTTATAACTCTAACTCACAATGCTTTTAAAAAATTAAACTTTAAAAATTTAAATTTAAAAAAATTTAAATTAGCCTTGGCGTTGTTTGTGCTTAGGGGATTTGCTACAAATAACCATAACTTTTCCCTTTCTACGAATTACCTTGCAAGCACTACATATAGGTTTCACTGATGCTCGAACTTTCACTTTTAAACTCCTTTAATCTTTAGAAAAACTAATATCAAATATATAACAAAATATATAATTGGTAAAATTTCACTATAAAATTTATTAAAATTTACTACAAAGACTTATATATAATACATTTTTTTGAAATTATCTCAAGTGATTGAGTAAAGTTTTTTTGATTTTTAGTAAAGATTTTCAAAAATAAATTTTTATCGGCTTTATTCTTTCTCTTTTTTCGCTTCTACTTTTGATTCTTCCTTTGCTTCTTCTCTCTTTTTACTAAGAAGTTTTTCTAGAAGCCTTCTTTGTTCTTCTTGGAAATGTCGCTCCTCTTCAGTCTTACCTTTTTTTTCAAAAATTGTCTCTTTGTCGATCATTTACCGCTTTAAATATATTTAAAATTAAGAATTATTTAATTTGATGAAATTTATTCTTAAAAAATTTATTCTTTAAGAAGCTCTAAAACTATGCAACTTCTAGTCGGAAGATATACTTTAAAATAAGTTTCATAACGATTTTTACCAATTTTTTTATTATTTGTCAAAAATTCTTGAGATTTATTTATTCTATCGTTTCCACCGAACTCTCCACCGTCGGTTTCAAAAACTAGCACATACGTTCCGCTCTCAACGCCAGTTATCTTATAATCGACAAACGACTTTTCAGGATTAAAATTAAATAAGAAGTACAAACCCGCTCTCTTATAACATAAAACTTGATCATCTACGTGGCTAAAAACTTTCTCTACGTAATTATAACCTTTTATTATATTATACTTTTTAAAGAAATTTATCATAGCCTTATCAAAATTCGCCATCTTATTAAACTGCAAGTCCTTATTATCTCTTAAACTCCACTGTCTCCTTGCATAATGATAAGACCAGTTATTCCCCTCTCGTGGAAAATCTATCCACTCTGGATGCCCAAACTCATTTCCCATAAAATTAAGGTATCCGTCCCCTGCGGTGGAAATCGTGATAAACTTTATAAGCCTATGAAGCGAAAGCCCCCTATCTACTAGAAAGTTTTTTTGCTCTGTCCTCATACTATCGTAAATTAACGTCCCTAGTAATCTAAAAATAATAGTTTGATCTCCTACTAGTGCTTGGTCGTGACTCTCTGCGTAAGAAATAGTTTTCTCATCATTTCTTCTATTAGTAAGCTCCCATAAGATTCCCTCAACGTGCCACTCTTCATCTTTTTTTTCTTTTAATATTTTTATCCAAAAATCGGCAATCCCCATAGCTAGTCTATAATCAAAGCCATTGCCGCCTTTTTCTTCACTACATGCAAGCCCTGGAAAACCGCTTACATCTTCAGCGATAGTTATCGCATTAGGGTTTCCCTCATGAACGACCTCATTTGCAAGCGTTAAATAAGCTAGCGCCTCTTTATCTAAATTATCACAAAAGTAATCATTATAACTCATAAACGAGGTTCCTATGCCATGGTTTTTATATAACATACTAGTTACGCCATCAAACCTAAAGCCATCAAACTTATAATCTTCTAGCCAATATCTAACGTTTGAAAGTAAAAATCTTAAAACCTCAGTCTTTGAATAATTAAACAATCTAGAATCCCAGAGCGGATGCTCCCCTCTATCCCCATCATGAAAAAATAGAGTATGCGTGCCATCGAACTTAGAAATTCCCTCCACTTCATTTTTAACAGCATGGCTATGGACTATATCTAAAAAAACTCTAAGTCCCAGATCGTGCGCCTTATCGATTAAAGACTTAAGCTCTTCGGGAGTTCCAAAGCGAGACGATGGAGCAAAAAAGCTAGAAACTTGGTATCCAAAAGAGCCGTAATAAGGGTGTTCTTGTATCGCCATTATTTGCACAGCATTATAACCAGCATCTTTTATCCTAGGTAAAATATTTTTTTCAAACTCTACATAAGTTCCAACTTGAGGCTCTTCCTTAGCCATACCTATATGGCATTCATAAATAAGAAGTGGTTCATCACTATCAAAAACAAAATTTTCATTTCGCCATACGTATCGTTTTTCAGGCTCCCAGACTTGTGCTAAAAATTGTTTCGTGCATTCATCTTGCACTACTCTTTGACAGTAAGATGGGATGCGTTCTCCCTCGTCTCCTTGCCATTTTATATATAACTTATATAAATCGTGATGTCTTAAAGTTTCTTTTGGTAATTTTATTTCCCAAATACCCGAACTAGTTCGAGTAAACTCGTATTTTTCGCACGGCTTCCAATTTGAAAAATCGCCAATTAAATAAACATTAGTAGCGTTCGGGGCGCACTCTCTTAATATCCACTCTTCTTTTTCTAGGTGTTCTTCTAAGTGTAGACCAAAAAATTTATGTGCAGTAGCAAAATCCCACAGTGAACACTTGTCCTCGGTTAGTCTCTTTCTCGTATCATCTACTAGTTTTTTGATATCATTAAAATAACTCGAGTATGGTGCTAGGTAGGAATCTTGAAAAACGATTAGTGGTACTTCTTCCTTTATACTTAACAGCAACTTTTCGCTACCTTGTTTAAAATTATTTTTTTTAACCATTACTTAAATTTACCTAAAAAAAACTTCACACTATTTCGCACTATAAAAATAAAACTTGTATTATAAAAATTTTGCAATATAAATTTTGTGCTATAAATTTTGCACTATAAATAATTTATACTATAAAGAATACAACTCAAACTATAACATAAATTACAACTTAGACTATAACGAATTTTAAAAAAAAGTCATCAATATTTAATACTTAATTTAATACTTATTATTTATTTTAGATTATAAATTTCTAAAAAGGTTTTATTTTCTTTTTTTATAAGATTTAACTAGATTTCTAACGTGAATATTATGTTCTCTTAGATTTCTAGAAAATATATGCTCATTTTTATTTTCATAATTTAAAACGTAATAATAAAACTTATGTTCTTTCGGGGAAATCACGGCTAGCAGAGATTCTAAAGACGGTGATGCGATAGGTGTAGGAGGAAGTCCTAAAAACATACGAGTATTAAACTTATTTTTAGAATCCTTTAAATCTTTACTACTAATGTTTCCCTTATAATCTTTTATACCATAAATAAGCGATGCATCTATTCCTAGTGGCATTTTAGCATTAAGTCTATTCCAGATAACGCCTGAAATTATTTCTCTTTCTTTAGGGTCTGCACTTTCTAGCTCGATTAAAGATGCAAAAGTTACGGCATCTTTTAAAGATAGATTTAATTTAGAAATATTTTCTATATAATCCTTAGGAAGTTTTTCAAAAAAAGTATCTAGCATTTTTTGTATAATTTCTCTTATCGTTGGAACTTCAGTAAAACTATAAGTTAAAGGATACAGGAACCCCTCTAACGTCGGGCTTTCGATATTATATTTTTCTAAAAGCTTTTTATCTTTAAACAACGAATAACAATCGTCAAACTCGTAAGTATTATCGAGGCTATTTATTTTTTCGCAGATCTGTCTAAAATTATACCCTTCAGGAATGGTAATTTTAAATACTATAGGCTCATAAATTTTTCCTTTAGTAATCATTTCATCGATAATTTTAGGAGTTATATAGCCGTCGAATAAATAGGGACCAGATTGGTACTTTGAATAATCTGAAAAAAATCTTACCCATAAGTAGAAAAAAAGTTCATTATCGATAACATTGTTATCCTTTAATTTTTTTGAGAATTTTTTAAGCGGCTCGCCTCTACTAAGAGTAATTTGGGCTTTAGAAACATTTAATATTTTATTTTCGTAAGCGACCTTTAAGTATCTATATCCAAAAAAAAGAAAACCTAAAACGAAAATAAGAAAAGCTAATAGAAAACTTAAAAATATATAAAAAATCTTTTTCATCTAAGTTAAACTATCATATAAAAAAGATTTAAAAAAGGTTTAAAGAAAATTAAAAAGAAGATAAAAAAAAGAAAAAAGAAAAAGAAAGAAATGCCAAAAAGACGCATACCCTTAATTTAAGATGAGAGCAATAAAAGACTATTTAAGGAACTTTCTTTAAAAGAGTGGTATCTATCTATTTTTAAGCTATAATTTAACTTATATATTTAAATTATATATTTAAATAGCCTTTTACTGCTCCCACCCTAAGTGAAAACTTCCAAAAATGCTTTAAGTAAAAACCTTAAACAACCTAATGTAAAAGATAAAAAAACGAAAAACACTTTCTTACAAAATTTCCTTAAGGGAAAACCAAAGAAAAATTAAACCCAATCTAAAACCTAAAAAAAATCTTCTGCCCTTTCTAGCATTTCTTATAAGGTATGATGCAAATAGAGTTAAAAAGGTTCTAAAAAATTTTTACTCTCTTCTTTTGCTCTTAAATATTGTAAATTGTAATGTTAAGATATTATAGAAAACTTAAGGTTATCTATCTTCATACCCTTAACGCAGTAAGGAGAAAAAGGATGTGTAGAGACAATACAAAACCAAAAATGTATAGAATTGAAATGTCCAATCAAATCGAGGAACAGTCGTTGAAAGTGGCGACTTTACTAGAGATGACGGAACGCAAATGAGTTGGAAAGAAATCAAAGAAACGCTCTATAACGTCGCTTCTTTAAAGATGCAAATCCCCGAAACTTTAATAACTGAAGTGGTTTTAGACGACGTTATTTTTATTGATGAGCCTACTGGGATTTCACTTTCAGATTTTTGGGAAGAACTTAAGATGTTAGGCTCTTAAAAAAAACACGCACTCCATAGCGAACGCCGTTTCTTTAGGTTGCATAAGAAGGTTGAATATTCTTAAAGCGTCTTTAAAAAAAAACGCTAAATACCTACTTAAATTTCCACTTAATTTTCCTTACAGCGATATCTCTACTTTTTTAATCGCCTCGCCTACTTTAGGATTGTTTATATTATCAAAATTTTCTTCTACTTTAGACGATTTATTGTTTTCTATAATCTCTTTATAAGCTGAATAAATAGTTTCAATAAGCGATATTACTTTCGCTATCCTTTTAGGATCCCTATAAAGATTAGCCTCAGTTAAATAAAATAACATAAAATCATATAGCCTATCTAAATCCCTAGCTATATCTCCACCTTTTTCAAAATCGAGTGTATTCATAAGCTCTGCTATAATAGCTTGAGCCTTGCTTAAAAATCTACAAAACTTAACTATATCATTCTCTTCTATCCCCGCTTTAGATTGCTTTAAAAATTTTATAGCTCCCTCATACATCATAAGTAGCAATCTTCCCCTATCGACCGTCGTTACCTGAATATTCTTATACTGTTCATGGGCATTTTTATTATACATACTCATACTTTCTCCAATTAGCTCTCTAGAAGTAGCAAAATATATTACTAGAGATTTAACTTACAAATAAAATGTCGGGTAATACAAAATTTATCTTAAGCTAAAAATTTCTCTTATTAGCTAACTTATCGAAATTTAAAACTTTTCTTTTTATATTCTTTTTATATTCTTTTTGTTTTTCTTTTCTTTTTTTTTTTGCTTTTTAAAGTTCTTTTAGGCTCTTTTTGCATTTAAAGGTAAATTTTAACCTTAAAAATAAATTTTTTAGCTATTTTACCCCTTAAAGAACTAAATTCTTTATTTAATACCACTAGACGCAAATATAAAATTTTCATAAAATAAAAGAAGTTATTTATTTTAAAAAAGGTTGTATATATGATAAAAGTAGAAAACTTAAGTCGTTATTACGACGATTTCCTAGCCGTTGATAACGTATCATTTAATATTAAAAAAGGACAAATCGTAGGTCTTCTCGGGCATAACGGAGCTGGCAAAACTACTATTATGAAAATGCTAACTACTATTCTCGAACCTAGTAGCGGCAATATAACTATTAACGATATAAATATAAAAAAAGATCCTAAAGAGATTAAAAAGTATATAGGATACCTACCTGAAAATTGCCCTACATACCAAGATTTCACGGTTATCGAATATCTATTATTTCTAGGAGAACTAAAAGGGCTTGTAGGGGATAAGCTAAATAACGCCCTAAAAAAAGCTATAGAAAGCACGAATATAAAAGATAGAATTTTATCTCCGATAAACACCCTTTCTAAAGGGCTAAAACAACGTGTAGGTCTTGCTAGTGCAATCTTAGGAGAACCCCCTATCCTTATCTTAGATGAACCTACTAACGGACTAGACCCTAGTCAAATTCAAGAAACTAGACGCCTTATTAAAAAACTAAGCGAAACCTCGACCGTTATCCTTTCGACACACATTATGCAAGAGGTAGAGGCGATATGCGAACGTGCCTTAATAATATCTAATGGAAAACTTATAAAAGATGAAACTCTAGAAAATTTAACCAAGGCAGACTCTATTATTATTAAAACTCATTATAGCGAAAAGTTTTTTAAAGAACTTACAAAAACTATAAAAATAGAACGTGAGATTATAATCTTAGACGAATCGCCAGATTTTTTCAAATGCAGAATTTACACGCCTAATACTAGTAATGCAGATTTAGAAAAAATCTCAAAACTACTTAGCAATATGAATCTTCCAATCTTTGAAATTTACGCAAAGGAAAATTCTCTAGATAATATTTTTAAAGAGGTTGTAAAATAAATATGGACATACTAAAAAAACTCAAAAAGTATCTTTTACAAAGAACTAAAAATCATTATTCTCATCATCGATAGCTTACATATTTATATTTTGTTTTCTTGCAGTAAACCTTTTCGCATTCTTTTGGGTAGAAAGTTTTTTTGCAAGAAATATCGCAGATATAAAACCACTATTTGCGTGGCTTCCTATCTCACTAATATTCCTAGTGTCGGCTTTAACTATGAAGATGTGGAGCGAAGAAAAAAGAGCAGGCACCTTGGAAATTTTATTTAGTAGCCCGAAAGATAGACTTAACTTTGTGATGGGAAAATTCTTTGCTTGCCTTTGCCTAGTAATACTTTGTCTTTTTATGACCATAGGAATTCCTATCACCGTTTCTACTTTTGGAAATCTCGACTTAGGGCCAGTTATAGGCGCATATATAGCCTGCATTTTTCTTGCTAGCTTCTACATCGCCCTTGGGCTTTACGTAAGTGCAAAAACAGACAATCAAATAGTAAGCCTTATAACATCTATCTTAATACTATCTATCTTTTACTTGCTAGGCTCTAATTTTTTTACCTCGCTATTTAGTAGTAGCACCGCCGATACACTAAGACTTATCGGAAGTGGCTCTAGGTTTGAGGCGATTACTAGAGGCGTTCTCGATATAAGAGATATTTATTACTACTTATCACTTACTATTATATTTTTAACATTAAATCTCTACACACTAGAAAGTTTTTCTTGGGATAAAAAAAAATCAAAACCATTTAAAAACTAATAAATTATTTTTTCTAATTATAGCTAATGTTTTTCTTTTTAATTTCTGTTTAAACTACGTAAATTTTTTGAGAGTAGACTTAACGAAAGACAAAAGATACTCAATCTCGAGTGCAACAAAAGATATTATAGAGAACTTAGAAGAGCCACTAATTATTAAAGGTTATTTTAGTAAAAAAACTCACCCCTCTTTTATCTCCACTAGTTCCACAATTAAAAGATTTAATAAAAGAATACAAGGTTGCAGGAAAAGGAAAAATAGAAATCGAGCTTATAGACCCTATCGATAACCAAGAAGAAGAAAAACTAGCAAACACTAAATATGGCATTAGGTCTATTCCGTTTCAAGTAGCAGATAAATACGAAGCTTCCTTAGTTAGCTCATATTTCGATATTTTAGTAGAGTATGGCGATAAATTTGAAACGCTAAATTTTCAAGACTTAATAGAGATAAAGGTAAACGATGAAACGGATATAGAGGTGCTTTTAAAAAAACCCTGAGTATGATATCACTCGCTCAATAAAAAAAGTGCTTTTCGAGTTTAAGGATATAAATACTATTTTTAAAGAGCTCTCAACTCCTATCACATTTAACGCCTATATTTCCTCCGATGCGGTTCTGCCAGATACTTTAAAAGTATTAAAAAACGACCTAAAAGATATTTTAGAAGACTTAAAAGCCAAAGCTCCTACAAAGTTTCAATACAAATTTATAGAGCCAAATAAAGAAATCGCAAAAGAACTTTACGAACGCTACGGATTTAAACCGATGGTAGGAAGCCTTTTAAGTAATAATGCTTTTTATTTTTATATGCTTTTAGATAATAAAACTGAAACTCACGCCGTGATGCTTCCAAACGATTATCAAAAAGCTAGCCTAGAGCAAAGCATCGACAATACCTTAAAAAGATTTTCAAAAGGTTATATAAAAACAGTTGGCGTAAGTTCTCCTAAAACGAACTTTAATATGGGGGCTTACGGATATACTAGAACGGGAAAAAGCTATCAAATATTGATGCAAAAACTTCAAGAGACTTACAAAACAAAAGTTATAGATTTAGAAAGCGGTATAGTGCCAGAAGATGTCGATATACTTTTAATAAACGCTCCTAGTGAATACGGTGAAAAGGCGGTATATGCCATAGACCAATTTTTAATGAAAGGAGGAAGCGTAATATTTAACACTGCCACTCACCAAACTACTAGAACGCAAAATAGCGTTTCTATTACCTCTCTTAACACTGGACTAGAAAAATGGTTTACTCATCACGGTATTACGTTTGACAAGGAACTCGTTTTAGATGAGAACAATGAAAATTATCCAGTGCCTATAAATAGGAAATTTAGGTGGCATAGTCGTGCAGGAGTTAAAAATGATTCCTTACCCTATATACGTTGATGTAAGAGATTTAAATAAAGACGTCGGAATCTCATCTGGTATTACGCAAGTTACGCTTAACTTTACAAATGAGATAAAGATAGATAAAGAAAAAAAATAAGGACAGAAAAGTAGTGCCACTCCTTAGGAGTTCAAAAACATCTTGGGCTTTAGAAACTACAGACTTAGAGCCTAACTTTATTTTATTTCCTACTTGGGGCTTTAGACAGACCGATAAAAAAGGTCCATTTACGTTAGGATATATTATCGAGGGGAATTTTCCTTCTTACTTTAATGAAAAAGAAAACCCATTTGCAAAAGATAATAAAAAAGAAGATAAAGAAAATAAAAATGATAATGGAAATGATAATGAAAATAATAAAGGAGATATAGTATCTTTTATCACTCACTCTCCGTCATCTTCAAAAATTATCATTTTTGCATCTAATGAGTTTGTAGAAGATAGCACATTAAGAGTTTCTGCTAGCACTGGTTCTAGCCGTTATATGAACTCACTTAAACTTATAGAAAACACGATAGATTGGTCTCTAGAAGATAAAACACTTTTAAGTATTCGTGGAAAAACTAATTTTTCAGAGACTCTAAAACCCATATCGAAATCTCAGAAAGAATTTTATGAAATATTAAATTATACGATAGCGTTTGGGCTACTGCTCCTATGCTATATAATTTATAAATTAAAAAGAAATTCAAAGTTAAAAGAATTAAAATTGATAATTGATTAATAGTTGAGAAAAAATATATAAAATAAAAAAACAAGGAGAAATTATAAATGAATTTAGAAAAATTTTTAAAAATTACATTACTTTTACAAATAGTGCTACTTATTTTTTTAACATACCCAACTAGTAAAAACGTTAAAGATAAACACGCTCTATCACACTTAAAAAAAGAAAATATTACTAAAATAATACTTAAGGAAGATAAAGAAAAATTAGAACTTATAAAAGAAAACGATATTTGGCTTTTAAAAGATAAGTTTAAATTTCCAGCTTCTCAAGAAAAAGTTAGCAATATTCTAAATGCCGTTTTTAATACGCATGAAATCAGACGAGTTGGAACTAGTGAAAATGCATTAGAAAAATTTAAGCTAACTGAAAAGAAACACGTAGAAGAAATTGCTTTATTTGAAAATGAAAAACTAGATACTCTTTATTTAGGCGATACTCCAGAATTTAAAAAAGTCTATATAAGAAATAAAAATAGTAAAGATAGCTTTGTAGCTAATTTATCAAAGTTTGATTTAGGAGTAGATGTAACCTCGTGGTATCAAAAAGATTTCTTAGGTTTTTCAAAAGAATTAGTTACGAAAGTATCTTTTAACTCGTTTTCTATTATTAAAGATGGAGAAAAATTTACGATTGATAAATTAGAAGATAAAAAAGTTATAGATGAAGAAAAAATGGATTTTCTTTTAAATAAATTATTCTCTTTAAAATTTTTAGATATACTAAGCGTCGATAAAATAAAACTAGATGCCCCTGATTTTAAAATAGATGTATTAAAAGAAACTGAAACGCTTATCACATTAAGTTTTAAGAAAATCGATGATAAATATATTGTAAAAGTTTCTAATATGCCTTGGGATTTTGAGATTTCTAAAAATTTATTTAACGATTTTAAAGAAACTAAAGCGAAAGATTTAATAAAAGATTTCGTAAAAGAAAGATAAATAAAAAAACAAAAAAGAAAATAAGAACTTAAAAGATATATCCTCCCTACACAGAGAAGTAGCATTACGCTATATTTCTTTTTTATATCTCTATATCTCTCTTTTATATACGCCTCTAACTATGGCTAATAACAAGCCTACTATTAAAAAGGTAGCTATTATATTAGACCCACCGTAGCCTATAAAAGGTAGCACTAGCCCTTTAGTAGGTAGCATTCCCGTAACTACACCAAAATTAAAAAAGGCAGGAATAAAAATTAACGACGTTAAGCCGATAGATAGCGAATATGCAAACGTATCATGAGTAGTTTTTCTTACAATTTTCATACATTGATAAAATAAACATATAAATAACGTCATTAGCGTTATAGCACCTAAAAAACCTAACTCTTCCGCTACTACCGCAAATATAAAATCTGTATGCGAAGCTGGTAAAAAATGTAATTTCTGCTGACTGTTTCCTAAGCCAACTCCACTAAATCCACCACCAGCGATAGTTATAAGAGATTGCACTAACTGGTAAGCTTTCCCCGATGTATCTTCAAAAGGATGAAAAAAAGCCTCAATTCTTTTCATTCTATAAGGAGCAGAAATAATAGCAAAAACTCCTGCTACACCAAACAATATGGCACCTAACAAAAAATACCTTAAAGAAACCCCCTACTGCAAATGCCACTGTAAGGCTAGCTCCTACTACTATTATAGCACTTCCTAAATCTGGCTGTAGTAAAAACAGTCCTCCAACTAGCGAAATTAGTAAAAGCGGATTTATTAACCCTCCTAAAAATTCTTCTATCTTATCTTCATGTCTAGCATAATAACCAGCTAAGTATATGATAAAAAATATTTTTACAAACTCCCCTGGCTGAAATCTAAAAAAACCTATCTTTGCCCAGCGCTGAGCCCCTCCAGCATCACTTCCAATTCCTGGGATTAGCGGTAAGAGCATAAAAATTATTAAAAGAGGAAGCATAGATTTAGAAATTTTATATAAAAATCTAATCTTCACTCTCGACACTAGAAACATCAATACAATGCCAACTATCACAGCATTTAGTTGCTTAAAAAAATATAAATTCTCACTATCAGTTACAGACTTTGTAGAATAAATCATAATTAAGCCAAAGAAGCTTAAAACCATTACTAATATAACGATAGCAGGCTCTAACAAAAAAGGCGTTTTTAAATTTTTATCTCTATAACTTATTCTTTGTTTCATAAATTCTTTGTTTCATAAATTCTTTGTTTCATAAATTATTTGTTTTATAAATTCTTGGCTCTTTACGTTTTAAATGGATTTTAGACCTTAAAATTAGTATCACTCACCTCGACGAAGCCCAAAAGAAGATCGACTTTTACCTTAATTTTAATGTTGCTAGCGAAATAACTGCAAGCAGTATTGAGACTATCCAAAATCTAACTATAAGCTTAGGTTCAGAAAGCCCCTTTAACTCAAAATGGTGATGAATAGGAGCCATCTTAAACACTCTCTTTCCACCACTAAGCCTAAAGTAATATACTTGAATAATCACTGATAACGCTTCAACTACGAAAACTCCAGCAGCAATAACTAATAAAAGCTCTTGCTTTATTAAAACTGCGATAGCCCCTAAAAACGCTCCTAGAGAAAGCGAGCCTAAATCTCCCATAAAAACTGTTGCAGGGAAAGTATTATACCATAGGAAACCTAACCCAGTAGCTATAAGAGAGGTAAGAAGAATGCTAAGTTCACCAGCTTGTGGTAAATAAAAAACTGATAAGTATTTTGCAAGCTCACTATGTCCTGCTATGTAAGTTAATATAACGTATAAAAGAGCTACGGTCATTATAGGACCTATCGCAAGCCCGTCTAAACCATCTGTAAGGTTTGCCGCATTAGATGTTCCAACTATAACTAATACTGCAAAAGGAATGAAAAAATATCCTAAGTCGATATAAAAATGCTTAAAAAATGGGAAATGTAATTCAGTCGAAAAACCATTGTAAACTAAAACGCTTGCAAAGATTGTAGCTATTAACACTTGCCAAAAAATCTTTACCTTTCCTGAAACTCCCTTAGTGTTTTGTTTCGTGACTTTTCTCCAATCATCTACAAAACCTAATATTGCGTAAGAGATAAGCACAAAAATCGAAAGAATAACGTACAAATTCGTAATATCTGTAAAAAGAAACATCGAGACGATTATCGCAAAGATTATAGACAATCCCCCCATCGTAGGAGTGCCAGATTTTGCTTGATGCGACTTAGGCCCATTTTCTCTTATAGGTTGTCCTTTTAATCCTTGTTTTTTTAACCAATTTATTAGCCTTGGCTGGATAAATAGCACAAGAAAAAATGAGAATAAAAAAGCGGACATCGCTTTAAAACTTTGATACTTAAATACATTAAAAAATGAATAATCTTGATGAAAGGTATATAGCCAATTGTATAACATATTTTTTTCACACCTTAAATTCGTTTAATTTTTTTCTTAACTTAATTTTATTTAACTTTTTTTATTTAACTTATTTTATTTAATTTTACGTATAATATTTTACATATATTACTTTACATAGTAGCTAAAATTTCTTCAACCGCTTCTTTATCAGAATAAGGAATTTTCTCAGTGCCTATTATCTGGTAGTTTTCATGCCCTTTACCCGCAATAAGCACTACATCTCCTTCTTGCATTCTATGTAAAGTTTCATAAATAGCAATCTTTCTATCTAACTCTACTATATCAGGATTTTCACAACCATCTAACATATCAGATAAAATTTGATTAGGATCTTCCGTTCTTGGATTATCCATAGTCATAACTACCTTATCTGCAAGCTCACATGCTACCTTTGCCATCTTCGGTCTCTTAGTTCTATCTCTATCACCACCACAACCAAAAACGCACCATAGCTTCGCATCAGGTCTTACAACTTTTCTTAGCGTTTGAAGAACATTCTTTAGCGCATCGTCGGTATGTGCGTAATCTATATAAATACCAAAATGAGGATTCGACACAGGCTCTAACCTACCTAAAACTGGAGGCACAAACTCGAATATTTCTACAAACTTATGCGGATCGTTAGTTCTTGCTACGAAAGCCCCAAAGGCTGCAGCTATATTATGAGCATTAAACTCTCCTATAAAACTAGACTCTATAAGATAATCTACATCATAAAAACTCAAAACTAGCTTGCTCCCTTTAATATCTTGTTCAAAACTTTTTATATAAATATCTGCCCCCTCTTTACTTCCATAACTATATAGTGTTAGCTCGCTTTCTTTTAAATAATCGTATAATCTTTCTCCATAAGGACAATCGATATTTATTATCGCATTCTTATCTTTCTTAGGACTTTCTAAAAGCAAATCAAAAAATCTTTGTTTAGCTAAAAAATAATTTTCAATCGTTTCATGGTAATCTAAATGATCTTGCGTAAGATTAGTAAAAATAGCCGAGTCGTATTCTAGAAAATCCCCTCTATATTGAGAACCTCCTTGAGAGGTATATTCAAGCACTCCATAACTTCCGTTAGCATTTACGAAATCTTCAAAGAGCCCTTGTATAGTTAAAGAGTCGGGCATACCCGTTGCAAACTCCTTATTTATAAACCCTTCAGAATATGCACCAAGAGTTCCAAGCCTTAACGCTTTCTCATTAAGTAGCGTATATAGATGGTATAATATCCAATTAACCGTAGTCTTTCCATTAGTTCCAGTGACGCCCTCTAAAAACATCCTAGATGATGGATTCCCGTGATGCATACAAGCTATCTTTGAAAACGCATATCTAGCATTTTCTACTACTATCCCTACTCTTCCATGCAAATAACTTTCATCTTCGCAAACTACTGCAATAGCACCTTTTTTAAAAGCATCATCTATAAAATTATGACCATCAACACTAAAGCCTCTAATTGCAACAAACAGCGTGCTGTCTTTTATTTGCTGACTAGACATACTCACGTAATCTATTCGCAAATTTTCACTATAATTTACGAGCTTTCCATTAATGGCTTCTGCAATTTCTTTAATCATAATTGGCTGACTCATTACTACTTACCTTTTTTAAAATTTAAAAAATCTTTCTTTAAAACTAATTTAACAACACTCTTTTTTGTAAATTCACAATACTTCTTCCCATAATTTTTTTAAACACTGGGGCTGCTAATGCACCACCATAAATACTATCAGCGTTTGCCTCATCTACATTTACTATAAGAAGTGGCATTACAGGAATATTTAAATCTGTAGTGTCTAAAAACCCAACGAAAGATGCTATATATTTTCCTTCTTCATAGCCTCTCCCGTCCTTTTTAGCTTTTTGTGCCGTTCCAGTTTTACCGCCTACTACAAAATTCTCTATTCTCGCTCTTTTACCAGTTCCATAAGAAGCATTAACTACATCTATAAGAACACCTTTTATAAAGTTTGCAGTCTTATCTTTAATAATTTTTTCTTTTTTTATAGGCTTAGACTTTAACAAGCGAAGAGTTGGTAAATATCCCCCATTAACAAACGGAGCGATAGCTCTAAGTATTTGAAGAGACGTTACGGCAACCCCTTGCCCGAACGAATGCGTGGCAACATCTACTTTTGCCCAATTTTTATAATTGCGAAAAATACCTGCAGTCTGCCCAGAAAAATCTAAATCTACAAGCTTACCTATTCCAAAAACCGACAGTGCTTTATAAAGCTTCTCTTTGCCTAGCCTATCACCTATCTTTACCATACCAATATTTGAAGATTTTATAACTACATCTCTAAAAGAAAGCACTCCAGATGGGTGCGCATCTTTTATGATTTTTCCTCCATAATAATATTTACCATTTTCACAATCGAACATTTCATCCTCTTTAACATAACCTAAATCGTAAGCGATAGCTGCAACTATGGGCTTAAATATAGACCCAGGCTCGAAAACGGTTTCTATTACTAAATTTTTTAAATCCTTATTTGAGCTAATAGAATCAACATTAAAATTTATACTAGAACTTTGACTCATTGCCAAAATATCCCCCGTGTATGCATCGATCATCGTTGCAATAACTGCTTTTGCATTTAAATCTTCTTTTGCATTCTGCACTTCTTCATCTACTATCAATTGTAAATCTGCATCGATAGTTATACTTATATCTTCTCCCTTAGGAACTACAAACAAACTTGCATCTTTTGATTTTATAGTTTTTCCTAAAGCATCTTTTTCTATAACTTCTTTTATAGAAGTGCCTCTTAGCTTTTTATCAAAAACTGCTTCTAGACCTGAAAGTCCATAACCATCGGTTCCAACCTTTCCGATTAAAGTGCTTGCAGCTCTAGAGTAAGGGTATATTCTTTTAAATTCTCTTTGCACACCAATCGCTTCATCTTTTAATTGTAGTATTTTTTCTGCTTCGTTTCTTGAAGACTGCCTTTTTATCCAAACAAAAGGCGACTTCGTATCGAGTTTGTTTAAAATCTCTTCTTCGTCCATAGATAATATTTTAGCTAAAACTTTGCTAGCCTCTTTCTTATTTTTAAGTTTATGAGGATGAACGAAAACCGACGGAGCTTCTATCGAAACTGCCATAGGTTTTTGGAAGCGATCGAAAATTGTGCCACGCTCAGACATTATAGTTATAGATTTGTAATGCTGATTTTCTCCTTTATCTTGTAAATGATAGATATCTAAAATTTGAATGTAGTATAATCTTATAATGAGAGCAAAAAACCAGATAATAGAAAAAAATACTATTAAAGAAGAACGCCCTACTCTAATTTTTTCAAAGTCCTTTCCCCTATAACGACTTTCATTATTACTTATAAATATGCCACTTGTCTTATTATTCTTAGATAGCATCCCCTTTAACCTTACCGCCTAAAACTTTAATACGCTTCTTTAAGTTTATTTATTCTTAAGTTTTTTATTATTATTTTTTTTTAACTTAATATTTTTATCTTAATGTTTTTATCTAAACTCTTTCCTTAATAACTCTTCCTTAATGCTTGCTTTAAAGTTTTTAAAAAATCCCCCTTTCTCTTATAATCTTTGGACTTTTTAATATCACTAAGTTTAATATCACTAAGCCGTCTAATATATTTTTAATATCTTAATACTCTACTGTAAAAACTTGCGGATGAGCTTCTATATTAAAATTAAGTCTCGTTTGCGCTAATCCCATTAAATTATCGTATCTTTTAAGTACTGAAAGTTGCGTTGCTAAGTCTTTTTTTATAGTGCTATATTCCTTAGTCTTATTTTGTGCTTCTGCGATTTGGTATCCTAACGCTACTTTTTCGGCTCTTATCCACACACGAAAAATTAGCACAGACATCAATAACAAAACTGCACATATTAAAAGTTTATTGCCAACTACTTTTTCTCTTTTAACGTAAACAGATTGATAATCAAGACAAACAGCCATTTACTCCTCCTAAACTACAAACTTACAATTTAATAAACTTAAAATTTTTAACTTTAAAAATTTTTTAAACTAACTAAAAAAATTTAATAAAACTCAAAAACTCTCATTAAAGAACTTCTCGATGCAGGGTTTTTTAAAACCTCTTCATCGCTTGGCACTAATGATTTTTTAGTAATAAGCTTTCCTAACCCTTTTGCCGTTTCCTTAATCGGAATAAGTGATAAGTTATCATTTTCTCCTTTTTGCCAACGTCTCATAGTAGAAGCGACTATCTTATCTTCTAGAGAATGAAAACTTATAACTACTAGCCTAGTTTTCGCTTTAGCCATATCTGGAACGTTGCTTAAGAGTTTTTTTATTTCTTCAAACTCATTATTTACCGCTATCCTTATAGCTTGAAACACAACCGTTGCAGGATGGACTTTCTTTCCTTTAAAAAATTTATAAGAAACCGACTTTATAATATCTGCAAGCTCTTTAGACGTCTCAATCGGTCTATTTTTTAATATAACGTTTACGATACTACTAGCCTCTTTTCCAACGCCACCTTCTTTTAAAATGCGAAAAAGCTCTTTACTTTCAGTTTCGTTAACTATTTCATTTGCAGTAAGCTTAGCCTCTTTGTCCATTCTCATATCAAGGAAACTTTCATCATTAAAAGAAAACCCTCTATCTTCCTTTAGTTGATCTGTTGAAAGTCCTAAATCTGCTAAAATCCCATCAAACTTAATGCCATTAAAAACATCACTATCGGCTTTAGAAAATTCAAAATTATAAAGAAATAATCTGTCTTTATAATCTTTTAAAAACTTTCTTGCTCTTTCTATTGCGTTTATATCTCTATCTATTGCGTAAACAATGTTGTTTTTATTAGCATCAAGTAGCGCTTTAGTATGCCCCCCACCGCCTAGTGTGCAATCTAAAAAAACACCACCTTCTTTAGCTCCTAAGTATTTAGTGGCTTCTTTTTTCATTACCGATATATGAGTAGTTTTTTCTAACATCATTTGCTACAACTAGCCTAAGTTAAAAGAATACCCTAAAAAAATACATAGAAAGCATATGAAAAAAACGCAAATTCTATATTTAAATATCGATCTCAGCAAAAAGGTTAGGATCGGCAAGCAGAGCCTTTTCAGCCTCTTTAAATACGTATTCCCAAACCCTACTATCCCATATACGAAAGCCATGTATCGAAGATGTAAAAGTTACATCTTTAGAAAGCCCAGCATAAACTCTTAAATACTCAGGAAGTAAAATTCTTCCACTTTTATCTATTTGGCACTCACACGCCCTACTTAAATAAAAGTTTTCTAATCTTTGGAGCTTTGCGTCAAACCTACTTTTTGAACGTAATTTATTTTCAAACTCTATCCAAGAAGACAAAGAAAACCCCTCTAAACATTTTGCCCCTTCACTAACGTAGTTAGTAATTACCACGCTAGTTTGATTAGAACTTAAAAGAACTCTCCTATATTCAGCAGGTAAATTTACACGAAATTTTGAGTCTATCGCATGAGTAAAATTGCCATGGAAAGACGAGCAAGTAGCAAAGCCTCCTTCTAAAGCATCTTGCTTCTCTAATGATGCTTGCAAAGATGACTGCAAAGATGCTTGAAAAGATGTTTCAGATAACTCTAGTGAAAGGTCTTTATTTTCACCTACATTATCACCTACATTACCATCACCCACATTTTCGCCATTCTTACCATTTAAATTGTTATTTTTAGAAAATTTCTCTTCCATTCATATATAATTATATGCAAATTACTCTTTATATTTATAAATATTTTTTAAATTTAGTTAAAAAACCTAACAATTTAAGCTAATTACATACTTATTTCCTAATTTTATAGAATTTATCCAATTCTCCCACAAAATCCCACATTAACCCACCTAATGTTTGAAAGATACTAGTTTTTTAACGAATCGTCAAGCACAAAATTGTTTTTTATTTATTTTTTTAAAATTTGATGAAATATTTTTTAAAAAAGGAAACGGCGTTTTAAATTAAAGATGGTAAGATTTATAAAAATAGGATATTTTTATTTTAGTGTCTAGTTTAATTTGGCAATCAACAAGGCAAATATTAAAACGTGAAAGAGGTCGATTTTTTCTATATTTCTTTAATAACTTTTCTTTGTTAGCATATATCTTATGAAAACTAAATTTAAAAAATTTACATATATAGCAAAAAATTTTTTATCTATCTTATTTTTTATTTTTTTAAGTTCGCTTTTTATAACAAGCTATTCTTTTGCCGTGGAAAACTCAGAAAATAAAGTAGAGGTAAGTCCTAAAAGGCCGTGGAGTGATATCTCAGAGCCAAAGAAAAAAGAGTCGCCATCTATTTTTAAGCAAGTCCTCTTATGGCCTATAAATAGAGTGTTAGACCTTATAGATATTTTTAAGTTTGATATTGGCGTAGGGCCATCGGTTGGAGCCGTAGTAAGGATTACTAAATATGGGCAGTTCGGTTATAGGGAAATGATACCAGCATCATTAAGGTTTGGAAATTTTGGTCGAGATGTTCCTGTGAAATTAGAAATAGGTGAAGAAATTGGTGCAGGTCCCTTTTTTTCGGAATCACAGTCTAGAAATACTTGCCCTGGGGAGTTAGGAGCTGGCGTCGACCTTTTACTATTTGGGGTATATGCAGGAGTTTGCACGGAAGAAATACTAGACTTTGGAACGGGACTATTTTTTATCGACTTACTTGGTGATGATATAAAATAACAATATTAAATAACGATATTAAGTAAGAATATTAAAATATTAAATAAGATAATTTAGAAAGCATAGCTCTAGCCGTATACTTTTATCAATCCAAAATTTTTTTAAATATAATAAGGCACAAAACTATATAAAATGAGTTATAGGCCCGATCCGGATTCGAACCGGAGATAATGGTTTTGCAAACCACTGCCTTAGACCACTTGGCTATCGAGCCTCAATTAATTGAAAAATATTTAATTGAAAAAATATTCTTTTAAATATAACAAGTTATCTTAAAAAATACAATAGGCAAGAAAAAAAAGATACAAAATATAATGAAAACTATTTTTCGTTCGATAGTGTTATTTGTTAGGCATATACCATCCTTTTTGCAAGTAGGGGGTAGTTGTAAAAGAAATTCGTCTTTTAAAACTACTCCCTTTTTTTTATCTCCTATTTCTTATTTTTATTTCTTATTTTTTATCTCTTCTTCTCTTTGCTTAGTATACTCTTTAGTTCTCTTAAGCAATGCTTTTATAGATGGAAGAGTTTTAAACTCGAAATAGTATTGATAAGAAAATAATCCCTTAAATGGTATGTATCCGAAGCTCCAAATAAATGAAGCTAAAGCTACCATTATCTTACTTTTAAACACTAGTTTCCAAGGAACGGATATGCTCTCTATTTTTTCTACTTCACAAGCATGGTATTGTAGCAATCTTCTTAAAGACTTACGTGTATATAATCTCTTATGTCTAAAATCTAAAATCCCTCTAATACCATAATTAAAGCTTCCAAAAAGGAGCATCAATCTAGTAAAAATAAAGGCAACATTTGAAACTGCACCATAACACTTACTATCGCAAGTTCTCTTGCTTTCTCTTAAAGCTACTAGCAATTCTTCAGGATTAGAAAAACACTCGAAGCTATCTATAAAAAATACTGCTTCAAACTTTTCTTTATCTTCATCTAAAATAGCTAAATCAAACTCAGGTTCTACGATTTCTATATTTAGTTTTTCGTTATCTAGGTACTCTTTTATTTGATATTCTTTTTTATCTAAAACTACTAGAGAAAGCCCTTTTACAGTTTTTAGCTTATCTACTAATCTTTTTGCAGACGTATCAAAAGAAAGCCTGCTAGGTTTCTTTTTGTATCTATCTTCTAAGTAATAACATGGATGATGAAAAATTCCCCAATCTTGAATCTTAAATAACATACAAGCGATTAAAATTTTTCTAGCATATTTGAATCCATCAACATTACATTCTTCATCTCCATAATATGTAGGAATAGGAATCTCTGTTATTCTTAGCCCTTGACCTACTAATTGAATAATAATTTGTGTATCAAAATCATAATAGTTTGAACTATATTGAAAAGGCATCTTCTTTAAAGCGTTTACCGAGTACAATCTAAAACCTGAGTGCCACTCAGAAAGTTTACTACCTATCATCGAGTTTTCAATTTTTGTTAAGATTTTGTTTCCTATAAATTTATATTTAGGCATACCACCTTCTAACGCCCCCTTAGGATCCATCATACGAGAACCAAACACAGCATCAGCCTCGCCATCGATTAAAGGTTTTACAAGCGTTGGAATCATCTCTGGGGCGTATTGCCCATCACCGTGAAGAAGCACTACGTGATCAAAATCATTTTGTATAGCATACGTATACCCAATTTTTTGGTTTCCTCCGAATTGTTGATTTATAGGATTAGAAAGGAGTGTCGTTTTAAATTTTTTGTATGTTTTTAAAAACTCGTATCCAACTTCAAACGTTTTATCTTTTGAAGCATCCTCAATTATTAAAACTTCAAAATCTACATTAGGATAATCTGTGTGAAGAGACTCAGGAATTCTATCTAGAACTTTTCCTAATAAATTTTCATGATTATAACTAATAATAAAAATAAGAACTTTTAATCGTTTTGCGTTATTCATATAAACACTCCAAATATATTTTTTAAATTACTTTAATTAAAAAAGCCTCTTAAACGTTTTTTTTTAAGAGGCTTAAACAAAAACTTTTAAATTACCAATTTTCTTTTAACATCTCAAAATGGGCTTGAGGATGCACACAAGCTGGGCAAGTTGCAGGTGCCGTTTCCCCTTCGTGGACGTAGCCACAATTCTTGCAGAACCACTTAATTTTTTCAGCTTTCTTAAATACTGTGCCATTTTTAATATTTTCAGCTAGTGCTATGTATCTTTTTTCATGTTGTTTTTCAGATATTGCGATAGCCCTATACATAGCGGCAATTTCATTAAAGCCTTCTTGTTTAGCTATTTCAGCAAATTTTGGATAATCCATTTCCCATTCTTCATGTTCGCCTTTAGCGGCAGCTTCTAAGTTTGCTAAAGTATCCCCGATAACTCCTGCTGGGTATGATGCAGTAATTTCTACCGAGCCACCTTCTAAAAATTTAAACATTCTTTTAGCGTGTGCACTTTCTTGGTTTGCAGTCTCCTCAAAAATTTCACTTATTTGTCTATATCCTTCTTTTTTAGCTACGCTAGCAAAATACGTATATCTATTTCTTGCTTGAGACTCACCAGCAAAAGACGTCAATAAATTTTTTTCCGTTTGCGTTCCCTTTAACGATTTTTCCATAATAAAAATTCCCTTATAATAAAATAAAAACTTTTTTAAAATATTTGCAAAATAAATACTTAAAAATAACGCACTAAAAATTAGCGTCAAAGTAGCAACTAATACACTATATTAGGATTTATCATGCAAAAAAGCTCCACTACTTAAGATATCATTAAATAAGTTTTTCTACAACACTAATGACGAAAAAAATTGCCTTTAAGAAGCAGTATTAACTTTGAAAAGTAAAACTTGACGAATAAAAAAAAAGAGCCCCCTACTATAAAAAGTAAAAAGAGCTCAAAATATTAAGGAATTAATTTTGCTTACCCATCGCCTTGTTTTCACCTGCTAAAGCTTCAGCAATTTCAATTTCTCTGTCTTTCCTTGATTGAAAAAAGATCTTTCCTTTTTCAATTCTTAAAATAGAATCAAGCTTTTCCAACTCCGAACTTTTTGTCTTTAGCAACTCTTCTTGATATTGAATCAGTTGAAAGCAAATACTTTGAGAGCCTGAACTAGCCGAGTATCCTTCTTTATCTACACATTCGCCATTATTACATTCTCTTAGTTCGCCACAACATTCACCACCACATAACGGTTCACGACAACAATATTCATAAATATCATGCGTATATATACGATCTATCTCACAGCAACCACTTCCTAAGTATGATGTATAAGCAACCTTACCCTCATCACACATTTAGAACCATCGTAAACTCTCTCTGTTGGGCAACACGTCCCATTTACAAACTTACCATCACAACATTCACTTCTATCATTATAACAATCTTGCTCACTAGAACAGCAATTAGTTCCACAAGCATAAGAGCCACTTTCGCAACTCGCTTGGCTTTCTGAACTTTTACTAGATACACTACTTACAGATTCCGTTTCATAACTATTATAACTTCCGCTACATGTGCTACCTTCACTTTCATTTGTACACCTACCAGTATTTTCATCATATGTCTCACCAGATGGACAACATACAAATATCTCTGTTTCCCAATTGCTATATGCACAACACTCTCCAAGCTTGCAACAAGAAGTTTGGGGTTAAATTAACAATTTGCTTTTTTCAAAAAAATACCGTAATAAAAAAACTTAAGTAAAAATATTATATAATCATTAACCTAAAACTTACAAGACTAAAATCCCTCCCCCTAAACGTAAAAAAGTAAAAAAAAAGTTCTTCACAATTTTAAGGTTAGCTTGCTCTCATAATCACTCATCCACGAAGCCCAAAAGAAACAATTTTCTTAACCCACCTAAAACGTGAAAGAACCAAAAAATTTTATTTTATAAATACCTTATAATCTTTGCAGGAGTGCCAGCTACGATAACATTTTCAGGGACATCTTTGTTAACGAATGAGTGAGCTGCAACTATCGAATTGTTGCCAATTTTTACTCCATCTAAGATGGTAGCCCTAGTCGCTACCCAGCAGTTATCACCGATATAGACTCCCCCTTTAATATCCATTTTTTCACTAGCCCTTTGGCTATTTTCATCCGCTTTTATACTATGGTTCCCAGGGCCTATATATGAATAAGCAGAAATAAGAGTGCTTTTTCCTATATGAATTTTAGACTCAGAAGCAATCCTACAAAAAGAACTAATATTAACTCCATCTTCTAATTTAATATCTGCATTTTTAGAAATTATCATCGTATTCTTCCCGATAAGCGTAAAATCTCCTATATCGATATTAGCATTTTCTCCTCTAGCATCTACTAATACATTATCATCGACTATAGCCTTTTTACCAATTTTAATTTTCGATGGATTTCTTATCTCTACATTTTTTCCAAAGTAAGATTTCTTGCCTAATTTTTTAAGAAAAATTTTATATACTAAAATTCTAATCGCCACACCAAATATACTAGGTGTAAAATTTCCTAAAAAAACTAGAAACTCATAGATGATTAAAGTTATATAAGAACTCTCTTCCCCAACTATATAAGACTTGTACAACTTTAGTGCATTATTAGCACTTGCATATTTTTTTTGCTGTGGAGTTATCGATGTTTGCATAAATATAAATAGTCTTAAATTATATAAACTTAAATTATATATAAATAGATTATATTAAATATCACCTTTTCATTTAAGGTGTAGTCATTCCATTCTTCTCGCAAGTTCCACAAAGTGGAGCCATATAAGTAGAGCCATCATTTCTAATACAACGTGCAATAGGACACTTAGAAAAAACACACTTACCACTTTCACACTTTAACCTATAAGTGTCATCATCACAATCCGCATCACTTTCACAAGGCTTACCATAATTCTTTTCAGGAAGCGAACACATATATCTTTTAACCTCATCAAACCATATGCAACTACCTCCACAACATTCTTTAGTCTTATCGCCTGGCGTGCAATCTACAGATTTAAAACTCTCTCTAAGCATACAATTGTATTCTTCGTTATCTTCCTTACTATCTTCTTTACTATCCTCTTTACTATCCTCATCTTCCTTACACGCATCACCTAGACAATTTTCATCTTCATTAACCCTTGCACACACACCATCTATGCAACTTTCATCTTTTTTACAACACTTATCGCCACACAAGTCGTGTTCGCAACATTCTCGCTTCCCATCTTTTAAATATATTTTTTTAATATCACAGCACTCACCACTACCATCACTATCAATATAAGGAAGCTCGCCATCTTTACAACAATATTTCTTATCATCATTAGGAATAGTCTTTAAATCGGCTTCACAACAACGAACAAACCCTTGGTAATCCGTATACACTCTTTCCGCTTCACAACATACATTCCCTATAACTCTATGCTGAACGTGTCCCTTACCTCCTACATAATCCCCTTCGCCTGTATATTCACAACACTGAATGCTACCACTACCATCTATATAAGCCGTTGAATTGCCAATACAGCAAATCTTTTTACCCCCTGCTTCTTTTATTTTATGGTTTTCTTTATCACAACATTCTATCTTTCCATCGCTATTTATAAAAACTGTGCCATCTGCATCTTCATGATTTTTCGTTTCACAACATATTTCCTGCCCAGCTAATGTGTAATTTTTTCTATGCTCTCCACAACAAGTTAAAATACCATTATTAAAATACGCATACGCATTATTAACCATATTAGGGCAGCAAGCGTATTGCGTGTGTCCCGTAGCGTCTACTCTTTCTACTAGACTATATTTTTTTAAATAATTAGTTGATGATTTTCTTTCATTCGTTTGGCAACATTCCATGTTGCCGCTTAGATTTCTATAAGCAGTTCCATCGCAACATCTAGGATTGCCATAAGTATCAACGAACGCAGTCTGCCCCATAGGACAACATACTTTAATAGTAGATTTGTTATCATCTAAACTAACACTGCTAGTGTTAGAATCGATGCTATAAGCTCCCTTATCGCCACTTTCTTTTATTTTAGAAGCAGTAGAACTAAAAGAAGCAACAGAAACACTTTTGTCGCTAGTGTTAGCATTAACGCCTCCTATTTCAACCTCTTGTAAATCTCCATCGCAACATTTTTGCTCATTATCTTCCGTGTATACGAGCTCAGCTTTGCAACATATATCACCTATTACTACATTTTTATCTTCCGTTGTATCACAGCATTCTAACACACCGCTTTCATGCGTTATAATACTACCAAGGCAGCACACATATTCGCTAATTCGCTGATTAGGTCTAATCGTCCCTAGCGGAGCTATGCACTTATCAGCCTCACAGCACGTGCCACCACAAAAAACTTGCCCCTCTTTTTTACAACACGTTTGAGCAGGTAAAGGCTCTAGCGAGCCATTTTTGTTATCGTGAAAAGCCCTTAAAGTGCCTGCTATATCAGCACAAAATTCATCTTTTTTGCAACATGCACTACGACAAAAAATCTCCTCTTCTTTGCAACATACTGGAACGCCAGTAAAATATCCAAATCCCTTAAAGTCTGGAATATCTGCTGGGCAACAAATTTTTTCATTATAACTTTTTTCATCACTTACTATAACTCTACCCGTTTCATTTTCTACGCTTCCATCTGGGCATCTAGCATTACATACAAAAACCGAGTTGCCGTTTACATCTATAACGTATTTTGGAGTTTCTCCATCTTCGCAACATAGTTGCTCGCCATTATCTCCTATAAAATAATTATCTTCTTTACAACAGCCAGTCCCTGGCGTGCCATCTTCTTTATTGCAACATCTATTGCCTACGCCACTAGGATTATCGTCCCCTTCTATATCATCTAAACATACATAACCACTAGGACACTTACAGCCCCCACCATTCGATGATAAACTACTAAAACTTCCATCATTGCTATAACTAGAACTAGCATCACTAAAACTATTATCGCTAAAACTATTATCACTAAAACTATAAGAATCAAAACTTTCGCTTACACTAAAACTATTAGAAGTTTCACTGCTTCTATTAGATGATGAAATTCTACTAAATTCAGAAGACCAACTTAAATCAACATCTTTTGAAGACAAAGAAAAACTACTAGAAGCTAAAGATTTACTAGATGACTTACTAGATAACGAGCTACCGTTAGAAGAGATACTTAGACTAGATGATAAACTACTAAAAGAGCTACTCTTACTAGAACTACTTTTGCTACTAGCTAAACTACTACTGCTACTTAGCGATAAGCTACTAGACGATGAACTACTCTTACTAGAGCTAGGCGAACTCTTTAAACTAGATAATGAACTACCATTACTTAAACTCGAACTAGAAGAGCTACTTAAACTAGACGAAGAGCTTGACGAGCTTAGCGATGATAAACTGCTACTGCTACTTAGCGATAAGCTACTTAACGATAAACTACTAGACGATGAGCTACTAGAAGAACTAGAGCTTAATAAACTACTAGATAATGAACTACTCCTACTACTAGACCTGCTACTAGAAGAACTACTCTTACTAGAGCTAAAAGAAGGACTAATCGTTGACGAGCTACTAGGCGAACTCTTTAAACTAGATAATGAACTGCCATTACTTAAACTCGAACTAGAAGAGCTACTTAAACTAGACGAAGAGCTTGACGAGCTTAGCGATGATAAACTGCTACTGCTACTTAGCAATGAGATACTAGACGATAAAGAACTTTTGCTACTAGATAAACTGCTACTGCTACTTAGCGATAAACTACTAGACGATAAGCTACTAGAAGAACTAGAACTTAATAAACTACTAGATGATGAACTACTCTTACTACTAGACCTGCTACTAGAAGAACTACTCTTACTAGAGCTAGAAGAAGGACTAATCGTTGACGAGCTACTAGGCGAACTCTTTGAACTACTAGAACTAGACGGACTTAGCGGTGGAACATCATCATCTATTACTATCGCCATTCTAGGCTTTCCAACGTGAAACGTTTCATGTTTAAATACTCCATCGCTATAAAAAGAAAATAAGCCTTTCGTTTTTATTACATTCGTTTTTGCTATTATACTCCCTTTGCCTTGTAATAGTCTTAACACGGTATGAGTCGTATTAATAGCCTTAAACTCTTTTACTGCACTAGGGTCATCTGGGTTTATAGATTTGCTTTCAAACCCTGGAAGCACCAAAGCGACCTTTGCTTTACAAGTCCCATTTTTATCGTATACCACATCTGGCACATCATTATTAAGTATGCCACGCATATCTCCTTCAGACTTTGCTAACTCATACGATGTTTTCCAAAAATCACATACCTCTTTACAAGTAACGGGACTTCCTGGCAATACTAGCCTATAATCTTCTACACATGAAGCCACCCCTTTATCATCGCATACAGGAGTGCAAGGATACCAAGTTCTATCTCTTATATTTAAAAGCTCACTAGCACTTAAGTCTATAAACAGTTCGCTTCTCGACTCAGCTTTTCTTACGATCGTTTTAAGTTTATCGCTAGCTACAACCTCTTTGTATGCAAAGATGCCCATCTCCATAATACCAAACGCAATAGCAATAAAAACTATTGCAGCAAGCACGAAACTTACAAGGACCTCTCCTTTTGAATTTCTACTCATCTTTAAAGCTTTATTATTAAATTTGCTATTAGATTTATTATTAGATTTTAAAATTTTTAAGAAATGCATATTAAACAAAATCACCCGTTATTAAGATAAAACTTTTGAAATAATCCATAGGCTAAAGCTTACAAAAAGCTTATGAAAAACTTGATTTTGATTTTATATCAATTAAATATTAGTGTAAATATATAATATTATTTCTTTATTTTTAGAATTATTTTTAGAATTATTTTTGATACTACCGTTTGCCCGATAAAAAAAAAAGAATTTTATAGAATCTTTTTTTTTGTATTTGAAAATTTAATTTAGATTATTTTACTTACAAACTAGACGTATTGTTCTTCAGCACCACCACCTAAAGCGATCTTTCCTTCAGCCTCTAATCTTCTAACGATATCTACTATCCCTTGTTGCGCTTTTTCAACATCTTTTAATTTAATAGGACCTAAAGACTCTAAATCTTCGACTATCATCTCAGCACCACGCTTAGACATATTTCTTAATATAAGATCTTTTAACTCTGGACTAGTAATTTTTAAAGCTATCACTAATTGATCACGAGGAACTTCCTTAAGTATAGTTTGGATACCCCTATCATCAATCGTTTTGCAATCTTCAAATGTAAACATTAAATTTCTTATATTTTCAGCTAGCTCTGGATATATTTCCTCAATTTCAACGAGAATTCTCTCTTCATTATTCCTATCAACAAAGTTAAGAATATCAGCGGCAGACTTAGGCCCTCCGACCTCCTCTTCATGCTCAAGACCGCTAATAAGTTGCGTTCTTAGAACCTCACGCACCTCATCTACCACATCGCCTTTTACATTATTTAAGTTTGATATTCTTACTAAAATATCCGTCTGCATCTCTTCGCTCATCGATTGCAAAACATTTCCAGCTTGTTCAGGATTCATTTTAGTCATTAAAAATGCGACGGTTTGCGGATGTTCTGCTGCGATAAACGGATTTAAAATCTTATCTGGCACTTCTTCAAAAATGGAACTAATATCTTCCTTTCTTACACCGGTAATATAGTCTAGCAAATTTTCCCCAGCCTCTTGCGTTCCGAAAGCTTCAGAGATAATCTCTTTTGCAAATTCTCTACCATCTACGAGAACTTTTTCACCAGCGTTAAGCATCTTTCTAAATTGATTAGTAACCTCGAATTGAGTTTCTCTATCAAGCTCTGAAACTGCCATAAATGCACGGCTTATTCTTTTTACTTCTTGCTCAGTTAAATGTTGCAAAACTTGAGACGCAATTTCCTTTCCTAAACTTAAAAGACATACTGCAGCTTTTTCTGTATTTAATAATTCTCTTGGTGCCATATATAAAAACTATTTTTTAAAAAAACTTTTCTTTTAAAACACTCACTTTAAATATTTGATGATAAAACATAGCAATTAGTTGCTAAAAATTAATTTATTATTATCTCTCTACTTAGAGAATTCTTAAAAATCATCTCAAAGAGTGAATCTAAATCCTCAGGCTCATATTTTTTCTTTAAAAAGCCTATTGCGCCATATTTTTTTGCCATCTTCTTTATATCGTCTGACGAATTATCACTTACTAGAACCGTTTTAACATCTTTATTTAAAACGCTCTTTAAAAATTTTATACTTTTTTCCTTTCCAACATAAGCATCTAAAACTACTATACAATTTGGTTTTTTCGATATTTCCTTTATCGCTTCCTTTATATTACTCTCTAATTTTACTTGAAATTTTCCTATATAATTACATATATCGATATAATCATTTAAAGCGTTAGCATAGTTTTCTTGGTTATCAATTACGATTATACTTATACATTCATCTACAAATAGCTCATCCATAAATTATCACTTTTATAAATTTAAAATTATTAAAATTATTAAAATATGATTATTTTAAAAATATATTTCGTATATTCTTTCGCGTATTTATACTCGTAATAGATATATCGGTAGAGAACGAAAAGATATTTAATGAAAAAACGATAGTTCTTGTGCGTTTTTTTTAAAACTAAAAAAGCTAAAGAACTTAATTTCCCTTAGCGTTATTTATTAGCACGTCTTCGAGTTCGTCTAACGTAGGCTCTAGCTCTTTTTCTAAAAGCTCTCCTAACTCCCACCAAGATTGGTATAATTGCTGCTGACAAATTTTCTTGCAAGTTTCATAAATTCTATTTGCATACTCTTCTATATCGTATTTTTCTTTTTGAGCCTCAGTCATAAGAGCGAGCAACGTTGAATACCAGTCGAAAAAAGACTTTAATGCTTGCACCGCTTCTACTAACTTGTTATTAGCATCGAAACTTTCTCCATTTTGAAAAAGCTTTCTTGCTCGTCTAAATTGCAAATAACATTGAGTTATAATATTTGGGCAAACGCTAATCCTATCTTCAATATAATTTTCCACAGTATCAGTTTCTATCTCTAGAATATCGGTGCTTTCCATCGATACATAGCCATTCCAATCGGAATCTTCTAAATCTTTTCCATTTAGTAAAATACCAGTAATAATTTGCGACGGGTCGATAGAGGATTTTACAAGCTCTACTAGCTCAGTCATCTTTAATGAATTTTGCACAGGTGCTTCCCACGCTTGTCCGTTTATTAGTATAGATTCCATATATATTATTTCCTTAAATTATAATTCAAAATAAAAATTAAAAATTTAAAACCAAAGTTAAAAAAACCAAAGTTAAAATTAAAGTTTTAAAAAATACTCTTCAAGCTTATTAGAGCGTCTCTCTAAGTCGTCATATATTTCTCTAGTTTGAGATGCTAAATCTAACACTTCGGTTCCAAAAATATTTTCTTTTGAGAAAACAAATAGACGACTAAGAGGGGCAAGTTCGGGACTGTCGTATCCTAACTGCTCGATTCTTCGGTCTAACTCTGAAATTTCTCTATTTACTACCCCTAATTCTTTTGCAGGCGAGTTTGTGTCTTTTACTAGCCTTTCTAATTTAGCAATAAGCGTCTTTCCCTCTTTTGCGCATTTTTTTAACTCATTTAAATTTTGTTTCCAAGGCAAACTATCTGGAAGTTCAGCATCGTATATAATACATGTAGGCTTCTTATCGTCATTGCTATCATTATTGTTATCATTATTGTTATCATTGTTGTTATTTTGATTATTATTTTGATTATTATCATTATTTTTATCTTTACTGCTATTACTATCATCAACTAGAAAGCCTCCTATATCATCGAGCCAAAGCTTTCTATAAGACTTACGCATTTTAGAAACATCCTCATCTTCGGAATTTAAAGCCTCTAAATCATAAAAGCCAAACTCATCAAAATAAGTTCTAAAAACGGTCATATTACTTTTTTTGATAATCCCTTTAGGAAGCACCAAAAAATCGCTTTTTAATCTTTCTATAACTAGCCTTGCTAAATCCTCAGGGTCTATAGCAAAGTGGCATATCGGTTTTGAGCATGCCTTATTTGGATTACAAGGATAACAGCCAATCTTTGGTTGTAGCACTAAATTTCCCTCTCTATAAGGCCCCGTTTCAAAGCCAAATGCAGACGCTAAGAACATTGCCACTACGGGAGTTCCAACGGCGATGCTCATATGCATAGGCCCTGTATCTCCAGTTAGTAATAAATCTGCCATTTCTAATAGCGCTGCTAATTGCGGAATGTTAGTCTTTCCAGCTGCTACGGCTACGTTCTCGCTATTACATCCCTCTTTAATAGGATTAATAATAGAAAGCTCTTTTTTAGAACCGCTAAGCACCACTCGAACATTATGTTCTTTTACTAAAATACTTATACACTTAATAAAGTTGCTAGGTGCCCATTGTCTTTTAGATTGGCTAGCTCCAGCTTGCACTATTAGAAGAGGCCCCGTATTCGTAAACTTTGCGTCTTCTATAAATTTTCTACAATACTCTCTAGCCTCATCTTTAACGGCAATTTTTAAAGTATTAGGATGTTTTTCAACATCTCCTGCGCATCTAAAAACATCGACTAAATTAAACGGACTATATTTTCTATTTTGGTGAAACACCGATGTTGCAAAAAGTCTTGCCCATTCAGATTCAATAACTCTAAAGCCCTCCTCGTCTGCCGTCCAACCACCACGTCTTTTTATATCTAGCAAACTTAGTAGCAATGCGGTGTATGCGGAAGATGACATATTCAAACAGTAATCAAAATTTTTAGCTCTTAGCGAGCTTACTAGTTCATCTACATACTCATAAGCATCTATTATTCCATCCCCCTCACGAGTAATCGCACGAACAGTCATTCCTAAATCTACTGGCACTACCTCATCTATTTCTGGGATAGAATGGCATATAGCCTCAAACTGTTTTTCTACTAGCACTGTAATTTTAGCATTTGGATTTTCCTGTTTTAACCCGATGATTGTAGGTGTCGATTGGATCATATCTCCAAGGCGAGTAATATTTACAAGCAAGATATTAGATTTTTTCTTTATATTTTCTTTTCATACGTTATGCACTCCTTTTTCTGCTATCATCACCAGATAATTTAATAATTTGTGATTTTATATGATGTAAAAATAATAGTTTTTGCTCCGTATCCGTAAGCTTTCCTTGTCCCGTTACTATATCTGAAACTAGAGCATCGAGCGTCGCCTCATCTCCACGCTCATAAGCTACTAGCACTCTTTGATACAATTCTTTATGAGGTTTTGCTCGACGTAGCATTCTTTGCCAAGCACTGTTTTCATGGCGTTCTCTTAAGTACTCAAACTTTTCGCTATAAATAATTGAAAGCATTTCTCTTATGCGTGATGTGTAAGTATGGTCTTTCATCGCACGAGCGTAAGATTTCTCTATAACCTCTTTTCTAGCGTCTTCGTTATTTAGGTAATAATCTATTTTTTCTAATAACTCATCTCTAGAAGAGTAAGTAATTATCTCTTCTCCCTCTTTAAACATTTCACCTAAGAGCGTTCTTCTATCGACTAATTGGAAAGCTTTCGAGCTAGCAAGCTCGATAGTTCTAGGATTTACGAAATCTCCATCTGGTTCAACGCCATCACATTCGGTAGAAGAGTGAAGATTTATATTTATCGTTGTAGCGTTAAAAACTTTCGTATATTCTTCGGGCGTTAAGCGACGTCCTCCCTCTTGAACCATTCTATCGAATGGTTTGCACTTAGGCCACTCGGTTCCCCAAATTTTAAATGGCAGCTCGCACATTGTAGCAAAAAACTGCTGTCTATTATGGTAGCCTGCGCCAAAAAATGAGATTGGAGAACCCCATCTTTCTATATCTTCTTTGCTTAAGATTTGTTCCTTATGCACAGTTTCATCGCAAGCTACAGGAAGATAAAACACGCTAGGGCAACCAGCTTTTTTTATAGCTCGTATACATTCATCTTTTTGAATAGTGAAAATATAATCATAAAAAGGCGCCATTTGCTCCCAGTAAGTAAACCTTAAGTAATCTTCCACAAACCAGAGAACCGTTATAATTCCCATTTGACGCAAGCTAGTTAAGGCTTTAGGAGTAATTGGAGCTTGAGCTAAGCATATTAAAATATCTACAGGTTTTTCTTTTATAGACTCTACTACTATATTTGAAATCATATCTATATAATTTCCGTTTGCCAAACTTTTAGCGTAATCATCTCTTATCAAGCTCGACATATAATTATAACCTTTATTAAAGGCGCAGTATCTAATAGTCTAAATTTTTGATTAAGGTTAGTTAAAGCGTTTCCGAGATAAGCGAGCATTGGCAGTGTGCCTCCAGACATTGCACCTAGGACACCAATCTTTGGATTTAAAGCTGAGAAGCCTTTTTTAGAAAAGAATCTAGTTTTTATTTTACTCAATACTTCGCTAAAAAACACTTGTTCTTGAGGGCGGATTAAAAGCTCGCTATCATTATCAAAAGTAATTTCTAAATTATTATCATCTACAAAAATTATATTTGAAATATTTTCTAGCGTGTCAGATACATCGTTTATTTCGAGTGCTTTTTTAAACAACGTAGCGCTAGGTATAATAACACTTACAGAGCTTTCTTTATTTTTCTCTATACATTCTCTTACGTGGTATCCTGAACCGAAACCGAAGATAAAAATATTTTTTCCCTCGATAGTTTGCATTTCTAACCATTTTTTGCTAGCGGTTATAGGCTTATATGCGTTATCTAGACACTGGTTTTTATAGAATATAACTCTTCCCTCATTAGTTTCTTTAACTTCTATATCATTAAAATCATCTATTTTATCTAAACTTTTTGCTATATTTGGGAATTTGCTATAAAGAATTTTATAATTTTTTTCATAGAAATTTATCATAAGAGTTTTTTCCTTATAATAATGAGTTAAAACTTTTTACATAAATTTCGATGCTAAAAATAGAAAATAGTTTCTTTATAATGGAGGGAAAGTTAAGAAAATTAAGGAAAATTTAGAAAAAATTATTTTAAGAAAAAATAAAAATAAAGATAAAGATAAAGATAAAGATAAAGAGAGGATTAGATTAAATAGTTATTTATTAAATAAAAAAACTAGAAACTTTTAAATAGCACTATATAAAACTTTTAGCTCTTCACTTTTAAAGGTGGGGTTTAGACCTTAAAATTAGTATCACTCACCCCACGAAGCCTAAAAAACAATTTTTCTAACCCACTTAAAACGTGAAGAACCAAACTTTAAAATATATAATTCTAAAAAGGGCTTTTTATAGAGCCTCAATCAGCAGTTTTTATACCTTCAAATAATTCTTTAGGAAATCCTAAATCTTCAAGTAAAGCTATAACATCTCCATTTGCCGTATAAACATTTCTTTTCATTACACTAATTATATCTTTTAACATTTTTCCATCTTCTGCCTCGAGCATATTTTTAAGCCCTTTTCCTAATCCTAAATTTTTCGCACAATATAAAGCATCTTTCATTAAATTAAAAGTTTTACAATCACGAACTACATCTCCAACTACAACAGCATTCTCTTGTGCAAGTGTAGAATCATGACGTTGTTCATCTAAATCACGCTGTTCTCTTTCACGTTCAAAATCATGACGTCGTTCATCTAAATTAGCCTGTCTTTTTCTATATGACTCATGTGCAAGATATATTTGCATATTTTTATTCACCTTTACTACCATATCCACTGTATCTTTTACTTTTTGCATTAAAGATTCTATTTCCTTAGAAACCATGCTTTCGTTAGGGGCAAAATCTTTCATTAATTCATAAATAGTTGTTGCTTCTTGAAATTCTTTATTTTTGATACTATTACTAAAAGCATTTTTTATAACTTCTGTAATTTTAGGATCTATTTTCTGAATTTCTTGAAAATTCTCACGAGACATACAATTAAGAAGTCTAATTGCAACTGGCTCTTTAGGACTTCCTTGTTCATTTGCTTTAGCTAGGTATGAAGTATGATCAGATAAAATTTTTGCAGCTTCCTTAATATTTTCATCAATATTTTCATCCCTATTAAGCATTGCGACAACTCCATTAGTATCGAATCTCTTTTCTTCTAACATTTCTCTTAATAAACCTTCGCCAGCACTTATTTTTGCTTCTTCAAAAGGACTAGTAGCTTGTGCTTTTTTATCCCCTTTTCTAACTTGTCCACCTCTACCTGCTGAAGGGCCTGCATTTCCACCTCTATCTGCTGCGCCTAGTCCTGCATTTCTACTCATTTTTTTCTCCTTAAAGAATTTAAAAAAATTATAAAATTTATTATTTCTAGTTAAATACTTTTAAACTTTAATTATAACTTTTCGATGCTAAAAATCAAAATAAGTTTCTGTTATACCATATTTATTTAATCTTATTTAATGGCTAGATTGCTTCTAAATATTTTCATTTAGCAAGGTTTTTCTAGCTAACTTGCTTAATTCTCATACTTTTTAAATAACACTTCTTTCTATCAATATCTTCTTATTTATCTTGTTATTTTTTTTAAATTCTTATAGGATTTAGCTTATGCATAAACTATCAGCAGAAAATTTAGTAAAAATTTATAATAACAGAAAAGTAGTTAACGATGTTTCGATAAACATTAATGGCGGAGAGGTAGTCGGGCTCTTAGGTCCAAATGGGGCTGGAAAAACTACTAGTTTTTATATGTGTGTCGGGCTTATCGGGCCAGATGTAGGAAGAGTTTTTTTAGACAATGAGGATATTACTAAAGACCCGATGTATTTAAGAGCTCATAAGGGCATAGGATATTTACCACAAGAAGCTTCAATTTTTAGAAAGCTAACCGTTGGAGAAAATTTGATGGCAATTTTAGAAACTATCCCTTTTCCATCTCAAAAAGCTAGAAAAGACAGAATGCAGGAACTTTTAGAAGAGTTTGGAGTAAGTGCGCTAGAAAATAATTTAGCTTCTTCTCTCTCGGGTGGGGAGAGAAGACGTGTAGAAATCGCTAGAACTCTTACTAAATCGCCACACTTTATTTTATTAGACGAACCGTTTGCTGGTATCGACCCTCTAGCTATCGCAGATATTCAAGAAATTATAAAAGCACTTTGTCATAAAGGTATAGGAGTTTTAATTACAGATCATAATGTTAGGGAAACTTTAGGCATTTGTGATAGAGCCTATATCCTAGTAGATGGACAAATCTTAGAAGAAGGAACACCTAAAGAAATAGCGACTAGTAAAAAAGCACAAAGATATTACCTAGGCGATAATTTTTCTTTGTAAACTTTTCTTTGTAAACTTTTCTATGTAAATCTTTCTATGCAAGTTTTTCTTTTAGCAAGTTTTTATTTCAGTAAATTTTTATTTTATTTCTTGTAAGCTACTTATCTAACTTAAACTTTCCCTTGTTTTACGTATAAAATTTAATTTTAACTTTATAACCTATTCAAAACAATTAAAAAATTAAGAAGCGCTTACATAAATTATCAAAAATAGCATACGTAAAACAAGGAAAAGTTTGGGATCTAAATTTCTACTAGTTTTCTTTTACTCCACTTAGTATATCTAGTTTCGCCATTTCTAGTAATTACGATTCGATATCTAACAGAGTAAATACCCTTATCCATTCTTTTGCTTCTATATTTAATTTTACCGTGGTAAGTTAAAACCTTTTTTCCTAACTTATAAAATCTATCTTTAACGCCATTTCTTTTTAATTTTCTTATATGTATCTGGTATGTATATTTTGCATTATTTGTTTTTCTTTTTTTATCTATCGAAGCTTTAATAACCTTTGGAAGCTTAATTGATAAAGTATTTCTTTTATTATTTTTTGCTACTTGCGGTCTTGGCATTCTTTTTTGTGGATATACAACATCTATTATAACTGGTGTAGGAGTAATCGTTGGTGTAGGGGTCGGGGTAGGTGTTGGAGTTAAAACGATTCCCCAATAATTCCTTGGCGTTCGTTCACATCCTCTTTTACTCTTTCCTATACAATCATCTAAGCAGTTTATTATTCCATCGCCGTCCATATCATCGCTGTTTTTGTAAGTCTTACCGTAATACTTTGGCTTTGACCCATAATAAGTAAATGTCGCATTATCATCTAAATTAGGGCATAGATCTTCATTATCTAGGACGCCATCGCCATCAGTATCGTTAATTTCGCAATAACTTTGAGTAGTGTTTTTACATTTAAAAGCACCTCTTCCTATTATATCACGCACGATGCCATCTACTATAATCTCGCTAGTTTTCTGAGTGCATTCTTGCCCTATAAAAAAATCTTCATCTATTTCACCATCGCAATCATTATCTAGACCGTCGCAAATTTCCTTAGTTTTAGCATCCGTATTTGCTTTAGCAGGACAAGAAACCGTGCTACTAGGCGTATCCCCAGTGCAGACGTAAAGCCCGTTTCCTTTACAAACTCCGATACCATCGCTACAATTTAAACCTATAGAAGAATATAAAGCATCTTCGCAACATTTAGGAGTTATCGCGCTACATATAATTGCAGGATTATCTAGAGTGCCATTATAACAATTAAGCGTTCCCTCATAGTAGCAAGTATTTGCTAATCCATTATTGCACGTTTGCCCTAAGTTTGCATAATTCCAATGGTTGCAACAATCAGAACAAAAAGATAGTGGAGTTTCACCGCCAGTAAAATACACTTTTGGCTCGTCTGGACCATCTCCTACTTGGCCATACGTATCATCTCCCCAACAAAAAAGATCGTTATCTTTATCTATGGCACAAACCGTTTCCAAACCTACTCTAACATCTTTAACATTACTTAAAACTAATTGTGGGGTATACCTATTAGTGCTATCGCCAAGCCCTAATTGGTAGTGGCCATTATCTCCCCAGCAATAAAGATTATCATCTAAATTTATTGCGCAAGTATATTTAGCAATCCAACCATTATAACAAGGATATACCTCAACGCTTTTTATATTATTTGCTACTAATGCTGGCACAAGGCTATTTGGTGTATCGCCTATTCCTAATTGCCCAAAAGAATTATCTCCCCAACAATAAAGTTTGTTATCTAAATCTATTGCACAAGTATGACTGTTAGCTAAAGAAACGCTTTTTATATTATTTGCTACTAATGTTGGCACAAGTTTTTTTTGTGTATCTCCTATTCCTAATTGCCCATCATAGTTATACCCCCAACAATAAAGTTTATCATCTTGAGTTATAGCACAAGTGTACGACGACTCTCCTACAAATACTTTCTTTACATTTGATAACCCTTCAACCTGCTTAGGAAGATTTTGAGAATAAGTATTACCTATTCCTAATTGCCCACCCCAATTAGCTCCCCAACACCAAAGGGTTTTATCTAATTTTTTAATAGCACAAGTTGTATACGAACTAAGAGCATAATCTGCCACTTCTCCTAATGTCGAAACTAGCTGAGGAGTTCGAGAAATGTCATTGTTTCCAATCCCTAATTGTCCTTGCGCATTATGTCCCCAACAATAAAGAAGATCGCTTTTTAAAGCACAATTATGTATCGAGCTTTTTTTTACGTTAGTCACACCACTCATTACAGGTTGTATTTCATCTCCACTAGTTCCCAAATTATCTTGCCCCCAGCAAAAAAGATTTCCATCTTCTCTTACTGCACAATTTGTAGATTCGTTCCTTGAAAAAGATTTTATATTTCTTATTCCGCCTTTATCACTATAAATATCTACCAAAATGGGAACGGAGCTTGAAATATTACTAAAATCACCACTTCTTCCAAGTTGCTCGCTAGAATTGTCTCCCCAGCAATAAACTGTGCCATCGAGTTTACTAGCACAAGGACTCGTGGCAATTGGGTAAATCTCTTTTACATCTTCTAAAACTTTTGTTTTATTCTTTTGATTTCGAATATACAAACCTCTTTGATAACTATAAAGCTTATCAGTTTTATTTGTTATGAACAAATCATATTGAGAACCTAGAAAAAAACGATTTACACCTTTTGAAACTAATAAAGGAATTTTTGAATAAGTAAAAAAGTCAATAAAATCGTTTCTCGTTTGCCCAAAATCAAATGAACCCCAACAATAAAGATTTTCATCGTTTGTAAGAGCGCAAATAAGGTCGCGCTTATGTAATATGTAAGAAGTATCATCTAATACCTTTGAAAAAGAGTTAACAAAACTTTCGTTAGTTCCAATTCCCACTTGTCCACTACTATTATCTCCTTTGCAATAAGTTTTATTATCATTCGTTACTACACAAATATAGGAACCAAGAAAATAAGGACCATAAGAAACTACTTGTTTTACATTATCTAAAATCTTTAATGGTGCAAGTATTTGTTCAGAACCATTTTCATCTAATAAAGAATTATGATTTCTCCCCCAACAATATAGCTCTCCATTAATTTTTATTGCACACTTGATTTCACTAAAAAGATTAATACTACCTATTTTTTCTAATATTTTTTGGGGCGTCTTCGCTACATCTATATTTAAATCTCCAATACCAAGCTGCCCATACCTGTTACTTCCCCAACAATATAGGTCTCCGCTAGTTTTTATAGCACAAGCTACTTTATCGGTTGATATTGCTATATAACTAACATCATCAAGAACTTCAGTTGGAACGAGTATTTTCTCTTCATTGCTATTAACCCCTACCTGACCATATTCGTTTTCTCCCCAACAATAAAGCTTACCAGTCGTAGTTATAGCGCAAGTATTACAATCTCCTATAGCAACTTGACTAATATCAAACTCGGGTAATATCATTTGAGGAGTTAGCACTTGAGTAGTATCCCCAGTTCCTATTTGTCCATACTCATTATTTCCCCAACAATAAAGTTTATTATTTGAAATAGCACACATATAAGCGCCATTTATACTAACTGCACTTACATTTTCAAGCCCAGCAATTTTTTGTGGAGCTTCTATTTTACCAACTTGGAAAGGCGATATTAAATTAGTGTCATTATCTCCCCAACAGTAAAGCTCATCACTAGCAGAAATAGCACAAATATTGCTCCCATACTCATCACTTACTACACTTTTTGCACTATCTAATATCGGGTCGAACGCTAAGCAAGTGCTACTATAAAATATGATAGAAAAAAAGAAATTAAAAATAAAAATAAGTAGTAAAAATAATTTTTTAAATTTTGATATATTTAATTTTGCTAAAATAATCTTATAATATATTTCTCGTTTTTTATATTTTTCATTCACAAAATTCATAAAGAAACTCCAAGATAAATTAAAACCTAATAATTAAAACGAACTTCTTAGTTTGTTAAAATACTCTAAAAAAACTTAAGACAAAAAACTTAATTATTTAAACAACAACCTAAAAGCTAACCTCTACTCTTCTATTTACAGCTCTTGCAGGAGCGTCTTTTTCGCCTAACACTGGGCGCTCTTTTCCAAAGCTTACGGTTGAAATTCTATCCGACGGAACGCCTAAAGAAACTAACTCATCTTTTAAAGCTTTTGCTCTATCTAATCCAAGTTTTTGATTATAAGTGTCTGAGCCTATGTAATCAGCATGACCGCTTAACACGACATTTACACCAAGTTTTTCTTTTAACATATTTGCTATCACTCTAGCTTTCCCCTTTCCTAAGGTATTAAGCTCTTTTTTATCAAAATCAAAATTTACATCGGGCATATAAACCTCTCTTAGATTCCCTCTTAAATTGTTGCAATTACCATCTAAGCAAGTATTAGCACCAAATGCATCGCTAGCATCTGCATATATTTTATCATGTTCATCATTATGAGCTAAAGTAATAAAAGACCCCTTATTGTAATTATAAGGCGCATACTTTCTACAATCTGAAAAATCTGTATGTGCGCTAAAACAACCAGCCTCTTTTCTAAAACTATAAGGCTCTCTATATCCAAAAATACTTTTAGTAGTTTCATTTGAAGATATTAAATAATCGATAGGTCTAATTATCCCCTCTCTAAGTGCCCAGCCGAGAGGGTGAACTACGTAAGCTACTATTCTTAACGGATGAGACTCACTTTCCCTATATCTTGGTTCAGTATGATATTTTGCAATACCATTATCGGCAGGTAATCTATCTTGAGCGCTAGAAACTGAAACTAAGCAAACTAAACTAATTGTAAATACCATTATAAATACTTTTTTCATTTTATTCTCCAAATAATTATTCTCCAAATAAAATTTTTCTTGATAGTTATAAAAAACTATAATAACTGTCGGCAAAAACTAAAAACTTTCTAAAGTATAAGAAGCCAAAAATACTTAAAAGTATTCAAAAAAATTAAAAATTTAAAGAATATTTACGAAAATAGTTAATTACAAAATTTAAAAGTAGATTTAAAAGTATAATTGAAAGTAGAATTTTAAAGACTAAATTAAAATAAAAATTAAAATATTTTGAGATAAAAAAATTATTCAAATAACTTAAAACTTTTGATTTCCTTAGTTTTTTTAGTTTTCGTATCTATTAAAACTACTACGCCATTTATCTTGCTTTCGCCACGCGCTAATTTATAGCCTTTTTTTCTTTTTCCAGTAAGTCTTTCTAAAGAATAAGAAATATCCATACCTATAACGCCATTTCTAGGACCACACATCCCAACATCGGTAATATACCCAATGCCCCCTTGCAAAATTTTTGCATCGTTAGTTTGAACGTGCGTATGAGTGCCAAAAAATGCGGAGATTTTAGAGTCTACGAAATATCCCATAGCCATTTTTTCAGATGTCGCCTCTGCATGAAAATCAAGAATTATTATATTGTTAGGCACATTCTTATTTATATCTTCTAAAACCTTATCGACTTTTAAAAAAGGGTTTTCTATTTTTTCTTGAATAAACACAGCACCTAACATTGAAAATAAGACTATGTTTACACCATTAAAATTATAAACTATATACTCTTTTTTTGCCTTATTATCTTCGTAATTACAAGGAGTTATACAAAATGTGTTGTCCCTTGAATTTATAAAGCTTAAAAGCGTATTATTACTAAAGCTATGGTCTCCTAGCGAAATTAAATCTATCCCTGCTAAATGTAGCTCTAACGCTTCCTTTGCTCCTAGCCCCGTTCCTCCCGAAGCATTTTCAGCATTAGCGATAAGAACGTCTAAAGAATATTCTTTTTTTATGCTCTCGATACTCGTTTTAACAAAATTTCTACCGCTTTTTCCTACTATATCTCCTAAAAATCCAATTTTTAAAATCATTTTGAATGCAAATCCTAAAGAAAATTACAAATTTTTCCGAAAGTTACGCCACATAGTTTTTTACAGTAATATTTTTAATAATTTTTAAAAAAAAATATGCTTGAAACAGAATTAAAAATAACTAATCAAGAAAAAACTAACGCAACCATTCTTATTGTAGAACAAGATGCTGCAGAAAGAAATAACCTAAAGCATGCCTTGCAAACTATAGGTTTTTTTAATATAAGCGACTCTCCTAATCATCTAGCCTCACTAGAAAAAATTGAGCAACGTCATTTTACCCATGTTTTCTTTAATATTAAAGAAACTAATATGCCGATAGAAGCGTTTATGAAAAAACTACTAGAACTTGAAAATAACGTTATCGCCATCGCTTGCTCATCGGAACCTGAAATCGATAGAGTGTTCGATATGCTAATAAATGGTGCAAGAGGTTTTTTAGTAAAACCTTTTACGATAGAAGGCGTAGATAACTCTATTACTACGGCGACTAAAGGCGAGCCTATTAATAGTTTTGTGCTACAAGCTAATGATAGAAATGAAGCACTAGCTGCTATAATGATGGCAAGCACAGATAATATGGCTAGCATCTTAAGGCAATCTAAACAATTTGAAACTGCTAAATATGAGATTCCAAAATATTTAGCAAATCTTAATAGCGCCGTTAACCTTGCTCATACTTTTGTTAAAGGCAGCGACGAAGAACTTTTAAATGTCCTTACAAGACTTTGCATCGAGCGAAGCAAAGGGCCATCTACTAGACTTGGAAGATTAAGAAAAAAATTGCAGTATGATAGATAGAGAGAAGAGTTACTTCTTCGCCCTTCCTAAACTTTTGAAAGTCTTAAGCGATATTTGTGTTGTAGGCAAAACGCCTTTTAGACTTCTTAGGTCTTCTCTGGAATTATATACCTCATCAGCAATAAAAATATATACATCTTGTGATGTAATAGTTTTCGCTTTTTCAAAAGACAAATCTAAACCAAGAGTAATCTCCACTAATACATCAACTGGTGTCATATATGATGTTTTTAAAAATTGCTTATACCTTTCTCTTAAAGTTCGTTTGGCACTAATCCCAAAAGTTTTATTATCAATCTTAAAAAAGAAATCATACTCTGTTGATTTATCAGTTTTGTCATGCATTTTTTTTATATTATCTTTATCGATGCCTATACTAATCAATAAATTTAATATTCTCTCTTCATATTTACTCCCAGCAGTAGATGTAATATGTTGATTTATAGATTCTGAAAACATAATAGAAAAAATCTCATTTCCTTCAATCCCTTTTTGTTTTAATAAATCATAATCTTTTGATAATTCTTCCATGTACTTTGTGTTTACATCTAGCAAAAAATTTTTTTTATTTTCAATATAATGAAAGAAAATTAAACTTATTAAAGCTCCGTTAACTCTCGTATGATACGCATTCATTTTCCCTAATCTATCGTATGCTAAAGATAATGGATGAATATTCTCACTTTTTATCAATTTTGTAAACATCGAAGCTAACTCTATTTCTTGTAAAAGCATCGGTTTTATAATTAGTAATTTTAATGTGAATATGAATAATTTTAAAATTACATCACTATCAATATATTTTAGCAAAGCAACAACATTTTCTTTTGCTACTAATTTTTTTTTACTCAAAACTTTAACTTCTAATACTTGTAAAAAACTTTTATAGCTTTTCGAATTACACTTATATGTTTCATAAATTTCCAAGACCTGCTTTATTTCTTTTATCGAAAAAGAAGTATTAAACTCTTTTAAAAAAACATAGAATATAAAATTTATTTTTTGTTTTTGCTCATCTATTTTTAAATTTTTTAGCTTCATTTAACATGCCTTTTTTATAGCCTCGTTTTTTATACTTTCTAAATTTATACTTTTTAAATTTTCTTTCTTTCTTAATTCTAATTTCTCCATTCCTAGAACGATTTCTTTTGCTAGTGCCTTAATAACATTAACCGCTACGCTATTTCCAAATTGCTTATAAGCTTGATTATCACTTACAGGAATTTTAAAAGTGTCGGGAAATCCTTGAAGTCTAGCTGCTTCACGAGGAGTTAGTTTTCTTGGGTTTTTTCCTTTTTGTTCAATCAAGATCTCGGAGCCATCTTTATAATACCGAGCAGAAATAGTGCTAGTATAAACGCTATCTTCATTAAACATAGAATACCCGAACCCATATCCTTTTTTTAAATTTTTTTCTTTTCTAGCTTGATGTCCAGCCCAGAGAGCATCTGATAAAGTATATTTATCTAAAACATCTCTCTCTAAAATATCACCTAGACGAGTTTTAGTATTGTAAGGAAGCGGAAAATTAAATTCAGTCTTTCCCAAAAATGCTACTATAAAAATTCGCTCCCTATTTTGTGGAAGTGCAAAATCTTTTGCATTAAGAACTTTATCATAAACGCTATATCCTAACTCTTGTAAAACATTTTTAACTACTAAAAAAGTATTACCAGCATCATGCGTTTTAAATCTCTTGACATTTTCTAAAAAAACAACCTTCGGTCGATGATATTCAACTATCCTAGCAATATCAAAAAACAGAGTTCCGCGCGTATCTAAAAGTCCTTTTTTGAGTCCAGCCTGCGAAAACGGCTGACACGGAAAACCTGCACACAAAATATCGAAAGGAGGAATATCTTTTTCACTAATTTTCGTAATATCTCCATGCACTTCTTTATCAAAAAAATTTGCCTTATAAGTTTGCACGGCGAATTTATCCCACTCTGAACTAAAAACACAGCGTCCACCGACCGCTTCAAATCCAAGCCTAATCCCACCAATTCCAGCAAATAGATCTATAAAAGTAAACTCTTTTAAATTTTTTCTATCACCTTTAATTTTTTTGTTCATGATTAAATATCTAGATTCTTAACATTCAATGCATTCTCTTCAATAAATTTTCTTCTAGGCTCTACCTCATCTCCCATAAGAACCGTAAAGATTTCATCCGCTCTAATCGCATCTTCTACTCTTACTTGCAAAAGCGTTCTTTTCTCGGGATCCATCGTAGTTTCCCAAAGCTGCTCTGGGTTCATCTCCCCAAGACCTTTATATCTAGTAATCGTAAAGCCCTTTCTGCCATTTGCATCTATCCTTTCAGCTAACTCCCAAGCATCTTCTACTACTTCCTTTGAAGAGCTATCCTCAGCATTAACGATAGTGTAAGGTGCTTTTCCAATCTTTGAAACTTCGCTTATCAAGGTTTTTAATTTTTGAAAATTCGCCCTTTGCAAAAGCTCGCTATTTAGAAGCGTCACTCGCTCTAAACCATCTACCCTAGTAGTTACTTTTATCGCAAGTTCTACATCTTCATTAGTTTTATTTTCCACTATCTCCACTGTAAATTGAGAAGATATTTTTTGTGCTAAAGAGTTCTTTAATTCATTAGCTTGCACTTCTAAAAGTGCCCTATCCTTAAAAATTACGGCGTCCGTATTTGAGCCTTTTAAAAATGATATAAGCACTCGCTTATCATATCTTTCAAGCGTAAACTCAAACAAAATTTTCTCTGCTCTCTCTAGATTTAAAATAATATTATTTAACTTTCCACCTTCAGTTTTAATATTATCACTCGATACTACATCGACACCTCTCGTGCCATTAGTAATAATAAAATCTTCAAGCTCGTTATCATCTTTTAAATATTTTTCAAACTTCGCTTTCTTAACTTTATAAAGTGGAGGCTGAGCGATATATAAATATCCCCTTGCTACCACTTCATACATTTGTCTATAAAAAAATGTTAGCAAAAGCGTCCTAATATGGCTTCCATCAACATCAGCATCCGCCATTATTATAATCTTGTGATACCTTAATTTACCTATCTCAAAATTTTCCGAACCAATTCCCGTTCCAAAAGCAGTTACCATTACTTTTATTTCATCTGAGGAAAGCATTCTATCGATCCTAGCTTTTTCTACGTTTAAAATTTTACCTCTTAGAGGAAGTATGGCTTGATATTTTCTTTCTCTTGCTTGCTTTGCAGAACCTCCAGCGGAAAGTCCCTCGACTAAAAACACCTCGGCTAACTCTGGGTTATCCTCTTGACAATCTGCAAGTTTCCCAGGAAGCGAAGCTGCATCGAGTGCACCTTTTTTTCTAGATAGCTCTCTTGCTTTTCTTGCAGCTTCTCTAGCTCTTGAGGCTTCTAACGATTTATTTATTATAAGCCTTCCTATATTTGGATTTTCTTCTAAAAATGTAGTTAATTTGCTATTTACTATCCCCTCAACAAAACCTTTAACCTCGCTATTTCCAAGCTTAGTTTTAGTTTGCCCCTCAAATTGTGGGTTTGGGATCTTTACACTTATCACTACTGTAAGCCCCTCCCTTGTATCATCTCCTTGAAGCATCTCTTTTTCAGTTTTTAAAAGATTATTTTTTTGACCATAAAAATTCAAAGTTTTTGTAAGTGCAGATTTAAAACCGATTAGATGCGTTCCTCCTTCCGTAGTATTTATGTTATTAACGTAAGTAAAAACATTTTCTTGAAACTCATGATTGTATTGCATAGCAACCTCTACAACCATATCATCTTTTTCATCTTGAAAATAAATTATTTGTGGGAAAAGTGGATTCTTCGACTTGTTTACATGCTCTACAAAACTTTTTATTCCACCGTCATAATGGAAAACCTCTTTTTTATCGTTTCTAGTATCCATGATAGTTATCGATAGACCTGCATTTAAGTATGCAAGCTCTCTAATTCTATTTGCTAAAATATCGTAACTAAAAGACATCACTTCTTTAAAAATAGTATGGTCTGGATAAAAGGTAATTTTAGTTCCCGTGCCATCGGTCGTTCCAATTTCTTTTAAACTTTCTACTGCCTCACCCTTTCTAAACTCCATGGAATAAACTTTACCATTTTGCTTAACCTCGACTATTAGAAACTCTGAAAGTGCATTAACTACGGACACCCCCACTCCATGAAGTCCACCTGAAACTTTATAAACATCTTTTTCAAACTTACCACCAGCGTGAAGTTTAGTCATTACTACCTCTACGCCACTTACGCCCTCTGTCGGATGAATACTAGTTGGAATACCACGCCCGTTATCTTCGACAGTTACGGAGCCATCTAAATTTAAAGTAACTATTATTTTATCACAATAGCCAGCTAGCGACTCATCGATTGAGTTATCTAAAACTTCATAAACTAAATGGTGATAGCCCCTTACAAAAGTATCTCCTATATACATACTAGGTCTTTTTCTTACGGCCTCTAAACCTTCAAGTACTTTTATTTGGCTAGAACTATAAGGATTTTCAACGAAATTATTGTCGTGCGACATATTAGGTATTACAGTATCATTCATAAAAATAAACTCCAACAAAAACTCTTATTATGATACATTATTTAGCTAATTTTAGCAAAGGAGTATTACATAATAATTCTTTAAAAATGCATAAAATATGGCTTTTACAAAAGGCATTTTCTTAAGTTAAATCTTCTAGTTAAAAGCATATCTATTTTGCGATTTATTTTGTAAAGAAAAAACGAAGAAAAAAAACGAGAAAGAAAAAAATAAGAAAAAAGAAAAAACTAGAAAAAGAAACAAGAGAAACAAGAGAAAGAAAGAAACAAAGAAGAAAGAAAGAGTAAAGAAAGAAGAAACTAGGAAAAACGAGAAAAAAACTAAAACAAAAAAGCAAGAAAGAAAAGGCAAACATTACAAACTAATCTTGCAATTATAGCTTTAATAAATATAATAACTTTTATGTTTAAGACCCGAAAAAATTTTACACTAAATATTACTCTTTTATCTTTATTCTTATTCTTTGCGCATTGCATATTTATTTCTTTAAACCGTCTAATAGCTAGGGATGAAGGATTTTACATAATAGCGAGTGAACTTTTACTTAAAAATAAAATTTTATATAAAGATTTTTTCTTTCCACAAATGCCATTTACAGCATTATTTTATGCGTTTTGTATGAAAATGTTCGGAGTTTCTTGGTATGTAGCTAGAGGCATAACGGGCATAATATATTTTCTTACTGGTAGCCTTTTGTTTTTTCATATTAAGAAAAATTCTTCTTTGCAGCTAGCAAAACTATCACTAATCTTATTTGCTATTCACCCGATGGCTTTCTCATGGCTTACAGTTATTAAAAGTTATGCGTTAGTAAATCTTTTCTTGCTAGCTATTTTTATTTTAATAGAATCTTATTTAAGCCCCCATAAAAAAAATACAAAAAACAATACTAAGAAAATTTTCGTTATAGGTGTTTTATTTGGATTACTTACTTTAACTAGGCTTCACTTCGCTTCATTGTTTCCTTTAATTTTTTTTCACATTTACGTAAAGCAAGGAAGACTTAGCAAAAAAGATTTTGCATATTTTACGGCAGGAAGCATTTTAGCGCTCTTACCTGCCATTTATTATTTTATTTTATCTCAAGAAATTTTTATTTTTAATAATTTTGGCTATCATCTAGTTAGAAGCCAAGACTTAATAGAAAAAACTTTATTAAGAAAAGCATCTTCGCTATCGAAAATACTAGGGCTTTCTCCTTCTAATCAAGTGATAAAAAAACAAATGTTTATAACTTATTTTATACCTATACTTTGGGGAGTTTGTTATTTCTTTTTTATGCTAAAGAAAAAAAATATATATTTTCCAATTTTATATACGTTATACATTTTAATTTTAAATTTAATTCCAACTCCTACTTATCTACAATACCAATCTTGCATTATAATTTTTATTACTGTTATGAGCGTTGATTTTATAAAATCCCTTAATAATATTTTTTTAAAATCGCTTATAGCTTTAATGTTTATTAGCACAAATGCGTTTTATTATCCGAGTGTATTAAAAGCAAACACTCTAACTGCACATAATGTGATTGGAATATCTGGGCAAAATCCTGAAATTTGGAGCATACATGCCATTGAAAAAATAAATGAGCATATAAATAAATTAGATACGAAAGCTTATTTATTATCCATCTGGCCTGGGCATTCACTAGGTAGCAAGCATAAACTTTTACCAGGGACTGAAAATCCTTTTTTAGTAAGAGTGCCTATTGAAATATCAAGAAAATACAACACAAAAATGAAAAAAGATATTTTAGAAGACATTGCTAATCACAATGTGGGGATTGTCGTTTATAACTTTGGTAATACATTATATAAAATAGAATTAAAAAACTTTTTAATTGAAAATAATTTTTTACTATACTCTAGAATAGGAGATATTTTTATATGGAGTAAAGAATAATGAATAAAAGAATGAATAAAAGAATGAATAAAATAATAGATAAAATATCAAGCAATAATATATCGATAAATAATCTAGCGATAAATAATATAATATTTAACATTTTTATTTATTTATTTACTTACTTAGTTTTATCATCTTGTCTTACTTTAAATGCGTTTGCTAGCAGTCCTTTAGGCGATATAAGAGATAAGGCTAAAGATATAAGAGCGAGTAAATTTTTAGACGACCCTGCTTGGTTTGATGATAATCCAAATTTAAAAACACTTTTTACTGAAAAAGGTGGCTCAAAAGCTTTATTTGCTTGGGTAGGAGAAGGAGGAAGTAATTTTTATAGAAAATCAAACTCTTTTAGTAGCACCGTAGATAAGCAAGAGCTATTTATCACTTACAAAGGAACGTACGTTAATAAAAATCAAGAGAAATTAAAGATAAGCATATACGTTCCCCACCCTAAAATCGCAAATGAGATAGATTTCGGATTAAATGATACTGTAAATAAGCTTATGCCACCGCATATACCAATATATTTTGAAAAAAAGGTAAATATAAAAGGTTTACAAGGAAAATTGTATCTACATAAAAACAATGCTTGTTCAATTGTGCTAAAGCTTCCTTCAAGCAGTATACTTAGAACGTATAAGAAGCATTGTAAAGAAAGCAAGGAATTAGAAGAGTTTACAGAGGACTTTGATTTAGCAAGATTAAAATTAAAGCTTACTAAGTCTAAAAAAAGTAAGTAGAAAACAGATAAAAAAGGCTCTTCACGTTTTGAGTGGGTTGGAGTCTTTTTTATAATGTGAATTTCCAAAATTATTTTATAAAACTGTTGTTATTTTATTAAAATAATAGTTAATTTTATTGGGAAAAATAAACATTAGAGTTGTTAAGAAAAGTTATCCATAACTGATAACTTGACCTAGTAATTAAAAGCTAAAGGTCAAGCTGTCAGGCTGTGGATAACTTTCACAAAAACTCAATTAAACAAAATGGCGTTTTGCTTCTCTCGGGGCCACCCAAAACGTGAAGAACCATAAAAAAGTAGTATTTTCACAATATTTTTACTCCCCCAAAGCTATTGCAAAGAGAGATAGTTTTTGCTAAACTAATTAAATTGTGTATTTAAATTAAGCATTGAAAAATTTTTAATATTTATTTTTATATTTAAAGGGTCAAAGAAAAGATGCCAAATCATAAATCTGCTGAAAAGCGTTTAAGACAAAATTTAAAAAAGAGGCTTCGTAATAGATTAGTAAAGTCTGCTTGCAGAACTGCTGTAAAGAATGTAAACAAAGCGATAGAAGAGAATGATATCGAAAGAGCAAGAGAATACTTTATAATTGCAGAAAAAAGGTTAGCAAGCGCAGCAACTAAAGGCGTTTACCATAAGAAGAACGCATCTAGAAGAGTTAGTCGTTTAGCAATAAAGTTAAATAGTTTAACTAAAGGCGATTAGTTTTTTATTACTATGCTTTATCGCTTTAGCCTAGCTCGCCTTAATCTAGATTGCTTCAATTTAGATCGCTTTAGCTTAAGGCTTGTTATAAAAAAACTTTTATCACTTTTTTAGTTCTTCACGTTTAAAAGTGGGTTTTAGATCTAAAAACTAGCATCACTTATCGACAAAGCCCAAAAACAATTTTTCTAACCCACCTAAAACATGAAGAACCATTTTTTTTATAAACTTTCTTTTACAAACATTAAAGCGTAGAAGGCTAAAAATAAGTAAGCCTTTTGAAATTTTGAGAAATGTCTTTAAGAAACTTTCACCATAAATTTTAAAGGCTTATTTTTTTGTTTTTAGCCCTGTACGCTTTTTTTTTTGCTCTTTACACGTTTCTTAATATAGCTTAGGGAAATTTTATTTAGTCATTTTAAACCACCTTAAAAGGCGTAAAGAAGCATTTTTTTAATTTATATAATTTTCCGTTCTAGGGTATTTTTCATCCAAATACTCACTGACTAATTTATCAGCTACATAATAACAAGCACTACCAGCAGCCGCTCCAACTCCAGCACTAGCAAAAGCTCCAACGCCAGTTAGAGCCGTTCCAATTCCAGCTATTGCGCCACAACTTGCCGCAGCTCCATTTCTTGCACTAGAAGTTATCAATTCTCTTAGGAAAGTGCCATCATTAATAGACCTAAAGTCTCTTCCTTTTTCTCTGTCGTCTTTCATAGCGCTTTCAGCATCTCTACATACGGAAAGAAAACCAACAACACCACCAAGAAAACCCGAAACTCTAGAGAGCCCTCTACTAAAATTAGTAGTTAGAGCTGAAGTTGCATTCCATATTCTTGATGATACGCCAGTAAGCCCACCAATAATCGCACCATCTCTTACTTTATTTAACCAACTTTCATTTGCTTTAGAAGAAGAAATAGGCTTTAAGTAGCTACCTACATCACTTTGATTTTGATAACCTATATTTTGATAACCTAAGCTTGGATAGTTTCCATAACTATACCCATTATCATAGTTTTTATAATTATATCCACCTGCGTAGTTTCCATAATTATAATTTAAATTTCCATTTATTTCATTCATTTTACAGTCTCCTTTTTTAAAATAAAAAACACTCTATAAATGAATATCGAAAATTTTAAAAAAGAATGCCCAAAGTGGAAAACACAATTTTTTGGCTCTTCACGTTTTGAGTGGGTTAAACTATCTTCTAATGTAAATTGATAAAATTATTTTGTTCTTTGACGTTTAAAGGTGGGTTATTATAGACATTAAAATTAGTATCACTCCCCCACCAAAAGGAAATTGACTTTAAAGGAATTTGCATAAAATAAATTGACTTTAAAAATCTTTTACATTAAATCTGCCTCTAGTCTATAAGCATTATCACAAATCATTTCGTATCTATCCTTAGCATCTTTTCCAAATAATTTTTCTAACATTTTAGCTGCTTCTTTTACATCGTCGATAGTAATTTTTAAAATCGTTCTATGCGCTGGGTCTAAAGTAGTTTCCCAAAGAGTGCTAGGATTCATTTCTCCTAAACCCTTAAAACGAGTGATCATATATTTTTTATTACTAAACTTTTTTATAAGCCTGTCACGCTCCTCGTCTGAAAAAGCCCAGTAGTCTTCGCACTTTGCTCCCCCACCTACACGCACTCTATACAAAGGAGAAAGCCCTAAATATAAATGTCCTTTCTCTATTAAAGGACGCATAAAACGAAAGAAAAAAGCCATTAAAAGCGTTGCTATATGCATTCCATCGGCATCGGCATCAGTTAAAATAATTACTTTGCCATAACGCACTTTTTCTACTCTAAACTTATCTCCAATACCAGCTCCAATAGCTAGCGCTAAATCGCTTAGCTCTTTATTATCCTTAATTTTATCTAGTGATATAGATAACGAGTTTAAAATTTTACCCCTAAGCGGAAAAACTGCTTGCGTTTTTCTATCTCTTCCCTGTTTAGCGCTTCCCCCTGCCGAATCTCCCTCTACGATAAAAAGCTCAGATTTATCTGGATTATTCGATGTGCAGTCCGTAAGTTTTCCTGGCAAATTTAACCTATAGCTTAGTGCGCTTTTTCTATTTACACTCTGCGAAGCACTCCTAGCGGCTGCTCTAGCTCTAGCGGCAAGCACTATTCTTTCTATGATTTTTCCAGCAGTTTGAGGGTTTGCATTAAGCACATTTTCAAAACTTTTTAAAAGCGTATCTATGGGAGCTATAACCTCAACATTGTTTAATTTATCTTTAGTTTGCCCTTGGAATTGAAGCTCACTTACTCTACTAGGTATATTTATCGATAAAATAGCGACTAGCCCCTCTCGCATATCTTCCGAGGATAGCTTTGGTCCTTTTGAATTTAAATCGTGAACATTTATATAATTTCTTATAGCTTTAGCAAGTCCCGACTTAAACCCCTCTACATGCGTTCCACCATCAAGAGTGTTTATACCATTTACGTAAGATTTTATTACCTCACTCGTGTCTTCAGTCCAAGTAAAAGCCGTTTCAATTTTTATTCCATCTTGCTTTTCTAGATAAAAATCCTCTCCTACGACAGATTGGAGTTTAAGCTCTCCTAAAAGCTCCGTTAAATAAGACTTTATCCCCTCCTCGTAAAAAAACGTAAACTCTTCATCGTCGCTTTCATTTTTAAATATTATTTTTAATCCTTGATTTAAAAATGCTTTCTCTTTGGCAATCTCTTTTATCTTCTCTACATCAAATTTAGTCGAAGGGAATATTTCGCTGTCGGGTCTAAAAAATACTGTCGTTCCCGTGCCTCTAGTCTTTGTTCCTTTTCGTAATGGTGAAACCACTTTTCCTTTTTTATATTCTTGTGTCCATGTGTAGCCATCTCTTTTAACGGCGACGAGCATTTCTAAAGAAAGTGCATTTACCACAGCTCCCCCAACTCCGTGAAGACCTCCAGCAGATAAATAGTTTTTATCCGAAAATTTTCCTCCTGCATGAAGCGTAGTAAAGATCAACTCTAACGCAGGCTTTTTAAATTTAGGGTGATTATCGACTGGAATTCCACGCCCATTATCTTTTACTGAAATACTTTCTAAATCCTTATGAAGCGTTATAACTATTTTATCTGCATAGCCATTCATCGCCTCATCTACGGAGTTATCTACTATCTCTTTAACTAAATGGTGAAGCCCCGTCTTATCCGTGCCTCCTATATACATGCTAGGGCGTTTTCTAACGGGTTCTAACCCTTCTAAAACCTCGATATCTGCTGCATTATATGAATTACTATTTACCATAATATAAATACTTCCTTATTTAACTTTAAAAATTTTTAGTTCCTTACATTTTGAAAATGGCTTTTAAAAAACTATTTTTTTATTTTTTATTTTTTATTTTTTTATCTTGCAAGATTAACATTTACTAATCTAGCTTTTGATAAAATCTTATTTCCTTTTAAGCCTCTTTTTCCCTTTACGATAGAAGAGGTATCTACAACGACCTCTTTTCCTTTATCGCTTAAAACAATTAAGCTTCATCTCCTTCATAGCTTATCGCCGCTACGAGTTCTTCCTCATCTCTAACACTCATTAAGATAACTCCAACTACGGGGTTTTCTTTTAGTGGGATTTGTTTTGTTTTTATCGATAAAGCGGATGCATCGCTAGTAAACATAGCTAAATTTTTATCAAACTTTACTACTACTCTTAACTCATCATCATCTTTAACTTTCATTATACGTCTTCCGCTTTTTTTAATATTTGTAAGATCTCCTAAGCAGTATCCTACTCCCATGCCTTTTTTCGTAATTAAAATTACACTTTCATTATTTTTTATCTCATCCATTTTATTATCATCAACAAAATTTAACAAATCGACTTGTTCTTCTTCGGAATTTTTAAGGAAGAACGCCTCAACTATGATCTCGCCATCTTTAAATTTTAAAATCTTTTGAATTGGTGAGCCGTAGCCACTAGAAGACGGGAACTCTGAAGCGTTAAGAGAATAGACGCTTCCTAAATTAGTGATAAACACTACATTATCTAACGTATTTATTGGAAAAGCTTTAAAAATGCTATCTCCATCTCTTAGCCTTGTAGAAGAAAGCTCATTGTTTTGTCTAATTCTTTTTATCCAGCCATCTTTAGTGATAATAGCGTAGATATCTTCTTTTACTAAATATTCACTCTTATCGAACTCTACTATTTGGTCTTGCCAATCTTTTATAAGCTTACTCTTTCTAGCATCACCGAATTCTTTGATACACTTTCTAAGTCTTCTTTTATGATATTAAAAATAGCTTTTTCACTTTTTAATAACGCATCGATTTCTTTTATACGTTTTAATTTCGCTTTTAACTCTTCTCTAACCTCTTCGATATTCGTTTTTGATAATTGATATATTTTCATATCGACTACTGCAAACGATTGAACCTCGGTAAGACTAAAGCGTACTCTTAATTTTTCAGCGGCATCTACTCTTCCTAAACTTTTTCTAACTATTTTTATAGCTTCATCTAAAGCATCAAAAATTTTAGCTAGTGCTTCTAAAATATGCACCCTAGCTTCGAGCTGTTTTTTTTCAAAAGTTAATTTTCTTTTAGTTACATCTACTCTAAACTCTAGAAAATATTGAAGACATTCTTTTAAAGATAACACTTGAGGCTTTAAGCTTATCCCTTTGCTAGGCACTAGAGCGGTTAAATTAACATTAAAATTGCTTTCTAAAGGCGTATTTTTGTATATAAAAGCCATTGCAACCTCTGCATCGGCACCTTGAGCTAATTCTAAAACTATTCTAACATCGCTCGTAGACTCATCTCGAATGTCTACTACTTGCGGAAGTTTTTTATCTGTAATTAGCGATGCTATTTTTTCTATAAGTTGCGACTTGTTAACGCCATAAGGAATAGATGTTATAATGATAAAGTTTTTTCCTCTTCCCCCCTGTTCTGCTACCCAGTCGCCACGCATTCTTATTGCACCTTTTCCGCTACTATAAATCTCATCTAGTTCATTTTTAGAGTTTAGGATTGTGCAACTAGTAGGAAAGTCTGGGGCTTTTATTAAGCTTACTAATTTAGAGTTTGTAATTTCGCTATCTTCTAAAAGTCCGATAAGAGCGGATATAACATTTTTTAAATTATGAGGAGGAATATTTGTAGCCATTCCGACTGCTATACCAGAAGCGCCGTTTACTAAAAGATTAGGCACTCTACTAGGAAACACTTGAGGTTCTTTTAGTCTTCCGTCAAAGTTATCTTTAAACTCGACTGTTTCTTCATCGATCTCACCTATTACCTCTAGAGCAAAAGCCTTAAGTCTTGCCTCAGTATATCTATAAGCCGCAGGAGAATCTCCATCTAATGATCCAAAATTTCCTTGCCCATCGACGATTGGATATCGTAAAGAAAAATCTTGAGCCATTCTTACCATAGCCTCATAGCAAGCGGTATCGCTATGAGGATGATAATTACCTAAAACCTCACCTACAACGGATGCAGATTTTCTGTAAGAAGTAGTAGGTTTTAAATTAAGGTTTTTATACATCGCATATAGGATTCTTCTTTGAACTGGTTTAAGTCCGTCTCGCACATCTGGGAGTGCTCTACTTGAAACTACACTTAGAGCGTAAGTTAAGTATCTATCTTGTGATTCTTTTTCTATCGATGATTTTATTACTGCCATATTTAAAACTATACAAATTAAAAAAAATTTTTTTACTCTATTAAAAAAGCACTTTTAAAATAAATCTTTTTGCGTAAATTTTTTTGCATAAATTTTTTTGCTACGAGTTTTCGTCGCTACCTTTTTTAGATTAGCTTTTCTAGACAATAAAAAAACTTTTAAAATTTTTTTATGCATTAGCGATTACTTGCCACTATATATACTTTTGATATACTTTTAATAATATACTTTTAATATGTATATAAATTAATAATATATTTAAAATATATTGCTAGTAGCATGGAAGCTTAAGTTTTATCGTTTTTTGCTAAAAACACTAAATTTTACAGTATATTTTTTGTAGCAATAGGATTTATTTAAGAAGAGCTTTAACATAAGAACTCTATTAGTAATATTATCACTTATAAAGATATTTTTTTCAATGTAGTTATTTTTAGATATTTTTTAAAATTCTTTATCTAATTTTATAAGATCTAAAAAAACACTATTAACTAGGAAGGGGGACTAGAGCTTAAATATCTTTTTAGTAAAAAGCTACAAAAATAAGGAAAAGTCCATATATTATTTGAGAAACCGATATTACCATCGATAAATTTAATACCATATTTAATAGCAGGATATCGCTCACTAGTTATTAACTCTGTTAGTGATTTTGCTTTATTATTTTTAGCTTTAACCTCAATTGGTATCAAATCTTTTGAAGTTCTTACGAAAAAATCATTTTCTAATGTTGAATTATCTCGTTTGTAGTAATAAAGCTCATAGCCTTGTTTTACTAACGATTCAGCAATTATATTTTCAAAGAAAGCTCCTTTATATATGTGCAAATTCTTATTTACTCTTAAGTTTTCTTGAGTTTCATCATCGAGCGATGCTACAAGCAAGCCAGTATCTGCAAAATATATTTTATATTTGTTTATATCGAAATTCCCTTTAAGAGGAAACTCTAGATAATTAAGGCAATAACAAACATTAACAATTCCTGCATCTTTAAGCCTCTCTATACAACCCGAATAATCTTTAAACTTTGCACCCTTTGCTACTTTTGAAATCTGGAATTTTTTATTTTCTTTTGATAACTGCACTGGAATTTGATTGAAAACATTTATAATTTTAGCTTGTTCTATACCTAGTGCATATTTTCTAATGTCTTCTTTGTAATCACGCACTAGCTGTCTTTGCATATCTAAAATTCCTTCAAAAGTTTTTTTAGCCACATATTCTTTTACGATAGCAGGCATACCACCTATGACACAAAAATCTAAAAACAAGTTTGAAAAAACTTTTAATTCAACTTCATTCAAAGGAATAATTTTTTTCATTTTTTCTAACAATACGATATAGTTTTCTTGCTCGTATCCCACTGCCCAAAGAAATTCTTCGAAATCTAAAGAATGCATTTCGTAATCAATTTTAAATCCAACACTATTGCTCTCGATTGATTTATAATTTAGACCAAGCATCGACCCACTAGCTATGACATCGAAGCGTTTATCTAACATAAAAAATTTTAATGATGTAGCAATATTGGGAAATTCTTGAAGTTCATCGAAAATTATAATAGTTTTATTTTTTTCAAAACGGAACTCTGTATTTATCAAGGAAATATTTTTTATAATATCTTTTACTGCAAAACCATCTGATAGAATATTTTTATAAAAAGGAGATTCTACAAAATTTATATATACTACATTTTTATAATTTTTTTTAGCGAAATGGAGAATAGACTCAGTTTTACCTACTTGACGTGCGCCACGCACTATTAAAGGTTTTTTATCTTCATTTTTTTTCCACGAGAGAAAGAAATCATCTATTTTACGCTTTAAATATATCATATTTTACCTGTTTTTAATATAACTACTTAATTTTAATAGAGTTTACTAAAATATGAGCGAATAATCAATCTCTTTTTGCTAAAATATGAGCGAATAGTTGACTGATTTTCACTAAAATATGAGCGAATATCTTTTTTTATATTTTTTTATACTGTTAAATTTAAAATAAACCCTAAAAAACGTTAAGATAACTTTACCTAATTTTAAGAGTGATTTTATCTCGATATTTTAAATAATTCTTATCATTTATCGTAATTTTATATAGGGCAAAATTAGGAATCAGAAAATTTTAAGAAAGGAAGCACTAGACTAAAATTAAAATCTCTGCTAGACTACAGACTTAAAATTAACCTTGACGAGCGCTACTGTCTGCGCTGGTTTTTAAAGAAAGGTTCCAATTACAAAACTCCTTTTAAGAAAGGGATTAGAGATGAGCGAAGTTAGGGGTGGCGATTGGCCGACTAAGACTGAGCATAAACTCCTACTCTTAATAGAAAAAAACAAGAAGTTTGGTTTTAAGGAAATTCAAGCTTGGCTATCGTTTGAAGGCTTAGAACTTTCTCCTGTAGTATTAGAAAATAATAAAGGGGTGTTTGCCTTTTCTATCTGTCGGCATGAATGCTCTGAAATTCCTAAAGATAGTGTCAAGGCATTAACACCAGGATATAAACAGGAGAACTTGGTATTAGAAGTAAGTAATAAGGACGAATTTAAAAACAGAATTCTCAGTATTATCGAATATACAGAGGCACATTTCAGGATCAACGTAGTGCCACCACACAAAAAAGTCCTAAATTTATATTTTAAAAAGCCAGATACTTCTACACCTTATGATTTTGATTTTTATCTAAGATGTATTTTCGAGCTTGAAGAACCAACATTAGATTTGACCGATATAAATATAGAGACTGCTAAAAAAATCTGCGACGACCAAATGTTCATTGGAACGATTACCGAGTGCGGTGGCAATTGTTTAAGTATAGCAATGGGTAGAAGGACTTGCTTAAGTGAGACGAGATACTGTTGTTTTTTTTCAAAAGGCAAGGATGGAAAAGAGCGTTTAATAGCCCGAATGGAAGGGTTATGCCCTGGCTGTGAATATTATATTGAGGAAGATTATAGGTTTTTTATTCTTTTAAAGCATCTCAAAGGAAAAATTGCTATTGCCTACAACGACCAAAGAGAATTATTTGTGCCTAAATTCCCTACTCAATATTGCCTTGCAGTACCAATAAGCACAAAAGATAGAGACCCGATAGTCTTTCCTCTAACAGATCTGGTTCGTAGGGACGAAGAAGTAGTATTAGATCTTTCAAAATGGATAGTCAACAGAGGGCGAAAAAAGAATAATCTGCCACCTATGGAACAACCACAATTTATTCTTTTAGGAAATTGAACAGATGGTGA